>NZ_JBIDAQ010000013.1:0-219472 GCF_043202555.1 Streptomyces sp. NPDC048182 | reverse complement strand
CACAAAGCAGCACTCAGCCGGCCATCCCCCACCAGCCCACCACGCGCAAGCAACAACACCGCAAGCACCGTATGGATCTTCACCCCCGACAACGGAACCTCCACCCCCGCCCGCACCACACACACCGGCCCCAACAACCGAAACTCCACCACCCCCGCCACCCCCACACCCCCCAACCCCCCACGCCCCACCACCCCCACACAACCCACCACAACCCCCACCCCCCCCACAAACACACAAAGAAACACAAGAAAAGAAACACAGGAAACGACCGGAACCAGAACCCAGAACCACACCCCCCGGACCGCCCCACAACACCCAAGCCCCCAGTGTGGAAAACCCGACCCCGCCCCCACAACACACAACCCCAACGCCTCAAGCACCCCTCCACCCACCCTCCAACCCCCACAACCCCCACAACCCCCACGGCACGCTCCACCGACCCCGCCGACAACGCCCCATGCGGGATGGGGCGGGGCCCCGCGGACAGTCCGCCACCCGTACGCGGACCCGGCACCGCACCAAAGGCCCCCCGTTACCGTCTTCGTAGCCCGCAATGGGGCTCCCGGCCTCCGGTCCGGCATGACTGTTCCCCCCTCTAGTTCGCATGGTCCGGGGGGGGTGGTGTCACCGGCCCGGAGGCATCGGTAGACCGCTGATAGAGGCAGGACCACCAGCTCGCTGGGAGGCTCTTCGTAACGTGGATGCCGGTAACTGGTGACACGCCAACTAGGCCGGGACAGCACGGAACTGCGCTGACCATGGCAGGCAAGCGGGTCTTCGATAAGCGGCTGCCGAACACACCCTGCGCGGCATCGAGCTCACCGACGAGACCATCGCCGAACTGCGACCCGGGCATCCGGCAGCGACGCCATCAGGTCAGGGGCGAACAAGTTCCGGACGTCGTCCCACAGCAGATCTGTCGCACTCAGACCGCCGCAAACCACCCACCAGGCAACGCCCGTTGAACAACCATGCCGGCAGCCGATAAAGTGCCGCCCGCGTCGCCCCTGCTCACACCCCTGGCCCCAAGGAAGGAACCCGGTGGAGCCGGACCCCCCACTGGCAGACACCCTCAACCAACTGCACACCCTCCTGCAGCAACGAGGCATCCACCCCGCGGACGTGCTCGACCCCCAAAAACTGTCCGCCCAGACCGCCCTGCCCGAAGACACCGTCCGCGCCCTCCTCGAAGGCCGCCGGCCGCCCCCTGACACCGTCAGCGAACGCGTACGCAACCGCATCAAAGCCCTCGCCGACGCCCACCTCGCCCACACCGGCCGGCCCATGTCCGACCTCGCCGCCCACATCTCCCGCCAACTCGGCATCTCCACCTACTGGGCCCGCCAAGTCTGCGCCGGCCAAAAGATGCCCAGCGTCGAACTCCTCCACGGCCTGGTCACCGTCTTTCACATCGACCAGGGCGAAACCTTCTTCACCCGCCCCGCGCCCCAAGCCCTCCATCACACCCTCCAACACCTCCTCACCACCCTCAAACCCCCCACGCCACCCACCACGACCGCCACCCCTCACGACATCCGCGGCATCGCCCTACGCCAAGCCCACAACCTCCCACCCGAACGCTGGAACATCCTCAACGCCACCCTCCACGCCCTCCTCCAACTCGACAACAACCACAACCCCGACGACAGCGAAGCACCACCGTGAACACCACACACCCCACCGTCGGCAAGGCTGGGGGCCAAGGCCCGGCGATCAGGGCGTCGCCGACCCCGGCGCGGCGGCCGGATCGGGCTGTTCGCGAGCCTCGTCGCTCCCCTTGGCCAGTTCCGCGGCGAACTGTGCCCCGGTCAGCAGGGCCAGGTTGGACAGCCACAGCCAGACGAGGAAGACGATGACGCCGGCCACGGAGCCGTAGAGCTGGCTGTAGGTTCCGATCACGTCGGTGTAGAGGGTGAAGCCCGCCGTCGCGAGCAGCCAGAGCAGCGCGGCGAGCACGCCGCCGGGCAGGCTGTGCCGTTTGCGTCGGGCCTGTCCGGGGCCGGTTCGGAAGACGACCCACACGAGTGCCACGACGAGGGCGAGCAGGGCTGGCCAGCGCAGCACCCGCCATGTGGCGGACACCCCTGCGTCCAGGTGGAGAGCCCGGCCGATGCCGTCGATGACGGGGCCGCTGAGCACGAGCACCAACGCGGTGAGCACGAGCAGTCCCAGCAGAGCGAGCGCCGTCAGCACGATGTGGTGGGCCCGCGATATGACGGTGTGGCGATCCGGGGCGCGGTGCATGCGGTGCAGTGAGCGGCGGAACACCGCCAGGTAGCTGCACGCGGGCCACACGGCGCTGGCGGCGCCGGCGCCGATCAGCGACCATGCCGTGGAGTTCTCCGTGAGCATGCGGGTGAGAACGTCGTGGAGTTGGTTCCCGGACTGGCCGGGCGCGTACGCCGTCACGTGCTCGATCAGGGAGCGGGCGGTCTCCGGGCTGATACGGGCGAAGGCGACGACGGTGACGAGGAGCGCGGGGAGCACGGCGAGAATGGAGTAGTACGTCAGGGCCGCGGCGTCGTCCGTCACGTCGTCGTTCCACAGCGAAAGGGGCGTGCGGCGCAGCGCCGGCCACCAGGATCTGGGCACCCGGGGCACGCGGTGGGTTTTGAGCGGTTCAAGGGGCATGGATACCTGGGTGCCGAGATGGTGCGAGTGGCGGGCCGGTGCGAGCGCGGGGCGCGCTCGATGGTAGCGGACGCGGGGGTGCGGCGGTGCCGGGGCGGGGGGCGGCCTCACCCTTCCGATGGCGAACGCTGGCGTACTGGACCCGCCCTCGCAGCCCGGCCGGGAGGTGACGGCGGTCTACCGCCGGACGGCCGTGTCGGGCAGCGGTTCCCGCTGGCCCCGCTCGAAGTAGCGGATGACCTCCGGTCGAGGTCGGCGTACCGTGACCGGCTTGCCGTCACTGCGCAGTGACTCGGTCGCCGCGCAGCCCGCCGCCACCGCCTCACGGGCGGCGACCGGGCTGGTGTCCGTCGCGCCGCCCTCCCGGATGAAGCGCAGGAACTCGGCGACGAGCAGGGGGTCGGAGCCGCCGTGTCCGCCGGCCGGCTGCTCGGGCATCGGCACCACGAGGTCGGCGTCGGTGCGGTAGCCGCTGCGGCGCTTCCAGACCCGGACCTCGGCGCTGTCGCCGTGGTCGCCGAAGTTCTCCAGCCGCCCCTCCGTCCCGATCACCGTGTAGTTGCGCCAGTAGTCGGGTGTGTAGTGGCACTGCTGGTAGGAGGCGTGCACGCCTCCCTCGAGGCGCATGGTCATCATGGACAGGTCCTCCACGTCGACGACGGGGTTGAGACCGGTCAGCGAGCGCGGCGGCCAGTTGTTCTCCGGGTCGTACCAGTCGGGCATCACCGCGCCGGCCGGCTGGCCGGAGCGGTCCGGGAGGTCGCCGTAGACGGTCAGTCCGCCCAGCGCGGTGACGTGCTCGGTGTACGCGCCCGCGAGCCAGTGGATGACGTCGAGGTCGTGTGCGCCCTTCTGCAGCAGGAGGCTGGTGGTCCGGCGGCGGTCGGCGTGCCAGTCCTTGAAGTAGAAGTCCCCGCCGTGCCCGACGAAGTGGCGGCACCAGACCGCCTTGACCTCGCCGATCTCCCCGCGCCGGATCAGGTCGCGCATGGTGCGGACGACGGGCATGTGCCGCATGTTGTGCCCGACGTACAGCCGGGTGCCGGTGCGCCGGGCGGTGTCGAGGACGCGGTCGCAGCCGGCGGTGGTGATGGCGAGCGGCTTCTCGACGAAGACGGGGATCCCCGCCTCCAGCAGGTCGACGACCAGTTCCTCGTGGGTGTCGTCGGGGGTGATGACGAACGCGGCGTCGACGTCCGCCGAGGTCAGCTCGCGATGACCGGTGTGCAGGCGCACCTCGTCGCCGAACCATTCCCGGGCCCGCCGGTGCGCCCGCGGGTCGGTGTCGACGGCGGCGACCACGGCCTGGCCCTCCCCCGGCCGGTGCGCGTGCCGGGCCACCGAGGCCCGCAGCCCGAGGCCGATGACGGCCAGGCGGAGGTCCCCCGCGGAGGTGGAGGTGGGGGTGTCGGTCATGGTTCAGCCCTTCATGCCGGAGAAGGCGATGCCCTGGATGAACTGGCGCTGCATCACCATGAAGACGACGATCACCGGGAGCGTCGCCAGGAGGGAGCCGGCCATCAGGACGGGGTAGTCGGTGAGGTGGGCGCCCTGGAGCGAGGCGAGTCCTGCGGAGAGCGGCATCGCCTCGGGGTCGGTGTTCACCACGAGGGGCCACATCAGGTCGTTCCAGGACCACAGGAACGTCAGGATGCCCAGGGCGAGCAGTCCAGGCCGGGCCAGGGGCAGGGCTATCCGCCAGTAGACGGTGAAGGGGTTGGCACCGTCCAGCCGCGCCGCCTCCTCGATCTCCTCGGGCAGCCCGAGGAAGAACTGCCGCAGCAGGAAGGTGCCGAAGGCACTGAACATGCCGGGCACCACCAGTGCCTGCAGGGAGTTGAGCCAGCCGAGGTTCTGCATGATCTCGTACTGGGGAAGCAGGAACAGTTGGCCGGGGACCATGAGGACGGCGAGGAACCCGTAGAAGATGCCCTGCCGGCCGGGGAACCGGATCCGGGCGAAGGCGTATGCCGCGAGCGAGCACAGCAGGAGTTGTGCCGCGGTGCGCAGCACCGCCATGAGCACGGTGTTCACGAACTGGTGGGTGAGCGGGACGGAGTCGAAGACGGTGGAGTAGTTCGACCAGTCCCAGTGGTCGGGCCATACGGTCGGCGGCACGCGCATGGACTCGCCGTAGCTCTTCACCGAGGTGAGCGCCTGCCACAGCAGGGGGAAGACCGTGACGACGGCGCCGAGGGACAGCGCCACGTGCGCCGGCCACAGGCGGCCCCGCCGCACCCGGGTACCGGTCCCCGACTCGCTGACGGCCGGGACCGGCTCGCGCCTAGGCATAGTGCACCCACTTCTTCTGGAGCCGGAACTGCAGCACCGTGAGCGCCATGATGAGCACGAAGAGGACGCTCACGATGGCGGCGCCGTAGCCGCGCTGGTTGTCGAAGAACGACTTCTGGAAGAACAGCATCACGACGGTCTGGCCCTGGCTGTACGCCGGGTTGGTGAGGCCCACGTTGGTGTTGGCGCCGAGGATGAGGTAGATGAGGTCGAACACCTGGAGCGACTGGATCACCGAGAGCACCGTGGTGAAGAACAGCGTGGGACTGAGCAGCGGCAGCGTCACCGAGAAGAACTGCCGCACCCGGCCCGCGCCGTCGAGGGACGCCGCCTCGTAGTAGTCCTGGGGTATGCCCTGGAGGCCGGCGAGCAGCAGGATCATGTTGTAGCCCACGGTCATCCACACGCCGACCGCGGCGACGGCCAGCCGCACGGTGGCCGGGTCGGAGACCCAGTAGGTCCCGTCAAGGCCCACGGCGGACAGGGCCTGGTCGAGGATGCCGACGTCGCCGTTGTACAGCCAGCGCCACACCACCGCGACGGCCGCCGGCATGGTGACCACCGGCAGGAAGTAGAGCGTGCGGTAGACGCCGGCTCCGCGCATGCCCTTGAGGTTGAGCAGGGCGGCGAGCAGCAGGGACAGCGGGATGCCGAGCAGCACCAGCACCGTGTAGACGAGCGTGTTGGTGAGCGCCTGCCAGAACTCGGTGTCCGAGACGAGGGTGCGGTAGTTGTCGAGGCCGATCCAGGTCGTGCCGCCGAAGGCGCCCCACTCGGTGAGGCTGTAGTACAGGGTCTGGACGACCGGCCAGAGGTAGAAGACGGCGAGCCCGAGGCCGGCCGGCGCGATGAAGGCGTAGCCCCACCACTTGTCGCGGTGGTGGAAGCGTCGCTCGCGCCGGCGCTGGTCGCGCGGCGTGTCCGTGCGGCGGACGCCGTCGTCCGGGGCCGGTGGCGGTGCGACGGGCGGGGCGGTCACGGTCGCTCGGGGAGCCATGGCCGTCAGCTCCTTTCCTGGTCGAGCAGGAGGTTCATCGCCTCGGCGAGCCGGTCGGCCGCAGCCTCGACGCTCTCGTCACCGCTCCAGGCCCGGGCGAGGATCTGCTGCTCCTTGTGTCCCCAGGCGGCGGTGTTGGCGGAGGTGGGATAGGGGACCGCGTAGTCGACGGCGTCGAGGAAGACCTTCAGGTCGAAGCGCGGCATCGCCTCGGTCCACGGCTGCTGGGTGCCCTGGTGTGCCGGGATGGCCGTGCCGTGCCGGGCCTGGAGCAGCGAGGCCGGTTCGCCGGAGAGGAAGCGGACGAAGTCACGGGCCAGTTCGGGGTGCGGGGTGCGGGCGTAGACGACGTTGCCCAGGCCGTGGATGACGGTCGCCCGGCGACGCCCGCGGGGCAGCGGCACCACGCCGACCTTCGCGCGGAACTGCGGGTCCTTCCAGTAGGCGGCCGCGTCGTAGGACGCGTCCTGGATCATGGCGACCCGCCCGGCCTGGAACATCTGCGTGGGGTCCGTGTCGGTGAGCTGCTGCAGGGTCGGCGCGGCCTGGTAGCGATGGATGAGGTCGGTCCACAGGCGGAGGCCCTCGACGGTGCGCGGGTCCGAGTAGCCCGACGTCGTGCGGTCCTCGGAGATGACGTATCCGCCGGCCTGGGCGATGGAGTCGTAGTAGTTCTCCTGCGCCCACACCGGGGCGGCGATGCCGTAGACGTCGCGTCGCCGGTCGGTGACCCGCTCGGCGCCCTCGATCAGGTCCTGCCAGGTCCAGTCGGCGTTCGGGTGGTCGGCTCCGGCGCGGTCGAACAGCTCCTTGTTGAACCACAGGGCGACCGTGTCGAAGTCCTTGGGCGCCCCGTACTGCACGTTCCTCCACCGGTACAGGGAGACGAGGTCCGCGGGGAAGGCGGCGGGGTCGAGCACGGCGTCGGGGCCCTCGGTCTCGAGCGGCAGGAGCTGCCCCGCGTCGGCGTACAGGCCGAAGTTCGGGCCGTTCATCCAGAAGACGTCGGGCGCCGAACCGCCGGTGCAGGCGGTGCGCAGCTTGGTCCAGTAGGTGCCGTTCGGCGTGAGCTGCACGTCCACGGACACCCCGGGGCGGCTCCGCTCGAACGCGTCCGCCGCCTTGCGCATCGCGGGCAGCTGCGCCACGTCCCAGACGCCGTACGTCAGATGGCTGCCGCCCCGCCCGGCCGAGCCGCCCGAGGAGGTGCAGCCGGCCGCGGTGAGCGAGGCCGCAGCAGTGAGGAAGGTTCTTCTGCGCACAGGCTTCCTTTCCCGCCCCCGGCCCAGCGGGGGACGTACTCCCCGGGCGCGTCTGCGGACGCAGGGCAGGGGGACGGTGACGTGTCACGTTCGTGCACCGCGATTCGAACGCTAGATTGCACGAACGTGCACCGTCAATGAGCCTTTCAATCACTTTCACGCAAAGCGGCCATTCGCCGACGACGCCGGGCGCCCACCGGCAGCGACCCGTCGCGGAGGCCCTTCGGCAAAGGCCCGTCGGTAAAGCACACGTATGGTCCAGACCAATTCATTCTTTGGTCTAGTCCAACTCGTTGACGTGTCACGCTCATCTCCGCAGGCTGAGCCCGACCCCGGACTTCGACCGGGCTCCCCCCGCCAGGAGGCTCACTGTGAGACGTCTGCACGCCTGCATGGCCGCCGCCACGGCGGTCACCGCCGTGGCCGCCGGGACCACCGCCCTCGTCGCCACCAGCGCCTCCGGCGCCACCACGGTGCTCGACAACCGCTGGTACGCCGCCGCCCCGTACCTGATGCCGCTCGACAACGACCCGCCGAGCGCCGCCGCCATCATGGACGCCACCGGCCTGAAGGCCTTCCAGCTGGCCTTCGTCCTCGCGCCCAACGGCGGCGGCTGCTCGCCGACCTGGGACGGTACGGCGCCCGTCGCCTCGGACACCAAGGTGAAGGGCGTCGTGGACACCATCCGCGCCAGGGGCGGTGACGTCTCCGTCTCCATCGGCGGGTACGGCGGCACCAAGCTCGGCCAGGCGTGCGCCGACCCCGCCTCGACCGCCGCCGCGTACCAGCAGGTCATCACCAAGTACGGCCTGCACGCCATTGACTTCGACCTGGAGGAGCCGGAGTACGAGAACACGGCGGCCGTCCACAACGAGATCGGCGCCGCCAAGATCCTCCAGCAGAACAACCCCGGCCTCTACGTCTCGGTGACCACGGCCGGCACCGCCGACGGCACCGGATGGTTCGGCAAGCAGATGCTGCTCGAGGCGAAGTCGCAGGGCTTCACCCCGAACAACTTCTCGATCATGCCCTTCGACGGCGGGTTCAACGGAGCCGCCTCGCAGACCTCCGCACTGACCAACTTCAACCAGATCCTGCAGTCCACCTTCGGCTGGGACCAGGCCACCGCCTACGCCCACGAGGGATTCTCGGGCATGAACGGGCGCAGCGACACCGGCGAGATGTTCCCCCAGGCCGACTTCCAGACGGTGCTCGACTACGCGACGAGCCACCACATGGACCGCTTCACCTTCTGGTCGCTCAACCGCGACCGGCAGTGCACCCCTGCGGACAACGGCGGGCGCACCTCCGGCACCTGCTCCAGCGTGGCGCAGAACGCGTGGGACTTCGCGAAGTTCTCCGTGAAGTTCGCCGGCGCCACGCCGCCCACCGGCACTCCCACCCCCACTCCCACCCCCACGCCGACCGGCCCCACCTCGCCGCCGCCCTCGACCACGTGCAAGCCGGCCTGGAGCGCGGCCTCGGTGTACGTCGCCGGTGACGAGGCCGCGTACGGCGGGCACAACTGGAAGGCCAAGTGGTGGACCCAGAACGAGAAGCCCGGTGCGGCTTGGGGCCCTTGGCAGGACGAAGGGGCCTGCTGACCTGCTGCGGGAGGCGGTTGTCCGGGGAGGGCGCCTGCGGCCGCCGCGGTGACGGTACGGTATGCGAAAGTCGACCGCCCGTTCTGCGGTCGCCCATCGCCTAGGGGGTTTCGTGAGACATGTCCGCGCGCGCCACATTCGGAAAGCGATCGCCGCAGCGGCCGGCTCGACGAGTGTGGTCGCTCTCGCCCTGGGTGTGAGCGCGGCGCCG
Organism: Streptomyces sp. NPDC048182; assembly: GCF_043202555.1. Lineage (NCBI taxonomy): Bacteria > Bacillati > Actinomycetota > Actinomycetes > Kitasatosporales > Streptomycetaceae > Streptomyces > Streptomyces sp. NPDC048182. The sequence continues at coordinate 210,472 of NZ_JBIDAQ010000013.1, read as the reverse complement.
GCGTCGGCCGCGGGCAAGGCCCCCGGCGTTTCGGCCGACGACACCTTCTCGCTCGCACAGGACGACGAGCTCCCGGACTGGGCGCCGGAGAACGACGCGCCGGCGCCGCACCACCAGGCGAAGCGTTCCGAGGGGTTCGCGGCGCCGCGCGCGGCTCGTGCCCCCTTGCAGCTCACGATGCCCGCGCCGACCGGTCAGCACAGTGTCGGCATGGTCGGACTGCACCTGGTCGACAAGAGCCGCAAGGACCCGTACGTGGCGGGCAAGCAGCGCGAGTTGATGGTGTCGCTCTTCTACCCGGCGACCGCGACGTCCGGGCACTACCAGGCACCGTGGATGCCGTCGATCTCCGGTGCCTCCTTCCTCGCCTCGCGCGGGCTGTCGCCCCAGCAGGTGACCCTGCCGAGGACCGCCGGCCACGTTCTCGCACCGGTGAAGACCTCGCTGGGCAAGCTGCCCGTCGTGCTGTACTCGACCGGGCTGCACTCGGACCGTGCGATGGGCACCGGGCTCATCCAGGACCTCGCCAGCCGGGGCTACCTCGTGGTGGCCGTCGACCACACGCACGACGCCAATGAGGTGCAGTTCCCCGGGGACCGGCTCGAGGTCAACAAGATGCCGGCGGGTACGTACTCCTCCGACACGCTCAAGGTGCGCGCGGCCGACATGAAGTTCGTCATCGACGCGCTCGGCCAGATCAGCAAGGGGGGCAATCCCGACAATCACCACGCGACCCTCCCCACCGGGCTGACCAAGTCGGTGGACATGGCGCACATCGGGATGTTCGGCTGGTCGCTGGGCGGCGCGGCGGTCGTCGACTCCATGCAGCTGGACAGCCGGATCGACGCCGGTGCCAACCTGGACGGCCAGCTCTTCGGGACGGCTCCGAGCAAGAACCTGAGCCGCCCCTTCCTGCTGTTCAGCTCCGGCTACCACAACCGCAACACCGACTCGTCGTGGCGCACGCTGTGGTCGCATCTGACCGGGTCCCGGCTCGACCTCCAGCTCCGCGGCTCGGCGCACCTGTCGTTCAGCGACCAGGAGTGGATGGTGCCTCAGGAGGCGGCTCTGCTGGGGCTGTCGAAGGCCCAGCTCCAGGAGCGGTACGGCACGATCGACCCCAGCAGGGCCGTCCAGATCCAGCGGGTCTACCTGGCCGCCTTCTTCGACCAGCATCTGCGCGGCCAGCACAGCTCCCTGCTCGACGGACCCAGCAAGTCCTATCCGGAGATCTCGTTCGTGCGCTGATCCCCATGCCCGCGGCCCACCCGCGTGGTGGGCCGCGCGGGAGCCGGCCGGCTGTCGTGTTGGACACACCTGGGGGGCGGGGCGGAGTCGCGTGATCCCAAAGCGCTACGATGTTCACCTTATCGAACATTCAGGCGCACGCCCCACAGACGAAGGACTTGAGCCCTGCCCGCCACGCCCCGGGCGCCGCGTCGACACCGGACGCGCCGCCGCGCCGATATGCCGATGCTCGGCGGAGTGCGCCCGCCCATAGCCTCCCTCGTCGTACTCCTGCTCGTCGTCGCCGCCGTGACCGTGCTGAGCCTCGGCCGCATACCGGTCGGCGGCGTTCCGCGAGCCGTGCCGGACGGCGAGCAGCAGATCGCCGCGGACACGGCGCTCACGATGCGCACCTCCGTCGAGGCCGAGGCCGCCTCGGTACGCCGCACGGCCGACGCCTACCCCGCCACGGCCGCGTCCACGCCCACGGCGACGCTCAAAGCGCTGACGTCCGGCCGGAAGTCGGTCCTGGGCAGCGCCCTGCTCGACGCGCGCACCGGCAAACTGCTCGCAGCGGGCGGCAGCGCCGTCCCGCTGGCCGGCGTCGACGTCGCCCGGACGGCATCCGGGCGGGGAGCGATCGCGCCGCGGCTGACGCCGTCGGACGGTCCGCGGAACCTGCTGTACTTCGCCCGCGTCACGCTGCCCGCGCAGCAGGCCGACCCCGACCAGGATCCGCTCGCCGACCGGCCCGACCGGTCCTGGCTGCTGGTGGTCCGCGAGGCGCTGCCCGCCGTCACCGCCTACGGCGACGGACGCACCGTCGAGGTACTGGACGCGAGCGGCGCGACACTGGCCACCGCGGCCCACGGCACGGCGTCGCGGACGGCGGCCGATCGCGGCCTGCCCGCGGCGGCGGCCCGCGCGGCAGGCGGGTCGGACGACGGAGCCGACGCCTCGGGCAGTCTGCTCGGCGCTTCCACCGGCGACCGGCGCACGGTGGCCGGCTGGGCCCGGGTCGACGAGGCGGCCGGCACCGGTGGGGACGACGGTCTCGGCCTGGTGGTGCTCACCTCGCACTCGGTGCCCGCCACGACGGCCCCCGTCGACCACTCGGGTTTCGCCCTGCGTGCCGCCGGGGTGCTGGTCGGGCTCGCGCTGCTGCTCGGACTCGCGCTGCGATTCTGCCTCCAGCGCCCCCTGCTGCGGCTGTACCTGTCCGCCGGCCGCCTGGCCAAGGGCGCCGGCGGCGGCGACCAGGCCGCGTCGGCGGAGCTGCACCGGCAGGTCCCGGTGCACGGCTTCGGCGAAGTGGCCCGCATCGGCCGGGCCCTGGACGCGCTGCGCCGGCAACTGGCCGGCGAGAGCGCCCCGGCGGCGGAGGTCCCGGGCCGGCGTGCACCGGGCTACCGGGCGCTGGCCGTGGCCGGCGTGGTGCTGCTGGCCTGCTGGGGCGCACCGATGATCTTCCTGCTGAACCGGGCGGACACGGCCACCGCGATACCGGCCGCGGTCCTCGCCGACCAGCAGACGCGCACCGAGATCGCCTCGAACCGCCTCAGGCAGTCCCTGGACCAGTCGTACACCGACCTGAGCGAGGCGGCCGCGGCGCTGCCGGGCCGCAAGACGGCCGAGCAGAAGGACCTGCTGCGGCGGGTCCTCGACGACCACCGGCAGTACCGTTCGCTGTACCTCCTCGACCGCTCGGGCGACACCACGCTGAGGGTCGGTGACGCACCGCTGCGCACCCTCACCGAGGTGCCCGGCGGCAGTGGGATCACCACGGTGAACACCTCGGGCCGCCTCCCGGCGATCGCCGCCTACACCCCCGTCCCCGGCGTCGGGGGCGGGACCGCGGCCACCGGCACGGTCCTGTTCGGGGAGATCGACGTGAAGGTGCTCAACTCGACGCTGCAGCGGCCGAAGCTGGGCAGCGTCTGGGTGACCGACGGCGAGGACAAGGTGCTGGCGTCGAGCGTGGGCTACCGCGCCTTCCAGTCGCTGCCCGAGTCCGGGCTGAACCGCCTCGTCCGAGCCACCAGAACCGCCCCGGGCACCGTCGGCACCGCGGCCTCGGCGGTGTCGCGCACGTCCTCGGGCCCGTCGGTCGACGCCGCCGCGCCGCTGGCCCAGCGCGGCCCGACGGCCCGGCTGGGCTGGCACGTGGTGACCGCGGAGCCGGCGGCGGCGCTCCAGATCCCGGCGGTCCAGGCCGAGCAGCGCACCATGCTCGCCGGAATCCTGGGCCTCAGCCTGGGCGCGGCCTGTCTGGGCTGGCTGCACGTCGTGGTGATCCGTCCGCTGCGCGCCGTCGCCGTGTTCGCCGAGCGGCTCGTCGGCGGGGACCGCCGTACCGTGCTGCACCCGGTCAACCACGACGAGATCGGCTCGATCACCCGCGGCCTGGAGCTGGTCCGCCAGGCGCTGGCGGAACGCGACCGCACCGCGCGGTCCGCCCCGGTCACCGGGGCCGCGCGGTCCGCTCACGCGAACACCCTCCCGCGGTAGAAGGACGGAACCGACGTGCTCTTCCTCTATGTCATCGTCCTCCTGTCGAGTGCCGCGCTGTGGATCGCCGGAGCCGTCGAGCAGCGGCGCCACTTCGCCTCGCTGGAGCAGATACCGACGCGGGTGCTGGTCAACGGCATCCGCGGCAAGAGTTCCATCACCCGGCTGTGCGCGGGCGCGCTGCGCGGCGGCGGCCTGGTCACGGTGTCCAAGACCACGGGCACCGCGGCCCGGTTCATCCATCCGGACGCCACCGAGGAGCCGGTCTACCGCAAGTTCAACATCTCCAACATCGTGGAGCAGATCGGCATCGTGCGGCGGGCCGCGACCTACCGTCCCGACGCGCTGGTGATCGAGTGCATGGCGGTGATGCCCGCGCTGCAGGAGGTCAACCAGGAGAAGCTGATCCGGTCCACGATCGGCGTGCTCTGCAACGTCCGCGAGGACCACCTGGAGGAGATGGGGCCGACGCTGGACGACGTCGCCCGTTCGCTCTCCCGCTCGATGCCGGTGGGCGGGGTGTGCGTGACGGCGGAGCGGGACCGGCTGCACATCCTCCAGGAGGAGGCCGACAAGCGGGACTGCCGGCTGATCGCGGTCGACCCGGAGACGGTGACCGACGCCGAACTGCGCGGCTTCAGCTGGTTCACCTTCAAGGAGAACGTGGCGATCGCGCTCGCCGTCGCCGAGCTGCTCGGCATCGAGCGGCAGACCGCCATGCAGGGCATGTGGGACGCGCCGCCCGACCCGGGCGTGCTGTCGGTCGAGCGCTATGTGACCCCCGAGGGGAAGCGGCTGCGGTTCGCCAACGTCTTCGCGGCCAACGACCCCGAGTCGACGCTGATGAACGTCAAGCAGCTGGAGGACCTGGGCGCGATCAGGCGGCCCCTCAGCGTGGTCATCAACTGCCGCCCGGACCGGGTGGAGCGCAACGGCCAGATGGGCACGATCGTCCCCGACCTCGGCGCCGAGACGGTGTTCCTGATCGGCCACCCGACCAAGAGCGCGCGGGACGCGATCTCGGCCGACTTCACCGGGCGCGTGGTGGATCTGGGCGGCGACCGCCGGGACGCCGTGGACCTGACCGCGGCGATCCTCGAGGAACTCGGCGCCGACGCCTCGCTGGTGGCGATCGGCAACATCCACGGCCAGGGCGAGCGGTTCCTGGAGTGCCTGGCCGAGCTGCCCCTGGACGAGCGCGAGGACCCGTTCGACATCGTGGTGGGAGGCGACGGCCTGGACCAGGAGACCCTGCAGATCGCCCTGCCACGGCCCCGGGTGTCGGTCGCCCGGCCGCCCGAGCCGGAGCCGTTCCAGTGGGTGGCGCCGCTGGAGACCCCGACGTACGCCCTGCGCATCCCCGAGCAGCAAGAACTCGCCCGCCGGTTCCATGCCCGCCACGGCCGGCCGGACTCCGACGACCGGCAGCACTCCCCCGACCCGACGCAGTCCCCGAGGAACCCGTGATCCCCGCCAATCTCACCGCACAGACCGCCGCGCTCGGGATCGCCCTCGGGCTCATCTTCTCGCTCGTCTGCTACCTGACCACCAACCTCTCCCCCGGCGGCATGATCACCCCCGGGTGGATCGCGCTGACGCTCCTGACCGACGTGCGCATGGCCGCACTGATGGTCGCGGTGGCGGCGGGGACGTACTTCCTGACGAAGCTGGTGCAGCGCACGGTGATCATCTACGGCAAACGGCTGTTCGCCGCCGTCGTGTTGTGCGCGGTGCTGATGCAGAGCACCGTGATGCTCGCCCTCAGCCACGAGTTCCCGTTGCTGTACACCTCACAGACCCTTGGCTTCATCGTCCCCGGCCTGGTCTCCTACCAGATGTCCCGCCAGCCGCTCGCGGCCACGGTCATCTCCACCACGGCCGTGACCCTGGCGACGTATGTGGTGCTGGTCTCCGGTCTGCTGATCGGCTTCCTGCCGACCAGCTGACCCGCCCACCCACCGTTACAGGAGGACCGGCCATGCACCGCGAACCCGACCGCAGGAAGAGCGGCCCGACCCGCCGCGCCGTGTTCCGGACCATCGCGGGGGTGGCCGCCGCCACGGCGGCGGGCGGCTACGCCTGGACGCGGCTCGGGGACGAGGCCGGCGACCAGGACGGCGCCGGCCGCGGCACCTCGGGCACCGGCCCGGACGGCGCGGCCACCGGCCCGCGCACCTTCGAGCGGCTGTCCGGTCCCGACCGCACCGTGGTCCGGGGCGGCGACGGCGACACGCTCGCCACCTTCACCGACGGCGCCCGTACGGCCGTGTTCACCGGCCCCTCCCGGACCTTCAGCGAGCCGCGGACCACCGACGCCACGGTGACCACGGACGCCTGGGTACGGGTGCTGCCGCACACCTGGCAGCGGGGCATGGAGAAGGCCGACTGGTTCTCCGGCTGGTTCGGCAAGACGCTCGGCGACAGCAGCCCGGACGTCTTCGCGGTGTCGTTCCAGTACAGCAGCGCCGGTGCCGCCGACAAGCACGACTCCCACGGCCTGCGCTACGCGGGCACCGCGCACTTCGGCCCGCGCAACACCGACGTCGAGAATCCACTGGACTTCGCCTTCCACGACGAGCGGTCCGACTTCTACGACTACCTGGGCGCCGACTGGACCTTCCCGGACGGCACGCGCGCGCAACCCGAGAAGGCACGCTACGGCGACGTCGACTGCTCCGGGTTCCAACGCCTGGTGTGGGGTTACCGCATGGGGATCCCCCTGCACAACACCAACACCGCGGGCGCCGGCCTGCCGCGCCGCGCCTACGCCATCGCCGCCCACGGCCCCGGCCGCCTGGTGATCCCCGACAACCGCCGCACGCCCACCGACCTCGGTTCGCTGCAACCCGGCGACCTGGTCTTCTTCGCCATCATCAAGGACCGGCCGGACTTCATCGACCACTGCGGCATGTACCTGGGCCTGGACGACGGGGGCCGGCACCGCTTCTACTCCAGCCGCTCCGCGGCCAACGGCCCGACGATGGGCGACCTGTCCGGCCACTCCCTGCTGGACGGCACCGACTTCTACGCCCGCGGCTTCCGGGCGGCCCGCCGTCTGTGACCTCGCCGGCCCCGCATCACCGCCGGCTCACGCCGCCCGACCCCCGACCCGCTGATCCGAGGACCCCTGCCATGACCGCCATCTCCGCTGCCGAGCCCACCGCAGCGCAGCGAGGCCACCGGGCTTCGAGGCGCCGCTCCGGCCCGCCGGGGGATGCCCCGCGCTGGGAACGCCCGGCACTCGCCGCGGTGCTGGTCCTCGCCGCGGTGCTGTACTCCTGGGGTATCGGCCGTGCCGCGCTCCACCCCTTCTACGGTGCGGCCATACGCTCGATGGCCGGCGGCTGGCGGGCCTTCTTCTTCGGCGGCCTCGACTCGGCCGGCTCGATCAGCATCGACAAGCTGCCCGGCGCACTGTGGCCCGACGCGCTCTTCGTCGCCGTGTTCGGTCCGCACACCTGGGCGGCCGCGCTCCCCCACGTCATCGAGGGGGTGCTCACCGTCTGGCTGCTCCACCGGACCGTACGGACCTGGGCCGGGCCGTTCGCCGCGCTGATCGCCGCGCTGGCGCTCACCGTCACCCCGGTCACCGTGGCCCTGAACCGGGCCACCATCCCGGACACCGCGCTCACCCTGCTCCTGGTGGCCGCGGCGGCGGCCCTGCAGAAGGCGGTGCTCAGCGGGCGGCTCCTGCCGCTGATGCTCTGCGGCGTGTGGGTCGGGCTCGCCTTCCAGGCCAAGATGCTGCAAGCCTGGCTGGTGCTGCCGGTCTTCGCCGCGGTGTACCAGCTCGCCGCACCGGGTACGCCGTTGAAGCGGCTCCTGCGCGTCGCGGCGAGCGGGGCCGTCGCACTGGCCGTCTCCTGCTCCTGGATACTCATCGCCTGGATGACGCCGGCCGCCAACCGTCCGTATCTCGACGGGACGTCGGACAACGACCCGTTCAGCCTGGTCTTCGGCTACAACGGCCTGAGCCGGTTCGGCAGCGACCCCACCGCGTTCGGCGCCGTCGCGGGCACCGCCGCCAGCCGCACGTCCGGCAACACGGGCTGGGACATGCTGGTCAACCACACGATCGGCCCGCAGGTCGCCTGGTTCCTGCCGCTCGCCGTCCTCGCCGCCGTCCTGGGCGTCGTCCGGTGCAAGGGACGCGCGCGGACCGACCCGACCCGCGCCGGGTTCGTGATGTGGGGCGGCTGGCTGGCCGTGCACGTCTGGGTGTTCAGCGTCTCCAACGGCAACCACCCCTACTACACGGCCGTCATCGCCCCGGCGATGGCCGCCCTGGTCGGCGGCGGGTTCGCGCTGCTGCACGCCGAGTACGAGGCGGAGTACACCCGCGAGCCCGAGGCGGAGGACGAGCCGGCCGACCGACGGCACCTGCTGCTGCCGGTCGCGATCGCGGTGACCACGCTGTGGGCGCTGGCTCTCGACCGGCCGACCGGGTTCCTCTCCTGGCTGCTCCCAGTCGCCGTGATGCTCGCGCTGTGTGCCGTGGTGGGCCTGTGGAGCCGCGGGCCGCGCACCTCGCCGCGGCTGACCCAGGGTGCCCTCGCCGCGGGCATCGCGGCGGTCCTCGTGATGCCGGCCGGCTGGGCCTTCTCCAGCCTCGATCCGCTCTACGCGGGCGCCGTCACCTCGCCGACGGCCGGCCCGGTCGGCAAGTCCTACCTCGCGCATCCGCACCGCGCTCCCAGCAGGCGGGGGCTCGGCCGGCCCAGCGCGCGCGACTCCGCCCTGATCGGCTACCTCACCGCACACCGCCACGGCGAGAAGTACCTGCTCGCCACCCAGGCCGCCTACACCGCCGAGCCGCTGCTGCGCGCCAGCTCGGAGCCGATGCTCGTCATGGGCGGCTTCACCGGCAACACCCCCTTCCCCAGCTCCGGGCAGCTCGGCGAGCTGGTCGCCGCCCACCAGCTCCGCTACGCCCTGCTCACCACGCAGCGCCGCGCCACCCCCGCCACCGGCTGGGTGCGCTCGCACTGCACGCGCGTCCCGCCCACCGCCTACGGCCGCCAGACCGACGGCAGCTTCACCCTGTACGACTGCGCCCCTCGGGGGTGATGTGAAATCTCCCGTTTCCGCATCCTTCGCACGCCCCGGAGCGGAACAAAGGGAGCAGCGGCAGCCGCCGCGAGCGTGCGCCCCGAGGAGGAAGCGTTGCGTCTGCACCACAGCCGCCCCACCGATCCGGGCTATCTGCGGCGGCACCACGGCCGGGGCCATCGCTATCTGACCCCGGCCGGGCGGCCACTGCGCGACGAGGACCAGCTCAAGCGCATCACCGCGCTGGTCATCCCGCCCGCCTGGCGGGACGTCTGGATCTGCACCCGGGCCAACGGCCATCTCCAGGCGGTGGGCACCGACGCCGCCGGGCGGCGGCAGTACCTCTACCACCCGCAGTTCCGCGCCGAGCAGGAGGCCGCCAAGCACGAGCACGTCCTGGACGTCGCCGAGGCCCTGCCCGCCCTGCGGGAAGCCGTCGAGGGCCACCTCGGCGACCGCGGCCTGTCCCGGCGGCGGGTGCTCGCCACCGCAGTGCGCATGCTGGACCTGGGCTTCTTCCGCATCGGCAGCGAGCGCTACACCGAGCTGAACAACAGCTACGGCCTCACCACCCTGACCCGCGCGCACACCCAGTGCCGCGCCGGGGAGGTGACGCTGACCTATACCGGCAAGCACGGCAAGGACCAGGTGCAGGCCGTCGTGGACCCGCTGGCCTGCCGCACCCTCACCGCGCTGAACCGCCGGCGCGGCGGCGGCGACCGCCTGCTCGCCTACTGGGCACGGCCCGACTGGCACGACGTCAACGGCGACGACGTCAACGCCTACCTCAAGGAGATCGCCGGCCTGGAGGTCACCGCCAAGGACTTCCGCACCTGGCACGCCACCGTGATGGCCGCCATCGCGCTCGCCGTCTCGCAGGGCACCGCGCACAGCGAGACCGCCCGGCGCCGGGCCGTCGCGCACGCCGCCCGGGAGGTCTCCCACTACCTGGGCAACACCCCCGCCGTCTGCCGCGCCTCCTACATCAACCCGCGCGTCGTGGAGCTGTACGAGGAGGGCGTCACGGTCGCCGCCGCGCTGCCGAAGCTCGGCGGCGAGGGCACCTGGGGCGTCCCGGCCACCCACGGCCCCGCCGAGCGCGCGGTCCTGCGCATGCTGCGCGAAGCCGGCCCCGCAGAGCGGTAGTCCGCCGTCGCGGGGGTACCGGATGGTCAGCCGGGCACCGGTTCCGGTCGTCCCGGAGAGGCAACACGAGGGAGCATGATGGCCACTGCGTCTTCCGAGCGTCTGCGCCGCAGCGCGCGCGACGTGTTCGGCTGGGAGAGCCTGCGGCCGGAGCAGGTGGGGGCCATGGAGTCGGTGATGGAGCGCCGCGACACCCTGGTGGTGATGCCCACCGGCGCGGGGAAGTCCGCCGTGTACCAGGTGCCCGGGCTGCTGCTGCCGGGTCCGACGGTCGTGGTGTCCCCGCTGATCGCGCTGCAGCGGGACCAGGTGCAGGGGCTGTTGAGCCGGGACGGCGCGGAGGCCGCCGCGGTGAACTCGGCCCAGAGCGGGGGCGAGAACGCGGCGGTCTGGGACCGGATCAGCGAGGGGGACGTCGACTTCCTCTTCCTGGCTCCCGAACAGCTGGCGAAGGACGAGGTGGTCGAGCAGCTCGCCGCCGCCCGGCCGGCGCTGTTCGTGGTCGACGAGGCCCAGTGCGTCTCCTCGTGGGGTCACGACTTCCGGCCCGACTACCTGCGGCTCGGGCAGGTCGTCGACCGGATCGGCCGGCCCCCGGTGCTGGCGCTGACGGCGAGCGCCGCCGCTCCGGTGCGGGCCGACATCGTCGCGCAGTTGGGCATGCGCGAGGTGCGGGAGGTCGTCACCGGCTTCGACCGGCCCAACATCCACCTGGAGGTCGTCCCGTTCCGGGACGCCGCGGCCAAGAAGCGCGCCGTGGTGGAGCGCGCCGCGGCGGAGCCCAAGCCCGGCCTGGTGTACGCGGCCACCCGCCGGGAGGCCGAGGAGTACGCGGAGGAGCTGAGCCTGCTCGGTCTCGACGCGGCGGCGTACCACGCGGGACTGCCCGCGGCGGACCGGGGCAGCGTGCACGACCGGTTCATGGACGGTCGTCTCGACGTGGTCGTGGCGACCTCCGCCTTCGGCATGGGCATCGACAAGCCGGACGTGCGCTTCGTCCTGCATGCCTCGGTCCCCGGCTCCCTGGACGCCTACTACCAGGAGATCGGGCGCGCCGGCCGCGACGGCGAGGAGGCCCGCGCGATCCTCGCCTACCGGCCCCAGGACCTGGGCATGCAGCGCTTCTTCGCGGCGGGCCAGCCGGATCCGGACACCGTCATCCAGGTCGCCGGCACCCTGGAGGAGCACGACGGGCCCGTCGCTCCCACCGCGCTCCGTGAGGAGGCTCACCTGACGGCCAGCCGGCTGACGGCCGTGGTCAACCTCCTGGAGCAGGTGGACGCCGTCCGCACCACCGAGGACGGCGACCTGGAGGCAACCGGCACCGCCGGCGCGGCCCGGGCGGCGCAGCAGGCGATCGAGCTGGCCGACGCCCACCAGCAGCTCGAGCGCTCCCGCGTCGACATGATGCGCGGCTACGCGGAGGCCACGGGCTGTCGACGCCGTTTCCTTCTCGGGTACTTCGGGCAGGCCGTCGCCCGTGACGAGGGGTGCGGCTCCTGCGACCGGTGCGCGGCCGTCGAGCCGGGCGCGGGCGGGGCGGAGGGCGGTCCCACCGTCCTGGCCGGTACCGGGGGCCCGCTCCCCGAGCCCGCGGCGCTGTCCACCGCGGGCGACGGGCACCCCTTCCGGCCCGGCACCTACGTGCAGCACGAGCAGTGGGGGCGGGGTTCGGTGATGAGCGAGGAGGACGAGCGCCTCACCGTGCTGTTCGAGACCGTCGGCTATCGCACGCTGTCCCTCGACGTGGTGGCCAGGAACAACCTGCTCACCGTGTGCTGAGCCGGCCCCGGGCGCGGAGCGGTCAGGCGACGTCGCCGTACGCGGTCCCCACCTTCAGGCCGTCGATCCAGTTGATGACGCGCGCGTCCGTCACCTCCTCGCCGTAGCTGCCGAACCGGGTGTCGTTGCCGAGGTCGTCCCAGGTGCGGCCGGTGAAGTCGGCGACCTTGCGGCCGTTGTAGTACGCCTCGACCCGGCCGGCCGAGGCGTCGGAGGAGGTGTGGATGCCCAGGACGACGCGCTTGTACGTGCTCGTCGCGACCGGGGTCGACCACTTCAGGGTCCACTCCTCGCCGGGCAGGATGTGGAACAGCTTCAGCTCGCCGCCCTCGACCTTCATCAGGACGGGGTAGTTCTGCTGGTTCTGGTCGTTGGTGCCGTAGGACTTCCACTGGAAGATCGTGCCGGCGTCGGGGGTGTTGGTGGAGGTGTCCCAGCCGATCCAGTACGTGGCGTTCTCGTGGAAGGTGTAGCGCGCGCCGCCGACGGTGATGCCGTGGGCCTCGCAGCGCTTCAGTCCGAGCGGCTTGTTGAACTTGAAGACCGGTCCGCGGCCGTCGTGGTTGTCCTGGGCGGTCACGCTGCCGGGCGCGTCGCACAGGAGGGAGGAGAACACCGCGGTACCGCCGGAGGCGTCACCGTCCCAGATGACGGAGGCGTGCGCGGGAGAGGCGGCGAGGAGGGAGAGGGCGAGGGCGGAGCCGAGGGCGCCGAGGCGTTTGTCCATGGGGGGATGCTCCTTCGGGAGGGTGGTTCCGGGTGGGGGTCAGTGGAGTCGGACGGTGGTCTGCTGGGTGGTTCCGCCCGTGCCCGACAGGTCGCCGAACGTGAGGCGCAGCGCGGGGCCCGTGGTGGCCGAGGTGAGGGTGCCGGGGCGGGAGGTCACGGAGCGGACCGGGCGGTGCCAGGTGAGGGTCAGCTCCCGCAGGGTGCGGGTGGGGTCGCTGACGCAGATCGCGGCGGTGCCGTCGCGGTGTTCGCGGACCAGCACGCAGGCGGGTGCGCTGGAGGTGAGGGTCTCGAAGGTGCCGGCCGCGAAGAAGGCGGCGGCGGTGACGCCGAGCGCGGGGGCCCGGACGCCGTGCACGTCCCGCGTCGTGGAGTGGCGGAGCCACTGCCGCAGGGTGGCGGAGCGGGCCGCCGTGCGCAGGGCGCCGGCGCCGGGCAGCAGGACGTAGGCGTACTCCTCGTCGACCGGCGCGCTGCCGTGGTCGAGGACGAGGGTGAGGTAGCGGCTGCTGACCGGGGTGGTGGCGCCGGTCGCCGTGTTGATGTCGTGCCAGGAGCCGGTGCGTTCCTCGCGCAGGGCCTTGAGGGGGGTGCGGTGCGGGAAGAGGTAGCCGCCGTGGCCTTCGAGGTGCGCCCAGCGGGGGCGGGTGAGCGTGGCCGACCAGGAGGTCGCGGTCGGCTGCACCGATCCGTCGACGGTCAGGCGGCCCTGTCCGTCGGCGCCGAGGTGGCGGTTCTCGGCGATCGTCTCGACGGGCGTGCCGTCGGTGGCGGTGATGGCCGATCCCAGGCAGACGATCGCGTCGTCGAGGAGGAACCAGGACTTGTGGGCCCGCATCGTCGAGGAGAGGCCCTTGAGGTGCTGGCCGAGGACGGTGTACGTGCCGTCGCCGGTGCCGCCGGCGAAGTCGACGTCGGGCAGGGCGGCGCCCCAGATGCCTCCCTCGCCGTCGGCGAGCCGCTTGGCGGAGGCCGTGGTGCCGGGCAGCCGGTAGGGGTCGACGGTGGGCCAGAAGCGGTCGGAGTACTGGTCGTTGGCGTAGTCGTCGCCCCACCAGTAGAGCATTCCGGAGCCGGTGTGCCAGCCGCGGAGGTTCTCGCCGTTGCCGTTCTCGTAGTAGGTGATGCGCCGCGAGGCCATCGACACCGACGCCACCCAGTCGCGGGTGCGGTGGACGGCGCGGTCCATGGCGGGGAAGACGCGGCTGCCGGTCGGCTGCTCGGCGGCGCGGACCGTGGCGTCGTCCAGCACGCCGCCCAGCAGGCTGAGCTTGGCGACGGAGAGCTGGGGGTCGGTGGCGGCCGGGCGGTAGTGGGCCCGGGTGATCCAGCCCTTGACCAGCGCCCGCCAGCGGGCGTTCGTCTTGGCGTCCGCTCCCTGTCCGAGGGCGACGACGGAGGCCATCAGGGAGTGGCCGCGCAATTGGTCGTCGTTCTGGCCGCGGCTGTCACCCGGGGGCAGGCCGCGGGAGATCGCCCGGCCGGAGACACCGTCCATGCACAGGCCGTTGTGGAGGAAGGGCGCGTACGCGGCCTCCACGGCGTCGAAGACGATCTGCTTGCCGCCGTCCGTGACCTCCCAGGTGGAGCCGCCGAGCAGGGCGAGCAGCTTGCTCAGGCCGTCGAGGAGGACGGCGCCGTAGGAGCCGGTGTACGGCACGACGGTGTGCTGGATGATCGACCCATCGGCGTACAGGCCGTCCCCGGAGGTGACGTACGGGAAGACGGGCGCGATGGCCCGCGAGGCCAGGGCGATCTTGTCGGCGCGCCGTTCCAGGACGCCGCGTACGGCGAGGACGCGGCACAGGTCGATGCGGTTGGCGCCGGTGGAGGTGCCGGTGTACTGGGCGACGGCCGAATCCGGCACGAAGGCGTCCACGGCGCGGCAGTAGGCGGCGATCCGGTCGGCGGAGAGCCGGTCGTACAGGAGGACCGCCGTGTCGAGCAGGCCCTGCGGGCCGCCGATCTGCCAGCTGTACCAGTTGCCGTAGCGCGCCTGGCGCTCGTTGTAGACCCGCGCGTACAGGTGGTCCAGGCCCTCGACCACCCGGTCGGCGAGGGCGTTGTCGCCGGTGACGCCGGTGCCCGGCTGGGACCACGCCTCCGCCATGGCGTACAGCCGGGCGTAACTGGTCTGGATCGCGCCGGAGAAGGCGTAGGACTCCGCGTCGGTGTCCGGGTCGGGGTCGGCCCAGACGGCGTCCGGCCACAGCGAGCCGTCCGCCGGTGCCATGGCGGCGGCGTGGCCGGTGGCGGTGGTGCCGAGGGCGGCGAGCTTGCTCCGGAACGGTTCTGCGGTGGGGCGGAAGCCCTCGCCGAGCAGGAGGGTGCGCCAGCGGGCGCGCAGGGTGTCGAACTCGTCGCCGTCGACGGCGGGGGCGGCGGTTGCCGGGCCGGGGAGGAGGCCGAGGGAGAGGGCGGCGCCGCCGGAAGTCAGCAGGAGACCGCGGCGGGAAAAGGAAGTGGGCATGGTGTCTCCGAGCGGTGGGGACATGCTGCGAAAGTGACTGGTTTCTAGCACACGCACTCGTAACGAACAAGATGTTCGAAACGAAAGCATTGATCAGATGGGCTAGGCTGAGCCGTGCGTCCGAACGGATTCACGGACCGCCGGCGGACCTCCAGGAGGACGGATGCGACTTCATGTGAACCAGCGCCACGCGCGCGTCCTCGAACTCGTCCGCGCACGCGGCAGCCTGCGCATGACGGAGTTGGCCGAAGCGCTGGGCGTCTCGGCGGTGACCGTGCGCCGCGATGTGGAGGCGCTCGCCGGCGAGGGCCGGCTGCTGCGGGCGCACGGCGCGGTGACCTGGCCCGGCGAGGGCGGCCTCTTGGCCGGGGCGGCCCCGAGCGCACCGCCGGCCGCGCCGCAGGACGGCATGGTGCTCGGCATGGTCGTGCCGAGCATGGAGCACTACTTCGCGGAACTGGCGCACGGTGCGCGCGAAGCGGTCGCCGCGCGGGGCGGCCGGCTCGTGCTGGGCATCTCCAACTACCTGCCCGGCCAGGATCCGGTGCAGGTCGGCCTGCTGCTGGACGCGGGCGCCCAGGGCCTGCTGCTGCAGCCCAGTTGGGAGCGCGGCCTGCCGACGGCGGAGCAGGAGCGGCAGCTGCTCGACCTGCCGGTGCCTGCGGTGCTGATGGAGCGGCGCATCCCGCCCGGCGGGCGGCTTTCGGAGCTGGACGGTGTGCGCTCCGACCATGTGCTCGGCGGTGCGGCGGCGGTGCACCACCTGGCGGACCTGGGGCGGGAGCGCGTCGCGCTGCTGGTGCGCAAGGACAGCCCGACGGCGCCGCTGGTGCAGGAGGGCTACGAGGCGGCCCTGACCGCGCGCGGGCTGACGCCCTCGCCGCCGCTGGAGATGCACCCGGCAGCGGACCCGGCGGGATACGACGACGCCGTGGCGCGGTTGACGCGGCGTCAGGACGTGGAGGCCGTGATCGTCCACAACGACCAGGACGCCATCGCCGTCGCGCAGCGCCTGCGCGCCGCCGGCCTGCGCATCCCCGAGGACATGGCGATGGTGGCGTACGAGGACGAGCTGGCGAGGATGGCCGACGTGCCGCTGACCGCGGTGGCCCCGCCGCGCCGGGCGGTGGGGCGGATGGCCGCGGAGCTGCTCACGGCACGGCTCCCGCAGGGGCGCGCGGCGGCCGAGGAGGACAGCCCGCGCCGGCACGTGGCCCTGCTGCCGCGGCTGCGGGTGCGGGAGTCCACGGTGGGGCGCGCCGACCACTGAGCCGCCGTGCGCACGGGCGCCGGACTGTTCTGATCGATTTGATTGATTCTTTCGTTTGCTCTTGACGTTCGATCGTTTCGACGCAAATCATGGGGCCGCACGGTGAGCCGCCCGGCTCGCCAGGTCCCTGGAGGAGCGTCCCAGTCATGAAGACCACTTCGCCGGTGTCCCGCCTCGCGCTCCTCGCCGCACTCGCCTCGGTGGCCCTCACCGCCACGGCCTGCGGCGGGGGTGGCGGCGACGACGCCGCGGCGGGCAAGCCGGTCACGATCACGTACTGGTCCGCCACCGCGGGCGCCAAGGAGACGGCCGAGGCGTTCAACCGCACCCACAAGGACGTGCGGGTGAAGTTCGCCGAGGTGCCCGCGGGGCCCGACGGCGCCGCCAAGCTCACCAACGCCATCAAGGGCAACAGCGCACCCGACGTCGCGACGATGGACTACTCCGCGCTGCCCGAGTACGCCAGCCAGGGCAATCTGACCGACCTGACCGGGGCGGCGGGCGATCTGGTCGACCAGAAGTTCCCCGAGGGCGTGCGGTCGCTGGTCGAACTGGGCAACCGGACCTGGGCCGTCCCCTTCGACGTCACCCCGCTCGAGCTGTACTACCGCAGGGACCTCTTCACGAAGTACGGGATCGAGGTCCCCAAGACCTGGGACGAGTTCCGGAAGGCCGCCGAGGCGATCAAGAAGAAGGACCCGCACGCCCGCATCACCAACTTCGGCGGCAACGACCCGGCGATCGTGGCGGGTCTCGCCTGGCAGGCCGGCGCCAAGTGGTTCGCCACCTCCGGTGACGCGTGGAAGGTCGACATGGAGGACCCGGCGTCCAAGAAGGTCGCCAACTACTGGACCGGCCTGGTCGACGACGGCCTCGTCTCCCGCACCCCGCTGTGGGCCCCCGAGGAGACCAAGCAGCGGGCCGACGGCACCCTGCTCAGCTTCGTCGGCGCCGCCTGGTCGGCCGGCGGCATGCCCACCACGTACGGCGCCGCCAAGGGCAAGTGGGCCATCGCGCCGCTGCCGACCTGGGACGGCCGCCCCGCGACCGGCATGTACGGCGGCACCTCGTACATCGTGCCGAAGGGCAGCGACAAGACGGACGCGGCCGTGGAGTTCATCGAGTGGGTGACCACCAGCGAGGCCGGCGTGAAGGCCCGCTTCACCTCGCAGAAGACCCCCAGCAGTGCCCTGCCCGCCAATCCGGCGATGCGTGCGGTCGCCGCCCGGTCCTTCGACCGCTCCTTCTTCCCCGCCGACGTCGACCCGTACAAGATCGCCGCGCAGGCCGCCGACACCCTCGTCACGGGGTGGACCTGGAGCCCGGTGCAGCAGCAGGTCCTGGCCGCCATGAACAAGACGGCGGCCGACTTCTCGAAGGGCCAGTCGGCGGGGCAGCAGGCCGCCGAACAGGCGATCAAGGACCGCGGTCTGAACCTCGCCGAGTAGGCACCCTTCGACCCGCGCCACCGACCAAGGAGCTTCCCGTGGCAGTACCCCTCGCCCGCGCGCCGGGCGACGACCGCGCCGCACGCCCCGGCACCGCCGTCGGCGCCCGCGGCCCCCGAGCCGCCGCCCGGGCCGGCGAGCGGACCGCCGTCGCCGCGTTCGTCGTCCCCTTCTTCGTCCTCTTCACCGGGGTCACACTGGCGCCCATCGGGTACGCCGCGTACAAGAGCCTCTACCACGAGGAGCAGTCGGGGCTCGGCTTCGGCGGCACCGAGGAGGTCTTCGCCGGACTCGGCAACTACACGAAGGCGCTCGCCGACCCGGCCTTCCTCGACTCCCTGGGCAACATGGGCGTGTACTGCGTCCTCTACGTCCCGGTGCTCATCGGCGTCTCGCTGGCCCTGGCGCTGCTGCTGGACTCGGCGATGGCCCGGGCCAGGCAGTTCTTCCAGATCGCCCTCTTCCTGCCGCACGCCATCCCCGCCATGATCGCCTCCATCGTCTGGCTCTACCTCTACCTGCCCGGAATGAGCCCGGTCGTGGACGCGCTGGACGGCATGGGGGCGCACTGGGACTTCTTCGCCGCGGACACCGCCGTCGTCTCCGTGGTCAACATCTCCGCCTGGCAGTGGATCGGCTACAACGTGATCATCTTCTACGCCGGCCTCCAGGCGGTCCCGCGCGAGACGCTGGAGGCGGCGACCGTCGACGGGGCCGGCGCCCTGCGCACCGCGCTGCGGATCAAGGTCCCGATGATCCGCTCGACGGTCGTCCTGGTGGCGCTGTTCACCTGCATCGGCGCCGTGCAGCTCTTCGACGCGCCCATGGTCGTCTCGCAGCGGGCCAACGGGATGGGCGTCGACTGGTCCCCCACCATGTACATCTACCAGGCCGCCTTCCAGCGCCACGACTACGGCCTCGCGGCGGCGAGCGCCCTCCTGCTCGCCGTGGTCGCGGGCACGGCGTCGTTCGTCGTCACGAAGCTCGGCAACCGAGGGAGGGCGGCATGAGCGTCACCGCGGTACCCCGGCGCCCGGCGCGGGCCGGAGCACCCGTTCCGGCACCGCCGCGACCGGCGCCCCGCGCCCGCCGGCGCGGCACGGCGCTCACGTCCCGCCTCGCCGTCAACGCGTTCCTCGTCCTCTTCGCGGTCTACTCGCTGCTGCCGCTGAGCTGGCTGCTGATCGCCTCCACCAAGGACCACGGGGACCTGTTCGCCACCTCTCCCTTCGCCCTGGGCGACTTCCACCTCCTGGGCAACCTGCGCGAGCTGTTCACCGTCAACGACGGCATCTATCTGCGCTGGTTCGGCAACAGCGTCCTGTACACGGTGGTCGGCTCGCTGCTGTCCACGGTGATCGCGGTGGCCACGGGGTACGCCTTCCACGTCTACGAGTGGCGGGGCAAGGAGAAGCTCTTCGGTCTCGTCCTGGTCGGCATGTTCATCCCCTCGGCCGTCGTCCAGCTCCCGCAGTACCTGCTCTTCTCCCAGGCGCACCTGGTCAACACCTACTGGGCGCTGCTGCTGCCGGCCATGGTCAACCCGTTCGGGGTCTACCTCGCCCGGGTCTTCACCGAGGGCTTCGTGCCCGGCGAGGTCCTGGAGGCGGCCCGGGTGGACGGCGCCGGCGAGTTCCGGGCCTTCGGCCGGGTGGCGCTGCCGATGCTCGCGCCGGGGTTCATGACGATCTTCCTGTTCACGTTCACCGCGCAGTGGAACAACTTCTACGGTGCGCTGATGATGCTCAACGACGAGCAGCTGTACCCGGTCAACCTCGGCCTGTTCATGTGGGACAAGACGGTCCAGCAGCAGCCCGAGCACTACTCCCTCGTCATCGTCGGCTCTCTCGTGGCCGTCCTCCCCCTGGTCGTCGCCTTCCTCTGCCTGCAGCGCTACTGGCGCTCCGGCATGACGGCGGGAGCGGTGAAGTGACCATGCCCGTAAGGCAGGAGACCCCCTTGGACCCGCTGGTTCCCACGGTGCCGCGCCGGCCGCGCACGCTGCTGGCCATGGAGCGCGACACGCACTCCGCCCTGCTCGCCGAGGGCGGCTGCGACCGGCTGCGGCAGGTGGCCGCCGTCGACACCTCGCTGGTGCTCACCGACTTCGCCGCGGCCTCGGGGCCGGACGCCGACCCCGCTCTGGTGCGGGCCCTGGAGTCGGCCGAGGTCCTCTTCACCCACTGGGGGTGCCCGCCGCTGACCGAGGCCGCCCTGGAGCGGCTCCCCCGGCTGCGGGCCGTGGTGCACGCCGCCGGGTCGGTCAAGCACCACGTGACCGACGCGGTCTGGCGCCGGGGCATCGCCGTCTCCAGCGCGGCGGCGGCCAACGCGCTGCCGGTGGCCGAGTACGCCCTGGCCGCCATCCTGCTGGCCAACAAGCGGATCCTGGACAGCGCCCGCGCCTACGGCGAGGCGCGCGGGCGCTTCCCCCGGCTCCAGTTCTTCGCCGGCGCGGGCAACCACCGCCGCACGGTCGGCATCGTGGGCGCGTCCCGCACCGGCCGCCGGGTGCTGGAGCTGCTGCGCCCCTTCGCGCTGCGGGTGCTCGTGTACGACCCGTTCCTCGACGCCGCCGAGGCGGCGGCCCTCGGCGCGGAGCTGGTCGGCCTCGACGACCTCGTCCGCCGCAGCCATGTCGTCTCCGTGCACGCACCCCAACTCCCGGAGACCCGGCACATGTTCGACGCGCGCAGGCTCGCCCTCATGCCGGACGGCGCGACGCTGGTGAACACCGCCCGCGGCTCGCTCGTCGACACCGAGGCGCTCCTCGGGCACCTGCGCAGCGGGCGGCTCAGCGCGGTGCTCGACGTCACGGAGCCGGAGACGCCGCCCGCCGACTCCCCGCTCTACGACCTGCCCAACGTGCTGATGACCCCGCATGTCGCCGGCTCCCTGGGCAACGAGCTGACCCGCATGGCCCTGGTCGCGGCCGACGAACTGGAGCGCTATGCCCGCGGCGAGCCCTTCGCGCACGGTGTGGGGCCGGAGGAACTGGTGAGGTCCGCGTGAGCCGAGTGCCAGGCCCCGGCCTCTCCCCTCCCCCGGCCCGCCGCCGGGTCCTGGTCATCGGCGTCGACGGTGTCCGGCTCGACGTGCTGCGCCGCGTGGCCACACCGCACCTCGACGCCTTGGCCGCGCGGGGCTTCCTGGCCCCGGTGCTGGTGGACGAGGACACCCCGACCATGTCGGGACCGTGCTGGGCCACCGTCGTCACCGGGGTCGGCGCGGCCCGGCACGGGGTGTGGAGCAACGACTTCGGCGGCAACCGGCTGTCGGTCTTCCCCGACTTCGCGACCCGGCTCGCCGAGCAGGACGGCCGGCGCACGTTCGTGGCGGCCGGCTGGCGGCCCCTGCTGCTCGCCCGCGACGGCGGCCCGCTCTTCGCGGCCCCGAGCCGCACGGCGTACTCGGCCCCGCTCGCCGAGACGGCCGAGGACTGGGACGCGTGCGACGAGCAGATCACCGAGGACGCGGTGCGGGTGCTGGCCACCGACGATCCGGAGGCGTCCTTCGTGTATCTCGGCGCGGTCGACGAGACGGGCCACGTACTGGGCTGCGGGCGCCGCTACGAGGAGGCGGTGGTGGCCGCCGACGCCCGGGTGGGGCGGCTGGTCGCGGCGGTCGAGTCCAGGCCGTCCTACGCCGAGGAGGCGTGGACGTACCTGGTCGTCACCGACCACGGGCACGTGGACGCCGGCGGGCACGGCGGCCGCTCCGCCCTGGAGCGGACCGCGTGGCTGATCGCCGCGGGGCCCGACATCGCCGATCGGGCCCCCGACCGCCCGCTCGCCCACGCCGACGTCGCCGCGCAGGTCTACGCCTCGCTGGGCCGTCCGCTCGACCGCCACTGGACGCTCGACGGCCGGCCCTTCGCGGCGATGCCGCACGCGGTGCTGCTCGACATGGACGGCACGCTCGTGGACACCGAGCCCCTGTGGTGGCGCGCCGCCCGGGAGGTCGCCGCCGGTCTCGGGCACGAACTCACCGACGCGGACCTGCCGTCGGTGCTCGGGCGGGCCAGCACCGACACGGCGGCTCACGTCCGCGACGTCACCGGCACGGCCCGCTCGGTCGCCGAGCTCGCCGAGGAGCTGGACGCGCGCTTCCTCGCCGCCGTCGAGTCAGGCGCGGTGCCGCTGCCGGGTGCGCTCGCGCTGCTGTCCCTGCTGCGGGAGCTGGGCATTCCGGTGGCGCTGGTGTCGGCCTCGCCGCGGCCGGTGGTGGACGCGGTGCTGAAGACGCTCGGCGCCGACGCCTTCCACGTGACCGTGGCGGCGGGTGAGACCCCGCGCACCAAGCCGGCGGCCGACCCGTACCTGAGGGCCGCGCGGCTGCTCGGCGTCGACCCGGCGTCCTGCCTGGCGGTGGAGGACAGTCCCGCCGGGGTGGCCGCGGCGGAGGCGGCCGAGTGCCGGCTGCTGGTGGTGCCGTCCGGCCTGCCGGTCCCGCCCGGGCCGCGCCGCACGCTGGTGGAGGGGCTGTTGGGCGTCGACGCGCGGACGCTGCGGGAGGCGGGGCTCTGAGCCGGCCCGCTCAGGCCGTGCCGGAGTCGTGGGCCCGCGCGTCGGGCCCCGCGTGGGGCGGTTCCGCGCCGAGGGCCTCCAGGGCGCGCGCCGAGTCCGAACCGGGCTCGGCGTGGTAGATGGCGAGGATCTGGCCGCCCGAGTCGCTGAGCGGCAGCTTCTCGCGGCGCAGCTCCAGCAGGCCGGCGCGTGGGTGGCGCAGTCGCAGGGTGCCGCCGGCCAGCGCGGCCACCTCGTGGCGGGCCCACAGCTTGCGGAACGTGTCGCTGGCCAGTGACAGTTCGCCGACCAGCTGGACGATGCGCGGGTCCTCGACGTCGCTGCCCACGGACGCGCGGAACCCGGCGACCATGCCCTTGGCTGCCTGGCTCCAGTCGGGGTAGAGCGCCTGCTCCTCGGGGTCCAGGAAGATGGCCCGCAGCCGGTTGGCGCCCGGCCGGATGTTCGGTGACACGGCCGTCGCGCGGCGGTTGGCCGCGAGCACCTCGAACGTCCGGCTCTCGACGAAGGCCGGCAGGTTGATCGCGTCGAGCAGCTGCCGCACCCCGGCAGGCACCGCCTCGCGACGGCGTCCGGGCGCGGCCGGGCGGGCCGCGCCCAGGCTCAGCAGGTGCTCGGTGGCGGTCTCGTCCAGCCGGAAGACCCGGGCGAGCGCCCGCAGCACCTGGGGCGACGGGTTGCGGTCCCGCCCCTGCTCCAGGCGGAGGTAGTAGTCGGCGCTGATGCCGGCCAGGGTGGCGGCCTCCTCCCGGCGCAGGCCGGGTGTGCGGCGCACGCCCATCGCGCGCAGCCCCACATCAGCGGGGTCGGTCAGCTCACGTCGCGCCCGCAGGTACTCCCCGAGCACATTGCTCCTGCTCATGCCTCCGATCGTAGAAGCCCCCGGAGCGTGCTGCCTGGTCCTCTCACTCCCAGGATGAGCGGAGGACAGGCTGTCACCGCGCTCCCTTCCTACGGTGAGGAGGAGCCCTCCGGAGACACCGGCGGGCGACGACGGACGAAGGCAGGAACGGCATGACAGGCAGCGGACTCCCCGGGGGCACCTACCGGGTCGGTGACCTCACCCTCACCCGCTTCGGATACGGGGCGATGCAGCTGGCCGGGCCCGGCGTCTTCGGCCCGCCGAAGGACCGCGCCGCAGCCGTCGGTGTGCTGCGCACGGCCGTCGAACTGGGCATCCGGCACATCGACACGGCCGACTTCTACGGGCCGCGCGTCACCAACGAGATCATCCGGGAGGCGCTCGCGCCGTACCCCGACGACCTGCACATCGTCACGAAGGTCGGGGCGCGCCGCGACGCGCGGGGCGGGTGGCCGCACGCCCGCACGCCCGCCGAGCTGGTCGAGCAGGTCCACGACAACCTGCGGGCCCTGGGGCTCGACGCCCTGGACGTGGTCAACCTGCGGGTCGGCGGCTTCGACTCGCCGGAACCCGGCTCCGTCGCCGAGCAGTTCGGCGCGCTCGCGGAACTGCGCGCCCAGGGGCTGATCCGCCACCTGGGGCTCAGCACGGTCGACGCGGACCAGCTGGCCGAGGCCCAGGCGATCGCACCGGTGGTGTGCGTGCAGAACTTCTACAACCTGGCGAACCGCCAGGACGACGAGCTGGTCGACCTCACCGCGCGGCAGGGCATCGCCTACGTGCCGTACTTCCCGCTGGGTGGCATGTCGCCGTTGCAGTCGGACGTCCTCCACAAGATCGCCGAGCGGCTGGACAGCACCCCGCTGTCGGTCGCGCTGGCCTGGCTGCTGCGGCGCTCGCCCAACGTGCTGCTCATCCCCGGGACGTCCTCGGACCGGCATCTGCGCGAGAACGCCGCGGGTGCCGCGCTGGAGCTGCCCGCCGATGTGCTCGCCGAGCTGGACACGGTCGCCGACGACGCCGAGCGGTGAGTGCGGGCCCGCCCGGGGCCGTCGCTCAGGGGGCGCGCCAGACGTTGTCGTAGGCGTCCTGCTCGATCTGGCGGCGCTGGCTCACGGCGGCGAGTTCCACCAGGGCGTCTTCCAGGACGGTCAGGACGAGGTCGTCGTCGGGCGCGTGGGCGGCCTCCCGCGGCGGGGGTGTGTCCGTGACGCCGAGAGCCGCGGCGAAGGACGTCAGCAGGGGGTCCCCGGCGTCCCACCGGTGGGTGGCCTCGCGGTGGGCCACCGCGACCGGGTGCTCCTCGGCGGTGGCGGTGGAGGGGGCGGAGCCGTGCAGGAGGCGGGTCAGGAAGCGGCCGGGGGCGGCTCCGGTCCGCGGCGCGGTCAGGGCGTCCGCGTAGGCGCGGGCGAGTCCGCGGCCCCGGCGCCAGAGCCAGTCCTCGACCGTCTCGTACGGGGCCTCCGCGACGAGTTGGTCCATGGCGCGGGCCAGGAGCGCGTCCAGGTCGTCGGCGTGCCAGGGGCGGTCGGCGGCGGGGACGAGGCGGTCGCCGTCCAGGCGCAGCGCCCCGGCGTCGCGCAGGTCGAGAACCTCGGCGGCGGCCAGCGCCAGCGAGACGTCCCCCTGGGCGAGTGAGCGGGCCGCGGGCGTCGACGAGGTGATGACGAACAGATCCCGTGCGGTGTCCATGCCCCACATTGTGCGCCCGCGCCCGGCGGACCGGGCGGGATTTCGCCGGCGGACGCCGTCACAGGCTCAGCAGCAGGTCCCGGACCGCGGCCGGCCGGGACAGGAACGGGTGGTGGCCGGCGTCCAGCTCGACCACGTGGCCGGCCCGGCGCGCGTACTCGCGCTGCAGGCGCGCCGGGGTGCCCCGGTCCTGGGCGCAGACCAGGTAGGTGGACGGGATGTGCCGCCAGGCCGCCGCCGAGACCGGCTGCGCCGTCACCCGCGCGCTCTGCCGGGCGAGGTGATCGAGGGCCTGGGCCTGGATCTCGGGGTCGCAGTCGTGCAGGAAGGTGTCCACGGCCAGGTCGGGACGGACGCCGAAGGTGCCGGTGTCGGGGTCGACGTCGAGGAACGGGGCGAGTGTGCCGTCCCCGAAGTCCGCGAGGCTCTGCCCGACCTCCGGCAGGTAGCTGGAGACCAGCAGCAGGTGGCGCACCGAGGGGATCCCCTCGGCCGCTTCCGCGGTGACCACGGCGCCGTAGCTGTGGGCGACCACGACGGTCGGCTCGTCGCCCGCCAGGGCCTCCCGCACCGCGGCGACGTCCTCGGCGAGGCCGGGACCGTCGTGGCCGCCGGGCGGTCCGCCCTCGCCGCAGCTCGGCAGCCCGGGAGCCGCGCTGCGCACGCCGCGCTCCCGCAGCAGCTCGGCGGTGCGGTGCCACCACCACGCCCCGTCCTGGACGCACGCCCCGTGCACGAACACGACCCTCATCGCCACCTCCGGACCGTCGCGGTTGCCGGTCCCAGCCTCGCACGGCAGGCCGGACGGCGGGCTGCGCGTTTTCCGTCGGGGCATTGACAAACCATTCACTGGAACGGAGTCTGCATGAACATATGCAGTACCGGCGGGGCGAGCACGAGCGGAGGGCGGACGACGATGAGCGGGACGGACCGTACCGGCAGCACGGACGCGAGGACGACGGGCGGTCGGGGCAGGGCCGGCGGCATGGTGGAGCGGCACTCCATCGACGTGGTGCCGGACGGTGAGCGGCATGGCCACGCGGTCAGCCAGTTCACGCTCTGGCTCGGGGCCAACCTCCAGATCACCGCCGTCGTCACCGGCGCCCTCGCCGTGGTCTTCGGCGGCGACGTCGTCTGGTCCCTCGTGGGGTTGGTCGCGGGCAACCTGCTTGGCGGCGCCGTCATGGCCCTGCACTCCGCGCAGGGGCCGAAGCTGGGGCTGCCCCAGATGATCCAGTCGCGGGCGCAGTTCGGCGTGCGGGGCGCCGTCGTGCCGCTGCTGCTGGTCATCCTGATGTACATCGGGTTCTTCGCCAGCGGAAGCGTGCTCGCCGGGCAGGCGACCGCCCGGCTCACGCACACCGGCGACACCACCGGCATCGTGGTCTTCGCCGTGGTCACCGCCGTCGTGGCGGCAGTCGGGTACCGCGTCATCCACGCCGTGGGCCGGATCGCGAGCGTCATCTGCGCGCTCGCCTTCGTGTACCTGGGCTTCCGGCTGCTCGACCGGGTGGACCTGGGCGCGCTGCTCGGGGACGCGCACTTCTCGCTGCCGATGTTCCTGCTGGCCATGTCGCTGTCGGCGTCCTGGCAGCTGGCGTTCGGCCCCTACGTCGCCGACTACTCGCGCTACCTGCCGCGCACCACGAGCACGCGGGCGACCTTCTGGTGGACGCTGTCCGGTTCGGCGCTCGGCTCCCAATGGTCCATGACCTTCGGGGTGCTGGTGGCGGCGAGCGCCGGCGAGAGGTTCCTGGACGACCAGGTCGGCTACGTCGTCTCGCTCGGCGGAGGGGGACTGGCCGCGTCGCTGCTGTACTTCGTCATCGCGCTCGGCAAGCTCACCATCAACGTCCTCAACACCTACGGCGGCTTCATGTCCATGGTGACGGGGATCAGCGGCTTCCGGGGGCAGCGGACCCTGTCGCCGCGCGGCCGGGCCGGGTACATCGCCGTCATCATGGTGGCCGGCACGGCGGTCGCGCTGGCCGGCAAGGACAGCTTCCTCTCCTCGTTCAAGGACTTCCTGCTGTTCCTGCTGACGTTCTTCACCCCCTGGTCGGCCATCAACCTCGTCGACTACTACCTGATCTCCCGCGAGCGCTACGACATCCCCGCCCTCGCCGACCCGCACGGCCGCTACGGCGCCTGGCGCGCGGACGCGCTCGCCGTCTACGGGATCGGGATCGTCGCGCAGTTCCCGTTCCTGGCCACGTCGTTCTACACGGGCCCGTTCGTCGCGCCGCTCGGCGGGGCGGACGTGTCCTGGATCGTCGGGCTCGCCGTCCCGGCCGCGCTGTACTGGCTGCTCGCCCGGCGCGACACCGGGCACGTGCCGCCGGAGACGATCCTCGGCACGGAGCAGCCCCTGGCGTCGACCCGGGGGTGACCGCGCCGGGACGCGCGGTGGGGACTTCCGTTCGACGCACGCGTCCGCATTTTCGGTTAAACGACCGCTAATGTGAGCCGATAGTGTGCATGTGCGTTGCGCCGTAGGGGGTAGTGGGTGTGACGGAACGGCCGGTTACGGCCATCTTCGATGCACGCCACGCCCTCCCGGGAGGGGAATTCATGCGTCTGCGCCGGACGAGTCGACCGAGTCGGCCGATACGACTTTCCGTACATCGGATGCCCGCACTCGGGGCCTCAATCCCCCGCCTCATCCCCCTTCACCCGAACGAGTGACGTTCCCATGGCGCACACTTCCCGGCAGGACACGGAAGACCAGCTGCTGGTCGCGGTCACGGTGACCGGAGAGCACGGTCTGGTGGAGGTGACCGGAGCCTCCCAGTGGCGGGACACCGCCTTGGTGCAGGCGGCGTTGAACTCCCCCGACCTGCTCAGCCGCCGCAGTACGTACGTCGACCTCAGCAGGCTCAGCTTCGCCGACTCCTCGGTGCTGCACGCACTGCTGGAGGCTCAGCGCGCCCATCGCGCGCGGGGTGCCGCCTTCGCGCTCGTCGGGACGCTTCAGCCCGTCGTGGACCGGCTGTTCACCCTCACCGGCGCCGGCCAGTTCCTCACCCACACGCCCCGTCCGCCGTCGCCGGACGCCGGCGGATGACCGCCCGTCACTCCGACCCGAGGTCCCGGGTGCGCCGGTAGTGGCGGCGGGCCTTCATGCGGTTGCCGCAGGAGGCCATCGAGCACCAGCGCGCGGTGTTCGGCTTGCTCCGGTCGATCAGGAAGAGGCGGCAGTCGGGGTTGGCGCACGGACGCAGCCGGCCCGGCCTCTCGGCGCGCAGCCTGTCCCAGGCGAGGACGGCGCGGGCCGCCGCGTCGCCGTCGGGCGGGGTGTGCAGCTCCCAGGTGATCGCCCCGTCGGCGAACGAGGCGTGACGGCGGACGCCGTCGACGAAGGGCGCCAGGGCCGAGGCGGGGCTCGCGCCGCGCACGACGTCCTGAAGCGTGTCGCGCGCGACGCGGACGGTGCGCCATTCGCCCTGGGTGCCGGCGACGCCGTGCGCGGCGAGCCATGACCGGCCGGCCTCCGCGTCGGCGAGCCGGTCGGTCGGCGCGCCGTCCACCACGGGGGTCGTGTTCAGCAGGTCGAGCAGCAGCTCTTCGTCGTCGCGCCCGGTCATGCCCGAAAATCTAACCCTCCTGACTCCACTTGACAAGTTAGGTCGATGCGGCAAGCATGATAACCATCAACCTGACTTTTAGGAGTTAGCCATGACTGTCGTCCATCACCGGTACATCACCGTCCAGGGGCAGCGGCTCTTCTACCGGGAGGCCGGCCCCGCCGACGCGCCCGCCGTGGTGCTGCTGCACGGCTTCCCGACCAGCTCGTTCATGTTCCGCGACCTGATCCCCGCCCTCGCCGACCGCTACCACGTCATCGCCCCGGACCACCTGGGCTTCGGCTTCTCCGACGCGCCGGCGGCCGAGGAGTTCGACTACACCTTCGACGCGCTGGCCGACCTGACCGCCGGGCTGCTGGACGGTCTCGGCGTGACCCGGTACGCGATCTACGTGCAGGACTACGGCGCCCCGATCGGCTGGCGCCTCGCGCTCGCCCGCCCCGAGGCGATCACGGCGGTCGTCACACAGAACGGCAACGGGTACGACGCCGGCTTCGTCGAGAGTTTCTGGGCGCCGGTCCGGGCGTACCAGCGCGAGCAGTCACCCGAGAACGAGGCGCAGGTCCGGGGCGCGCTGACACTGGAGGGCATCAAGTGGCAGTACGTCACAGGTGTCCCGGACGAGAGTGTGGTCAGCCCCGACACCTGGCACCACGACCACGCCCTGGTCTCCCGGCCGGGCAACGACCGGGTCCAGCTCGCATTGTTCCGCGACTACGCCGAGAACGCGCCGCGCTACCCGGCGCTCCACGCCTACCTGCGGACCCACCGGCCGCCGGTCCTGGCGGTCTGGGGACAGGGCGATCCCATCTTCGGCCCGGACGGCGCCCGCGCCTTCGCCGACGACGTCCCCGACGCCGAGATCCACCTGCTCGACGGCGGTCACTTCCTGCTGGAGAGCGCCGGTGACGCCGTGGCCGGACTGGTGCACGACTTCCTCGACCGCGTCGCGGTGGCGGCCGGCTGAGCGACCGGGCGGGTCGGTCAGGCGGCGCTCGCCGACGGGGCGGCCGGCAGGAAGTCGTTCCACTGCCCCGCCGGGAAGAGCTGTCCGGCCAGGCGCAGCAGGCGCAGCGGCTGCTCACCCAGGCCGGTGACGGTCAGCAGCCGACCCGCGCCGCGGCACTCCTCCCGCTGGTCGATGAGCAGATGCAGGCCCGCGATGTCCATGAAGACGGTGTGCCGCAGGTCCCAGGTCACCCGCGTGACGGTCGGCGGCAGCCGACGGGCGGTGGCGAGGAGGCCGGGCAGGGCGTCGGAGTCGACGTCGCCACGCGGCGTGAACACGGCGGCGTTTCCTTCTATGGCGACCGGTACGGACATGGCGCGCCCCCTTCCCGGGGGTCATGGAGTCCGTGGACACCGCGCCGCGCGGGGGCGGTCGGGTGGGGCTCCGGCCAGACTCTCGTCCCGTCATCGTCCCACACCCACGCTTTTTGGACACCGCCGATGCGGGCAATCCGGCGACGCCCGGCAAGTGTTCACCAGGCCCACACATGGGGCGTGGCCCTCGCCGTGCGGTCAGCCGCCCTGGCCGGCGCTGCCCATCGGGCCGACCTTCACCGGGGAGCCGGAGCCGTCGGTGACGGGGAGCGTGCCGGCTCCGGGCCAGTCGAGAGTGACCGACTTGGTCTCGTTCGGCGGGGTCACCACCAGGCCCGTGACGCGGACACCCGAGCCGCCCGTCCTGTTCATCGGGTACGTGACGCCGAAGAAGACCGTCTTGCCCTTCTCGAGGACGACCGGGTCGGCCGCCTCACCGGCGCGCTCCGCCGAAACCGAACCGGAGTCGGTCTTCAGGTCGACGCCCGCGTACCCGGCGAGGGTGCAGTCGCGGCCGGTCTTGTTCTTCAGCGCCACCGCGACACTGCCTTCGGAGTCGCCGCCGATGGTGCTGTCCGTCGCCGTGATCCCCAGATCGTCGGTGCGGCACCTTTCGGTTCCGGCGTCACCGGCGGGCTTGCTACCGGTGGGCTTGCTGCCGCCGGTGGGCTTGCTGTCGCTGGAGCCGCTCTCCCCGCCCTGGTCGGCACTGCCGGAACCGGACTCGCCGGTCGAGGGCGCCGCAGCGGTCGGGGACGTGGGGGCGCTCTGCGCGGCGTCGGCGCTGTCGTCGTTCTGGCAGGCCGCGAGCGAGAGGCCAGCGGTGACGGCGAGGGCTGCGAGAGTGAGCTTGTGGGCGCGCATGGATGCTTCTTCCTCTGCTTGTCCGGGTCTCGGTCTCCGATCATCAAGACCGGACGGACGGGACCCGTCGTTCCGTCCGACACCCCCTTGGGACGCCCCTGTCACAGAGGCGTCCCCACCCCTTCGACACCCCTTCGACCTCTTCTCGTCCTCTTGACGATATGACCCTGACTCGATTATCGTCTCTCTGACGAGATCAAGGGGGTCCTCCATGGCCGACATCACCCGGCGCTTCGGCTGGCGCCATCTGCGCTCCGCGCCCACCGCCCACGTCCGCCACCACAAGCGAGGCCGGCTCGCCCACGACGGCCGGGGGCTCAGCTTCTGGTACCGGTCGCTGTCGGCGGCCCTGTCCGAGGTGCCGGTCGACGACCGGGAGCTGGCGATGGCCTTCCACGCCCGTACGGCAGACTTCCAGGACGTCACCGTGCAGGCCACCGTCACCTACCGGATCAGCGACCCGGCCGAGGCGGCGGACCGGCTCGACTTCTCCGTGGACCCGGACACCGGGAGCTGGCGCGGCGCGCCCCTGGAGCAGATCGCCACCCTTCTCACCGAGACCGCGCAGCAGCACACCCTCGACGTACTGGCCCGCACCCCGCTGGCCGGCGCTCTGGTGGACGGAGTGGCCGCGGTACGGGACCGGGTCGCCGCCGGTCTCGCCGCCGAGCCCCGGCTGCCGGCCACCGGCATCGAGGTGGTGGCCGTGCGGGTCGTCGCGATCCGGCCCGAGGCCGAGGTGGAGCGCGCCCTGCGCACCCCGGCCCGGGAGCAGATCCAGCAGGAGGCGGACCGGGCCACCTACGAACGGCGGGCCGTCGCCGTCGAGCGCGAGCGCGCCATCGCCGAGAACGAGCTGGCCAGCCAGATCGAACTGGCGCGGCGCGAGGAGCAGTTGGTTGAGCAGCGCGGCACGAACACCCGCCGGGAGGCCGAGGAGACGGCGGCGGCGGACGGCGTACGGGCCGAGGCCGAGGCGACGCGCAGGGTGCGGCTCGCCCGTGCGGACGCCGAGGCGGCGCGGGAGACGGGCGCGGCGCGCGCCGAGGCCGAGGCGGCCTGGCTGCGGGTGCACGGCGAGGTGGACCCGGCCACGCTGCACGCGCTGGCGGCGACCCGCCTCGCGGAGAACCTGCCGCGGATCGAGAGCGTGACCCTCTCCCCCGATGTGCTGACGGGTCTGCTGAGCCGGTTCGGGCGTCCGGACGGCGGGGCGAGCGCGTGAGCCTGGCGCCGCGGGCGGTGCTCGTGCACCGCAGGACCGAGTACGAGGAGCTGCTCGCCCGGCACGGCACGCACGGGCAGGCCGCGTTCTTCCTCTCCAGCCGGGGCCGCGCGATCGACGAGGTGGCCCGCCGTCACGAGCGCACCCGGCAGGCGCTGCGGGACGTGGCGGCGGCGGTGCCGCTCACCTGGCGCAGCTCCCAGGTGGAGCGGGCCGACCTGGACCGCTTCCTGTTCGCCCCGGAGGACGTGGTGGTCGTGGTCGGGCAGGACGGGCTGGTCGCCAACACCGCGAAGTACCTGACCGGACAGCCGGTGGTGGGCATCGACAGCGACCCGGGGCGCAACCCCGGGGTCCTGGTCCGGCACCGCCGCACCGACGCCGCCGCGCTGCTGCGTGCCGCGACCACCGCCGGGGGCCCGGTCGAGGAGCTGACCATGGTCGAGGCCGTGGCGGACGACACGCAGCGCCTGCTCGCCCTGAACGAGATCTACCTGGGGGCGTCCGGCCACCAGACGGCCCGCTACCGGCTGGGCGCCGACGGTGAGCGGGACCCGGGCGAGGCGCAGGCGTCCTCCGGGGTGCTGGTCGGCACCGGCACGGGGGCCACCGGCTGGCTCAGGTCGCTGTGGCTGGAGCGCGGCGGCACCGTGCCGCTGCCGGGCCCGTGCGACCCGCGGCTGCTGTGGTTCGTGCGCGAGGCGTGGCCGTCGCCCGCGACCGGCACGTCGAGGGTGGCCGGCGAGCTGGCGCGGGGGCAGCGGCTGCGGCTGACGGTGGAGTCCGACCGGCTCGTGGTGTTCGGGGACGGGATGGAGTCCGACGCCCTGGAGCTGGCCTGGGGGCAGAGCGTGCGGCTGGGGGTCGCGGCGACGTCGCTGCGACTGGTGACGTGAGCGACCGGCACCCCGTCAGCGCGTCTGCGTCCGGCTCTCGTCCCGCGCCGAGTGGAAGGCGTCCGACATCGCCTCCGCGGCACCGGCCAGGACGCCCTTGGCCGCGCCCTTGCCGCCGGAGCCCTTCATCTTCTCCGGCAGCTCCGGGAGCCCGGCCGGCTTGCGCGGCCCGGACTCCAGGTCGAGGCGGTTGCACGCCTCGGCGAAGCGCAGGTAGGTGTCGACGCTGGCGACCACGATCCGGATGTCGATCTTGAGTATCTCGATGCCGATGAGCGAGACCCGTATGAACGCGTCGATCACCAGTCCGCGGTCGAGGATCAGCTCCAGGACGTCGTAGAGGCCGCTGGAACCGCCTCCGCCGCTGCGCTGCGCCGGCAAAGCCGCCATCGCGACCACTCCTCGTCGTCTCGTTCCGAAATCCCGCACGGTCCTTCTGACCTCAGCGTCCGCGGTCAAACCGCAGTGATCGACGTCACCTCGTAGCTGACCGCCGAGGCCCTGGACCGACCGCGGCAGGTGAGCTGGTGCGGTGGCGAGCGGTGGGCGCGCACCTCGACGTCGTAGGCCGGGCGGTGGGGCGGTCCCCCGGCGACGCGGACGTTCCATCGGTCGCGCTCGAGCCTGGTCGTCCGCGTGGTGTACGCGTGCCGCTCGGCCGGGCCGAAGCGGGCGAGCACGGCCGCCACCGCCGCCTGCTCGGGCGGGACGAGGTCGGTGTAGCCGCGCAGGTGATCGGCGTGGATGCGGCCGGCCAGGTGCTGCCGGACGGCGGTGACGGAGGTGGCGGCGTCCAGGTTGCCGTAGTAGACGCCGTCGGGCGCGATCACCACGTTGGCGGCGAAGCGGTCGCCGGCGACATGCGTGCACTCCCACACCAGGTCGGGCCAGTGCTCGTTCAGGGCGCGGCCCACCGGCCGGCCGCGTACGGCGCAGCAGACGTCGTGCAGGCCGTGGGCGCAGACGAGGACGACCGGCGGGTGGCCGGGCTCACCGGGCGCGTCGAGGGCGTCCACGATGCCGGCCAGGTCGGTGTCCCGGCTCCAGGTGCCCCACTGCTGGCGGTGGGCGCCCTGGCGGTGGTGACGCAGGACGGCCCATCGTCTCGGACCCTCGGGGACGCCCCGTCCGTGGCGTCTGACCAGCAGCACCCGGGCCCGCAGCGCCTGGGCCGCGGCGTAGACGCGCGCCTTGGTGACGGGGTCGAGGGCGAGCCCGTCGAAGCCGTTGGGGGGCCAGCCGTCGCGGTACTCGATAAGGATCCAGACGACTCCGTACGGTGCCGTGCCCGCGAGTGCGTCACCCCGCGCCCGGGCGGCTTCGGCGCAGAGGAAGCGGTCCGCGGCGGTCACCGACGTCCGGCGGGGACCAGGACGCCCGCGCGCAGGAGTCGGTGGACGAGGTCGACGCCGAGGTCGCCCGCGGCGTGCGCTGCGCCGTCGAGGAGCCGGGTCAGCGCCGGCAGGTCGGTGGCCGGGATGTCGAGCCAGCCGACGCGGGTCAGCAGTCGGCTCTCCTCCAGCCGGGGCTCGAGGGCGTCCCGCAGCCGGACGGTGGTGTCGGGGGCGAGGTCGGCGAGCGCCGCGAGCTGGGTCAGCGGGCCCAGGGGCGCGGGGCGGGCCTGGGCGCGGCGGGCCCGGTGGAAGAGGGGTGCGGTGTCGGCCTCGGCGAGGGCGGCGACGAGGCGTGCGCGGACGTCGTCGATCTCGCCGGCCGGTCCGTCCGGTCCCGGGGGCAGGGAGGCGCGCATCCGCGGGTCGTCGGCCAGCAGGGCCAGCGCGGCCTCGGCGAGCTGCTCGGCGAGCGCGTGGCGGGTCCAGGTGTGGACGCCGAGGGTCAGGTGGATCGAGACGTCGCCCTGGGCCTCGGCGGCGTGCAGCCAGCCGCGCGGCAGGTAGAGGACGTCACCGGGGTGCAGGACCGTGTCCAGGAAGGCTCTGCCCTCGGCGGCCTCGGCGACCGCCGCGCGGTGGTCGGTCCACGGCTGGTCGCGCAGCGGGGCGGGGTGCACGGGCTCGTGGATCAGCCAGCGCTTGGTGCCGGTGATCTGGAGGACGAAGACGTCGTGCACGTCGTAGTGGGAGTCGAAGCCGCGGTTCTGCGGCGGTGTGACGTAGGCGTTGGCCTGGACGGGGTGGCCCAGCTCCGTGCCGAGCCGGGAGACGAAGTCGGTGACCGGCTCCCAGGTGCGCTGGAGGGCCTGGAGGACGAGGGTGGCGCCGTCGGCGAAGGCGCGCCACACGGCGGTGTCGTCCAGCTGGTCGGCGATGGTGGCGCCGACGCCGCCGGAGGAGGTGAACGAGGCGGCGGGGAGGGTGGCGCCGTCCTTCGCCAGGCGCAGGAACGGGGTGCGCAGCCCGCGCCGGGAGACCAGTTCGTCGACCGCGGCCGGGGAGAACAGGTCGGAGAAGTCGCTGGCGTCGCGGGTGAGCAGGGGGACGCGGGACCAGATGTCGCGGGCGAACTCCGCCCGGCCGAGGTGGACCAGACGGGGTCCGAGGACGCCGGCGTCCGCGGTGGCGCCGGCGTCCTGGAGCAGTTCGGCGGAGGGTGGGTTCAAGAGCCGTCGCCGGACTCTTCGGCACCGCCGTCCGCGCCACCGTCGTGCACGCCGGGCGTACCGGCCGCGCCACCGTCCGCCGGACCCTCGGCACCGCCGTCCGCACCACCGTCATGCACGCCCGGGGTACCCGCCGCGCCACCGTCCGCCGGACCCTCGGCACCGCCGTCCGCACCGCCGTCGTGCACGCCGGGCGTACCGGCCGCGCCACCGTCCGCCGGGCCTTCGGCCCCGCCGTCCGCGCCACCGTCGTGCACGCCCGGGGTACCCGCCGCGCCACCGTCCGCCGGACCCTCGGCCTGGTTGGGGTCGTGCTCGGAGTTGGTCATGGTTCCTCCTGGTCGTGGACATCCAGGGTCCCCAGAGCCCCCGTACGGAAACCCGGGGCTCCGCTTTTCCCCAACATCGCTCACCCGATCGGGCCGGGCAACCGGAGCGGACTTCCGGCGGGACTCCCCCGCGGCCGACGTTCAGATACGGCTCATGGAGGCCATGGCGTAGAGCAGCTCCAGGGCGGCGGTCTCATCGCCCTGCTGGGCGGCGGCGACCTGGCGCGGTGGCAGGTGACCGGCGGCGAGGCGGCAGAACTCGACCTCGTCCAGGACCACGTGGCTGACGCAGTTGTCGGGTCCGGCCGGGCCGTCGGCGCCGTCCAGCGGCAGGTACCAGTCGCCGCCGCTCTCACCCTCGATCTGCAGCCGCAGACTGCGGGCCCGCGCGTCCGGCCGGGTCATGGGCAGCGGCGGCGAGGCGAGACCGGCCTGGCGGCGGGCGGCGAGGATCGCGGGCAGCATCTCGACGGCGACGGAGATCAGGGTGCGCAGGTGTTCGGGTACGGGCGGGACGTACGGGTAGTCCACGGCGTCCGCGATGTCGGTGGCGTGGATCCAGGTCTCGAAGGCGCGGTCGAGCAGGGCCAGGCGCAGCGGCAGCACCGCGTCGCCGTAGGGCACGCCGATGTCGGCGACGCCCGCGCCGCTGAAGGAGCAGGTGCGGATCAGCTCGTAGGACTGGTTCCGCCAGGTCTCGCGCATCGAGGTGAGCGGGGAGTCGGCGTCCGCCCCGGGGCCCTGCGGGGTGTGCCGCATCTGCTGCCACACGGCCTCGGTGCGGCTCAGCGGGTCGCTCGCCGCGGTCTCGGAGGACGTCATCGGGTCCGGGAGGCCCAGCGTCTTCGCCACCATGCCGTCCACGGCCATGAGGTGCCCGAGGACCCCGGCCACCGAGGTGCTGCGGGTGGCGCTGCTCTCGTCCTCGAACCACTCCAGCTGGACGGGGGTGGCCCATTCCTGGCCGCTCAGGTCGGCGAGGAGGGCGTCGAGGCGGGCGGTCTCCGCGTCGTAGGGCTGCGCGTAGTCGGGCACCGAGACGGCGGGCTTGCGTGCGCTGAAGCAGGCGCCGAGCACCTCGGCGCGCAGGGTCGGGGGGAGGTCGAGGTCCACGTGCGGGTGCAGCAGGTCGACGGCGGAGCGCAGGCGCTCGGCCTCCTCGGCGCACGGGGCGCAGTCGGTCAGGTGGGCGTCCACCCGTGCCGTCTCCTCGGCCGAGCACGCGCGCAGCGCCCAGGCCCCCAGCAGGGCGGCCGCGTCGGCGTGCTCGTCGGCGGTACGGGTCATCGCCTGTCCTCCCTGGCGGTGTCGGCCGCGTCCGCCACCGCACGGAGGATCCGCCGCAGCCGGCCGAGCAGTTCCTCCGGTGTGGTGCCCAGCTCTGTGGCCGCTCGACGGTAGTCCTTGGCCCCGGGCCCGGCGTCACCCGCGGGCGGGCTCTCGGACGTGTGCCCGGTGTGGACGAGACGCAGCGCCGCCCGGGTGGGGGAACTCATCGCGCCGAGCGTCTCGTCGACCTCGGCCGGCGCCGGGGGCCGGTCGGTGCCCGCGACGGCGCGTCGGGCGACGTCCTCGCACACGGCCATGGTCAGCCAGGTCCTGAGGCGGAAGCGCGCGGGGTCGTAACCCTCCGGGTGCTGCCACAGGCGGGTGAAGACCGAGGTCACCGTCTGCTGGGCGGCCTTCTCCTCGCCGAGCAGCCGAGCCGCCACGGCGTGCACGAGGTCCGCGTGCCGGTCGTACAGCTCGCCCAGGGCGGCGGCCTCGCCGCGGCCGATGCGGATGTGGATCCGGCGTTCCCACTGCGCCGCTTCGTCCGCTGCGTCGGTCATGGTCCCGCCTTCAGCCCTTCCCGCCCGCTTTCTGACGCCTCGCCCACTCTAACGGCTCATCGCCCGGCGTCCCGGCGATTGCGGGTATCCGCCGGCGCCGGACGCGAGCCGGCTCATCTCAGCGGCGTCACGGTGCGCGTCGCCGAGTCGTAGCTGCGAGCCCCGGTGAAGGTGCCTCGCCACGCCTCGGACAGCTCCGCCGGGAGCCGTTCCTCCGGCCACGGGGAGGTTGTTCCGCCGCGGGTCCGGCCCAGGGTCAGATGCGGCGTCCAGGCGCCGGGTGCGTGCAGGGGGTTGGCGCCCGAGGCGTCGTCTTCGTGCAGCACGGTCCACACCCTGCGGTGCAGGGCGGCCAGACCGGCCTCGGCCGCGACGCGCCAGGCCAGCACCTCGGTACGACCGCTGAAGCGCAGCACTCCGGTCAGGGCCAGCGGGAGCGGCAGCGCCGTGAGGGCGGACGACAGGTCGTACCAGGTGGTCGGCGGGATTTCCCGGGTCGTCGTCGCCAGCGTCAGGTGGGGCCGGTTCGTGGGGTGCCGGTGCGAGGCCAGACTGGGCAGCCCGGCGGCACCGAGCCGCCGCCAGACCTCGCGGACGCGTTCCTCGGTCTCCTCGTCGACCAGCAACTCCACGGTGCGCACGACGGCAGCGTAGGCCGCGGGCGGTGGCGGTGCTGCGTGCGCGGCATGGCTGCGGGTAGCAGGGGCTCGAAGCCGTAGTTGCCCGGGCCGCCCGTGGTCGGGGCTCCCCATCAGGAAAGAGGTGCACATGTCCGCGTCCCTACTCGAGTCCGTCGACCTCGAAGCGCCGGTCGCCGTCGCGTGGGAGCTGTGGAGCGACGTCTCCCGCTGGCCCGACTTCCTCAGTCATGTCAGCGCGGTCGAGCGCCTCGACGACCGGCGGTTCGCCTGGCGCCTCGACCTGCCGGGTGCCGACAAGGACTTCGTCGCCGAGCTGACCGAGGTGATCCCGCAGGACCGGATCGCCTGGCACACGATCGAGGGCGTGGAGCACGCGGGGGTCGTCACCTTTCACCGGCTCAGCGACACGACCAGCCGGGTGACGCTGCAGATCGAGTACACCCCCGAAGGCTTCGTGGAGCGCCTCGGCGCGCTGACCAACCTGGACGCCACGTTGGCCAACTACGACCTCGGCCAGTTCCAGAAGCTCGCCGAGACGGCCGCGCGCTGAGGAGCCGCGACGGCGGGCGCTGCGGCCCGCCTGCCCGACGGTGGTCGGGCAGGCGGGCCGCGGTGTTCAGGCGTGCCGGGGGCCGGCCGCCCGGTGGGAGGAGGGCGTGCGGCGGGCCGGCCGGGCCGCGCGGGCGGCTTCCAGGCGGCGCAGCCACCGGGAGGCGGTCAGCAGGAGGACGGCGAAGGTGGTCACCAGGAGGGCGGACACCCACATCTGCCGGCTGCCCGGATGCGCCAGGCCGGTCCAGGCGGTCAGCGCCGCCCAGAGCAGGAAACCTCCCAGGTAGTAGAGGCGGGTCCGGCGCAGCTGCCGCACGGTCCGGCCGGACACGGGGTGATCAGTCGTCGCTGGCATGGCCGACGTGTACCCCGTGTCTCGGCGTTCACCGGCGGCCGACGGGGCCGAGGGCGAGGGTCTGTCCGGTGGCCGTGCGGGCGGGGGTCGTGGTGACGCCCAGGAGTGCGCCGGTGGCGGTGTGGGCGGTGGGGCACGAGAGGAACGGGGTCAGTCGAAGGTCTCGACGTACTCCTCGGTGGGGCCGAGTCGGGGGCCGTCGAGGAGGTCGATCCGGTCGCCGAGGCGTTCGAGTTCGAGCACGGTGACGGTGTTCTCGCCCGCGCGCAGGAGGGGGCGCGGGAGGTAGAGGGTGGTCTGGGGGCCGATCTCCCAGTAGCGGCCGAGCAGTTCGCCGTTGATCCAGCAGAAGCCCTTGGCGAAGCCGGGCAGGGCGAGGAAGGTGTCGGCGGGCCGGTCCACCGTGAGGTGGGCGGTGGCGAAGCCGGCCGTTCCGGCGGGCGGGGCGAGGGAGGCGGCACGGGCGAGCTCGCGCGGGGTCCATGTGTCGATAGGGAGCCGGTGCATGGTCCAGCCGTGCACCAGCCTGCGCTCGACGCGCACCCCGCCGAGGATGCCCTTGCCCTGGCCGAGCAGCGGCCCGTAGTTGATCCGGCCCTGGTTCTCGACGAGCAGTTCCAGGCGGGCCCGCTCCCCCGTGCCGGTCACCCGGCAGGACGCGGTCTCCCGGTCCAGTACGCCGACGGGTGTGCCGTCGAGGAAGACCTGCGCCCGGTCGTGCAGTCCGGTGACCGTCAGGTCGAACTGCCCGGCGGGCAGCAGGGGGTGGGCGGTGTAGAGCACCAGCCCTGACGCCTGGCCCAGGTCCTCGAAGCTGAGCGGCAGCGGCGCGTGCACCGGGTCGGCGACCGTGCGCAGCGCGTCGAGGAGGGCGGCTCCCCGGGTCACCGGCAGGGTGCGGGGCGGCAGGAGCGGCGGGTCGGCGGGCACCGGGCGGGTGGCGGCCTCCGGGCCGAGCAGGTGCTCGCGCAGGGCGTGGAACTTCGGTGTGACGGCGCCGTGTTCGGCGATGGGTGCGTCGGAGTCGTAGCTGGTGACGGTCGGCTGGAGGCGTTCGCCGTCGTGGTTGGCGCCGGCCCACAGGCCGAAGTTGGTGCCGCCGTGCGCCATGTAGAGGCTGACCGAGCCGTCCGCGTCCAGGATGCGGCGCAGTGTCTCGGCGGCACCGGCGGCGGGCCGTACGTGGTGCTTCTCGCCCCAGTGGTCGAACCAGCCGTTCCAGAACTCCGCGCAGACGAACGGCTCTTCGGGTCGGCGGGCGCGCAGCAGGGCGGCGGCCTGCTCCGGCTGGGAGCCGAAGGTGAGGGCGGCCAGTTCGCCGGGGAGGGTGCCGGCGTCGAGCATCAGCTCGGTGGGGCCGTCGGCGGTGTACAGCAGCTCGGTGATGCCGCGGGCGGTCAGGGCGTCGCGCGTCCAGCGCAGATAGTCCGCGTCGTCGCCGTAACTGCCGTACTCGTTCTCGATCTGCACGGCCACCACCGGACCGCCCTGACCGGCCTGCAACGCGGCGACGCGCGGGATCAGCTCGTCGAACCAGCGGCCCACGGCGTCCAGGAACGGCGGATGCGAGGTGCGCAGCCGCATGCCGGAAGTACCGGTCAGCCAGGCGGGAAGTCCGCCGTTGTCCCACTCGGCGCAGATGTACGGGCCAGGCCGCACCACGACGTCGAGACCCTGGTCCTGCGCGAGGCGGACGAACCGCTCCAGGTCGCGCCGGCCGTCGAAGCGGACGTCCCCCGGGGTGCGCTCGTGGAAGTTCCACGGCACGTAGGTGTCCACGGTGTTGAGCCCCAGCGCGGCCAGCCGCTCCAGACGGTCGGCCCACTGCTCGGGATGGACGCGGAAGTAGTGCAGCGAACCGGAGAGCAGGCGGTGCGGCCGGCCGTGGCGCAGCAGGGTGTTCGCGCGGTGGGTCAGCGTCGGCGCCGGGCGGTCGGTGCGGGCGGCGGGTGCGGCCCGCCGGGCGCTCGGCGGTTCGGCCTGGGTGGTCACGTGTCGCTCCCGGAATGTGATCGATGCCTGCGCGGGCCCTGGGCTGTTCCGATGTGCTCCGCTGGGCGGAACTATGACAGAGCATGTTATCGATGCCAAGGTACGGGACGAGACCGTCCGGCGCATCGCGGGGCCCGGCGGTGGCTGAGCTAGTTGTGCGGGCCGGTACCGCCGCGCGGCGCCTCCCGGGGCCGTGGCCGCCCCGCGGTCGGTCACGGGGCCAGGTCGGCGTGCACCAGGTCGTGGTCGGAGTACGCGGAGGGCTGCACGCCCTGCCCGAGCGCGGTGACGCCGCGCAGGAAGACGTAGTCGAACTTGCTGCGCCAGTCGGTGGTCGGCGTGCAGCCGCCCGCGGCCGGGGGGCGGCACTCGGGGTCGGCGTCCGCGGCGAGGGCCCACATGCCGGTCAGCTCGGGGGTGCCCGGTACGGCGTTGAAGTCGCCCAGCACGATCGCGCGGTCGTGGCGGGCGACGGCGGCGGCCAGTACGCGGGTCTGGGCCGCCCGGACGGCCTCCTGGCGGCGCTGGGCGAGGTGGGTGGCGAAGACCCGGACGGTCCTGCCGCCCACCTCGGTCGTCACGGCCAGGTAACCCCGGTCCTCGGAACCGCCGTCGGGGTACTCAGCGGTGACCCGGTCGGTCATGGGGGCCGCCGAGAGGATCGCCTGGCCGAAGCCCCCCGGCCGCCACGGCACTCCCCCGCACCGGCTCCAACTGCGCAGCACCGAGCCGTACTCGACGTGGTAGACGAGGCCGTACAGATACTCCAGGTGGTCCCGGATCGCCTCGACGTCGCGCACGCACGCCTCCTGGAGGGCGATGACCTCGGGCGCGTAGCCGGCGATCTCCGTCGCGCGGCCGACGTTCTGCTCACTGCCCTCGCAGGGGTTGCAGATGTTCCAGGTGGCGACCCGGCCCGCCACCACGCCGGTGGGGGCACCGGCGGGC
Source organism: Streptomyces sp. NPDC048182 (assembly GCF_043202555.1). NCBI lineage: Bacteria > Bacillati > Actinomycetota > Actinomycetes > Kitasatosporales > Streptomycetaceae > Streptomyces > Streptomyces sp. NPDC048182. The sequence continues at coordinate 168,662 of NZ_JBIDAQ010000013.1, read as the reverse complement.
AGGGGCTTGGCGACGGGGTTGTTCGTCGGGGCGCTGGGACCGACGAGCACGGCGCAGGCCATGGCCATGGCGGCCGAGAGCCGACGCACGCCTCTTCCGGTCACCGCCGCCTCCTGCCGTCCGAGCCTCAGCCTAACTCTCCGACGACGGCGGGAACACGGGCCTCAGCGCACGCTGAGGCGCACCAGGCGGGCGGCCGGGCCGTGCCCGTGCCCCGTCGGGCCGGTCTCGAAGGCGACGTACCGTGCGGTGGCCGAGGCATCCAGCCGCCGCACCCGTCCCCGGCCGCGCAGCTCGCCGCCGTCCCGGTAGCCGACGCCGTCCTCGCTGAAGGCGACCCGGGCCAGGGGGCCCGCGTCGGAGGACCACTCCGCCTCCACGGCCCCGACCCCGCGCGCGGAGCCCAGGTCCACGACCAGGCGGCCCCTCTCGCCCGGGAGCCAGGCGGTGTGCGGGTCGCCGTCCACCGCGGCGGCCGGATCGGACATGCCCTCGGGCAGCGGGCCGGTGGGGAAGACGGTCCGGCCCAGGGCCAGGTCGTCGCTCGGGTACGCGGTGGCGCCGTGCAGCACGACCGTGACCGTACGGCCCGCCCGGACGTCGGTCACCGCGCTGCGGCCCTGCGCCTGGACGCGGACGCGGCAGGAGGCGCCGGACAGCCGGACGGTGGCCCCGTCGACCACCGTGGCCCGCAGCCCGGGCGGCAGCCTCCTGCCGGTGAGGGCCGTCAGCCGGAAGCGAGGGGCGAGCACTTCGGCGGAGGCGGGGGCGAGTTCGGCGTCGTAGCGGATGCCGTCCGCGGTCACCGTCTGGATGCCCTGGTAGAGGGTCGTGGACGAGTCCGTGCGCGGGATGCGGACGCCCGTGGTGACCGGCCCGCCGGTGAGGTTGAAGAGCGAGAGGTATCCGTCGGCCGCGCTCGCCCGCACCCCGTCGGCACCCGTCTCGGGGGCCGCTCCCCTGGCCAGCGCCCGCAGGGTGACCGTCGGCGTGCCGGCGTACCCCTCCACCAGGACGGGTGCGGCGGGTCCGTCGCTCAGCAGGATCGTGTCGCCGTACACGGCGAGGGGCTGCTCGCCGCCCCGCACGACGAGCCCGGCCCGGCCGTCCACGTCGAGCCAGCCGCCCCGGCTGCTCACCGCGGGCACCGGCCAGGAGGCGAGGTCCCGCCAGGTGGTGCCGTCCGCCGAGCCCTGCACGCGGTAGGCGCGGCCGGCCGCCGCCTCCCAGTCCAGCCGGACCCGGTCCACCTCGTGCGCGGCGCCCAGGTCCACCGCCAGCCAGCTGTCCGCGCGGGGGCGTTCGGACTTGGCCACCGCCCAGCGCGTCGTCCCGTCGCCGTCGAGGGCGAGCCGGGCCTCCTTGCCCGGGTCGGCCGAGGACGCGGTGCCGGTGCCGCCGCGGGCGAGGTCCGGCCCGTCGGCGCCGTCCCGGACCTCGAAGCCGTACAGGGAGTAGCCGTAGGACGGGTCGGGGCGCACCCCGAGCATGCGCAGGTGGCGCAGCGGCGTCCGGTCGAAGGTGACCTCGTCGACGCGGCCACCCGTCTGGACGGGCGCGGTGTCGGACGCCCGGACGGTCGCCCGGCCCTCCTCGAAGCGGTAGGTGCGCGCACCGTCGAGCCCGGGCATGCCGGGCATGGTCAGGTTGTGGACCTCGAGGTGGCCTTCCCCGGCAGCGGTTCCGGTGCTCGCGTACACGACGGAGCCCGTGGGGAGGGTGGCGAAGGCGGCGACGCCGTCGGCCAGCCGCAGCACGGTCGCGCTCGCGTCGAAGCCGTCCCGGACCCGCTCGTAGACCCGCACGGTGCGCTCGGTGACCTTCGCGTTCGTGGCGGGCAGGAACATGGGGGTGGCTCCGCTGAGCCGGAACAGCCAGTCGTCGTGGGCGGGTTGCCAGGCGAACTTCACGAAGCCCGGCTTGGAGACGGCGCCGGCCCACGCCGTGCGCGTCTGGTACGACACCAGGCCGGGTCCCGTGCCGTGGTCCGTCACGCCGGACGCCTGCTCGAACAGCTCCTGGCGGGTCAGGGGCCGCACGCGCCGGCCGGCGGTGGCCGCCCACACGTGCAGCAGGTAGCTGATGGCGATCTCGGCGCGGGCCTCGGGCTCGTACTTCGGCTCGCCGGAGAACTTGGCCATCCGGTGCTCGGGGGGATACGCCTGGTACGCCTCCAGGCGCGCGGCCAGCTCCTGTTCGGCGCGCGCCGCCGCGCGGTCGCCCTTCACCTGGGCGAGGAAGGCGAGGGGGATGACGTCCCGGCCGTAGAGGTGCTCACGGTCGTTCACCATCGGCATCAGCGGCTCGCCCGCGTCGCTCATGACGCCGAGCAGGGTGCGCCACAGGGCCTGTCCGTTCGGCTGGCGCGTCAGCACCTCGGGCAGCTCGCGGCCGGCGGCCAGGAAGTGGGCGGCGTTGCGGCCGGAGGTGCGCCACAACTCCTCCTGGTAGTGCGGGCCGAAGGAGCCGTGGTTCTCCACGATGAAGGTGTCGTAGAGGTTGCGGGCGGTGTTCTCCGAGACGGCGGCCACGCCGTCCACGAGCGCCGGGTTGGCGAGGTCCGCGGGCGGGAGTCCGGCCTCGTTGCGCGACCAGGTCCCGTACCAGGACGCCCAGGTCTTCGCCCGGGGGTCCTCGGGTGCCCAGGCGAGGGCCGGGGCGAGGGTCTGCGCGTACAGGCCCATCTCCTCCAGCTTGGTGTCGCCGACGTGGCCGCCGGTGAGCCCGTTCGGCGTCCAGTCGCCGGAGTCGGGGTCGTCGCCGGTGCCCAGGGAGGCGGTGTAGGCGGCCTGTTCGCGCACGATGGTGTCCACGTCGGCGCGGGTCGCCTCGTCCAGGTCGTGCCACAGCAGGCGGGCGGCGAGCACGAAGTAGGACTGGAAGGTGGTGTCGAAGAAGAGCTTGCGGCCCCACTCGGTGCCGCCGGTGAGCCGGTTGGAGGCCGCGAAGTGCCGGATGGTGGCCAGGGTGCGCTGCCTGAGGGTGTCGCGGTCGACGCCTGCCCGCCGGGCGTCGTAGGTGCCGTGGGTCAGCAGGACCGCGTTGCCGAGGACCACCGCGAAGCCGAAGTCCTTGGCCGTGTAGTGGCCTTGGGCGGCATTCCATTGCGTCTCCGACCAGCGGGTGTGGTCGAGCAGGACGCGGTGGTACGTCGCGGCGGTCTCGTCCGGGGGCGTGCTCGTGGAGGCGGCCGGGGCGGAGGAGGTCGCGGAGGCGGAGGCGAAGGCGGTGGCGCCCGGGGCGCCGGTGAGTTCGGGGAGTGCGGCCAGTGCGCCCGTCAGACCGGCAAGGTGCAGGAAGCGGCGGCGGTGGATGGGCGGGAGGTGGTGCGGCACGGTTACCCCTGAGACTGGACAACGTTGTCAGATCGCTGGCGCCGTCATCCTCGGGTGCGGTGCGGGCCGGAGTCAACGGGTGTGCGGGGACGGGATCGCCGCCCACGCCCGGCCTCTTGCCGGTCCGGCCGGGGCACCTCTACCTTACTTTTCAGTAAGTTAACTTCGGAGTAAGGAGATTGGGTTGGTCGCCTATCGGACGGTCGTCGTCGGCACCGACGGCTCGAAGTCGTCGTTCGCCGCGGTCGAGGGGGCGGCCAGGCTCGCCGCGGCGTGCGGGGCCGAACTCGTGATCGCCTGCGCCTATCTGCCGATGCAGGGCCCGGAACTGGCCCGCGCGCAGGACCAGCTGGGGGCCGAGGCCTACCAGGTCGTGGGCTCGGCGCCCGCCGAGGACACCCTGCGGACCGCCGGCGACCGGGCGCGGGCCCAGGGCGCGGTGGACGTGCGGTCGGTGGCGGTGCAGGGCGAGCCGGTCGCCGCGCTGGTGCGGGTCGCCCAGGAGAGCGCGGCCGATCTCCTCGTGGTGGGGAACCGGGGGCTGCGCTCCCTCGCCGGGCGCCTCCTGGGCTCGGTGCCGGCGGACGTCGCACGGAAGGCGGGCCTCGACGTGCTGATCGTGCACACCACGTGAGCACGGCGGAACCGGCCGAGGACCGGGAGGTTCCGCCGGACGCCGAGGCGCTCGCCCGGCTCGTCGAGGAGGTGCTGCTGGGCGGCGGCCGGCTCTGGACGCGGGGGGACGTCGCGGAGCGGACCGGGGTCGGGGCCGAGCGCACCGCGGAGATCTGGCGCGCGCTCGGCTTCCCGGCGGCCGGCGACGACGAGCGGGTCTTCACCGACGCGGACGTCGCGGCGCTGTCCGCCGGGGAACGGCTCATCGCGGCCGGGCTCATCACGGGCGAGAGCGAGACGATGATGGCGCGGGCCCTGGGGCATCATCTGTCCCGGCTCGCCGAGTGGCAGGTGCACACCCTCTGGGCCTGGCTGAACCGCGACCCCGCGGTGCCGGTGGACGGTACGGAGCTGGCGGACCGCGCCGCGGCACTGCTGCCGGAGATGGAGCTGCTCCAGCGGCACGTGTGGCGCCGGCACCTCGCCGCGTGCGCCGGGCGGGTGCTGGCCGACGCGGAGGCGGAATCGTCGGGGTCGGGACCGGCAGCGGCGCCGGACGCGGGGGCCGGTGTCCGGGACCTGGCAGTGGGGTTCACCGACATGGTCGGCTACACCCGCATGACCCGGGGGCTCGACAGCGCCGCGCTGGTGCGGACGATCGACCATTTCGAGTCCCTGACCGGCGACGTGGTCGCCGAGGGGCGGGGCCGGGTGGTGAAGACCATCGGCGACGAGGTGCTCTTCGCCTGCGCCTCGGCGTCCGACGCGGCCGGCATCGCGCTGGAGCTCACCGGCCGGGCCGCCGCGGACCCGCGCCTGCCGCCGATGCGGACCGGGCTGGCCCACGGCGCCGTCCTCAGCCGCTTCGGCGACGTCTACGGGGCGCCGGTGAACGTCGCGGCCCGGCTCACCGCGCTGGCCCGGCCGGACACCGTGCTGGTCGACACGGCGTTCGCGGGCGAGGTGGCCGACGCCGCTGCCTACCGGCTGAAGGTGCTCCGGGCGGTCTCCGTGCGCGGCTACAGCAGGTTGCGGCCGGTACTGCTGCGGTCGGCTCAGCCGGTCGCGGGGGCGCAGTGAGGCGGGGCCGGGGGCGGCGCCGGGCCGGGCGCTCGGGCGCCAGGTCGCCGGCCGCCCTCGCCTCCGGGCCGCCTCGGCGTCAGGTGGCGGAGGGGCGGCGGCCACCTCGCCGGTCGGCGGCGCGGCCACCGGTCTTGGCGGCGCCACCGCTCTTGCCGCCGCCACCGGTGGCTCCGCCGGCCGCGCCCCGCCGGCCCGCTCCGCGAGCGGCTCGGCCGGAGGCCGTGCCGGTGGCGGACTGGCGGTCTGAGGTGCGGGCCGGCCGGCCCGCACCGGCGCCGGCCGCGGACTGGCGGTCGGACGTGCGGGCGGCTCGGCCCGAACCGCCACCGGCAGCCGGTTGGCGGTCGGACGTGCGGGCGCCGGTGCGGGGCGCGCCGCCGGTGGCCGTGGCCTTCGCCCCCTCGGCCCCGCCGCCGCCACGGCGTCGGCGGCCGGACCGGCCGCCGGGCTTGGCGGTGCTCCTGCCCTCCGGGCGCGACGACGCGGGGGCCGTCGGCTGCGGGACCACGATGGTGACGGCGACGCCGGACGGCTCCCGGGCACCGGTGATGGTGGTCAGGGCCTCGTCGCCCGAGGTGACACGGGCCGTCCTCGGACGGATCCCGGCATCCGACATGAGCCGGGTGACATCCCGCTTCTGCTCGGGCAGGACCAGCGTGACCACGCTGCCGGAGCCGCCGGCGCGGGCCGTGCGGCCGCCCCGGTGGAGGTAGTCCTTGTGGTCGGTGGGCGGATCGACGTTGACGACGAGGTCGAGGTCGTCGATGTGTATGCCCCGGGCCGCGACGTTCGTCGCCACCAACGCGGTGACCTGGCCGTTCTTGAACTGCTCCAGGGTGCGGTTGCGCTGCGGCTGGGAGCGGCCGCCGTGCAGCGCCGCCGCGCGGACGCCGACGGCGAGCAGCCGCTTGGCGAGCCGGTCGGCGGACCGCTTGGTGTCCAGGAAGAGGATCACCCGGCCGTCGCGGGCCGCGATGCGCGTGGTGACGGCCTTCTTGTCGGTCTCGTCCTGGAGGTGCAGCACGTGGTGCTCCATGGTGGAGACCGCGCCCGCCGACGGGTCCACGGAGTGCACCACGGGGTCGGTCAGGAAACGCTGCACCAGGCGGTCGATGTTGCTGTCCAGGGTGGCCGAGAAGAGCATGCGCTGGCCGTCCGGCCTGACCTGCTGGATCAGCTTGGTGATCTGCGGCAGGAAGCCCATGTCGGTCATCTGGTCGGCCTCGTCCAGCACCGTGATGCGCACCTGGCCGAGCACGCAGTCCCCGCGCTCCACCAGGTCGTTGAGCCGGCCGGGGCTCGCCACGACCACCTCGGCGCCGCGCCGCAGCGTGGCGGCCTGCTTGGTGATGGACAGCCCGCCGACCACGGTGGCGAGGCGGAGGTTCACGGCCGTCGCGTAGGGGGTCAGCGCGTCCGTCACCTGCTGGGCCAGCTCGCGCGTGGGCACCAGGACGAGGGCGAGCGGGGCCTTGGGCTCCGCGCGCAGCCCGGCGGTGCGGGCCAGCAGGGCGAGGCCGAAGGCCAGGGTCTTGCCGGATCCGGTGCGGCCCCGGCCCAGCAGGTCGCGGCCAGCGAGCGAGTTGGGCAGTGTGGCGGCCTGGATCGGGAAGGGCGTGGTCACCCCCTGGGCGGTGAGGGTCTTCAGCAGCCCGGCGGGCATGTCCAGACCGGCGAATTCCTCGACGGCGGGAAGTGCGGGGGTCGTGTTCTCCGGCAGTCGGAATTCACGCGGCGCCGGGGCGGGGCGCCGGTTCGGCTTCTGGGGCCTGCGGGGCATGCGGTGTTTGCCTTCCTGGGGAACAGCACAAACCGGGGTCCGCACCATGACGGTGCGGACCCCGGTGAGCGGATACGCGTCCGGCTATCAGGCGGGGACGATGTTCTCCGCCTGCGGGCCCTTCTGGCCCTGCGTGACGTCGAAGGAGACCCGCTGGCCCTCCTGCAGCTCACGGAAGCCCTGGGTCGCGATGTTCGAGTAGTGGGCGAAGACGTCGGGGCCGCCGCCGTCCTGCGCGATGAAGCCGAAGCCCTTTTCAGAGTTGAACCACTTGACGGTTCCCTGTGCCATGACATTCTCCTTGCCGTAGAGCAGATGCTGTAGAGCAGCGGCCCCATCCGGAGATGCCGGAAAACAAAAGTGCGCCTGATGGATAAACATTCCCGTCAGGCGCACATAGGTTCATGGGTACCACAACTGCAACAAGACGAGCGTACCACAGCCCCCACCGGAGGACTGTCGACACCTGACGACGGCCCGGTTTTCCCCGATACAGCACTTTCCGGCCAACATCTCACCGTGTTCCGGGCCCCGCCGAACCGGGCGACCCCTTCCCTCCTCTCACAGCGCGGACACAGCAAGTGCCCCACTCGGAGGACGAGGGAACGATGACCAGAACGCGCATCACCCGGCTGCGGCGACCGCTGCTCGCCGGCACGACGGCCGTCGCCGCCCTGGCCGTGACGGCCGGGCTCGTGGCCGCCACACCGGAGTCGGCCGAGGCCGCGGCCGAGCCCCGGCTGAGCCTCATCGCCGCGACCGGTTCGATCACGCTCACCTCCTGGAAGGAGGATCCGGGCGTCTATCTCGACCTCGGCACCTACCTCACCGCCGAGGGGACGCCGCTGGAGCTGACGGTGACCCGGAAGTCCTACAAGGACCCGGTGACCGTCACGCAGACCGTCTACGAGGGCGGCAGGGCGAAGCACAGGAAGCTGCCCGCCGGCACCGTCAAGGACTTCTCCGGGCTGCCGGGCTTCGCTCAGGTCACGGTCACCGACCGGGCCGGCCGGAAGGTGCTCACCCGCACCGAGGACTTCTGCCCGAACAACGCCAGCGGCCGGGTGCGCCCCGACGCGCCCGCCACCTCGAAGTATCCGGAGAGCTGCCCCACCAACCCCTTCACCCTCGGTTCGGTGTGGGGCGTCGAGAAGGGCTGGGCCGCCAACACCTACGGGGGCTCCTACTCGGAGCCGGTCCAGTTGAAGGCCGGGACGTACACCGCCAAGGTCGGCGTCGCCAAGAAGTACCGCACCCTGTTCGGCATCGCGGACAAGCCGGCCACGGTGAAGCTGACCGTGCAGGAGAAGAGCTACGACGACGAGTCGGCCGCCCTTCGCTCCGCGTCCGGGACCGCACCGGCCGGCGAGCACGCCGAGCACGCCGGGCACCAGGCCCCGGCCGGCCACGCGGGGCACGCCCCGACGCCCGCCGAGGCCGCCGCGCCGGTGACGAGCGGCGCGGGGGCGTCGTACAACGTGGGTCACGGACCGCTGCGGGCGGCGCCGCCCGCCCTGCCCTGGGCGCTGAAGAAGGAGCAGGCCGCCCGGGCGGCGCGGGTCGGCGACACGGGTGGCCAGACCGACGGCTCGCGCAAGGCGCCGGCGCTCACCCCGCTGTCGAAGCGGCCGGCCGGCGCGCCCTCCGTCCCGGACGTCCCCAAGCCCGACCTGCGCTCGCTGCCCGCCTACGGCATCGTCGTCAGCGACGGCGAGCGGAACATCCCCGGCAAGGACTATCTGGCCTTCAGCGCCAACGTGTGGAACGCCGGTCCGGCGCAGCTGGTGGTGGACGGCTTCCGGTCGCCCGGCAAGGCGAAGATGGACGCCTACCAGTACTTCTACGACGCCCGCGGCAAGCAGGTCGGCTACACCCCGACCGGCACCATGGAGTGGGACCCGCGTCCCGGCCATGTGCACTGGCACTTCACGGACTTCGCCAGCTACCGGCTGCTGAAGGCGGACCGGAAGGAGGCCGTGCGCAGCGGCAAGGAGGCGTTCTGCCTGGCCAACACCGACGCCGTCGACTACACGGTGAAGAACGCCAACTGGCACCCGTACAACACCGATCTGAGCACCGCCTGCGGTGAGGAGCAGTCGATCTCCGTCCGCGAGGTGCTGGACGTCGGCTCCGGGGACACCTACTCGCAGGACCTGCCGGGCCAGTCCTTCGACATCACCGGCGTCCCCAACGGCACCTACTACATCCAGGTGCTGGCCAACCCGGAGAAGCGGCTGAAGGAGACCAGCCTCACCAACAACAGCGCGCTGCGGAAGATCGTGCTCGGCGGCACCCTCGACCACCGGACGGTCAAGGTGCCGGCGCACGACCTGGTGAACGCGAACTGACGGGAGAGCGTCACGGGGTCGCGCCCCCTGTCGGGGTGCGGAACGGGAACGGGGCCCGGAGCATGGAAGGACGGCCCCGTTCCCGGCCCGCCGTCGGAGGCACTCATGACCCACACCCGCGAACCGACCGGCAGCACCCAGACCTCGCACCGCCCGCCGGCCCTGCACGGCGGCGGTGTGCTCATCAGCTTCGCCCCCTGGATCATCTTCGACGTGGTCGCCGGGCCGAGCACCTGGAAACTCGCCGCCTTCACCGCGCTCGTCGCCTCGGTGGTGCTCAGCCTGCCCGACCTGCGGCACGGCACGGCGAAGATCCTCAACGTGGCCGCCATCGTCTTCTTCGGCGTGATCTGGATCCTGGGCTTCGTACTGGACCGCCACGACCTGATCTGGCTGGAGACCTACGCGCAGGTGCTGTCCAACGGCGTCCTCGCGGTGGTGGCCCTCGCCTCGCTGCTGACCGTGCCCTTCACCGAGCAGTACGCCCGGGAGTCGGTGCCCCGGGAGCTGTGGAGCAGTCCCGGCTTCCACCGCACCAACTGGGTGCTGACCGCGGTGTGGGCGGCGGTCTTCCTGATCACCGCCGTCCTGGGTCTGATCGCCGTGCACACGACGGGCGCCGGTGACTGGCTGAACTGGGTGATCCCGATCATCCTGCTGGTCCTCGCGATCAAGTTCACCAAGTGGTACCCGGCGTACGTCCGGGGGCGGGGCTCGCGGGCGGGGTGACCCGCCCGGACCATTCGAGCACCAGCCAGCCCCGGTGCGGCACCTGCGCGGCGGCCTCCAGGACGCCGTCGCGCAGGTGCGCGGGCACCTGTACGGGCTCGGCGAGCGGGGCGAGCAGGTGGGCGGCCGGGGCGGTGACCGTGCCGGGCAGGTGGACGCGGACGCGGGCGGGGTCGGCACTGCCGTTGGCGACGGCCAGGCGGTGCCGGCCGTCGGCCGTGCGGGTGTGGTGCGGGATCAGGTGGGGGCCGCCGGTGAGCAGCGGAAGGCGGGGGCGGGGCCCCTCCAGGTGGCGGATCATGGTGTGCAGCAGCCGCTGTCCTGCGTCGTCGTACGGCAGCAGATGGGGAGAGGTGGCGGCCAGGATGCCGACGCGTCCGCCGAGAACGTTGGTGTGCAGGCAGCGGCCGACGCCCCAGAGGCCGCCGTCGGGCGTGCGGATCGTGCTCAGGACGCGGGTGGCGCCGAGGGCGTGCAGCCGGGCCAGGGCGGGCTGGACGTTGACGCTGAGGACGGTGTCGCCCGCGCACTCGTACGCGTAGGGCCCCGGGGAGGTCTCCTGCTCGCGGGTGGCGAGGCCGTCCACGGCGACGCCGAGCAGGTCGGCGTGTCCGCGCCGGGCGAGGATGTGCGCCGCGGTGCCGTCGAGCAGCAGGCCGCCGGCGAGCAGGGCGCGCACCTCGGTGTCGCCGGGGGCCCACGCGGCGGTGCCGAAGAGGGCGCGGACCGGGGCCCGGCCGGCGGTGACGGGGACGCCGTTGCGCAGGAGGAAGTCGGCGGCGGGGGCCGGGTCCACGGTCAGGTCGTCGAGGACGCCGGGCCGGGCGGTGTGCACCCGGGCGGCCGCGCCGGCGGGGGCGACCAGGCCGAGGCCCGCGGTGGTGGAGCCGCGGTGGGCGCGGTCGGCGACGTGGTCGAGGGCGGGGCGGGCCCGGCGCAGCAGGCCGGCGACGCGGTCGTGGTCGCGGACCCGGCCGCAGTGGGTGGGGTGCAGGTTGAGCAGCAGGGCGTCGGCGTCGGTCAGTTGGGCGGCGACCAGTTCCGACCAGGTCTGCGTGTCGGACTTGGACCAGGCGGTGTGCGGCCAGTTCTCGAGCTCGGGCTCGCAGCGCACGTGGGGCGGGCGCAGGGTGCGCTGGTGCTCCAGTTGCCAGACGGCGCCGCTCAGTTCGCGGCCGGGTGTGTCGGAGTAGCCCGTGAAGTGCGGGCGGTGGTGGGCCGTGCCACCGAGGGTGAGGGCGGCGAAGAGGTCGTCCCAGTCGCGTCCCTCGACGTCGTGCGCGGCGGGGAGGGAACTCATCAGGCCGAGCCGGGTGCGGCCGTCCGACTCGCGGTCGACGGCCTCGGCGACGAGGGCCGCGACCTCCGTCTGGGCGGTGTGCCAGACCTGTTGGAGCAGTGCGCGCCACGGGTGCGGCGGGCCGGGGCGGGTGACGGCGGCGACGACCTCCGCACGGCTGACCGGCCGGCCCACCAGCGGCGCGAGCCGGTCGAGCATGACGGGTTCGAAGCCGCCGCCCCAGGTCACGGGGGCGTGGTTGTGGTAGCGGAAGTCGTCCTCCAGCCACAGCACCCGCGGCGCCAGGCGGGCGAAGCGGCCGTAGTGGCCGGTCAGCCAGGCGCGCCAGGTGGGGCACGCGAAGGACGCCTGGGCGGTGGCGGTGGTGCCGTCGGGGCCGGTCATGGGCGCGAGGCCGAGCCGGTCGCGGCGGCCCCGGTCGGCGTGACCGGTGGTCACCCAGGGGTTGAGGGAGACGCCGAGCCCGGCGTCCCGCAGGACGCCGGCCGCCGTCGCCGCCCGGTCGTACAGACGGTCTTCGTCGGTGCCCGCCGGGTGGCCGGGGAAGAACTCCTCGGCGGCGAGCATCAGGACGACCTCGCCGACACCGGTCTCGTGGCAGTACTGGGCGAGTTCGGTGCTGCGGCGGACGGTGTCGGCTCCGGGACGGAGCTGGAACCGCAGGTGGTACCGGGCGGGCATGGGCGTCCTTCGCGGGTGCCGGAGGGCGTGGTGGTGACGGGTAGCGGGGCCGGACGCCGCCGCGCCCGGCGGTGTCCGGCCCCGGTGTTCAGTGGGACCGGGCGGTGGTGAGGGTGAGGGTCTGCTCGGCCGCCGTCCGGGCCCCGCCGACGCCGCCGCCGGTGTCGGTCCAGGCGCGGGCCGGGGTGGTCTCGGCGAGCCGGCCGGAGCGGGCGGACAGGCCGAGGACGAGTCCGCTGTAGCGGTTGACCAGCCGTACGGTGCCGGTGGCGCGGCCACGGGTGTCCCGGCCGGGGACGACGAACCACTGCTGGCCCACGGTGGGTCCGGCCGCGGGCGCCGCGCTCACGGTGGGCTTCGCGCCCCAGGCCCGGCCCGCGTCGCGGGTGGCGTCCACGCCGAGGAGGCCGCCGGTGGCCGCGTTGGCGATGCGGTAGGAGCCGTCGCCGTTCGCCGTGAACACCCAGCGGGCGCGGGGATCGGCGGGGCCCTCGGGCCGGGAGGTGGTGCCGGTGCCGCCGGCGGCCTGGGTGAGGACGCGGCCGGCGCCGCTGCGGATGCCGGTGGGCGTGCCGGTGGTGACGACGGCGGCCGGGCTGCTGGTCGAGATCGTGGTGTCGTAGTACTCGCCGTCCACGCCGCCGGAGCACTGGAAGGAGCAGTAGCTGCGGAAGGTCTTGCCGACGATGGTGGAGCCGGTGCGGTTGACCGGGTCGAGGACCCAGCGGTACCAGGAGCCGGTGTGGTAGGCGCCGGTGTCGCCGATCAGCCGCCATTTCTGGGTGCTCAGGTCGTCGGTGGCGTAGAGGCGCTGGGGTTCGCCGCTGTCCTGGGTGAGGGCCTCGGGCTGGCCGATGTAGAGGCCGAGGTGGGCGTCGTAGGCGATGTTCATGGTCAGCAGGTCGGACTTGGCGGGCAGCTGCCCGGCGGCCTGCTGCTGCGCGACCGAACCGGCGTTCTGCGGGCGGTAGTCGTGGACGACGGGGGTGTAGCCGGTCGGGTGGCCGGCGTCGACGGGTTCCATGTTGCTCTCCAGGCCGCCGAGTCCGGGCTGGGACCAGGCGCCGTCGTACCACTTGCGCCAGGAGCCCGGTGCCATCTTGGCGGACATCGGGGCGCGGGCCACGTGGGCCCGGCTGCCGTCGGTCCAGCCGCCGGGGACGCCGCCCTTCGGGATGACGCGGGAGTTGTAGTAGACGTAGAAGTAGCCGGAGGCGGTGTCGACGAAGAGGCGGGGGTCGCCGTCGCCGTAGTAGTAGGTCTCGTGCGGGAACGCCCCGGTGTCACCGCGCCGGGTGCTGTAGGGCGAGGTCAGGACGTGGTCCTTGATGGACCAGGTGTGCCCCTGGTCGGTGGAGACGGCGTAGTCGATCGCGTCGTAGTGGAGTCCGTCGCCGAAGGGGTCGGGCGTGAACTCGTTGTGGACCAGGCCGATCCAGTCGCCGGTGTCGGGGTCGGGCCAGACGCCCATCAGGTCGCAGTAGTTCTTCTGCGCGTAGCGCGAGTCCGCGGGCGGGAAGGTGGCCTCGCGGCCGGTGGGGCTGTGGTTGCACCGCCAGGTGGTGTCGTCGTTGCGGTCGCGGGGGTTCGCGGGGTCGACGGCCTCGCTGAGGCCGGCGTCGCGGGTGGCCTTGTCGAAGTCCTTGCCCGAGTAGAACACCCACTCGCGAGGGTCGTCGGCGCCGTACAGGGCGTGCGCGGACTGGTAGTGGAAGGAGCCGTCCTTGTCGGTGAGGACGGCGGCGGGCGAGTCGTCCGGGTGCGTCCAGGGGCCCTTGCGGCCGACGGTCACCGTGTAGGCGGGTTCGTGGTGGGTGGCGGCGTGGCCGCGGTCGGTGGCCGCCGGGGAGGCAGGGGTGGCCACCGACAGCAGGGCGGCGGCCGCGCCGAGCGCGGCGGCGATCCGGGTTCGGGAACGGGCTGACACGGAGGGGTCCTCTCCCGCGGGGTGATTAGTTCGACTACAATCCGAACTAATGAGTGGGCATGTCAACCCCTTGACCGGTCCCGACCGGTGATCGGGCCGGCGGCCGGAGGCGGCTCGGGTGGTGTTTGCCAAGATGAGCACGGTCGAGCGCGGGGAGCGTGAGGAACGGGTGAGGAGCGGGGCGGAAGCGGCCGTACCGGTCGCCGACGGGCGCGGGGCGGTGCGGCGGGCCAATCTGGCGGTGCTCCTGCGCCTGCTGCGGGACGCCGGTCCCCGGTCGCGGGCGCGGATCGCCGCGGACACCGGGTTGCCCAAGCCGACGGTCACCGCGCTGGTGGCCGAGTTGACCGCGCTGGGCCTGGTCCGCGAGGGCCCGGTGCGGCGGGAGGGCTCGGTGGGCCGGCCCGGGGCGCTGGTGCACCTCGACGGCCGGGACGTGGTGGGCATCGGCGCCGAGATCAGCACGAGCTACCTGCGCGTGGTCGCACTCGGCCTGGACGGTGCGGTCGCCTTCGAGCGGCGCACCGCGCTGGCGGCCGGCCGGGCCGGTGCGGAGGCGGTGCTGGACCTCGCCGCGGCGGCGGTGCGGGACTGCCTGAGCGCGCTCGGCGCGTCGGGAGCGCGTGCCGTGGGCCTGACGGTGGCCGCGCCCGGAGTCGTGGACGCCGGGCGCGGCACGGTGCTGTTCGCGCCGGCGCTCGGCTGGCGGGACGTCCCGGTCGCCGGCGGGCTGCGCGACCGGCTGGGGGCCGCCGCCCCCGACATCGCGGTGGAGAACGACGCCAAGGCCGGCGCGATCGCCGAGTACCTGCGCGTACGCGGCGACGACGTCCACGATCTGGTGTGCGTCACCGGGGAGCGCGGGATCGGCGCGGGCATCATCAGCGGCGGCCGGCTGCTGCGCGGTGCCGCGGGGTTCGCCGGCGAGGTCGGGCACATGCCGCTGGGTTCCGGGGCGCGGGCCTGTGTCTGCGGGCGGCGCGGCTGCTGGGAGACCGTGGTGGGTCTCGACGCCCTGCTGTCGGAGGCCGCCGACGGCACGGACCGGGTGCGCGACGACGCCGTGCCGCTGGAGGACCGGCTCGCCGAACTGCGCCGGCGGGCGGAGGCCGGGGACCCGCGCACCGGGCGGGCGCTGGACGGGGTCGCGGCGGGCCTGGGGGTGGGGATCGCCCTGCTGGCCGATGTGCTCAACCCGGCGGTGGTGACGCTGGGCGGGTACTTCAGCCACCTCGGGGACCTGATGCTGGACGGTGTGCGGGCGGCGGTCAGGGACCGGGTGATGGCGCCGGACGGCGGCGGCTGCCAGGTCGACCTGTCGGAGCTGGGGTTCGGCGCGGCGGCCCGCGGTGGTGCGCAGTTGGCCCTGGACGCCGTGTACTGCGACCCCCGGCTGGCGGTCCGCTGAACCCCCCGGCGGGGCGGGGTCAGGCGCCGAGGCCGCTGGGCGCGGTGGGGTGGGGAGCCGCGGAGCGGCAGGGATGCGGGTGGACGTACACCGTGGGGGCCGCTCCCGAGCCGCTGTCGGGGGCGATCGGCTTCGCCTCGCCCTCGATCGGCTCGCCGCAGCGGTCGCACAGATGACTCATCGACGATCTCTCCTCCGGGTGCGGATGTCGGGTCCCGTGGGGTGCCTCCCCACGGGTGCCCGCCCCGCTCCGCATGCCGATCCACCCGATCGGGTGAACCTGCCGGGCCGGCTCCTCGGCGGCGCGAACTCGTCCGCCCCCCGAGCACCCGCGCCGTCGATTGTGAGACACAGCCGGGATGCGGGCCGACGATTCGCCCCTCTCCCCTCCCCCGCAATGTCGACAGATGTCGGCCATGGCCGGGCCGCGGAAGCCCCGGCGGCCGGGCTCCGTCCAGGCACGTTCGGCCCGTTGGCCGAATCCCTCGCCGCTCGCCCGTGGCGTCGTTTCCCTCAGGCACCGTCGGTTACGCGAAGGCCACGGCCCGGGCGGGAACAGGCCCGCCGGGCACGCGACTTCGAGGAGCGACGATGAAGCGGACACTGCACAGGCTGGCCCTGCCGATCGCGGGTGCCGCGGCACTGGCGGTGCTGCCCTCGGCGGCGGCCTCGGCCGCCCCGTCGGCGGCCGAGCCGTGCGTCCAGAAGGTCAATGTCGTCAACAACGGCGCCTATGTGCTGTCGTGGCAGGCGAGCAGCCGCACCGGCAGGCTGTCGGCGGCCACGGACGACTACCCGGTCAACCAGACCCGCACGATCGACCTGTCGACGGCCGGCTACGCCGAGGGCACCCAGGTCAGGCCGCTGGTGCAGGCGGTCGCCGGTACGCAGGAGTTCGGCAACCGGTACGTGTCGTACTGCGCCAACGGACAGAGCGCGACCTACAGCGCCACCGGTACCACGCTGGACCCGGCCGTCACGCTGATCGGCTGACCGGCGCCGCGTGGGCGGTTCCGGCGGCGCGGGTGACGGGTCCCGCCCTCCGAGCGTCGCAGGCGGGCGGGGAGCACATCGGTGTGTGAAGCGTCCGGGGTCGCCCCGGGGTGACCCCGGACGGCCGGGCGGTCGAGCCGTACGCGCGACTACCGGTCGGCGCCGGGTGGCCTCCTCCCCCGGGAGGAGACTCTCCCCCTTGCGTACCGCGACGAAGCCGACGCCGACTTCGACGGCCACCGCGGCGCCGAGCAGGAACCCGCGTGACTCGATGCCGCAGACGGCCGTGACACCGTTGCCCCGGAACGGCCCGGCCAGGCCGCCGATCCATTCAGGGCAGGGCGATGCCGTGGTAGACGCGGTCGAGGAGGCGGTACAGCGGGGGGTCGTAGGTCTGGAGTTCGCGGCGGGTGTTGATCTCGTTGTGGACACCGTCGCCGCCGCGCGGGCCTTCCCGGTTGACGTCGAAGTAGCCTTGCAGGCCCTCCGCCCAGTACTCGGACACGTTGCTGCCCGCGTAGGTGTTGTTCCAGCGGCCGGCGGCGCGGGCCTGCTGGTAGGCGGTGTCCAGGTCGGGGCCGAAGGCGGGGTCGATGTGGCGCAGGGCCATGTCGGCGACGGTGTGCCCGAACTCGTGGGCGAACACGTTCTCGCCGCCCTGGTTGTCCATCAGGTTGGCCTCCGTGCCCACCGACACGGGCAGGAAGTCGGTGGCGCCCATGCCGGCCCAGTAGCGGTCGTCGAGGGACGTCCCGAAGGCGGCCCGCACCTCGGGGATCGAGCTCATCCGCTCGGACCTGGCGACCAGGACGACCCGGACACCGCGACCGGCCAGCTCGTTGACCGGGTAGGACGGGTAGGTCCGGGTGAGGGCGTCGAGCTGGCGGGCGGCCTTCAGCAGGGTGGCGTCGCCGGTCTTCGCCGAGCCGAGCACGGCGATGGACAGGCCGGTGTTGACGTCCTTGGGGCCTTCGACGTACTTGGCGTAGAAGCTGGTGTCGAGGCGGTAGCGGTTCACCACCGCCTGGGGCACGGGTTGCTGGACCACGGTGCCGGCCCGCGCGACCCGGATGCCGGGCGCGGTGGGTGACTCCTGTGCGACGGCCTGTCCGGTCGCCGGCCCCGCCCAGGCCGCGGTTCCGGCCAGGAGGACTGCCGCCGCCAGGGTCCGCCACGGGCGCGTGCTCTGTCCGAAGCTCATGACCGCATGATGCGCGGGAGCGCTCCCACACACAAGGGTGCGGACGGGTACCGGACGAGGATCCGGCCATCGGGCCGGCGCATCCGTCGCCGGGCCCGACGCGGAAGTACCGGTGAGGGCCGATCCCCCGTCGCCCTCACCGCCCCCGGACCGGGTCAGGACCCCGACCGGCCGGGGGCGGACCCCTGCGGGCGGACCCCGTCACTCCTTCGTCGCCGTCGCGGACTCATCCGTACGCATCAGAGTCGTCCTCGCGGAGCAGACGGTATAGACCAGAGATCACAGTGACGGAAGGCGGGAGTCCATGGCGGCGACCACTGGGGCGCAGACCGACGGCGCGCAAGGAGCTCGGGGCAAAGCGCTGGGGGTGTCGATCGCCGCGGCGGTGGGCGGGTTCCTGTTCGGGTTCGACTCCTCCGTCATCAACGGCGCCGTCGACGCGCTGTCCGACCACTTCTCCCTCGGCTCCTTCCTCTCCGGCTTCGTGGTGTCGATCGCGCTGCTCGGCTGCGCCGTCGGCGCCTGGTACGCGGGCCGCCTTGCGGACAGCTACGGTCGGCGGCCGGTGATGCTGATGGGCTCCGCCATGTTCATCATCAGCAGCGTGGGCTCCGCGCTGGCCTTCTCCGTGCCGGACCTGATGGTGTGGCGCGTGATCGGCGGGCTCGGCATCGGCATCGCCTCGGTGATCGCCCCGGCGTACATCTCGGAGGTGGCGCCCGCCTCCGGTCGCGGGGCGCTGGGCTCGTTGCAGCAGCTGGCGATCACCATCGGGCAGCTCGTCGTGCTCAGCTCGAACAAGGGGCTGGCGGGCGCGGCCGGCGGCGCCTCGCAGGACCTGTGGCTGGGCATGCAGGCCTGGCGGTGGATGTTCCTGGTCGGGGTGATCCCGGCGGCCGTGTACGGCATCCTCGCGCTGAGCATCCCCGAGTCGCCGCGCTATCTGGTGCTGCGCGGGGAGGACGAGAAGGCGGCCGGGGTCCTGGAGCGCGTGTCGGGCGAGCCGGACGGCGCGGCCAAGGTGCGCGAGATCCGCGAGACGATGCGCGAGGAGCACAAGAGCTCCTTCGCCGACATCCGGGGTTCACGCTTCGGGCTCCACCCGCTGGTGTGGGTGGGCATCCTGATGGCGGCCTTCCAGCAGCTGGTCGGCATCAACGCGATCTTCTACTACTCGACCACGCTGTGGAAGTCGGTCGGCTTCTCCGAGTCCAGCTCCTTCACCACCTCGGTGATCACGGCCGGCGTCAACGTGGTCATGACCGTCGTGGCCATGCTCTTCGTGGACCGGGTGGGTCGCCGCCGGCTGCTCACCATCGGCTCCATCGGCATGTGCGTCTCGCTCCTTGCGACCGCGATCGCCTTCTCCCAGCAGCAGGGCAGCGGCGACGACGTCACGCTGCCCAGCCCGTACGGCACGATCGCCCTGCTGGGCGCGAACCTCTTCGTGGTCTTCTTCGCCCTCTCCTGGGGGCCCATCCTGTGGATCATGCTGGCGGAGATGTTCCCGAACCGGATGCGCGCCATGGCGCTGGCCATCGGCACCGCCGCCAACTGGATCTTCAACTTCCTGGTGACCTTCTCCTTCGAGCCGGCCACCAGCCACATCGGCCTCTCCTGGCTGTACGGCTTCTTCGCCCTGTGCGCGCTGCTGTCCTTCTTCTTCGTGATCGCCAAGATCCCGGAGACGAACCAGCGCACGTTGGAGTCGATGACCGGCGACACGCACGCCCGCACGCGCACCCAGGCCCCGTGAGCCGGGCGGGTGCGTCTCAGCCGAGTCGGTCGGCCAGGTCGGCCAGGTCCTCGGCGTACAGGTCGAAGCGGTCGGCGGGCGCGGGCGGATCGCCGACGGGGCGGGCGAGGTAGGCGGTGCGCAGGCCGAGGCGCTGCGCGCCGCGCAGGTCCCAGGCGTGGGCGGCGACCATCAGCAGCCGCTCGGGCGCCCGTCCGGAGACGGTGACGGCCAGTTCGTACACCGCCGGGTCCGGTTTGTACGTCCCCGTCTCCTCGACGGAGAGCGCCTGGTGCCAGCGCAGTCCGGCGTGGGCGTTGAGCTCCAGCAGCGCGGTCCGGCTCGCGTTGGAGAGCGCGATCAGCGGGAAGCGCTCGGCGAGCCGGGCGAGGCCGGCCACGGTGTCCGGCCAGGGCGGCAGCCGGCGGCCCGTCAGGGCGAGTTCGGCCACCGCCCCCGGGTCGCCCACCCCGGCGGCCTCGGCGACGACGCCGGCCGCCTCGCGGTCGAGGACGTCGCCGTCGACGTAGGGGCGACGGCCCTCGACGACGCGGCGCTGTTCGCGGCCGACGTGCTCCTGCCACCGGGCGACGAGCCGTTCGGTCTCCCGCTCGTCGGCGGCGGGGACGAGGGCGCGGATGCCCCGGCGGATCCCGGCGGGTTCGTCCACGAGGGTGCCGAGGACGTCGAACACGAGGGCTTCGATCTGCGGCGGTGCCATGACGGGTCTCCTCGGCGGCCGGGCGGCGCGGTGGGCCGAACGTAGCGCATCCCCCGGGGCGGCACCGGGAGGGCGCGGTCGGCCACCGCGTCAGCCGTTCGCAGCAGTCCGGATGCCGGTGCCGCGGGGGCGGACCTAGGGTCGCGGGAGGGCGGTGCCCGTGATGGCGCTCCCCCTCCCCCACCGCGAAAGGCGGGTCTCCCGTGCGTGGATCCGGTACGTCCGAGCCGTCACCCCTTTCGCGTCGACGGGCCCTGACGGGGCTCGGGGCGCTGGCCCTGGCCGGTACGGCCGGTACGGCCGGATGCTCCGCCGGCGCCACAACGGAGCGGGGCGCTCCGGCCGCGCGGGCGACCTCGCCGTCGGCCTCCCGGCCGGGCGGGACGCCCGGGGCGCCCGGGGCGATGCAGCTGTTCGACAACCCGGCCTTCAACTTCCAGGCGCTCTTCGCGCTCGGCGGCGCCGGACAGCGGTCGACGGACGTCGGGGAGGTGCTCACCGCGGTCAACACGATCAACGACCGGGGGCTGAGCAACCAGACCTTCACCGAGACCTTCACCGACTGGGGCGACCGGCTGGCCTCCATGGCGAAGAAGGCGAGCGGCGACGGCGAGAAGGAGACGCGCCGCTTCCGGTCGCTGCGCTCCGCCGCCTACCACGAGCAGGCGCTCTACTTCGTCCTGGGCTCCGACTCCCCCGGCGACGAGCGGGACGTCTACCAGAAGGGCCGCGACGGCTGGGACGACTTCGCCGCGCACTGCTCCCCGCCCGCCGAGACGGCCACGCTGCCGTACGCCGGGAAGCGGATGCCGCTGTGGTTCTTCCGCCCCGACACCTCCGCGACGCGACGGCCGACCATCATCCTGACCAACGGCAGCGACGGCCAGAATGTCGACATGTGGACGTACGGCGTCTCGGCGGCCCTGGACCGGGGCTGGAACGCCCTCGTCTACGACGGACCCGGGCAGGGGCAGCTGCTGTTCGTGGACGAGGTGCCCATGACCACCCGCTGGGAGACGGTCGTGACGCCGCTCGTGGACTGGCTGGTGCGGCGCAAGGACGTCGACCCGAAGCGCATCGCCCTCTCCGGGCTGAGCCTGGGCGGCGACCTGGCCCCGCGCGCCGCCGCGTTCGAGCCGCGGCTGGCCGCGGTCGTCGCCTCCCCCGGGTGCGTGGCTCCCTGGTCCGCCTTCCCCGGCGAGATCCGCAAGATCCTCACGCCCTCCAAGGAGGAGACGAACGAGATCTGGAACAAGGAGGTCGTCCCCGAGCTGCCCAAGGAGGACCGCTTCACCCTCAGCAAGCGGTTCGAGCCCTACGACGCGGCCGTGATGACCGCGGCCCGCAGGGGCAAGATGTTCACCGACTTCTACACGCCCGCGCGCGTGCTCGTCGGCCTCGACATCAGCAAGGTCGCGGGCCGGATCACGATGCCGGCCCTGGTGGTGAACTTCCAGGACGACCAGTTCTTCCCGGGCCAGGCGCAGAAGCTGTACGACCTGGTCGGCGGGCCCAAGGACCTGGTCGACATGGACCGGACGCAGGGCGCGCAGCTGCACTGCTCCCCCATGGCGCCCCAGTACTACAACGAAGTGGTGTTCGACTGGCTGACCGAGACGCTCAAGGTCGACTAGGCCGTTTGAGTAAGCTGCACTGATGAAGAGGACCGCGTGAGAGACCGGACCCGTGAGGCGCCCGAGGTGCCGTCGGGATGGTGGCGGCGTCTGCACGAGCTGTGGCTCGCGGCCGTGCGGGCGCAGGACGTCACCGCGCTCGCCACGCTCGTCTACGCCGGTTTCTCCGAGGTGGCCGGAGCCGTCGCGGTCGTCGGAGCGCGGTGGGAGGGACGGGACACGCGCTATCTCCGCCGGTGGACGCCCGACGCGCCCGAGCAGGTCACCTGGTATCCGGCCGCGGCCGACTGGCCCGGCGGGTCGGCGCCGCCGCCGGTTCTCCCGGCCGGGGACCGCCCGGTCGTCCGCCGGTGCGCCCTGGACGGTCCGGCCGCCGTGCCGCCGCTGGTGGCGCCCTCGCTCCGGGAGACCGGCGCGGTCGCCGTGGTGGAGTGCCTCTTCCCGCTCGGGGCCGACGACGCCGCGGGCCTGTGGGTGGGCCTGGACCACGAGCCGTCCGAGGAGGAGCGGCGGGTGCTCGCCGAGCAGCTGGTGCAGGTGGCCGACGTCCTCATGGCGAGCAGTCGGCGCATCCTGGAGGAGGAGGTCCACGAGCGGCGCCAGGCGCGTGACGCCTTCCTGGCCGAGGCCTCGCTCCAGATGGACGAGAGCCTGGAGGTGGAGGAGACGCTGCGCCGGGTGGCGCGGCTGGCGGTGCCCGCGGTGGCCGAGGGCTGCGCGGTGCATCTCTTCCGGCCGGACGGGGAGCTGGAGCCGGTCGCCACCGCCCATGTGGCGGCCGACGCGCAGACCTGGCTCGGCGAGGTCGCCCTGCACGACGCCTGGCTCGCCGCGCAGCTGCACCGGATCGCCGGGCAGCCGCGGGGGCAGGTGCTGGCGGGCGGGGGCCTGACCGGTGGACCCTTCGGGCCGGACGCCGTGGGCGACGGCAAGACGATCCGGGCGCTGAGCGTCAGTCCGCTGCGGGCCCGGGGCCGGGTGCTGGGGACGCTGACCTTCCTCTACCACCGGGACGACACCAGCCTGGCGGACCTGCCGACCCTCGCCGACCTGGCCGGCCGGGCGGCGCTCGCCATCGACACGGCCACCCTCTACGCCCAGCGGCGGCAGCACGTGGAGACCCTGCAACGCCAGCTGCTCCCCCGGGTCCTGCCCGAGGTGCCCGGGGTGGTGCTGAGCGCCGCGTACCAGGTGGGCGATCCCAGTCTCGACGTCGGCGGCGACTTCTACGACGCGGTGATCACCGACGAGCGAATATCGCTGTTCATCGGCGACGTCTGTGGACGCGGGGCCGAGGCGGCGGCGTACACCGCGCTGGCCCGGCACACGCTGCGCACCCTGCTGGCGGACGGCGCGGCACCGGGACCGACCCTGGCGCGACTGAACCGGGCGCTGATCGAGGAGGGCGCCTCCCGTTTCGTCACCGCGCTGGTGGTCACCCTCACCCCGGCCGCCGGGGGTGGCTGGGACGCCGAGCTGGCCGGCGGGGGGCATCCGTGGCCGCTGGTGCGGCGCGCCGACGGTGCGGTGGCGGAGCTGCCGGCCCGCGGGCTGCTGCTGGGCGTCGTGCCCGGCGCCGAGTACGCGGCGCACCGCGTCCCGCTGGCGGACGGGGACGCCCTGGTGCTGTTCACGGACGGCCTCACGGAGGCCAGGGCGGCGGACGGCACCTGTTTCGAGGACCGTCTGCCGGAGGCCGTACGACGGTTCGGGGCGGCCGGTGAGCTGTCGGCGGAGCGGCTCGTCGCGGCGGCCTCGGACTTCCGCGAGATGGGGGACGACGACACCGCCGTACTGATCGCCCGGCTGGAGGGACGAACGTGATGCAGGCGCAGGTACCGGGCAAGCGGCTGGACAACGGCCGGGTCCTGGTGGTGGAGGACTCGCAGGAGGACGCCGAGGCGATCGAACGCGCCCTCGGGCGCAGCCATCCCCAGCTCCGTCTGGAGTTCCTCGACCGGGGCGACGGCCTGGTGGACCGCCTGCTGGGCGAGGACGAGGTGCCCGGCATCGTGCTGCTCGACCTGAACATGCCCGGCGTGGGCGGTCACGCGGTGCTGCGGGCGATCCGCGCGCGGCCGGAGCTGGCGGAGATCACCGTGGTGGTGTTCACCTCCTCGACGGCGCCGCCGGAGGTCGACGCGTGCTACGCGGCCGGGGCGGACAGCTACATCTACAAGCCGCTCAACTTCCACCTGTTCCGCACCGTCCTCAAGGGTGCCCTCGACTACTGGCTGGAGGCCAAGGGTCAGCCGCCGACCTCACCGGGCGGCTCCTCGCCGAGGGTGAAGTAGAAGGCCGTGCCCTCGCCGGGGGTGCTGGTCAGCCAGAGCCGCCCGCCGTGGCGTTCGACGATGCGCTTGACCACGGCCAGGCCCACGCCGGTGCCGCCACCGCGTTCCCGGGGTCCGTGCAGCCGCCGGAAGAGCTCGAACACCTCCTCCTGCCGCTCGTCGGGGATGCCGATGCCGTTGTCGCGGACGACCACGGCGGGCCCGGCCCGTCCGGTGCCGGGGGCCACGGCGTCCTCCATGGCCACCTCCACCGTGCGGTCGGGCCGGTCGGCGGCGTACTTCGCGGCGTTGACCAGCAGGTTCAGCAGGATCTCGAAGAGCCGGTCGGGGTCGGCTCCGACACGGGGCAGCGCCTGGGGCCGCACCACCCGCACCCGCTCCTCGGCGAGGCGGGGTCCGGCCACCTCGAGGGCGGCGTCCAGGACGTCGTCGAGGGCGACGTCCTCCCTGCGCAGGCCGGTGCGGCCCATCCGGGCGTAGTGGAGCAGCGAGTTGAGCAGGTCGTCCATGCGGGCGGCGAGCCGCCGCATGGTCTCCAGGCGGCGCACGCTGGTGGCGTCCAGGCTCTCCGCGGCGTCCTCCAGGGTGAAGGTGGCGGCGTTGGCGATGCCGCGCAGCGGCTCCTTGAGGTCGTGGGCGGCGACGTGCGCGAAGGAGTCGAGGTCCAGGTTGGTCATCCGCAGTTCGTCATTGAGCTGGTCCAGTTCGTCGGCGTGGCGCAGGACCAGCTCGGTGAGCAGCCGGCCCATCTCCGTCGCCGCGGCCTGGTCGCGAGCGGTCCAGGGCAGGCTGCGGCCCCGGATCATCGAGCGGAAGACCGCGCTCGAGCCGCGCGGGGTCAGGCGCTCGCCCTGCGGCCCGACCAGGACGGGACGGGCGGGGTCGGCGGCCCAGTCACGCGGGGTCGGGCGCTCCTGCCGCACCCAGGCCAGGTAGTCGCCACTGCGGCCGACGGGCAGCAGCAGCACACCCGCTGGGCAGGCTTCGGGCGCCGGCCCGGTGCCGTCCGCGGCGAGGAGTTCGGGCAGCCGGTCGGTGGACCAGACGCCGCCGGACGCGGCGCGGGCCGCGTACGGGCCGAGGGCCCGCACGACCTCCTCGGGGACGGGCAGGCCGGCCGAGGACACCCGGCCCCCGCGCACCAGCAGGACGCCGTCGGCGCCCACCAGGTCGCGGACCGCGCTCTCGTGCCGCAGCAGCGAGGCGTCGACGTCCTCCTCGAGCAGTCCGGCGACCGCGGCCACGTCCCGGCCCGAGCGCTCCAGGGCGTCCGCGCGGTGCCGCTCCTCGATGGCGGCCAGCTGCATGGAGAAGGCGGTGCCGAACAGCTCGCACGCCGAGCGCACCTCGGGGGCGAGGGTGCGCGGCTCGGCGCCGTGACAGGCGATGAGGCCCCACAGGCGGCCCTCGCGCAGCAGGGACACCGACATCGAGGAGCGGACCCCGATGTTGCGCAGGTACTCCAGGTGGTAGCCGGAGACCGTGCGCAGCGCGGCACCGGACAGGTCGAGCGGGGTGCCGGTGGCCGGGCGGCGCTCGGGGCGGAGGCGGACGGTGGGGTCGTCGACGTCCCGGATGACGCGGATCCAGTTCTCCTCGTACAGCCGCCGGGCCTGCGGCGGGATGTCGGTGGCCGGGAACCACAGGCCGAGCCAGGGCTCCCAGCCCTCCCTGACGTCCTCGGCGACCACTTCGCCGGGGCCGTCGGCGCCGTCGAACCGGTAGGCGACGACCCGGTCGTACCCGGTGAGCCGGCGCACCTCGCCGACCGCGGCGCGGCAGCAGTCGTCCACCGTGCCGGCGGAGCGCAGCCGGCGCAGGGCGCGGCGGACCTCCTGGTAGAAGCCGGCGAAGCGGAAGGCGTCGCCCTCGTCGCGCGGCTCGAACTCCAGCACCACCAGGCCCTCGCGGCGGTGCGCCGACAGGTCGAAACCCGTCCGGTGCCCGGGGGCACCCGCCGTGACGGGGAGCGTGGCGGCGACGAAGTCGGCCTCGGCGGACGCCGCCAGGGCCTCGGCCCAGTCGGCGTCCGCCAGTACGGCCGTGACGGGCCGGCCGACGAGCTCGTCGGCCGGCGTGCCGAGGAGGGCCGCGGTGTTCTCGGCGGCGGTGTCCACGAGGGCGCTCGCCGGGTCCACCGCCAGCAGGGTGCCGTGCGACTGGACGCCGCCCAGCTGGTGGATCCGCTCCCGCACGCACTGCGAGAGGTCGAAGCCCGTGCCCACCGAGGCCTCGGCCGCCCTGGCCCGTTCCGACAACCACTCGTCCGTCATGGACCGATCATGCCCCACCGGCCCGCCCGCCGGAGCCGGCCCCCGTGGGCGCGCCGCGCAGGACGAGCAGGAGGCCGGCGCCGACCGTGACGACGGTCTGCACGACGCGGGGGTCCGCCTCGACCAGGGCGCGGAAGCCGGCCACCTGGTCGGCGTGGGAGAGGACGTTGTCGACGGCGAGGAGGCCGGACGGGGCGAGGGCGCGGACCAGGTCGGGCCAGTAGCCGGGGTAGGCCGGGCGTTCGGCGTCGAGGAGGATGAAGTCCCAGTGCGCGTCCGGGGACTGCCGCAGGGTCTCCGCGGCGTCCTGCACGCGCAGCTCGACGTCGGCGTGGAGCGCGGCGCGGTCGAGGTTGCGCGCCGCCTGCGCGCTGCGTCCGGGGTCGGTGTCGACGCTGACGAGGTGGCCGCCGGTGTCGCGGAGGGCGTCCGCGAGCCAGAGGGTGGAGTAGCCGTTCGAGGTGCCCAGTTCCAGCGCCCGGCGGGCGCGGCCGGCCCGCACGACGAGGGCCAGGAGGGCGGCGGAGTCGGGCTCCAGGTTGCGGAGCCGGTCGAGGCGGTTGGGCTCGGCGGCGTCGTGCGCCCGGCCGTGGCGGTGCACTTCGCCCAGCAGGGCGGTCAGCTCTGGGTCCATGGAGGCGTCCTACCCGGGAGCGGACGTGCCCGTGCCCCGGAGGCCGGTGCGGTGAACGCGGGCTTCCGGGGCGGGCCGGTGGCGGGTCAGGTGTCGGTGACGGTGATCGCGTGGACGGGGCAGGCTCGGGCGGCCTCCCTGACCAGCGGGGTTCCGGTGCCGTCGGGGCGGTCCGGGAGCAGTGCGCTGAAGCCGTCGTCGTCCTGGGTGAAGACGCCGGGGGCGACCAGGGCGCACTGGCCCGCGCCGATGCAGGTGCCGGTGTCGATGTCGATGTGCATGGCCGCGGGCTCCTACCAGGTCACGGGCAGCTCGAGCATGCCCTGGACGGTGTCGCCCGGCTTGAACGGGACGTCCTCGGCCGGCACCGCGAGGCGCAGTCCGGGGAGGCGGGCGAACAGGGTGTGCAGGGCGATCTCCAGCTCGGCGCGGGCGAGGTTCTGCCCCAGGCACTGGTGGATGCCGAAGCCGAAGGCGACGTGGTGCCGGGCCGGGCGGTGCCAGTCCAGGTCGTCGGGGTCGGGGTAGACGTCCGCGTCGCGGTTGATGACCGAGGTGGAGAAGATCACCGCGTCGCCGGCGCGGATGGTCGCGCCGTCGGTGTCGATCTCCTCCGTGGCGTGGCGCAGCAGGCCGTCGGCGATCGACAGCATGCGCAGCAGTTCCTCCACCGCCCCGGGGAGCAGGGCCGGGTCGGCGCACAGCTCGGCCAGCCGCTCGGGATGGCTCAGGAGCGTGAAGGTGCCCAGGGAGATCATGTTGGCGGTGGTCTCGTGCCCGGCGACCAGCAGGATGGTCGCGAAGGCGATGACGTCGTCGCGGGTCATCGAGCCGTCGCGCAGCCGGCCGTGGACCAGTTCGTCGAGCACGCCGTCACCCGGCCGCGGGGCCGCCGCCTTGGCGTCGATCAGGTCGCCGAAGTAGCCGTCGAGGCGGTCGCGGGCGTCCCGGACGTCCTCCACGCCTGGTCCGCGCAGCAGCCTGCGGGACTGGCCCTCGAAGAACTCGTGGTCGGCGTAGGGCACGCCGAGCAGGGCGCAGATCACGGTGGAGGGCACGGGGAGGGCGAAGGCGCTCACCAGCTCGGCGGGCGGCCCCTGCGCGATCATCGCGTCGATGTGTTCGTCCACGATGCGCTGGATGCTCGGGCGCAGCTCGGCGGCTCTGCGCAGGGTGAAGCGGGGCACCATCAGGCGGCGCTGGTCGCGGTGCAGGGGGTCGTCGACGCCGAGCAGCGCGAGCCTCCGGTTGCGCGCGGCGGCCAGCCGGGGCGTGGTGGCCGGGAATGCCGGGTGGTTCCGGTCGGTCGACAGCCGCTGGTCGACCAGGAGCCGGCGGGCGAGGGCGTGGCCGGTGATCAGCCAGGCCCGGCGGCCGTCGTAGAGGGTGACGCGGGTCAGCGGCCGGTCCTCGCGCAGCGGTTCGTAGCCCTGCGGCGGGTGGTAGGGGCAGGTCCGGTCCTGGGGGAAGACGACGGGTTCCGTTTCCGTCATGGAAGACCTCGCAGACGATGGGATGCGCCGTACCCCTTTAGTAGATGCCCCAGGCATCTATCTGGCGACATGGTCTTCGGCCACATCCGGCGGAGGAGGGCCGAGCGCGGTCGTCAGCTCCGTGCGGTTGCGGACGTCCAGCTTGCGGTAGATGCGGCTGAGCGTGGCCTCCACCGTCTTCGGGGAGACGTACATCCGCTGCGCGGCCTCCTTGTTGGTGGCCCCGGCGCGGACCAGCGCGACGAGGCGGAGTTCGTTCTCGGTCAGCTCGCCCGCCTCGCCACCCGGGCCGGCGGGGCGTCCGGTGAGGTGGGCCAGGTGGCTGTCGGTGAGGGCGGTCCACGGGCGGGCCTGGGCGGTGACGAAGGCGGCTCGGGCGGCCTCCCAGGCGGTGCGGGCGGCGCCGGCCCGCCGGCGGCGGCGCTCGATCCGGCCGCGGGCCAGCAGGGTCCGGCCCTCCTCCACGCCGCGGCCGAGGGCGGCCGGCATGCCCGCGGCCTCGTCCAGCAGCGCGACGGCCCGGTCCGTGTCGCCCTCCCGGTCCACGCACAGCGCCCGGGCCCTGGTGAGGGCGGCGCGCAGGGCCGGGTGGGCGGTGCCGTCGCCCAGGCGGCCGTGGACCTCGTCGAGGAGCGCGTGCGCCCGCGCGGCCCGGCCGGTCGCGGCGAACGCCTCGGCCGCGTCGGCCTGCCAGCGCAGCACGCGGGGGTCGGCCGCGCCGTGGCGCGCCTCCAGCGCGGCGACCTCGGACAGGGCCGCCGCCGCGACCTCGGTGCGGCCGGCGTGCAGGTGCACGGCGCCCAGGATCCACAGGTTCCGCGTGACGTGCAGGACGTCGTTCTCCTCGCGCGAGACCCGCAGCCCCTGGTCGGCGTGGCGCAGCGCGCGGGCGAAGGTGCCGCCGTGGCTCTGCGCGAGGGCGGCGGTGTAGTGGGCCGGGCCGGGTGACAGCTCGGCCGAGGCGGTGAGCGCGAGGGCGTCGGCCGCCCAGTCCACGGCGCGTCCGCAGGAGCCGAGTCCGGCGTCGACCTCGGCGAGGCTGCGCCACAGGTCGACCAGGTCCTCCGCCTCGCCGGACGCGCGCGCCGCGGGCAGCAGGTCCAGGAGGACGCGGCGGGCCTCGGCGAGGTGTCCGTCGAAGACGAGGTGGCGGGCGGTGACGTACTCGGCGCTGTTGCGGATGCCGACCCGGGACGGCGGGACGGCGAGCGACAGGGCGGCGGCCAGGGTGGCCGCGGCCTCGCTCCCGTGTCCCAGCACCCGGGCCATGCGGGCGGTCATGGTCAGGGCCGCCGCACGCAGCGTGGTGTCGCCGCCCCTGCGGGCCAGTGCCGCCGCGTCGTCCGCGTGGCGCAGGGCGCGGGCCGGGTCGCCGTCCGCGACGTTGGCGCGGACGGCGGCTCGCAGTTCGACGGCGCCCCGCAGGACGGGATCGCCGCCGGCGGCGGTGCGGGCGGCGGCGAGCAGGGCTTCGGCGTCGGAGAGGTCCTGGCCCTGGGCGTCGAAGACGGCGAGGAGGCTGTGCACGCGCTGCGCGTCGGTGCCCCGGTCCCGGACGATCAGGGCCGCGGCATGCCGCGCGAGGTCCACGCGGCCCGCGGCGGCGGCGTCCAGGGCGGCTCGGGCGAGGTGGCCGAGGCGGTCCCCGGGCCGGTCGGCGGGGGTGAGGCGGGCGGCCAGCAGCGTCAGTTCGGCGGCGAGCCGGCGCTCACCGGCCGACCGGGCGGTGGCGGCGGCCCGGGCGGTGTCCTCGGCCGCGGCGGGGTCGGTGCCGGCCCGGGCCAGCGCCCGGTGGCGGACGCGCTGCACGGGGTCGCGGACGGCGAGCGCGAACGCGGCGTGCGCGCGGCGGCGTTCACCGGCCGTCGCGGTGCGGGCGGCGGCCAGGGCGAGGGCGCGGGCGGTGAAGCGGACGGGGAGGGACAGGTGCTCCCCGTCCGCTTCACCGCCCGGCCGCGCCGGGGTCAGGACGCCGGCGCGGACCGCCCGGTCGAGGTGGTCCTCGGCCTCGGCGTGACCGGCCTGCCGCAGCAGGTCGGCGTCCGGGTGGTGGGCCAGGGCGGCGGCGCGCAGGGTGGCGCGGACAGGGGCGGGGAGCGTGTCCAGCCAGCCGGCCGCCGACTCGACGACCTGGTGCGGGAGTTCGGGCAGGTGACGGGGGTCGTCGGCGGGGTGGTCCGCGGTGGCGGCGGCGCGCAGGGCTCGGCAGCAGGTGTCCAGCAGGGCGCGGTGGCCGCCGCAGTAGCGGTGCACGGACGCGGTCCAGCGCAGGGGCAGTTCCGAGCGGGCGAGGAGCGCCGTGGTCTCGTGCGGGTCGGCGGGCGGCACGGGCAGTACCGCCGGGTGTCCGCCCAGCAGGCGCGCCGCCGCGGCGGGGTGCGCGGCCGTGCGCTCGGCGGCCACCAGGGCCAGCCGGTCCGCGGGCAGGGTGCGCGCGCAGTGGGCCAGGACGTCGGCGGTGGCGGGATCCACCCACTGCGCGTCGTCGACCAGGAGCAGCACCGGGGCGCCATGCGCCAGCAGGCGGGCGACGGCTGCCCGGCGGACGGCCGGGGGGTCGGTGCCCGGAGCGAGGGCGGGGGTCGGGGCGGGCGCTGGAACGGGGCCGGGCGGGGTCGCGGCGCCGGGGTCGAGGACGGGGCTGGGCGGGGTCACGGCGCCGGGGCCGGGGGCGCACGCGACGCCAGGGGTGGGTGCGGCGCCGGGCGGGGACGCGGCGCCTGGCGGGGATACGGTGCCGGGCGGGAGAGCGGCGGCGAGTGCGGAGAGGGGGCCGGGCCGGGACGCGGCGCCGGGGGCCGAGAACGTACCGGGCGCGAGGGCGGTGGAGGATGCGGCCGGTGCGGGACGGGCAAGGCCCGACGCGGGGTCGGGTCTCGTGCCCGGCCCGCCCCCGGCGACCCCGTCGGGCGCGAGGTCGAGGAGCTGGGCGAGGGTCGCGTACGGCAGGTGCTGGTCGCCGTCCTGGGCGCACAGCCTCAGGCAGCTGAGGCCGGAGGCCCGGGCGAGGTCGTCCAGCAGCGTCGTCTTGCCCGAGCCCCACGGCCCGTGCACGGCCAGCCTGCCGTGCCGGGCGAGGAGTTCGCGGGCCTCGTGGACCAGGGCCGGCCAGGTGGACGCGTCCTCGGGGGCCGGCGCGGTGAGCAGGGTCATGGCGTCACCGCCGTGCCGGTGTCCGTTCACACCGCGCACCGTAGGCGGCGCGGGGGCGCGCGCCAAGGGCGCGGGGCGGGAGCCGCGCCGCCGCAAGGGATCTCCCGGATGCCGGCGGGTCGCACGGCGGGGCGTGGCAAGGACCCGGCGTCCCTCGGATCGCGGTGCGAGGGATCCGCCGGATACCGCCGGGGTGCCGGGGACGGAGACGCTGTCGCCTTCCCGAGGGCCGTCCCCCACCCGGCGCGTCCGGGCCCGGTCGCCTCGGGAGGCGGGCGGATCCGCCGGTGACGTCCGTCGCCACTCCCCCGCCCTCGCCGAAGGAGCCCGGCCCATGCCCCCTGTGCTGCCCCGAGCGATCGCCACCGGCCTGGTGGCCGCGGCCACCGTCGCCACGCTGGCCCCCACCTCCGCCCGAGCCTCCTCACCGTCCGCGCCGCCACGGCCCCCGGCGCCCGCCGTACCGGCCGACGTGCGGGCGGCGATGGCGCGCGACCTCGGTCTCACCGCGGAGGCGGTCAGTGCCCGCATCGCGGACGAGCGGGCGGCGGAACGCGCCGCCACCGCCGTACGCGCCGCCCTCGGCGACCGGGTCACCGCGCTGTGGTTCGACGCCGCCGACGGGCACCTGCACGCCGCGGTGCGCGGTGCGGCCGACGCCGCCGCGGCCGAGCGGTCCGGGGCCGTCGTCCACCGGGCCCGGCTCAGCAGGTCGGGCCTCGACACCGTGCTGGCCTCCGTCGGCCGCCAGGTGCGCGGTGTGCCCGGCGTGGTGTCCTGGGGCCCGGTCGCCTCGGGTGACCGGATCGAGGTCGCCGTCGACCCGGCGCGCGCCACCGCCGCGACGGCCGCCCTGCGCGACCGCCTCGCCGCCCGGCACGGCGACGACGTGCGGGTCGTGGAGACGCACGGCGCCCCCGTGCAGCAGGGCGGCGACGTGATCGGCGGTGAGAAGTGGGTCCCCGGCACCGAGAGTCCGTGCTCGATAGGCTTCCCCGTCACGCGCTCCGGCGGCGCCTCGGCCTTCCTGACGGCCGGTCACTGCACCAACGACGCCGACCAGCCCGCCTACGGCAAGGACGGCAGCCGACTGGGCACGTCGAACCGCCGCGGCACCGGCAGCGTCAACGCCGCCGAGGGCGACTTCGGCATCGTGGAGGTCGACCAGTCCGGATGGCGGGTGGCACCGACGGTGGCCGGCTGGGGGCAGGGCGACGTGACGGTGACCGGGTCGGCCGAGGCCCTGGTCGGGACCGCCGTCTGCCACTCCGGGCAGACCAGCGGGTTCCACTGCGGCCAGGTGACCAAGGTCGACCAGACCGTGGACTACGGCAACGTGGTGATCGGCGGCCTGTCCTACACCAGCGCCTGCTCGGCGGGCGGGGACTCCGGGGGCAGTTACGTCACCGCCTCGGGCGGCAAGGCGGTGGGGCTGCACTCCGGCGGGGGCAGCGCCACCTGCTCCGGCGGCAGCGGTGAGAAGTTCACCATCTTCCAGCCCGTCGGGGAGGCCCTCGCGAAGTTCGGTGTCTCCCTGGTGACGTCGGCACCGCAGCCGGGCCAGGTGAGCGTCGCCGCCGTGTCCGACCGGACCTCCGCCACCGGCACCGCCGTCGAGCTGCGCAACAGCGCGGAGGGCGGCACCGCCCCGTACACCTGGTCGGCGAGCCGGCTGCCGGCCGGGCTGTCCATCGCCCGGTCCACCGGCACCGTGACCGGCACCCCGACGACGCCCGGCACCTCGACGGTGACCGTCACCGCGACCGACGCCGCAGGAAAGACCGGCTCCACCTCGTTCACCTGGACGGTGACCGCCCCCGGCACCGGCGCCCCCACCCTGGCGAACCCGGGCGGTCAGAGCCTCCGCGTGGGCACCCCGTTCACTCTCGCCCTGCGCGCCACGGGCGGCACCGCCCCCTACGCCTTCACCGGGGCCGGCCTGCCCGCCGGACTGACCGTCAACCGCACCACCGGCGTGGTCAGCGGCACCCCGACCACCTGGGGGATGAGCAACGCGACCCTCACGGTCACGGACGCCGCCGGCCGCAAATCCTCCGTCGGCGTCACCTTCACCGTCTGGTTCTGACAGGACCCGTCCCTCAGGCGTCGAGGTGCCGCAGCCCGTCCTTCCAGCGGCGCCTTCGCTCGGCGTCACTCTGCTCCCACCACGGCGGGGCGCCCCGCTCCCCCAGCGCGACCTTCGCCGCGTGCACGCGGTCGCGGGCGGCGCGCTCCGCCGCCTCGTCACCGGCCCGCTTCGCCGCTCCGACGGCGGAGCGGGCCGCCATCAGGTGGGAGCGGAGCCGGGCGGCGGCGTCCTCGGGCACCGCCGGGTCCGTGGCCCGCCAGCGGCGGCCGCGGATGACGACGTGGTGACCGTCGGGGGTGTGCTCGGGTTCCTGGCGCTGTGTCACGAGCCATGCCTACCCGTTCCGGACGACGAGCGGACCGGGGCCGGCAAGTGGACGCCGGCCCCGGTCCCGGGGAGGTGGTGCGGGTCAGCCCACGTTCAGCGTGACGTCGTCGACCACGAAGGACGTCTGGAGCGACTGGTCCTCGACGCCGGTGAAGGCCAGGGTCACCGTCTGGCCGGCGAAGCGGCCGAGGTCGAGGGTCTTCTGGACGTAGCCCGGCGTGCTGTCGGTGTTCGACAGGGTGGCCAGGGTCTGGCCGCCGGCCTTCACGGTGAAGGTGTCATAGGCGGTGTTCTCCGTCTCGTCGGTGTCGATGTGCAGCCAGTAGGAGAGCCGGGCCGAGGTGCAGCCCGCCGGGATGGTGACGGTCTGGGCGGCGCTGTCGGTGTGCGTGGCGCCCCAGCCGTTCAGCCAGGCCATGTAGGAGCCGCCGTGCGGGGCCTCGCCGGCCTGGTTGGTGATGACGCCGCTGCTGGCGGTCCAGGTGGCGGTGCCGTTCTCGAAGCCGCCGTTGACGACGAGCTGCGCCGGGGTGCAGGTGCCGCCGCCCCCGCCGACGGTCAGCGTGTAGGTGGTGCTGTGGCTGACGTTCCCGGCCGCGGTGATCGTCAGGGTGTGGGTGCCCGCCGCGGTGGCGCTCCCGACCTGCACGGACAGGGTGGCCGAGTCGCCGGTGCGCACCGAGGTCGGGTTCAGGGTGGCGGTGACGCCGGTGGGGGCGCCGGTGACGGAGAGGCCGACCGTCTGGGCGGCGCCGCTGACGGTCGCGGTGTTCACCGTCGCCGTGGTGGAACCGCCGGGCTGGGCGCTGCCCGTGGCCGGGCTGACGGCGACGGAGAAGTCCTGCGCCGGGGTGTCGCTGCCGACCGCCTGCTTCCACAGGGCGTAGGCGACGCCGTCGGCGCTGCGGTCCAGGACCGTGGCGCTGATGTTGCTCGCGGTGTCGCAGGAGCTGTGGTAGCAGGAGTCGTAGGCGGCGTTGGCCGTGCCGCCCCACTTCGTGGCCTGCGCCGAGGTCTTGCGGGCGCTGGCACCTGCGGCGTAGCCGGAGGTGGCGATGCCGGCCTGCTGGAAGGAGTAGTCGTCGCTGCGGCCCTGGCCCTCGGTGTTCTCCTCGGGTGCCAGGTTCAGGGCGGTCCAGTAGGCCTTCAGGGGCGCGGCGGCGGTGGAGTTGACGTTGTTGATGAAGTAGCCGCCGTTGGGCGAGCCGACCATGTCGAAGTTGTAGTACGCCTTGATGGCCGAGCGCTGGGCGGTGGTCAGCCGTCCGACGTAGAACTTGGAGCCGTTGAGGCCCTGTTCCTCGTCGGTCCACCAGGCGAAGCGGACGTGCTTGGTCATGGTGGGGTTCTTCTGCGCCAGGACCAGCGCGTTCTCCAGCAGGGTGGCAGAGCCGGAGCCGTTGTCGTTGATGCCGGGGCCGGCCGCGACGCTGTCCAGGTGGGCGCCGAACATGACCGTCTGGTCCTCGGGGCCGCCCGGCCAGTCGGCGATCAGGTTGTTCGACGGGTAGGTGCAGCTGGTGCAGTTCTGCTCGGTGACCGTGTAACCGGCCGCCTGGAGCTTGGACTTCACATATGCCACGGACTGGGTGTAGCCGGCGCTGCCGGCCCGGCGGTTGCCGCCGTTCTGAGTGGCGAGGGTGTTCAACTGGGTGAGGTGCGCCCGGACGTTGGCGACGTCGATGTTCGGCGGGTCGGTGCCCGGCTGCGTGTTGCCGACGTTGAGGTTGTAGTCGACGGTGTGCGCGAGGCTCGCGCCCTGGCCCTTGACGGTGACGGTGGCCGCGCCGGGTGTCGCGTTCGCCGAGGCGCTGAGCGTCAGGGTGGCGGACTGGCCGGACTGCACGGTGGCCGGCGAGAAGGCGGCGGTGACGCCGGCGGGCAGCCCGGAGGCGCTCA
Source organism: Streptomyces sp. NPDC048182 (assembly GCF_043202555.1). NCBI lineage: Bacteria > Bacillati > Actinomycetota > Actinomycetes > Kitasatosporales > Streptomycetaceae > Streptomyces > Streptomyces sp. NPDC048182. Next base: position 133,010 of record NZ_JBIDAQ010000013.1, on the reverse strand, counting down.
GGGTGATCTGCCGGGCCTGGCCGGTGGTGGTGCTGGTGGCGACGGTGGTGGTGACCGAGCCGCCCTGCTGGACGGTGCCGGAGGCCGGGTTCAGGGCCAGCGAGAAGTCGTTCTGGCCGGAGGGCGTGCAGGTGGGGTCGGCGGTCTGGGCGGGCACGCTGATCGCGTCCCAGGCGGCCTTGGTGCGGGTGAACAGGGCGCAGGTGGCGTCCAGGGACTTCGCGGAGCTGAGCGTGGCCGTGCGGTACTTCTTGTACGACATGCTGCTGGTCTTCAGCAGCATCCCCCCGTAGAAGACCTTGCCGGCGTTCTGGATGCCCACGCCGGTCAGCGTGGAGCCGTTGCAGGTGCTGCTGTTCGGCTTGCCGCCGCCGGGGCTGGTGCCCTCGGCGAGCAGGTAGAACCAGTGGTTGAGCGGGCCGGCCGCCGCGTGCACCTCGGTGTTCGGTATGGAGGAGCTGTAGCAGGCGGGGTCGTTGTTGACGGCCGGCGGGTTGTACATGTTGCGGATCGGGCCGCGGCCCTGGAGGTCGATCATCTCGCCGACGGTGTAGTCGGGGACGTCGTACGGGGAGGGCTCGTTGGTGTACGCCTCGGTGAGCGCGCCGAAGATGTCGCCGGTGCCCTCGCCGAGTCCGGCCTCCTGGCCGCTGGTGCCGCCCGGGGTGTTGGTGTCCACGGCGTGCCCGTACTCGTGGGCGACGACGTCGATGCCGGCGATCCACTCGTTGCGGCTGTTGTGCCCGATGGTGACCGAGCTGCCGTCCCAGTAGGCGTTGAGGTCGCTCAGGCCGACCTTGCCGGGGAAGCTGCGACCGTTGCCGCTGACCCCGTTGCGGCCCAGCCAGTTCTTCAGCATGTCCCACTGCTTCTGCGCGGCGAACATCAGGTCCGCGCAGCCGGTCTCCTTGGAGGTGGGGTTGCCGGTGCCCCAGGAGTCGGAGGACTTGGAGAAGACCTGGTTGCTGCTGTAGTCGGCGCAGCTCAGGCCGGGGCGGTTCGGGTCGCGCAGGGAGTATGTCGAGCCCGAGGCGGTGGTGTCGATGGTGAGCGGGGCGGGGCCGTTCCACTTGCTGTTGGCGGTGCCCGCGACCACCTCGTCGTCGGTGGCGAGGACCTTGCCGGTGCGGGCGTCGACGAAGACGTGCAGCTTGCTGGGGGCGTGGGCCGTGCGCCCGGCCAGGACGGTCTCCCAGGCGAGGGCCTGCCGCCCGGCGGTGATCTTCACGACCAGGCGGCTGTCCACGACCTTGTCGACGTGGGCGAGGCGGCCCCGGGAGACGGTCTCGGCGCGCTTGGCGGTGACGGCCGGTTCGGTGGCGACGTCCACCGGTTTCGAGGTCGCGGACTGCACGGCCCGCACGTCGCCGTCGCCGTCGGCGAGCACCACCGCGTCACCGCCGACGACGGGGAGGCCGCGGTAGCTGCGCTCGTAGGCGACGGAGTAGAGGTTCTTCAGCCAGGGGGTGACCTGGCGGCGCTCGTACTGCTCCTGCGGGGCGTTGACCAGGGTGTCGAGGCCGCTGCCCACGGCTCGGTCGGCCGCCGCGACGGCCCGGGCGGCCGGGTCGTCGGCGACGGCCGCGGATCTGGTCTGGGGTGCGGCTGCCGCGGCCGACTGCGCGACGACGGCGCCGGCGAGGCCGGACGTCAGCGCCAGCGCCGCCGCGACGGCCGTGAGTCTGGTGGGGTGCACGGATGGACTCCGTTCGGTGGGGAGCACGCGTGGGGAGAGCGGCGGACCTGCCGTCCGCCTGGGCGGACGGGGCGGGTGCGCCGGGGTGGACAGGTCGTGTCCGCCGCCGAGTATGGGCGTGAACATGACGGCCGGACCCATCCCGGCCGGCCATAAGACGCGCGTTATGGTGCGCCCGGCGGAGGCTGCGTACGCTGCCGCAATGCAGCTGGAACTGCGACACCTCCAGGCGATACGGCGGATCGCCGAGGCGGGCAGCCTCGGCACCGCCGCCCGCCGGCTCGGCGTCTCCCAGCCGGCCCTCTCCGCTCAGCTGCGCCGCATCGAACGAGCGGTCGGAGGTGAGCTGTTCGTCCGTGGCCCGCGCGGTGTGGAGCCCACTCAGCTGGGCGAGTTCGTGCTGGCCCGGGCCCGGCGGGTGCTCAGCGAGATGGACACCCTCGGCGCCGAGGCGCGCGGCTTCGCGCCGGGCGGGCCGCTGCGGCTCGGCTGCATCCTGCTGATCCTGGTCGACGACCTGCTCGACCGGACCGACACCGTCATGGCCGGCCACGAACTCACCGTCGACGTGGGCGTCTCGGTCACCGCGCTGGTCCGCGGGCTGGCCGCCGGGCAGTACGACGCCGTCCTGTACGGCGAGGTCAACGACCACCGCGTCGCGCTGCCCGACAACGCCGAGACCCGCACGGTCGTCCCCAGGGAGCCGTTCTGCGTCCGGCTGTCGGCCGCCCACCCGCTCGCCGCGCGCGAGGCGATCGATCTGCGGGACCTCGCCGGCGAGCAGTGGCTCAACCTGGTGGAGGACGACGACGGCGGGCCCGAGGCCCTCACCGAGGCGTGCGCCCGCGCCGGGTTCACGCCGCAGCTGCGCTACCGGATCACCGACCGCAAGCTCGCGCACGAACTGGTCGCCGCGGGCCGCGCGGTGGCGCTGACCCAGCCGACGGCCGGCGTCACGGCGGGCACGGTGCTGCGCCCGCTGGGCGGCGACCCGCTCACCGGGCGGGTCCGGCTCGCCTGGAACCGGGCCGGCGTCAGCTCGGGGCAGGCCGCCCTGCTGCGCCGGGCGGCCACCCTCGCCTACCTGGCCCGAGCGGACACCAACCCCTTCCTGCGCCGCTGGTGGGACGCGCACCCGGGGCTGCGCCCGGTGGCGGAATGAGTGCGCGCCGGTGTCCGGGACGGTGTGCGCGGGGGTAGTGATCGAGGGTCACACACGACCACGTCGGCCCCCTTCGCCCCGCGGAGCGCTCATGTCCCCCTCCCCCACCGAGACCTTCCCGGCACTCTGCGGCCACAGCCACCTCTTCCCGGGCGCCCGCTGCCGCCTCCAGAACCTCCGCGATCCGGGTGCCTTCGCGGCGGCGCCGTGGCCGGTGGAGGTGGATCTGCGGTTCTCCGACGGGGTCGTGGTCGACGCGGTGCTGGCCTCGGCGGGACCGGGTGACGACGCCCCCGCCGTTCTCACCGTGCCCGCGTACTCCACAGCGGCCGGCACGGCGATCGACGGGCGCACGTGGCTCGTACGGGAGGCGGTCCGCGTCGGGAGCGAGGTCGAGCTGACGATGGGCGGACTCTCCTCCCGGCCAGCAACTTAGGGTAGCCTTACCCGCATGGCGAACGACCGTCGGCTGACGCCGTCGCACCCCCGGATGTTCCGCGCCCGCGTCCTGCGTACGGAGCGGGTGTCGCCCTTCATGCACCGGGTGACCGTCGGCGGGCCGGACCTCGCCGGGTTCCCCTGGCTGGGTTACGACCACTGGTTCCGCCTCTTCCTGCAACTACCCCATCAACGGCGGCTGCGGCTGCCGGAGTTCAGCGGGACCCGGTGGTACCAGCCCTACCTGGCGATCCCCGAGGACGAGCGCCCGCACTGCGCCAACTACTCGGTGGCCGGCTTCCGGGCCGAGGCGGCGGAGATGGACATCGACTTCGTCGTGCACCTCGGGCCCACCGGCGAGGTCGAGGGCAGGGCGGCCGTCTGGGCCTGCGCCGCCCGGCCCGGCGACGCGCTCGCCGTGCTCGACCAGGGGATCCTTTTCGACTGCCCGCCGGACGCCTCCGAGGTCGTCATCGCGGCCGACGAGACCGGCCTGCCGGCCACCGCGGGCATCCTGCGCTCGCTGCCGCGCACCGCGGTGGGGCGCGTCGTCCAGGAGGTCCCCAGCGCGGCCGACCGGCGTCCGCTGGACGCCCCGGCGGGGGTACGGGTCTCCTGGGTCGTGCGCGCGGACCCGCGCTCCGTGCCCGGCGCCGCCGCGCTGGCGGAGCTGCGCCGGATCACCTCGGCCGACCCGGCCGGGTACGCCTTCGTGGTCGGCGAGTCGAACCTGGCCACCGAGGGGCGCCGGCACCTGCGACGGCTCGGGCTGCCGAAGGAGCGCATCACCTTCTCGGGCTTCTGGCGGCACGAGGCGGCGACGGCGGGGACGGCGGCGGCCTGACGTCGCGCGGGCGGCACTCCTACGGCTTCACGCGGGCGGCACCCCCACGGCTTCACACCGAACTCCGACCGTCCGCCCACCCGGACGCAACGGGCGCCGGGCATCGTGTCCCGGTATGGGACGGACACTCGACACCAGAGCGCATGTGACGCGGTTGCTCCAGCGCGCGGGCTTCGACGCGGATCCGGGCGCGGTGGACGAGGCGGAGCGGGCGGGCTTCGAGGCGACGCTCGACCGGGTGCTGGAGTCCGCCACGGACAAGGGCGCCGGCGCCACTCCCCCGCCCGAGCTGGGGCCCTTGCCGCCGCGGAACAGCAAGGCCAAGGAGGGCAAGGCCAAGAAGGGCGGCCGGGCCGAAGGGCAGCAGGACGAGGCGTCGCCCGCGCCCACCCCCACCCCCAGCGCGTCCGGGAAGCCGGAGAAGGACCCCGTACGCATGGCCTACCGCCAGGCGCTCAAGGAGCAGCGTGAGCGCCTGGCCGACTGGTGGCTGGACCGCATGGTGGCCGCCGAGCGGCCGTGGGCCGAGAAGCGGACCCTGCTGTGGCACAACCACTGGGCCACCTCCATCCAGAAGGTGAAGTCCGGCGCGGCGATGCTCCAGCAGAACGAGACGCTGCGCCGCCTCGGCGGCGGCGACTTCCGCACCCTGGCGCGCGCCATGGTGGTGGACCCCGCGCTGATGGTCTGGCTGGACGCCGACGGCAGCAGCGCGAAGGCCCCGAACGAGAACCTGGGCCGGGAGCTGATGGAGCTGTTCGTGCTCGGCGTGGGCAACTACACCGAGAGCGACGTGCGCCAGGCGGCCGCCGCACTGACCGGCTGGACCCTCGACCGGCACGAGCAGCCCTGGAAGCCGCGCTTCCGGCCGCGCCGCCACGCCCAGGGGCCGCAGACGGTGGTGGGCGCGAAGGCCGACTTCACGGCCGCCACCCTGGTGGACCACCTGGTGAGCCTCCCCGCCTCGCACGCCCATGTGGCGGGCCGCATGTGGGGCGCGCTGGTCAGCCACGAGAACGCGCCCTCGAAGGAGGCGCTGGCCCGCCTCACCTCCGCGTACGGACCGAAGCGCGACAGCACCGCCCTGTTCCGGGCGATGTTCCGCGAGGCGGCCTTCGCGGACGCCGACAACGTGCTGGTCAAGCAGCCGGTCGAGTACGTGGTGGGCAGCCTGCGCGCCCTCGGCGTCCGCCCCGCGAAGCTGGACGAGAAGGCCCGGCGGCAGCTGCTGGGCCGCACCCTCGCCGGGCTCGGCCAGGTGCCGTTCGCGCCGGACAGCGTGGGCGGCTGGCCGGCCGGCGCCGCCTGGCTGACCACCTCCGCCGCCCAGGTACGCCTCCAGTTCGCCCAGCAGCTGGTGCGCAAGGCCGACCTCGGCGACGTCGAGGACGCCTCCGCGGCGGAACGCCCCGACCTGCTGGCCCGCAAGCTCGGCGTCGGCGCCTGGGGCGACGCCACCCGCGGCGTGCTCCGCGACGCCGCGAAGGACCCGCGCGCCGTGACGAGCGCCGCGCTGATCGCCCCCGAACACCTCGTACTGCGCTGAAGGAGAGGGACCTTGGACACCTGGACCCGACGCAAGTTCCTCACCACCAGCGGCGTGGCGGGCGGTGTCGCCCTCGCCGCCGGGGCCACCGCCTGGGGCGTGGACGAGCTGCTCGCCTCCGGCTCCGGCACCCCGGACGCCGACGCCTCCACCCTGGTGCTGGTCACGCTGTACGGCGGCAACGACGGCCTCAACACGCTGGTCCCGGCGGCCGACTCGCACTACCAGGACCTGCGTGGCGACCTGGCCTACGGCGAGGACGAGGTGCTGCCCCTGGACGAGGGGCTCGGGCTCAACCCGGCGATGAAGGGCCTGAAGAAGCTCTGGGACGACCGGCGGCTCGCCGTCGTGCGCGGGGTGTCGTATCCCAAGCCCGATCACAGCCACTTCCGCTCGATGGCGATCTGGCAGACCGCCTCGCCCACCGGCCCGTTGCCCTCCGGCTGGCTGGGGCGGTGGCTGGACCACGCCGGCGGCGGCGACCCGTTGAAGGGCGTCTCGGTGGGGGCGACCCTGCCGCCGCTGATGGCCGGGGAGACCACCGCGGGAGCGGCCGTCCGGCTGGGCGGCACCGCGCTGCCGGACGCGTGGCGGCGCCGGTGCTCGGAGCTGTCGCGGGTGGCCGCGGACGAGCCCGCGCTGCTGCGGCGGGCGGGTGCCTCGCTGGCCGACCTCACCAAGGTCTCCGCGGCCTTCGGCGGGGAACGGGAGACGGAGCGGCAGGACCCCGCCGAGCCGGGCGACGACGCGGGCGACGCGGCCGGTGAGGCCGACAAGGGCGCGTCGGCCGGCGGACAGGGCGCCCTCGGCGCCCAGTTGGAGGTCGTCGCCCGGGCCATCGAGGCCGGCGTGTCGACCCGGGCGTACAGCGTGAGCCTCGGCGGCTTCGACACGCACGCCGGTGAGAAGGCCACCCAGTCCCGGCTGCTCGCCCAGCTCGACCACGACCTCGGCGCCTTCCTCCAGCGGGTGCGCGCCACGCCCGCAGGGCGCAAGGTGGTCGTCGCCGTCTACTCGGAGTTCGGCCGCCGCCCGAAGGCCAACGCCAGCCAGGGCACCGACCACGGCACGTCGGGGCCGGTGTTCGTACTGGGCGAGCCGGTCAAGGGCGGCTTCTACGGCGAGCAGCCGAGCCTGACCGACCTCACGGACGACGACCTGCGCACCACGACGGACTTCCGCTCGGTGTACGCCACGCTGCTGCGCAATGTCCTGGACGCCGACCCGGGGCAGGTGCTCGGCGGCTACGACGAGACGCTGGCGTTCGTCTGACCGCCGGGGCGGGGCCGGGGCAGGCGCAACCCGACGCGCGTGCCCTCGCCCTCCGTGCTGGTCAGCACGGCCGTGCCGCCGTGCGCCTCGGCGACCGCCCGGACGATGGCGAGGCCGAGACCGCTGCCGTCGCCGCTGCGGGCCGGGTCGGCGCGGTAGAAGCGGTGGAAGACCAGGGGCAGCGCCTCGGCCCGGATGCCGGGCCCCTCGTCGGCGACCTCGATCACGGCCTCCTCCGCCGCACGCACCGTCACGGACGCCGGGGTCCGGGGCGGGGTGTGGGCGCGCACGTTGGCGAGCAGGTTGTCCACCGCGCGGCGGAGCCGGCCGGCGTCGCCGAGGACCACGGCGCCGGCCTCGGCCCGCACGGTCAGCGGCCGGTCCGGGTCGATGAGCCGGGCGGCGCCGGCCGCCTCCCGGGCGACGGCGGCCAGGTCGACGGGCAGTCGCTCGCCGGCGGGCACGCTGTCCAGGCGGGCGAGGAGCAGCAGGTCCTCCACGAGCCCGCGCATGCGCAGTGCCTCGGCGGTGATGCCGGCCATGGCCCGCTCGCGGTGCTCGTCGGTGGTGAGGGCGCCCTGGTGGTGGAGGTCGGCGTAGCCCAGCACGGCCGTGACCGGGGTGCGCAGCTCGTGGGAGGCGTCGGCGACGAACTGGCGCAGCCGCTCCTGGGTCTCCTGCTGCCCGGCCAGCATCGTGTTGAGCGCGAGGCCCAGGCGGCCGACCTCGGTGTCCTCGTCCGCCGGGGCGACCCGGCCCGCGGTGCGCCCGCCGGCGATCGCGTCGGCGTCGCGCGCCATGGCCTCCAGGGGCCGAAGGCCGCGGCGCACCACCCATAGCCCGGAGGCGGCGAGCAGCACCAGCGTGCCGCCGGTCGCGGCGCCTTCCACGAGGACGAGCCGCCGCAGCGTGCCCTGGACCTGGTCGAGGGGTGCGGCGGCGACCAGGACGCCGCGGCCGGGCACCCGCTGGGTGAGCAGCCGGTAGGAGGGGCCCTCGGACGTGGTGGAGCCGACCGTGACCGGCTCCCGCCCACCGGGCCCCGGCAACGGGTCGGGCAGGCGGGGCAGTCCGGCGTCGGGGTCGCGGAGGCCGGGGACCAGTTCACGCACGGTGCCGTCGGGGCGTCGCAGTTGCAGGAAGAACTCCGAGGCGCCCAGTCCGCGGACGTCGCTGCCGAGCGAGCCGCCGGGCTCGGGGGCCGTCAGCTGCCGGCCGACCCGCTGGCGGACCGCGCGCAGGGTGGTGTCGGTGCGGTCGGTCAGGTAGTCGCGCAGCACCCCGTACACCACGGTGTCCAGCGTGAGCAGGGCCACGGCGGCGAGCGCGAGGAGGGAGAGCAGCAGGCGGCCGCGCAGGGAGCGGGGACGCGTCCATCGGCGGGAGTTCATGGCGTGTCAGGGGCGCGCAGGGTGTAGCCGATGCCGCGGCGGGTCTCGATGAGCGGGGGGCCGAGGGCGTCGAGCTTGCGGCGCAGATAGGAGATGTAGGTCTTCACCACGCCGGGGTCGCCGTCCTTGTACTCCCAGACGTGGTCGAGGAGTTGCTCGTGGGTGAGCACCCGGCCCGTGTTCTCGAGCAGGCAGTGCAGCAGGCGGTACTCGGTGGGCGAGAGGTCGACGCGCTGCCCGGCCCGGCGGACGGTGTAGGTGTCGGTGTCGATCTCCAGGTCGGCGCAGGTGAGGACCGCGCCGCGCGGGGTCCGCTCCTCGTGCCGGCGCAGCACCGCGCGCACCCGCGCGGCGACCTCGGCCAGCCGGAAGGGCTTGGTGACGTAGTCGTCGGCGCCGAGGTCGAGGCCGCGCACCACGTCCGCGCCGTCCTCCCGGGCGGTCAGGAAGACGACCGGCACCTTGGAGCCGCCCTGGCGCAGCCGCCGTACCACGTCGAAGCCGTCGAGGTCGGGCAGCATCACGTCGAGCAGCACGAGATGCGGGGAGGTGTCCCGGACCGCCGCGAGCGCGGCCCGGCCGTCGGCGGCCTCCGTCACCTCGTAGCCGAGGAAGCGGAGCGAGGTCGCCAGCACGTCGAGGATCGCGGGCTCGTCGTCCACGACCAGCAGGCGGGTGCCGGGGGGAACGTCGGGTGCCGTCATGATCCGCATTCTGGCACCCGAACCTGTGCGCGGGCGAGGCCCGCCCCGGCGGGGACCGGAACGGGCCGTGCGGTGCGGTCGCGGTGGCTCAGCGCTCAGGGCTCAGGGCTCAGGGCTCAGGGCTCAGGGCTCAGCCGAAGTAGCCGTCGAACGTCCGCGAGAACTCCCCGCCCCCGAACCGGTCCCAGTTGACCGACCAGGTCATCAGTCCGCGCAGGTCGGCGTGGGTGCCGCCGCGCAGGCTGTACGAGCCGCAGTTCGCGCCCTTGGTCAGGCAGTCCAGGGTCTTGGTGACCTCGGCCGGCGCCACGTACCCGTTGCCGGCGTTGGTGGTGGCGGGCATGCCGATCGCCACCTGGGAGGGGGCGAGTGCCGGGAACCGGTTGGCGGTGTTGCCGGCGACGGGGAAGCCGGCCAGCAGCATGTCGGTCATGGCGATGTGGAAGTCGGCTCCGCCCATGGAGTGGTACTGGTTGTCCAGGCCCATGATGGGACCGGAGTTGTAGTCCTGGACGTGCAGCAGCGTCAGGTCGTTGCGCAGGGCGTAGATGACCGGCAGGTAGGCGCCGCAGCGCGGGTCCTGGCCGCCCCAGGGTCCCGAGCCGTAGAACTGGTAGCCCTGCTGCACGAAGAACGTCTCGGGCGCCATGGTGAGCACGAAGGACGAGCCGTACTTCGCCTTCAGCGTCTTCAGCGCCGAGATGAGGTTGACGACGACCGGGGTGGTCGGGTTCTTGAAGTCGGTGTCGCCGGTGTTGAGGGAGAGGGAGTGGCCCTCGAAGTCGATGTCGAGGCCGTCCAGGCCCCAGGTGTCGATGATCTTCGAGACCGAGCCGACGAAGGCGTCCCGGGCGGCGGCGGTGGTCAGCTGGACCTGGCCGTTCTGGCCACCGATGGAGATGAGCACCTTCTTGCCCTGCGCCTGCTTGGCCTTGATGGCCGCCTTGAAGTCGGCGTCGCTCTCCACGGTCGGGCACTCGGTGACGGGGCAGCGGGTGAAGCGGATGTCGCCCGAGGTCACCGAGGTGGGCTCGCCGAAGGCCAGGTCGATGACGTCCCAGGAGGCGGGGACGTCGGCCATGCGGGTGTAGCCGGCGCCGTTGGCGAAGCTGGCGTGCAGGTAGCCGACGAGGGCGTGCGCGGGCAGGCCCTGGGAGGGCGGCGGGGTGGGAGTCGGCGTGGGCGTCGGAGTCGGCGTGGGAGTCGGTGTGGGGGTGGGCGTCGGGGTCGGGGTCGGCGTGGGGTTGGTCGGCGTCGGGGACGGTGGCGGGGTGCCCGGGCCGTCGAGGACGACGTCGTCCGCGTAGTAGGTGCCCTGGCCGTACCAGCCGTGGAGGTAGATCTGGGCACTGGTCTGGCTCGCCCCGGCGGTGAAGGCGACGGTCAGCTTGGACCAGCCGCCCGAGGTGGACGGCGTCCAGGTGCTCGCTCCCCCGGTGACGCCGAGGTAGACGTAGGCGCCCTTGACCCAGGCGGAGAGCGTGTAGGCCGTGCCCGGGGTGACGGTCACGGTCTGCGCGCACTGGGCCGTGGACGCGGCCGAGGCGGCGCCGGCCAGGGCCCGGGTGCCGGAGTGCGGGGCGCTGGTGGTGACGCTCGCGTCGGAACAGGACCAGCCGGACAGGCTGCCGGACTCGAAGTCCCCGTTCGTGAGGTACTGGCCGGCGTAGGCGTTGGGGGCCGCGCCCAGTCCGGCGAACACGGCCGCGACGGCGGCGACGACCAGGGACACGGTGGCGGCCAGGACACGCCGCCACCGTCTCGGGGAGGTGGGGGCGAGGGGACGGGATCTCCGCATGAGGGTGCTCCTCACTCGACACGCGGGGAGAACGGGGGCACGCCGCGGCGAGGGCCGGCGGGTGAACTTCTCCCGACGGCCACGCTTTGGACTAGACCAACTGAACTGGCTCTGCGCCGTGCATGTCAATGGCGGGGACGGCGGCACCGACGACCTGAGTAGGAGCGCTCATGTGCGCCGGGCCGCCCGCCGGCAGGGTCCGGCCCATGACGACTGGCTGGTGGTGTCGGCCTGGACCGGTGGCGGGGCCGGGGTGCAACTCCCGGTGCTCGCCGTGGGAGTGCCCTTGGCGGTGGGGATGCTGATGCTCGCGGGCACGGTGGCGCGGGCCGTGGTGCCGTGGTGCGGCACCACGGCGCGGCGGCTCGGCTGGGCGGTCCTGGTCTTCACCCTGGGCACGATCGGCGTGGCGCTCGGGCCGGCCGTCTACAGCAGAGGCGTGGGCCTGGGCAGTGCCGAGGTCCGGATCGCCCTGACCGGAGCCGCGTACGCGGTCGCCGCGGCGCTCTTCGTGCCGAGCCGGTGGGTGCGGTCGGCCGGGCTCGGCGCGCCGGCGCTCGCGGTGGCCTAGGACGGCTTCGCCGGTCCGGCGCAGGCGCGGGAGCGGGAGCACGCGGCGGAGGTCGCGCGGTACCGGGAGCATCCGGAGCTGCTGTACCTGGGCGCCGCGCCGCCCGGTATGGCGCTCTCGCGCGCGACGGTCGGCCCCGCCTCCTTCGGCGTCGACTACCGCGCCGCCCGGCCGGACGCGACGGCGTACGTCGGTCTCGCCGTGCGCCCCGCGCTGACGCCCGTGCTCCGCTGCCCGGAACCGATGGAGAGAAGGGTGTGGCCTGCGCGGTGGACGCGCGCGGGGAGACGCGGACGGTGCGCGGGCTGCCCGGCGGGGTCCGCGCCGTCACGCTCACCCGCCGGCTCGGACCGGCGAGCTCGGCGGAGGCCGAGGTCAGCAGTCAGACGCTCGGCGAACACGTCCGCGATCGCGTCCCGGAGACGCCCCCTAGGATGCACGGGTGGACACCGAGGCGCTGCGTTCGTTCGTCCGGGCGGCCGAGCTCGGGCAGGTGCGGCAGGCCGCCGACGAGCTGGGCGTGACGCAGCAGGCGGTCTCCAAGCGGATCGCCGCCCTGGAGCGCGAACTGGAGGTCCGCCTGTTCACCCGCACCCCCCGCGGGGTCGAACTGACCCTCGACGGCCAGGCGTTCCTGCCGCACGCGCGGGACGTCGTCGCGGGTGTCGACCGCGCCCTCACCGCGGTCCGGCCGGGGTCGCGGGCCCTGCGGATCGACGTCCTCGGTCTGCGCAGCGCGCAGGCGGTGGTGCTGCACGACTACTGGCGGTCGCGGCCGGGCACCGATCTGGACGTGGTGACGCTCCGGGTGAACGACCCGGCCGTGCCGGTCGCCGCCGTGCGGTCGGGCGAGGTCGACGCCTCTTTCCGCACCCAGACCGACCCGGCCGCGCTGCCCGACGACGTCCGGATGATCCACGCCTTCGACTCGCCCCTGGAACTGCTCGTCGGCCCCCGGCACCCGCTCGCCGCCGCGCGGCGGGTGACCCCGGCGCGGCTGCGCGGCCACCGGATCTGGGTGCCGGGCATCGCGCCGGGCAGCGAGTGGGCGGAGTTCTACGACCAGCTCGCCGCGGCCTTCGACCTGCGGGTGGACGCGGCGGGGCCGAACTTCGGGGACGAGGTGCTGCTGGACACCCTCGCGGAGTCCGCGGACGTGGCCACGCTGGTGGGGGCGCGGGACCGGTACCTCTGGCCGGCCCACCACGACCTGCGCCGCATCCCGGTGGCGGGCCCGACGCTCGCCTATCCCCTCTCCCTCCTGCTCCCCCGCGCCGACCCGCACCCCGGTCTGCGCGACCTGGTCACGCACCTGGAGAGCCTGCCGGGGCTCCCCGGCGAGGTCTGGCGCCCGTCGTGGGCGACGAGGGCGGCGCAGGACGCCGGGGAAGCCGGCGCCCTCAGGGCGTAGGCCGTCGGCCAAGCCTCGGTGCGCCGCATGGCGGCGGCGGTCGCGGCATACCCTGGCGCCCGTGACGCACGACGACGATGACGACCTCGACGCCCTGGTCCGCAAGCGGATCCGAGCGCTGCGGCTGGCCCAGGGGTGGTCCCTGGAGGAGCTGGCGGCCCGGGCCCGGATCAGCCAGTCCACGCTCAGCCGCATCGAGACCGGCCGGCGCCGGCTGGCCCTGGACAGCCTGGTCACCCTGGCCCGGGCCCTGGACACCACGCTCGACCAGCTGGTGGAGACCGGCGCGGACGACGTGATCGTCAGTCCGGTGATCGACGCGGCCCGCGGCCAGCTGCGGTGGCCGCTCAAGGCCGAACCAGGCATGACCGTGGTGCGCCAGCGGATGACCGACCCGCCGCCCGACAGCCCGGCCCGCCTGCGGGCCCACCCGGGGCGTGAGTGGCTCGTCGTGCTGTCCGGCACCGCGATCCTGCTGCTGGGCAACCGCCGCCTGCGTGTGGAGACCAACCAGGCGGCGGAGTTCCCCACGATGCTCCCGCACGCGATCGGGGCCGAGGGCGGTCCCTGCGAGGTCCTCGGCATCTTCGACCGCGACGCCCGGCGGGGACACCAGCGCGGCGAGGGAGGCCGCGAGCCCGTCTGACGGGCCCGAGCCGCCGGGCTTGCGTGATCGGCAGCCCGCACGGGCAATGGTGTGCCGATCCGGCAAGGGTTCGTGCTCCTGACGCAGCACAGGTCTACGGTGGCGCCATGAACCACGCACACCACCACGACGGCGCCGGCGACCTGGCGGAGGTCCTGGACCTGGACGCCGAGGTCCTCGCCGACCACACCGCGTCGATCACCGCCTGGCTGCCCCTGGAGGCCGGCCCGCGGCACATCGTCGACCTGGGCTGCGGCACGGGGGCCGGCACCTTCGCCCTGCTCGACCGCTTTCCCGAGGCCCGCGTCAGCGCCGTCGACTCCTCCGCGGTCCATCTCCAGCGGCTGCGCGAGAAGGCGTGCGCCCACGGGGTGGAGGACCGCGTCCGCGCCGTCCAGGCCGACCTCGACGGCGACGACTGGCCCGACCTCGGCACACCCGACCTGGTGTGGGCGTCGGCCTCGCTGCATCACATGGCCGACCCGGTCCGCACCATCCGCCGGGTCCACGACGCCATGGCGCCCGGCGGGCTGCTCGCGGTGGTCGAGATGGCCGGCTTCCCGCGGTTCCTGCCCGCGGACGCCCCCGCGGACCGGCCCGGCCTGGAGGAGCGCTGCCACGCGGCGGGCGACGCCGCGCACAACGCCCGGCTGCCCCATCGCGGCGCCGACTGGGGGCCGCTGCTGACCGCCGCCGGGTTCACGGTCGAGGGCGAGCGCACCCTGGACATCCGCGTCGAGGGCTCCCGGGACGAGGCGGTCGGCCGCTACGCCCTCGGCGGCCTGCGGCGCCTGCGGAGCGCCGTCGCCGACGCGCTCGCGCCGGACGATCTGGCCGCCCTGGACCGACTGCTCGACACCGCGGGACCGCAGAGCGTCCTGCACCGCGACGACCTCGTGGTACGCACCGAGCGCACCGTCTGGGCCGCCCGGCGCCGAAGCTAGTTATACAGGCAACCTGGACAGTTTGAGCTGAGGGAATTACTGTAGGGGGCATGGAAGTGACCCCCCACTCCCCGCCGTCGGCCGTCCAGGGCTCGCAGGCGGTGCGGTCCGTGATCAGCCGGCTGAGGCGCCGTATCCGCGCCGCCTCCGCCGCCGATGACCTCACGCAGGCGCAGGCGGCGGTGCTGGCGCGGCTCACCGCCGGCGAGGGGCTGTCGACCAGCGACCTCGCCGCCGCCGAAGGGGTACGGCACCAGTCGATGGCCTCGACGGTCACCGCGCTGACCGGCCTCGGGCTGGTGGAGCGGCGCCCGGATCCCTCCGACGGGCGGCGCCTGCTGATCGCCCTGACGCCGGGTGGCCGGCACCGGGCCGAGGAGGACCGGCAGGCGCGGGGCGAGTGGCTCGCCGGGCGGCTGCGGGACAGGTGCACGGAGGAGGAGCGGCAGACCGTCCTCGCGGCGATGGCCGTACTGGAGCGGCTGACCCATGACTGACGGGGACACCGCCACGCGGCAGGGAGAGCGGCCGGAGACGCGTTTCGACCGCCGGCTGATCCCGCCGATGATGCTCGGCTCGGTGCTGAACCCGGTCAACTCCACGATCATCGCGGTCGCCCTGGTCCCCATCGGCTCGGCGCTGGGCGCGCCGCCGTCGCGGACCGCCTGGCTGGTGTCGGCGCTGTACCTGGCCACCGCCCTCGGCCAGCCGGTCGTGGGACGGCTGATCGACCTCTTCGGGCCCCGCCGCCTCTTCCTGGTGAGCACCGCGCTCGTCGGCGTGGCGGGCGTCGTCGGGACCACGGCGCCGAACCTCGGGGTGCTGATCGCGTCGCGCGTGCTGCTCGGCTTCGGCACCTGCGCCGGGTATCCGGCCGCCATGGCGCTGGTGCGCAGCGAGGGGCGGCGCACCGGGCAGGACAACCCGGCGGGCGTGCTGACCGCGCTGGCGGTGGCGAACCAGACCGTCGCGGTGATCGGCCCGCTCCTCGGCGGCCTGCTGATCGGGCTGGGCGGCTGGCGGTCCACCTTCGCGCTCAACGTCCCGCTCTCGGTGGCCGCGGTGCTGCTCGGCCTGCGGCTGCCCAAGGGGGCCGGGACCGGGGCGTCGCCACGGCACGGGCGCCTGGCCGCGCAGCTCGACCTGCCCGGCATGGCGCTGTTCGCCGCCACGCTGCTGTCGCTGCTGCTGTTCCTGATGAACCTGCGCCCGAGCAGCTGGTACCTGCTGCTGATCACCGCCGTCGCCGGAGCGGGCTTCGCGGTGCGCGAACTGCGGGCCGGGACGCCGTTCATAGACCTGCGCGTGCTGGCCGGCAACGCGCCGCTGCTGGCCACCTACGGGCGCGCGCTGGTGGCCTACGTCGTCTCGTACGCGTTCCTGTACGGCTTCACCCAGTGGACCGAGGAGGGCTACGGCCTCTCCCCCTTCCACGCGGGCCTCGTGCAGATCCCGATGTTCCTCATGGCGATCGTCGTCTCCCTGGTCACCGGGCGCCGCAAGGCGGTGCGGGGCAAGCTCCTCATCGGTGCCGTCGGTCAGATCGCCGCCTGCCTGCTGATGCTGACCCTGACCGCCGACAGCCCGGTGTGGCTGCTGCTCGTCCTCGCCCTGGTCTTCGGCGTGCCGCAGGGGCTGAACAGCCTGGCGCTGCAGAACTCCGTGTACCACCAGGCCGATCCCGAGCGCACCGGCTCCTCGGCCGGCCTGCTGCGCACCTTCGCCTACCTGGGTTCGATGGTGGCCTCCGCCACCACCGCCGCCTCCTTCGGCCCGCACGCCGGCACGGACGGCATGCACCAGCTGGCCTGGATCATGCTCGCCGCGGGCGTCCTGTTCCTCCTGATCACGGTCCTCGACCGCGGCCTGCGCCGCGCCGGCACACCGCCGGCGGCGTGAGCGCCACCAGTACCAGCACCACGGAAGCCCCACGGAAAGGCACACCCATGTCCCGCACCGCCCTTCTCGCCATGGACCTCCAGCGCGGTCACCTGGCCCACATCACGGACGACGGCTACCTCACCCGCGCCGCCCGGGCGCTGGAGACGGCCCGCGCCGCCGAGGTGCCGGTCGTGCACGTGGCCCTGCGGCTGCGGCCGGGGCACGTCGACGCCCATCCGCGCAACAAGATCTTCGGCGCCCTGCCGCACCACCTCTTCACCGCGGACGACCCGGGTGCCGCCATCCACCCCGACGCCGGTCCGCGGGACGGCGAGACGGTCGTGTACAAGAACCGTGTCAGCGCCTTCGCCGGCAACGACCTCCACCAGATACTCGCCGCCCAGGACGTCGGGCACCTCGTCCTGGCCGGGGTCGCCACGAGCGGGATCGTGCTGTCCACCGCCCTCCAGGCCATCGACCTCGACTACCGGGTGACCGTCCTGTCCGACGCCTGCGCCGATCCGGACCCCGCCCTGCATCGCGTGCTGCTCGACGGGATCCTCGCCCGCCGCGGTGACGTCTTCACCACCGAGGAATGGGCGGCGGCGGAACTCCGACCGGTGTGACCTGCCCGAGCTTGCCGTTAGCATGTTCGGGCTCACGACGATCACCCCGATCGCCCGATTGTCCGACATCTACAAATTGGGCCCAGACAATTGAAAACCCCTATACCCGTATCCATATCCCCGCGGATGAGCGGTCGTGCCCTGCTGTGGACGGCGGTCGGCGTGGTCACGCTCGCCTTCCTCGTCGTGCTGGAGGTCGTCGCGCACCACTACGGCCTGCGGGGGCCGATCACCAACCAGGCACGGGAGGTGATCTGGGCGCCCAAGTCGGGGCCGCTGCTCTACGGCGGTCTGGCGCTGACGATGGTGGTGCTCACCTGGCGGCAGCGGTGGATCGCGCTCGGCACCGCGGTCGGCATCGACGCCGCCTTCGGTGTGATGCGGCTGATCGTCGGCGCCGCCCCGAACTTCGGCAACGGCGCGCTGTGGGTGGTCCTGGGCTGTGCCGTCATCGCCGTCACCCGCCGCACCGGGCCGGAGCGGCTGCTGCTGCTCAAGGGCGTCGGCCTCGGGCTGCTCCTGGTGGCCGGGCACAAGATCGGTGACACCTGGCTGCTCATCACGTCGAAGACCCGCCCGGAGGTGCTCGACCTGTATGTGGCGACCGCCGACCGGGCGCTGGGAAACCCGTCGTGGGTGGCGGGCCGGATCGTCGAGGCCACCGGACCGGTCGGCTACCACATCCTGCACCTGGTCTACAGCCAGCTCCCGCTGGCCGCCGCCGTCACCGCGCTGTACCAGCTGCGCAACGTGGCGGTCGAGCGCCGCTTCCCCGGTCACCACCTGGTGCGGACCTTCCTGGCCATCGGGCTGCTCGGGCCGGCCATCTACATGGTCTTCCCGGTCGTCGGACCGGTCTTCGTCTACAGCACCGGCGCCTTCGGGACGGGCGGCGAGGGCTGGGCGATCGCCGACATCTGGCCGCACGTCCTGCCGCGGATCGGCACCCCGCACCCCGTGCTCTACGACCAGATCACCCCGCGCAACTGCATGCCCAGCCTGCACACGGCCTGGGCGGTCACCCTGTTCCTGCACTCCCGCAAGGGGTCCAGGCCGCTGCGGTACGCGGGCACCTTCTGGCTGGTCGCCACCCTCGCCGCGACGCTGGGCTTCGGCTACCACTACGGCACGGACCTGATCGCCGGCGTGGTGTTCGCGCTGACGATCGACGTGGCGATGCGGGCGCTCGCGCAGGGCTGGGACCGGTCGAGCATCCAGCTGGTCGCCCACGGCGCGGTGGTCTTCACCGCGCTCCTGGTGGCGTACCGCTGGCTGCCGGTCCAGCTGGCCGCGCATCCGTGGGTGTGCGGTCCGCTGCTCCTCCTGGCGATGGGCTCGGTGATCCACGGATATGTGCGGACCACCAGGTCCGTCGACCCCGCGTCGGCGCCGACGCTGCCCGGCCCGCGCTCCCCGGAGCCGCAGCCGGAGCTCGTCTGAGCGCACGGGCCGCGCGCGAGCGCGTGCCGGAGGACGGACGGCGCCGAGCGGCGGCGGCGAGGGCGGCTGGGGCGGGACGTCAGCCGGCTGCCGGCGGGCGGAACTGCGGGCCGTAGTTGCCGGGGGCGTCCGGGATGGTGGTCTCCATCAGCTGGACCGCCGGGGTCTCCAGGCCGCGCATCTGGCGCACGGCCGTGCCGAGGGCGCGCGCGCCGCCGCCGTCCCAGGCGTGTTCGAGGCTGCCGAGCACTTCGGCGTAGGCGGTGTCGAAGCGGTCGAGGAGCGTCGCGACCTGCTTCGCGGGGTGCGGCCAGCCGCCGGAGGGGACGCGGGCCATCGGCCGGGCCGCGGGGAAGGGCACGGCCGCGCCGGTGAACTTCCAGACGCCGTCCTCCTCGCGCAGCTGCCGTCCGTGGTAGATCTCGCCGAAGGCGTAGTAGTGGGCCGGGTGGTCGTCGCCGAAGGCGTCCTCCGGGGAGCTGGTGGTGCCCTCGCCCTGCTCCTTGATGATGCCGATCGCCTCCTCGACGCCGTCGAGGCTGCCCACCGGCTTGAGCTGGTCGGCGCCGATGCGCTCGGAGAGCTGGCCGCGGGTGGTGAGGTCGGGCGAGGCGGACCGGAAGGCGTCGAGCAGGTCGTCGTAGAACTCGCCGATGGTGGGCGCGTCGCGGGTGTCGCGGGCGAGCGGCTCCTCGGGCGCCTCGATCGCCATCATCACGTCGTGCACGAAGGACCTGGTCAGCCCGGAGAGGTAGACGTTGACGCCGCTGCGCACGCCGCCGGGCAGCGGGCCGGGGTAGGACGGGGCCGCGGCGCTGATCCTCGGTCGGCCGCCGACCGCCACCAGCAGGTTGCACACCACGCCCATGTGGAACATCTCGTCGCCGATGATGCGCCGGATCAGCCGGGCGGCGTGGCTGCCTCGGTCCTCGATGGACCACCACGCGCACAGGTAAGGGGGCAGGGTGGCGAGCTCCAGCTCGACGGCCACCTGGAGGGCGTCGCGGAGCCAGCCGACGTCACGGCCGGCGTGCGGGACGGCCAGCAGCCGCGCCACCGACGAGCAACCGGAGGCGGCGGTGCAGCCGTCGCCGGGCAGCGCGGCCGCCCGGGCCGGGGCGGCGACCGCGGCGGGTGCCGTCGCCGTCAGGACCGCCGACGCCACGAAGGTCCTGCGCCCGAGCGGGGTCTTCGACCCGGACGGTTCCTCGCGCACACCAGTCACCATGCCTCCACAGCCATGCCTGCGCCTCGGGAGCGAGGCGTCCGGAATCTCCGGCGGCTGGCGAAACTAGCAGCGATCACGGCGCTCACCTGCGGCACGCGGCAGCGCGGCCGTCATCCCCCACCCGGTCGGCCCTAACCGGCGGCCCGGGGAACGCGGAGGGGGGGGGGGGGGGCGCGCCGCCCCCCCCCGCCTCCTGCCGGTCCGCCTCAGCTCTGCGGACGGCTGCCGTGGTTCGCGCCGTTCTTGCGGCGGGCCTTCTTCTTGCGTCGTCGTTTCGAGGACATGGAAGCCTCCTCTGCTCCGTTGCTGCCGGTCTCCGACCCGGGAGTCGCCTCCCGGGGTCAGGAGAGCACCTTGCCGAAGTCGCGGGGTGGCAAACGCCACCGGGCGGACCCGATCGGGTGGCGCCGGTCACGGTGCCGTTGACGCACAGCCGCTGCCCGGGTGGTGGGCGGCGCGGCGGCGTTAGGGCGGCGCCGCCCCAGGGAACCCCCGTTCCCATGGGTGACTACGACAACGCGATCACGGTGGACGTTCCCGCCGACCGGCTCTTCGCGTACCTCGCCGACGTCAAGAACCTCCCCTCCTACATGCCGCGCCTGACGGCCGCGCGCCCCCACGACGGCGACCGCGTCACCGTCACCGCCCACATCGACCCGCCCGACGCCCCGGAGCAGGACGTCACCAGCGAGGCCTGGATCCGCGTCCTGGAACAGGGCAAGAGCCTCGAGTGGGGCGCCCCGGGGCCGCACGACTACCACGGCCGCCTGCACGTCGACGCCGGGGACACCGCCGGCACCTCCCGCCTGACGGTGGACCTGCACACCGAGCGGGTGGAGGGCGGCCAGGTGGACGACGGCCTCCAGGAGACGCTGCGCGGCATCAAGCACGCGGTGGAGAGCGCCGAGCACTGAACCGGCCGCCCCGGCCGCCGGTTCAGTTCAGCAGCCAGGCCGCGGTGTCCCGGGGCAGCCGGCCCTCCTCGTCCAGCGGCCCGCTGGTGAGCAGGACGGCGGTGTGGGCGGGCAGTGCCGTGGGGTCGGCGCCGGTGTTGACGACGCAGACCAGGCCGCCCGGCCGGGCGAAGGCCAGTACCGCCTCGGGGGCGTCCAGCCACCGCAGCGGCCCGTCGCCGAAGCCGGGCTGGGTGCCACGCAGGCGGATCGCCTCGCGGTAGAGGCTGAGCATGGACTGCGGGTCGGCGGCCTGGCCGTCCGCGGCGTACGCGGCCCAGCCGGGCGGCTGGGGCAGCCAGGGCTCGCCGCCGAAGCCGGCGTGCGGCGCGTCGGCCGTCCAGGGCAGCGGGACGCGGCAGCCGTCGCGCCCCGGGTCGGTGCCGCCGGAGCGGGCGTGCATCGGGTCCTGGATGCGCTCCAGCGGGATGTCGGCCTCGGGCAGGCCCAGTTCCTCGCCCTGGTAGAGGTAGACGGCGCCGGGCAGGGCGAGGGAGAGCAGGGCGGCGGCGCGGGCGCGGCGGGTGCCCAGGGCCGGGTCGGTGGGGGTGCCGAAGCGCTTTGCGGCGAAGGAGAAGCCGGACTCGGTCCGGCCGTAGCGGGTGACCGTGCGGGTCACGTCGTGGTTGCACAGCACCCAGGTGGCCGGCGCGCCGATGCCGGCGTGCTCGCCGAGGGTGCCCTCGATGGAGGCGCGCAGCTCGGCCGCGTCCCAGGGGCGGGTCATGAAGTCGAAGTTGAACGCGGTGTGCAGCTCGTCGGGGCGCAGGTAGCGGGTGAAGCGCTCGGTGTCGGGGAGCCAGACCTCGCCGACGAAGACGGCGCCGTACTCGTCGGCGATGGCCCGCCAGGAGCGGTAGACGTCGTGCAGCTCGTCGCGGTCGACGAAGGGGTGCGGGTCGCGGCCCGCGACGAAGTCCGGCAGCTCGGGGTCCTTCACCAGCAGCGCCGCCGAGTCGATCCGGACGCCCGCCGTGCCCCGGTCGAACCAGAAGCGCAGGATCTCCTCGTGCTCCTGGCGCACCGCCGGGTGGGCCCAGTTGAGGTCGGGCTGCTCGGGGGTGAACAGGTGCAGGTACCACTCGCCGTCCGGCACCCGGGTCCAGGTGGCGGCGCCGGGGAACTCCGACGGCCACTCGTTGGGCGGCAGTTCGCCGTCGGCGCCGCGTCCGGGGCGGAAGTGGAACAGCTCGCGCTCGGGGCTGCCGGGTCCGGCGGCGAGGGCGGCGCGGAACCAGGGGTGCTGGTCGGAGACGTGGTTCGGGACGATGTCCACGATGGTGCGGATGCCCAGCTCGCGAGCCTCCGCGATGAGCTTCTCGGCCTCGGCGAGGGTACCGAAGGCCGGGTCGATGGTGCGGTAGTCGGCGACGTCGTAGCCGCCGTCCTTCAGCGGGGACAGGTACCACGGGGTGAACCACAGGGCGTCCACGCCGAGCCCGGCCAGGTAGGGCAGCCTGGCGCGCACGCCCGCGAGGTCGCCGGTGCCGTCCCCGTCGGCGTCGGCGAAGCTGCGCACGTACACCTGGTAGATGACGGCGGAGCGCCACCACTGCTCGTCGGCCGCGTCCATGGGAGTTCCTTTCGGGCATGCGGGTCCCGCTCCGTGGCCGTGCGGGGCCGGGAGCCGGGCTGGATAGGGGGTGCGGCGCGGTGCTGCGCGCCGCCGCCTCCGCCGGCGGGGACATGGATGTGGGACGGAGGCGGCGGCGCGCAGGACGGGGAGGCGGCCGGCTCGGGAGCCGGCTCAGCCCTTGGTGCTGCCCGCGCTGATGCCGGCGATGATGTGCCGCTGGAAGACGAGGAACAGGGCGACCATGGGGATGCTGGCGATCACCATGGCGGCGATGAGGACGGTCAGGGGCAGGTTCTGCGAGAGCTGGACCAGGGCGACGCTGATCGGCTGCTTGTCGGTGTCGGAGAAGACCATCAGCGGCCACAGGAAGTCCTGCCAGACGGCGACCAGGGCGAAGATCGACACCACGCCGAGGACCGGGCGGGACATGGGCAGCACGATCGACCACAGGACGCGCAGCTTGCCGGCGCCGTCGATGTCGGCGGCCTCCAGGACGTCGCGGGGTATCTGGTCGAAGAAGCGTTTGAGCAGGTAGAGGTTGAAGGCGTTGGCGACGGCCGGCAGCCAGATGGCCAGCGGGTCGTTGAGCAGGTTGGTGTGGATGAAGGGCAGGTCGGCGACGGTGAGGTACTTCGGCACGACCAGCGCCTGCGCCGGGACCATCAGCGTGGCCAGGATGCCGGCCAGGATCACCTTGCCCAAGGCCGGCTTCAGCTTGGACAGGGCGTAGGCGGCGGCCGTGCACAGCACCAGCTGGAAGACCCACGCGCCGACGGCCTGGACCAGGGTGTTGACCAGGTGGGTCGGCAGGTCCATCTGGTCCCAGGCGTCGGAGTACCCGGAGAGGTGCCAGTCGTCGGGGAACAGGGTGGGCGGGGTGCGGGTGACCTCGTCCGGCGACTTCAGGGCGCTGGTGGCCATCCAGTACACCGGGAAGAGGAAGGCCAGCGCGAACAGCACCACCACGGCGGTGAACACCGTCCAGTACGCCGTCTTCCCGCGCCGGCGGGCGAGGGTGGCCGGGGAGATCAGGGTGCGCGGGGTGCTGCTCATGCGTCCTCCCCGTCGGAGCGGGTGAGCCTCAGGTAGAGGGCGGAGAAGGCGCCGAGCAGGACCAGGAGCATGACGCTCAGCGCGCAGGCGCCGCCGAAGTCGTTGTAGAGGAAGGCGTACTTGTAGATCAGGTACAGGATCGTCACGGTGGAGTTCTCCGGGCCGCCGCCGGTGATGACGAACGGTTCGGTGAACACCTGCATGGTGGCGATGATCTGCAGGAGCATCAGCATGAGGATGACGAACCGGGTCTGCGGGATCGTCACGTGCCGCACCCGCTGGAGGAGGTTGGCGCCGTCGAGTTCGGCGGCCTCGTACAGCTCGCCGGGGATCGACTGCAGGGCGGCCAGGTAGACGAGGACGGTGCCGCCCATGTTGGCCCAGGTGGCGACGATGACCAGGGAGACCAGTGCGGTGTCGGCGCCGTTGGACCAGTTCGAGGTGGGCAGGTGCACCGCGCGCAGCACCTCGTTGGCGAGGCCGGCCCCCGGATCGTAGAACCACTTCCACAGCAGGGCGCTGACCACCGGCGGGATCATCACCGGCAGGTAGACGACCACGCGGAAGAAGGCGCGGGCGTGGCGCAGTTCGTTCAGCACCAGCGCGAGTACGAAGGGCACGGCGAAGCCGATGAGCAGGGCGAGGACCGTGAAGGTGAGCGTGTTGCGCCAGGCGTCGGCGAACTCCGGGTCGTGCCAGACCTGGTCGAAGTTGGCCCAGCCGACCCACTCGGGGTCGGAGCCGGGCGTGTACTTCTGGAAGGAGATCACCACCGCGCGCAGCGCCGGGTACCAGGAGAACAGCGCGAAGCAGAGCAGGCCGCCGATCAGGAAGCCGTACGCGCGGACCTGGTCGGTGAGGCGGCGGCGGCGCAGCTCCCGGCCGGCCGCCGCCGGGGGGCGGGCCCCCGGCGGCGTCGGCGTCTTGGCGGTCCGCACGGGGCGTTCAGCCGTCTTGGTCACGGTCAGCTCCGGGCCAGGATGCCGTCGATCTTGCCGGAGGCGTCCTTCAGCAGCCGGTCGATGTCGGCGTCCTTCTTGGTCAGCACCGCGGAGACCACGCCGTCCAGGACGGAGTAGATCTGCTGGGCGTTGGGCGGCTCGATCTTCAGCTCCAGGGACTGGTTGCCGTCCAGGAAGGGCTGGTAGTTGCCCACCGGCACGTTGGCGTTGGCCTTCTTGACCTCCTGGTCCTTGGCGTCCGCGGCGCCGGTGAACAGGCGGGGTTCGGGCAGGCCGACCGGCGCGTCGGTCTTCTTGGCGCGGGCGTAGTCGCCGAGGAAACCCTTGCCGGGGGTCAGGAACATGGCGTCCAGCCACTTCAGGCCGGCCCGGATCTGCTCGGGGCCGGCGTTCTTGTTGAACATGTAGCCGTCGCCGCCGATGAGGGTGCCCTTGCCGCCGGGCATCGGGCCGAGGGCCAGGTCCTTGTAGTTGCCGCCCTTCTCCTTGACCAGGATCGGGATGTTGTCCGGGGCGGACAGGTACATGCCGAGCTTGCCGGAGCCCATCATCTGCTGCGCGTCGTTGATGACGAGCAGCTGCTTGCTGCCCATCGAGTCGTCCGTCCAGCGCATGTCGTGCAGGGTCTGCAGCACGGCGCGGCCCTCGGCGCTGTCGACCTGGGACTTCTTGCCGTCCGCGCTGACGACGGAGCCGCCCTGGGAGTACATCTCGGCGGTGAAGTGCCAGCCGCCCTGGTTCTGCGCGCTGTAGTCCGCGTAGCCGACCGTGCCCTTGCCCAGGGCGGCGATCTTCTTGGCGTCGGCGCGGACCTCGTCCCAGGTGGTCGGCGGCTTGTCCGGGTCGAGGCCGGCCTTCTCGAACAGGGCGCGGTTGTAGACGAGGCCCATCGAGTAGCCGGTGCGGGGGACGCCGTAGATCTTGCCGTCGACGGTGTAGACGTCGCGCAGCTGCTGCTGGATGGTGCTGTAGCTCTTCAGCTCCTTGACGTACTGCGTGATGTCCGCGGCCTGGTGGATGTCGACGACGTGCTTGGCGTCGGTGAAGTACGTGTAGAACACGTCCTCCATCTGACCGCCCGCCAGCTTCGCGTCGAAGGTCTTGGGGTCCTGGCACGGGAACGCGTCGTGCGCCACCACGTCGATCTTCGGGTTCGCCTTCTCGAACGCGGCCACGTCCGCGGAGAAGAAGCTCCGGTCCACCTTCGCGCTCTTGGGCGGCATGCAGTTGACCGTGATGCGCGTCTTGCCGTCCGCCGAGCTCCCGTCCTCGTCCGAGCTGCACGCGGTGAGGCCCGAGAGAGCGAGGACGCCGGCTATCGCGGCGACGGTGGTGCGACGGAACCCGGTACTTCTCATCGGTGACCCCTTCGGCCCTGAATGGGATGCCCGCACGGCGGCTCGCGGTGGGGCGGCCCACACTCAACCATCCCCGTCAATGCGGCGCAAGATCTCGCGCAGAATTCGTAAATCCTTGACAGTGCCAGCAATCAGCGCCCGGAACCGATGGCGTCACGACCGTGGACTAACCGACTGGCGTCTGCAATATTGCGATGACTCGACGCAAGAAGCTGCGCAGCCGCCGGTTCGAGTTGTCCCAAGGCCCCACCGCTCTGCCCCCGACACGAGCCGCCTCGCGTCGCCCGACGGTACGCGAGCCCCCGCAGGGAGGGACCCCCCGCATGACCCCACCCCGTTCCTGGAGACGCCGCACGGCCTCGGCCGCGCTGGTCTCCACCGTCATGGTCCTCGGCCTGCCCGCCCTCGGCGCGCACGCCGAGGGCCGCTCCGCCGAGGACCACTCCGCCGCCCGGATCGGCGACGGCGACCCCGACACCTACTGGCAGGCCGCGAAGAACGCCCCGCAGTCGGTGCAGACCGACCTCGGACGCGCCCAGCGGGTCCGCGAGGTGGTGCTGCGGCTGCCGGCCCACTGGCGCACCCGCACCCAGACCCTCGCGCTCCAGGCCAGCGCCGACGGCAAGAGCTTCACCACCCTCAAGTCCTCGGCGCGCTACGTCTTCGGACCCGGCAACGGCAACACGGTGCGGGTCTCCTTCCCGGCCACCCTCGCCCGCTACGTCCGCGCCGACTTCCAGGGCAACTCCGTCGCCGGCACCGCGCAGCTCGCCGAGATGCAGGTGCTCACCACCGCCGCCGCCGCGGGCCCCAACCTCGCGCAGGGCAAGCCCTTCAGCGAGAGCGGCCACGCCGACGTGTACGGCGCGGCGAACGCCGGCGACGGCAACCGCGCCACCTACTGGGAGAGCGCGAACAACGCCTTCCCGCAGTGGGTGCAGGTCGACCTCGGCTCGTCGGTCCGGGTCAACCAGGTGACGCTGCGGCTGCCGAACGGCTGGCCGAGCCGCAGCGAGACCCTCAAGATCCAGGGCTCGACCGACAACCGCTCCTTCACCGACCTGACGGCCTCGAAGGCGTACACCTTCGACAGCGGCAACGGGCAGTCGGCGGACATCGCCTTCGACGCCACCACCACGCGGTACGTGCGCGTGCTGGTCACCGCCAACACCGGCTGGCCGGCCGGGCAGCTCGCCGAGCTGGAGGTGTACGGGCCGGCCACCGGCGACACCCAGGCGCCCTCGGCCCCCGCGAACCTCGCCTACACCGAGCCCGCCTCCGGGCAGATCAAGCTCACCTGGGGCGCGGCCACCGACAACACCGGTGTCACCGGCTACGACGTGTACGCCAACGGCGTGCTGCGGGCCAGCGTCGCCGGGAACGTCCTCACGTACACCGACAACCAGCCGGCCGGCAGCGACGTCAGCTACTTCGTGCGGGCCAAGGACGCCGCGGGCAACGTCTCCGCCAACAGCAACACCGTGGTGCGCAAGGGCACCGGCGGGGACACCCAGGCGCCCACCGCGCCCGGCAACCTCGCCTACACCCAGTCGGGCGCCGACGTGAAGCTGACCTGGCAGGCGTCCAGCGACAACGTCAAGGTGACCGGGTACGACGTCTACGCCAACGGGCAGCTCCTCAGGTCGGTCGCCGGCGACGTCACCACCTACACCGACACCCCGGCGGCGACGGCCACCGTGACGTACTCCGTGAAGGCGAAGGACGCCGCCGGCAACGTCTCGGGGGCGAGCAACAGCGTCACCCGGGCCGGCTCCGGGGGCGGTGGCGATCTCGCCCAGGGCAAGCCCATCGAGGCGTCGTCCAGCGTCTTCACCTACGTCGCCGCCAACGCCAACGACGGTCAGACCAGCACCTACTGGGAGAGCGCGGGCGGCGCCTACCCCGCCACCCTCACCACCAAGCTGGGCGCCAACGCCGACCTGAGCCGGGTCGTCGTCAAGCTGAACCCGGACGCCGCCTGGGGCGAGCGGACGCAGAACATCCAGGTGCTCGGCCGCGACCAGGACGGCTCGTCCTTCACCAGCCTCGCGGCGGCGAAGGACTACACCTTCTCCCCCGCCGGCGGCAACACGGTGACCATCCCGGTGTCCGGCTCCGCGGCGGACGTCCAGCTGAAGTTCACCAAGAACACCGGCGCCCCGGGCGCGCAGGTGGCCGAGGTGCAGGTGATCGGCACGCCGGCCGCCAACCCGGACCTCAAGGTCACCGGGATCACCAACAGCCCGGCCGCGCCGGTCGAGTCGGACCCGGTCAGCCTGACCGCCACCGTCACCAACGGCGGCAGCAAGGCGGCCGCCGCCACCGACCTGAACTTCACGCTCGGCGGCACCAAGGTCGCCACCGCGTCCGTGCCCGCCCTCGCCGCGGGTGAGTCGAAGACGGTCACGGCGAGCATCGGGGCCCGGGACGCGGGCAGTTACCCGGTCGGCGCGGTCGTGGACCCGTCCAACAAGGTGATCGAGCAGAACGAGGCGAACAACACCTTCGCCCGCTCCGACGCCCTGGTGGTCAAGCCGGTCGCCAGCTCGGACCTGCTCGCCGCGCCGGTCGCCTGGTCGCCGTCCAGCCCGTCGGCCGGTGACGACGTCAAGTTCAGCGTCGCGATCAAGAACCAGGGCTCGACGGCCTCGGCCGCCGGCGCCCACGGGGTGACGCTGACGATCCAGAACGCGCAGGGCGCCACCGTCAAGACGCTCACCGGCTCCTACACCGGCACCATCGCACCCGGGCAGACCACCGCCCCGGTGAACCTCGGCTCGTGGACGGCCGGCAACGGCAAGTACACGGTGAAGACGGTCATCGCCGACGACGCCAACGAGCTGCCGGTCAAGCGGACCAACAACACCACCACACAGGCGCTGTTCGTCGGCCGCGGCGCCGACATGCCCTACGACCACTACGAGGCCGAGGACGGCACGCCGGGCGGCGGCGCCAAGGTCGTCGGCCCGAACCGCACCGTCGGCGACCTCGCCGGCGAGGCGAGCGGGCGCAAGGCGGTCACGCTGACCGGCACCGGCCAGTACGTCGAGTGGACCACGCGGGCGGCCACCAACACCCTCGTCACCCGCTTCTCGATCCCCGACGGCACCAACACGACGCTCAACGTGTACGTGGACGGCCAGTTCCTGAAGGCGATCGACCTGACCGCCAAGTACGCCTGGCTGTACGGCGCCGAGACCGCGCCCGGCAACGACCCCGGATCCGGCGCCCCGCGGCACATCTACGACGAGGCGAACCTGCTGCTCGGCAAGACCGTGCCGGCCGGTTCGAAGATCCGGCTCCAGAAGGACGCGGCCAACACCTCCACCTACGCGATCGACTTCGCCGACACCGAGCTGGCGACCGCGGTCGCCAACCCGGACCCGGCCGCGTACACGGTCCCGGCCGGCTTCTCGCACCAGGACGTGCAGAACGCCCTGGACAAGGTCCGCATGGACACCACCGGCAAGCTGGTCGGCGTCTACCTGCCGGCCGGCGACTACGAGACGTCCAGCAAGTTCCAGGTCTACGGCAAGGCCGTGAAGGTGGTCGGCGCGGGACCGTGGTTCACCCGCTTCCGGGCGCCCTCCTCGCAGGAGAACACCGACGTCGGCTTCCGGGCCGAGGCCAGCGCCAACGGCTCCTCGTTCACCGGCTTCGCCTACTTCGGCAACTACACGTCCCGGATCGACGGTCCCGGCAAGGTCTTCGACTTCTCGAACGTCTCGGGCGTGACCATCGACAACATCTGGGTCGAGCACATGGTGTGCCTCTACTGGGGCGCCAACACCGACGGCATGACCATCAAGAACTCCCGCATCCGCGACACCTTCGCCGACGGCGTCAACATGACCAACGGCTCCACGGACAACCACGTCGTCAACAACGACGCCCGGGCCACCGGCGACGACAGCTTCGCGCTGTTCTCCGCGATCGACGCGGGCGGGGCGGACGAGAAGAACAACCTGTACGAGAACCTCACCTCGACGCTCACCTGGCGCGCCGCGGGCCTGGCCGTGTACGGCGGCTACAGCAACACGTTCCGCAACATCCGGATCGCCGACACCCTGGTGTACTCCGGGATCACCATCTCCTCGCTGGACTTCGGCTACCCGATGAACGGCTTCGGGACCGAGCCGACGACCATCGAGAACGTCTCCCTGGACCGGACCGGCGGCCACTTCTGGGGCTCGCAGGTCTTCCCGGCCATCTGGTGCTTCTCCGCCTCGAAGGTCTTCCAGGGCATCCGGGTCAACGACGTCGACATCGACGACTCGACCTACGGCGGTGTGATGTTCCAGACCAACTACGTGGGAGGGCAGCCGCAGTTCCCGGTGAAGGACACGATCTTCACCGACATCTCCATCACCAACTCCAAGAAGAGCGGTGACGCCTTCGACGCCAAGTCGGGCTTCGGGATCTGGGCGAACGAACTGCCGGAACCGGGTCAGGGCCCGGCGGTCGGCGAGGCCACTTTCCGCAACCTGCGGATGAGCGGCAACGCCGAGGACATCCGGAACCGGACCACCACCTTCAAGATCAACGTCGAGTAGCGTCCGCGCCCGACGCCGGCACCCGGCCGGGGCCGCCCCCTCTCAGGGGGTGGTCCCGGCCGTCGTGTCGTGGGGCAGGGTCGCCGTCAGGGCCAGGGCGGCCTGGTCGTCGTCGTTGTCCTGGCCGGCGGTGAAGGCGTGGACGGCGCGGGTCAGCTGCTCCAGGAGGGCGACCGCGCCGGGCCGGCGCGGGGCGTCGCCCAGGGCACGGGCGAGGCGCTCCTCGCCGAACTGCTCCCCGTCGGTGCCGCGGGCCTCGGTGATGCCGTCGGTGTACAGCAGCAGGCTCTCGTGCGCGGCCAGACGCAGGCGGTGC
This sequence comes from Streptomyces sp. NPDC048182, assembly GCF_043202555.1. NCBI lineage: Bacteria > Bacillati > Actinomycetota > Actinomycetes > Kitasatosporales > Streptomycetaceae > Streptomyces > Streptomyces sp. NPDC048182. The sequence continues at coordinate 102,641 of NZ_JBIDAQ010000013.1, read as the reverse complement.
GGGACGAGGTGCGGGTCGGGGGTGATGCCGAGCAGCGATCCCGGCGACTCGACCGCGCGGACGCCGCCCCGCGCGTCGACGACGAAGGGCAGGGTGTGCCCGGCGCGGACCAGTTCGACGTCCAGGCCGTCGGCGGTGGCGGCGAGCTGGCCGTAGACGAGGGTGACGAAGCCGGTGCCGTGGCTGCCGTGGCGGTTGAGGAGGGCCTGGTTGATCGCGGTGACGACCGCTCTGGGGTCGGGCAGCAGCGGGGCGACGGCACGGGCGGTGTGCCGGACCAGGGCGGTGGTGGTGGCCGCGCCGGCGCCGCGCCCGCACACGTCGCCGAGCATGAACGCCCAGCGGCCGTCGGCCAGGCGGAACACGTCGTAGAAGTCGCCGCCGATGTCGAGCCCTTCGCCGGCGGGGTGGTAGTAGGTGGCGACGTCGGCGCCGGGGATGTCGGGCAGGTCGGGCAGCAGCAGGCCGGCCTGGAGGTCGCGGGCGAGGTCGACCCGGTGGGTGTACTGACGGGCGTTGAGCGCCGCCGAGGCGGCACGGCGGGCCAGTTCCTCGGTGAGGGCGACGGTGTGCCCGTCGAAGACGTCCTCGCCGGTGGTCAGCAGGGTCAGGGTGGCGAAGGTGCGTCCGCGGTCGAGCAGGGGCACGCACAGGTAGCCGGTGACCGCGAGGTCGTGCCAGGGTCCGGGGCCGGTGGGAACACGCCGGGCGACCTCGCTCATGCCCGTGGCCAGCACGCGGGCGACGGCGTCGTCGTGGGCGTCGTAGACCGGGATGTGGGAGGCGAGCAGGGCCTCCTCGGCCGGGGTGGGGCCGCTGGTGGCGATGCGGCGGACCCGGCCGGCCTCGACGACGTCGACCGCGCACAGCGGCGCGAGGCGGGGGACGCAGACCCCGGACAGGCGCTGGAGCGTCTGGGTGTAGTCCAGGTCGGCGCCCAGTGCCGTGCTGGCCTCGAGGAGGAAGGCCAGGTCGTCGCGGACCGCCTCCTCCTTGGCCTCGGCGGCGACGCGGGCCTCCTCGGCCCGGTGGCGCTCGATGGCCAGCGCGGCGGTGTCGGCGAAGACCCGGGCCAGGGCGAGGTCGGCCTCCTGGGGTGCCCGCGGGGCGCGGTGGTACATCGCGAAGGTGCCGAGCAGCGAGCCGTCGGCGGCCAGGATCGGGGTCGACCAGCAGGCGGCGAGGCGGGCCCGGTCGGCCAGGTCGCGGAAGGCCTCCCAGTACGGGTCGGTGGCGATGTCGGTGACGATCACGGGCCGGCGCCGGTGCGCGGCCGTGCCGCAGGAGCCGACGCCGTCGCCGGTGGCGATGCCGTCGATCGCCTCGTTGTAGAAGTCGGGCAGGCTGGGGGCCGCGCCGTGCCGCAGGTGCCGGCCGTCGGGGTCGGCGAGGAGTACGGAGACGAGGACCTCCTCGGGCGCGAGGTCCTCGATGACCCGGGCCATGCCCTCCAGGGTCTGGTGCAGCGGGGCCTGGCGGGCGATCTGTTCGAGGAGCGCCCGGTGTTCGGCGGTCAGCCGCTGGGCCTGGATGACCTGGGTGGTCTCGACGCCGATGACCCGGACGCCGACGATGTTGCCGCCGGCGTCCGAGCGCGGCTCGTAGGTGAAGTCGAAGAACGCCTCCCGCGCGGCGGAGCCGGTGCCGAGCAGGACGCGGGCGTTGTGCCCGGTGTGCGGTTCGCCGGTGCGGTAGACGCGGTCGAGCAGCCGGATGAAGCCCTGCTCCACCAGCTCGGGCATCAGCTGTCCGATCGGCACGCCGGTGCGGGCCCGCTCCGCGCCGCCGATCGCGGCGAAGAACGCGGCGTTGGCGGCCTCCACCATGTGGGCGGGGCCGGCCAGCGAGGCGAACACGGCCGTGGACCGGCCGAACAGGGCGCGCAGGTCCTGCTCGTGCCGACCGGTGCCGGTCTCGCCGGCGTCCTCGGACCCGGCCTGGACCGGCCTCTGTTCCGGAGCGCGCGTCATGACCCTGCTACCTCTCACTCGCCGAACGTGACGGGGCCGGAGTCTCCCCGTCGTGAAGCTCAGGGGCACCCGCCCCATCCGCACCGACGGCGGCCACGGCGTCCCACGCCGTGGGGTGCGCCGGGATGGCCTGGTCCAGGCCGGTCAGGGAGAACACCCGCGCCACCGAGGCGGGCACGGCCGCGAGGCGCAGGGCACCGCCCCGGGCCGCGAGCCGCAGGTGCATGCGCACCAGCCAGCCGATCCCGGACGAGTCGCAGAACTCGAGGCCGGAGCAGTCGACCACGACGAGCCCCGGCTCGGGCACCGCGGTGTACAGCCGCTCGGCGGCTTCCTCCAGCTGGACCGCGCTGGCGTGGTCCAGCTCGCCGCGCAGGGCGAACACCCACGCCTGAGCCATCGGCCCGACCTCGACCGCGAACACCCTCAGCCGCCTCCACATCCCCGTGACCCGGACGTCACGATGATAGTGCCGCCCGCGGGGTGGACGTGAGGGCCCTTCGGCCCGAGGTCGAGCGCGGAGACGGGTTCGTCGCAGACGACCAGCCGGGGCCGCAGGGCCAGGGTGCGGGCGTCGGAGCAGCCGGCGCAGGCCGCCGCGCGGTAGGGGTCAGCGGGTCTTCGCCCGTTCGGTCTCCCCGCCGGCGGCCGGCCGGCCGAAGCGCTCGTGCAGGGCCCGGTCGATCTGCTCGGCGTCGCGGCCCCGGGTCTCGGGGACGTACGCGCTGACGAAGACGAAGGCCAGCGCGCAGATCGCGGCGAAGATCCAGAAGGTCTCGCCCTGGCCGACGGCGTCCGCCACCGGCAGGAAGGCGAGGCTCACGGCGAAGTTGGCGATCCAGTTGACGGCCGTCGACACGCCGGAGCCCTCGGCCCGCACCGAGGGCGGGAAGATCTCGCCGATCAGGGTCCAGAAGACCGGGCCGAGGCCGCCGGCGAAGGCGGCGATGTAGACGACCATGAAGAGGAGGGTGAGCAGGGAGTTCATGCCGGTGACGAAGGCGAGCCCGAGCAGGAACACCGAGACGGTCATCACCGCCAGGGACACCAGGATCATGGGCCGGCGGCCGGCCCGGTCGACCACCCGGACCGCCACCACCGTCATGATCAGGTTGATGGCGCCGATGCAGACCGAGTAGAAGATCGAGTTGGAGGCGTTGAGGCCGGTCTGCTGGATGATGGTCGGCGCGTAGTAGATGATCGTGTTGATGCCGCCGAGCTGCTGCACCGCGGCGAGGGTGAGGCCGACGATCAGGGCCGGGCGGACGTCCGGGGCCAGCAGCCGCCTCGCTCCGCCGGCTCCCTTGCGGCCGGAGTCCGCCTCCTGGGCCGCCCGGTCGTCCTCGATCCGCTGCTGTGCGCGGCGCACGATCTCGTCGGCGGTGTCCTCGCCGGCGAGGGCGGCGATCCCGCTGCGCGCCCGCTCGGCCCGGCCGTGGGCGATCAGCCACTGCGGCGACTCGGGCAGGAGCCACAGCGCCGCGGCGACGAGCAGCGCGGCCGGGATCGCCCCGACGGCGAACATGGCCCGCCACGTCCCGCCCCCGGCGAAGGCCAGGTTGACGAGGTAGGCGACCAGGATGCCCACGGTGATCATCAGCTGGTTGAGCGTGAGCAGACGGCCCCGGACGGCGGTCGGGGAGATCTCCGACAGGTAGACCGGCACGGTCGCGGACGCCGCCCCGACGGACAGGCCGAGGACGACGCGGCCGGCGATCAGCGTGCCGTAGCCGCCGGCGAAGGTGACGACGGCGGTGCCGAGCAGGAAGACGACACCCACCAGGCCCAGGGCGCGGCGCCGGCCGAGCCGGTCGGCCAGGGTGCCGGCGCAGGTGGAGCCCACGGCGGCGCCGACGAGCAGGACGCTGACCACGCTGCCCTGCTCGAAGGAGTTCAGGTGGAAGTCGCTCTTCAGGTAGAGCAGGGCGCCGGAGACCACTCCGGTGTCGAAGCCGAAGAGGAAGCCGCCGAGGGCGATCGCGACGGCCCAGAGCGTGATCTTCCGGATCGCCCGCGGTGGGAGGTCGGGCAGCGGGCCGCGGGTGCCGGGTTCGCGTGAGAAGCCCTGAGCCATGTCGCGTCCTCGCATCCCGCCGGTTCGGTCCGTGCGGCCATCCTCGGCAGGGGAGGTTCGCGGCGACACCGGTGTGCCCAGGACGGGTGAACGGGTTCACGCCGCGGGGTGGGCTGGTGGGGGGAGTTACCGGGCGGTGTCCGGGGCCGGTGCCCGGCGGCCCTGCCGGGAGGCCGGGGCCAGGAAAAGGGTCAGCACCGGGACGAGGTACAGGGCCCAGACGACGACCTGGAGGACCGTGGGGTCGGGCTGGAAGTTGAAGATGCCCTTGAGCAGGGTGCCGTACCAGCTGTCCGGCGGGATCGTGGTGCTGATGTCGAACGCCGTGTCCGGCAGCCCGCCGAGGATCCGCGCCTCCTGGAGGTCGTGCACGCCGTACGCCAGCACGCCCGCGGCGACGACGACCAGCATGCCGCCGGTCCAGGTGAAGAAGCGGGAGAGGTCGATGCGCAGGGCGCCCCGGTAGAAGAGCCAGCTGAGGGCGACGGCCGAGGCGATGCCGAGCAGCGCCCCGGTCACCGGCGCGGCCGAGCCCCCGGTGTCCGCTGCGGCGCGCACCGAGGTCCAGACGAACAGCGCCGTCTCCAGGCCCTCCCGGCCCACCGCCAGGAACGCGGTGAGGACCAGGGCGGCGGTGCCGGTCTGCAGGGCGGCCTCCAGCTTGCCGTGCAGCTCCGCCTTCAGGTGGCGCGCGGTGCGGCGCATCCAGAAGACCATCCAGGTCACCAGGCCGACGGCGACGATGGACAGGGAGCCGCCGAGCGCTTCCTGCGCCTCGAAGGTCAGCTCCTGGGAGCCGAACTCCAGGGCCGCGCCGAAGGCCAGCGCGGCGGTGCAGGCCGCGGCGACGCCCGCCCAGACCGGCTTCAGGGCGTCCCTGCGGCCCGTCTTGACCAGGTAGGCGACGAGGATGCAGACGACCAGGCCGGCTTCCAGGCCCTCGCGCAGGCCGATGAGGTAGTTGCCGAACATGCGCCCGGTCCCTTTCCGTCGTTGATTCCGCTCGGTTCTACTCGGTTCCGCTCAGGAGAACAGCGCCCGGCCCCACCAGTCGTCCCGGTCCCGGACGCCCGGCGGGATGGCGAACAGCGCCGAACCCACGTGCTGGATGTATTCGTTGAGCCCGTCGTGCGCGGCGAGGCCGCGCTGCACCGGCACGAAGCCCCGGGCCACGTCCCGCTGGTAGGCGAGGAAGAACAGGCCGGCGTCGAGGCGGCCGAGTCCGTCGGTGCCGTCGGTGAAGGAGTAGCCACGGCGCAGCAGGCGGGCCCCGCCGTTGGAGTCGGGGTGCGCGAGGCGCACGTGGGAGGTGGGCAGCATGGCCGGCAGGAAGGGCTCGTCGCGTTCGTGCGCCTTGCCGACGGGGGCGCCCTCGCCCTTGTCCCGGCCGAAGACGTCCTCCTGCTCCTGCAGCGAGGTGCGGTCCCAGGTCTCGATGTTCATGCGGATGCGGCGCGCGACCAGGTAGGAGCCGCCGGCCAGCCAGGCGGGGCCGTCCTTCTGCGACACCCACACGTGCTGGTCCAGGGCGGCGGTGTCGGTGCCCGCGATGTTGCGGGTGCCGTCCTTGAAGCCCATGAGGTTGCGCGGCGTCTGCTCGTCGGGCGTGGTGGACGACGTCTTGCCGAAGCCGAGCTGCGACCAGCGCACCGCGACCCGGCCGAAGCCGATGCGGGCGAGGTTGCGGATGGCGTGCACGGCCACCTGCGGGTCGTCGGCGCACGCCTGCACGCACAGGTCGCCGTCGCTGCGGGCGGCGTCGAGGTTGTCCCCGGCGAAGGCCGGCAGGTCGGTCAGGGCGGCCGGGCGGCGACCGCGCAGGCCGAACCGGTCGTCGAAGAGCGAGGGCCCGAAGCCGACGGTGAGGGTGAGCCGGGAGGGCTGCAGGCCGAGGGCCTCGCCGGTGTCGTCCGGCGGGGCCTCGGCGGTCCCGCCGTAGGCGCCCTCGCCGACCGGTCGGCCGGTCGTCATGCGCTCGGCTGCCCTGGTCCAGTCCCGCAGCAGCCGGGCCAGCTCGGCGCGGTCGTCGGTGCGGACGTCGAAGGCGGCGAAGTGCAGCCGGTCCTGCACGGGGGTGGCGATGCCGGCCTGGTGGGCGCCGTGGAAGGGCACCTCCGTGTCGTCGGCCGCCGGTGTGTCGCCGCCCCGCGCGACGGCCACGGCCCCCGCGGACGCGGCGCCGCCCAGCGCCAGGCCGGCGGCGCCCCAGCCGAGCACGGCGCGCCGGGAGGTGCGGGTCTCGTGTCCTTCTGCCATGTCGTGCCGGTCCCCGGAGCTACTTCACGACCGCCGCGGCGAGCTTGGACAGCGGCTCGGCCAGGGCGTTCACCGCGTCGGAGAGGTCCTTGCGCTGGGCGGTGGTGACCTTGTCGTAGGAGGTGAAGTCGTAGGAGGAGGTGTTCGGGCGGTAGCGGTCGAGCAGGGTGTTCAGCGCGGCGAACTGCTTGTCCAGCTCCGTGACGAGTGCGGGGTCGTTCTTCGCCGCGACCGGCTTGAGCAGCTCGTAGGAGGTCTGGGCGCCCTCGACGTTGGCCTTGAAGTCGACCAGGTCGGTGTGCGAGTAGCGCTCCTCCTCGCCGGTGACCTTGCCGGTGGCGACCTCGTCGAGCAGCTCCTTGGCGCCGTTGGCCATGGAGGTGGGGGTGATCTCGGCGGTGCCGACCTTCTGGACCCAGACCGCGAGGTCCTTGTCGAGGGTGTCGGCGAGGGTCTTGTCCTCGGCGCCGAGCTTGCCCTCCTTCCAGAGGGACTTCTCCAGGCGGTGCCAGCCGGTCCACTTCTCGCCGGGCTTCAGGTCGGCGACGCCGTCCTCGCGCAGGTCGACCTTGGGGTCGATGTCGCCGAAGGACTCGGCGACGGGCTCGGTGCGCTCCCAGCCGATGCGCGAGGCGGCGTACACCTTCTTCGCGGCGTCCAGGTCGCCGGCGCGGACGGCGTCGGTGAACGCCTTCGCCTTGGGCAGCGTCTCGTCGGCCTGGCGCCGCGCGTACTCGCGGTAGCCGGCGACCGCCTTGTCCATCTCCGGGGACCGCTTGGCGGGCGTCCCGCCGGTGGCCTTGACCGGGCGGCGGAAGCCGTCGCCCTTCATGCCGGGGCGGCAGGTGACGGCGTAGTCCCCGGCCTTCACCTCGGCGGTCAGCCGAGCCTTGGTGCCGGGGCCGATGTTCTCGCGCTCGGTGACGATGCGGTCGTCGGGGAAGAGCAGATAGACCTCGGTGACCTTGGAGCCCTTGTTCTCGATGTCCAGGCGCACGTGGCCGGCCGGGAACTCCTTGGTGGAGACCTCGCAGGAGTCGTCCTTCGCGGTGACCGCGACGGCGCCGTCGCCGTCCTTGGCGTCGGACTTCTCCGTGCAGCCCGTGACGGCGGTGAGCACGGTCACCGCGGCCAGGGCGGTGACGGCGGACAGGCGGGCGGGTCGCATGGGGGCTCCACGGAGATGAACGGCACGGCCCCGGTCGGAGATCGGCGGGGCGGGTTCAACTTAGTCGAGCCTTACCTAAGTACTGGCAACAACGGCATCACAGCTTCGCCAGGACTCGGCCTCAGCCGGGTCAAGCGCTGACAAAGACGCCCCCGGCGGTCTTCCCGCCGGGGGCGTCCTGACGACCTGCCGCGGATCGCTCCTATGCCTTGTGCTGCATGCTGGAGCGCGCCGGGTTGCCCTGCTCCTCGCGCTTGGGGTCCTTCTCGTCCGCCTTGGCGCGCACGCCCTGCCGGATCCGGTCGCCGATCTTCTCGTCGATGTTCGACCAGTAGGTGAAGGCCCGCTCCAGGACCGGCTCGGTCACGCCGTTCAGCAGGTGGCCCACCACGTTGTCCACCAGGCGGTCGCGGGCCGCGTCGTCCAGGACCTCGCGGACCATGGTGCCGGCCTGGCCCCAGTCGTCGTCCTCCGCGTGGTCGACGTAGGCCGCCCGGGTGATGTCGCCGTCGGCGTACCAGGAGGGCGGGGTGCCGTACTGCGCGGTGTCGGCGGCGGGGCCGCCCTTGGAGTTCGGCGCGTAGACCGGGTCGGTGGTCTTGCGGAACGCCATCGCGCCGTCCTTCGAGTAGGTGTTCACCTCGACGACGGGGGCGTTGACCGGGAGCTGCTGGTAGTTGGCGCCGATGCGGTAGCGGTGGGCGTCGGCGTAGGAGAACAGCCGGGCCAGCAGCATCCGGTCCGGGCTGGGGCCGATGCCGGGCACGAAGTTGTTCGGCTGGAAGGCCGCCTGCTCGATCTCGGCGTGGTTGTCCGTCGGGTTGCGGTCCAGGGTCATCCGGCCGACCTCGATCAGCGGGTAGTCGCCGTGCGGCCACACCTTGGTCAGGTCGAACGGGTTGAACCGGTAGCCGGCGGCGTCCTCGTACGGCATGACCTGCACGTACAGCGTCCAGCTCGGGTACTCGCCGTCGCGGATGTGCTCGAACAGGTCCCGCGTGTGGTAATCCGTGTCCGCCGAGGCCATCTGGTCGGCCTCGTCCTGCGTGAAGTGCTCGACGCCCTGGTCGGTCTTGAAGTGGTACTTCACCCAGAAGCGCTCACCGGCGGCGTTGATCCACATGTAGGTGTGGGAGGTGTAGCCGTTCATGTGGCGCCAGGTGCGCGGGATGCCGCGGTCACCCATCAGCCAGGTCACCTGGTGCGCGGACTCCGGCGAGAGGGTCCAGAAGTCCCACTGCATGTCGTGGTCGCGCAGGTTGTTGTCGGCCCGGCGCTTCTGGGACCGGATGAAGTGCTGGAACTTCATCGGGTCCTTGACGAAGAAGACCGGCGTGTTGTTGCCGACCATGTCGTAGTTGCCTTCGCTGGTGTAGAACTTCACCGCGAAGCCGCGCGGGTCGCGCCAGGTGTCCGGGCTCCCGCGCTCCCCGGCGACGGTGGAGAAGCGGATCACCAGGTCGGTCGTGGTGCCGGGCTGGAACAGCGCGGCCTTGGTGTACCCGCTGACGTCGCCGGTGACCTCGAAGTGGCCGAAGGCGCCGCTGCCCTTCGCGTGCGGCTGGCGCTCGGGGATGCGCTCCCGGTTGAACTGCGCCATCTGCTCGATCAGGTAGGCGTCCTGCAGCAGGATCGGGCCGCCCGGTCCCACGGTGAGCGAGTGCTCGTCGCTCTCCACCGGGGCGCCGGAGTCCGTGGTCGTCGGCTTGCGAACGTCGTCCGTCATGCCCTTCTCATCTCCTCGGGTCTCCGCTTACGAAGCACCAGTGACCGTGTTTGGACGGTGTCAAACCTAGGATCTGCTCAGAGTGGAATGTCCGCCTCCGGGAACCCGCCCGGCATGCCTCTCCTGCTGGTCCTCTTCGGCGCCACCGGCGACCTGGCGAAGCGCATGCTGTTCCCCGCCCTGTTCGAGCTGTACTCCCGCGGTCTGCTCCCCGAGGAGTTCGTGGTCGTCGGCTCCGGACGGCACTCCCCCGGGTCCGACGCGGACTTCCGCCGCGACGTCGCCGAGGCGGTGCTCACCGCGGCGGGCGGCGCCGACCGCGACGCGGTGCGCGGCTTCGCCGAGCACGTCACCTTCGCGACCGCCTCGGCCGAGGACGGCTCCGCACTGACCGAGGCCGTCGCCGGACACCGGTCCCGGCTGGGCGAGGGGTGCCGGACGCTGGTCTACCTCTCGGTGCCGCCCGAGCACCTGGGCGGGATGCTCCGCATGGTCGGGCGCGAGGGCATCGCCGACGGCGCGGCCCTCATGGTGGAGAAGCCGCTCGGCGAGGACGTCGGCAGCGCCCGCGAGCTGAACGCCCTGCTGGCCTCCCTGGTGCCGGAGGACCGGATCCTGCGCGTCGACCACTTCCTCGCCAAGGAGCCGGTGCGCGACCTGCTCACCCTGCGCACCGCCAACGGATGGCTGGCCTCGCAGTGGGACGCCGGCCACATCGCCTGGGTGCGGATCGACGTTTCGGAGACCATCGGCATCGAGGGCCGGGCGTCGTTCATGGAGAGCACCGGCACTTTCAAGGACATGGTCCCCACCCATCTGGGCCAGGTCCTCGCGGTCGTGGCGGCGGAGCCGCCCGCGGGGCCCGGCGCCGACGCGGCGCGTGCGGCGCGGCTGCGCCTGTTCGAGCAGACCCGCCCCTTCGACCCGGCGGAGACGGTGTTCGGCCAGTACGAGGGGTACCGCGACGAGGACGGCGTGGCCGCCGACTCCGGGACCGAGACGTTCGCCGCGCTGCGGGTGTGGGTCGACAACGACCGCTGGCGGGGCGTGCCCTTCCTGCTGCGCACCGGCAAGGCCCTCGGCTCGTCCGACGCGCGGGTCACCCTCCGCCTGCGGGCGCCCGCCGGGGACGGGACGGAGGCGGACGGCAGTGACCTCGTCGTCGGTCTGGGCGAGCCGGGTGACCTGCGGCTCGGCGTCCGCCTGGGCCGGCCCGGGCCCGAGCCGGGAGTGGTCGAGCGGGCGCTGCGCCCGGCGCCGCCCGCCGGCGGGGACACTCCCGGGCTCAGCGCGTACGCCCGGGTCTTCCGGCACGCCCTGGAGGGCGACCGCACGGTGTTCACCTCCGCCGCCGAGGTCGAGCGGCTGTGGGAGCTGGCCGCGCCGATCCTGGAGCGGCCGCCGCGGGCCCGTCCCTACCCGCGCGGCTCGTCCGGGCCCGAGGACGCCGAGCGGCTCGCCCCGGACGGCGGCCGGCGGGAGGAGGCGTGATGAGCGGGGCCGGCACCGGGGCGGACGCCGGCGGCTACCCGCCCATCGCGGAGCACGGCCTGATCGGGGACCTGCGGACGGCGGCCCTGGTGGGCACGGACGGGCGGATCGACTGGTTCTGCGCCCCCCGCTTCGACTCGCCGAGCATCTTCGGCGCCCTGCTCGACGCGGAGAAGGGCGGCTCCTGGGGGATCGAGCCGACCTGCGAGGTCACCGCGCACCACCAGTTCTACTTCCCCGACACCACCATCCTGGTCACCCGGCTGCTCACCGAGGAGGGCATGGTCGAGGTGCAGGACCTCATGCCCGTGCTGCGCGCCCGCGACCCCGAGCACCGCCAGCGGCTGGTGCGCCGGGTCAGCTGCGTGCGGGGCAGCATGCGGCTGCGGACCCGGATCGCGCCGCGCCCCGACTACGGCCGCGCCGAGGTGCGCGCCGAGCGGCACGGCGACGCCGTGGGCTTCCACTCCCCCGGCCTGACCGTCCGGCTGCGCGCCACCGTGCCGCTGGAGACCGACGGGGCCGACGCCGTGGCCGAGTTCGACCTGGTCCAGGGCGAGACGGCGGTGTTCGTACTGACCTGCGGGGAGGACGCCTGCTCCGGGGAGGGCACGGCCCCGCTGGCGGCCGAGGAGGCGGCCGGTCTCTTCGACGCCACGGTGGCGTTCTGGCGGAGCTGGATCTCCCGCTCCGCGTACACCGGGCGCTGGCGCGAGATGGTGCACCGCTCGGCGCTCACCCTGAAGCTGCTCACCCACGAGCCGAGCGGCGCCATCGTCGCCGCGCCGACCCTCGGCCTGCCCGAGGTGGAGGGCGGCGAACGCAACTGGGACTACCGCTACGTGTGGATCCGCGACGCCGCGTTCTCGCTCTACGCGCTGCTGCGGCTGGGCTTCACCGACGAGGCGGACGCCTTCATCGGCTGGCTGACCCGCTGCCTGAGCAACGTGCACGCCGACGGCAGCGGCCCGCTGCGCTCGATGTACACCATCGACGGGGAGCCGGTGCACGAGGAGTCCGTCCTGCACCACCTGCACGGCTACGCCGGTTCCTCACCCGTCCGCCTCGGCAACCAGGCGTCCGGGCAGCGCCAGCTCGACGTGTACGGCGAGGTGGTCGACAGCATCTACCTGTTCAACAAGCACAGCGCCGGCATCTCGCACCAGACCTGGAGCGATCTGCGGCGGGTCCTGGAGTGGCTCCTGGAGCACTGGGACCAGCCGGACGAGTCGATCTGGGAGACCCGGGCGGGCCGGCAGGACCACACCTACTCGCGGCTGATGTGCTGGGTCGCGGTGGAGCGCATGATCCGCATGGCCCGCCAGCGCGGCCTGCCCGGCGACATCGCGCGCTGGAGCGCCGTGCGCGACGAGATGTACACGCAGATCATGGAGCGGGCCTGGAACCCGGACATCGAGAGCTTCGTGCAGACCGTCGCGGGCCCGGGTGAGACCCCGCGGGCCGTCCTCGACGCGGCGCTCCTGGTGATGCCGATGGTCAAGTTCGTCTCGCCGACCGACCCGATGTTCGCCACCACCCTGGCCGCGGTGGAGAAGGAGCTGGTGGCGGACAGCCTGGTCTTCCGCTACCAGCCCTCGATGGCCCCCGACGGCCTGGACGGCGCCGAGGGCACCTTCTCCATCTGCTCCTTCTGGTGGGTGGAGGCCCTCACCCGCGGCGGCCGGGTGGAGGAGGCGCGGGTGGCGCTGGAGAAGATGTTCACCTACTCCAACCACGTGGGCCTCTACGCCGAGCAGATCGCCGTCACGGGCCGACAGCTGGGCAACTTCCCCCAGGCGTTCACCCACCTCGCCCTGATCAGCGCGGCGGTCAACCTGGACCGGATGCTGCCCTAGCTCTTGGGTGCTTCGCCGAGGGTGTCGGTGTCGATGACCGCGCGATAGCGGACGTCGCCGCCGACCACCTTGTCGTAGTACTCGTCCACCTGGTCGGCGGAGATGACCTCGACGGTGGCGGTGATGCCGTGCTCGGCGCAGAAGTCGAGCATCTCCTGCGTCTCGGGCAGCCCGCCCACCATCGAGCCGGCGACCGCGCGGCGCATGGTGAGCACGGAGAAGGCGCCGAACTCCAGGGTGTCGCTGGGCGCGCCGAGGTTGACCATGACGCCGCCCCGGCCGAGCGTGCCGAGGAACTTGTCCAGCGGGATGTTGGCCCCGACGGTGTTGACCAGGACGTCGAAGGTGCCCTGGAGGTCGTCGAAGACCGACTCGTCCTCGGTGGCGTAGTAGTTGCGGGCGCCGAACTCCTCGCCGTCCTTCTTCTTGGCGTCGGTGCGGCTGAGCACGCTGACCTCGGCGCCGAGCGCGGCGGCGATCTTGACGGCGACGTGGCCGAGGCCGCCCATGCCGATGATGCCGACCTTGGTGCCGGGGCCGACGCCGTGCCGCTTGAGCGGGGCGTAGGTGGTGATGCCGGCGCACAGCAGGGGCGCGGTGCCGGCGAGGTCGACGCCGTCGGGGATCTTGACCACGAAGTGGTCGCGGACGACGATCTGACGGCTGTAGCCGCCGCGGGTGACCTCGCCGTCGTAGTCCTCGGTGGCGTAGGTCTGCACGACGCCCTTGGCGCAGAACTGCTCCTCGCCGTCCCGGCAGGCCTGGCATTCGAGGCAGGAGTCGACGAAGCAGCCGACGCCGACGGTGTCGCCGACCCGGTGACCGGTGACGTCGGCGCCGACCTCGGTGACGGTGCCGACGATCTCGTGGCCGGGGGTCATCGGGAAGATGGCCACGCCCCACTCGTCGCGGGCCTGGTGGATGTCGGAGTGGCAGATGCCGGCGTAGCGGATGTCGATACGGACGTCGTTCGGGCGCAGGTCGCGGCGTTCGATGGTGACGGTCTCGAACGGGGCGCCGGCGTTCTCGGTGGCGAGGGCGGAGACGGTGGTGGTCACGAGCGGTACTCCCGGTGTGTGGGGGTGGTCAGGCGAGGTCGCTCAGGAAGTCGAGGAGGACCCGGTTGAACTCCTCGGGGTGCGAGGCGTTCAGGCCGTGCGGGGCTCCCGGGACGACGACGAGCCGCGCGCCCGGCACGGCCTCGGCGGTGCGCCTGCCGCTGACCTCGAAGGGGACGATGGCGTCGGCGTCGCCGTGCACGACGAGGGTGGGCACGTCGACCTTGCCCAGATCGTCGCGGAAGTCGGTGCGGGCGAAGGCCGCTATGCAGTCCAGGGTGCCCTTGGGGGAGGCGAAGGCGGCGATCTGCTTGGCGTACAGCCGCTGGTCCTCGGAGACCTTGAGCGTGCCCTCGGCGGAGAAGAAGTTCGTGGTGAACTCCTCCAGGAAGGCGAGGCGGTCCTGCTTGACGCCCTGCTCGAAGCTCTCGATGGTGGCGTCGTCGAGGCCGCCCTCGGGGTTGTCCGGCGCCCGGTAGAGGTACGGCGGCACGGCGGCGGCGAAGACGGCCGCCCTGACCCGCTCGCGGCCGTGCCGGGCGAGGTAGCGGGCGACCTCGCCGCCGCCCATGGAGAAGCCGACCAGGGTCACCTCGCGCAGGTCGAGGGCGGTGAGCAGAGCATGCAGGTCGTCGGCGAAGGTGTCGTAGTCGTAGCCGTCCCAGGTCTGCTCCGACTCGCCGAAGCCGCGCCGGTCGTACGTGACCACGCGGTGGCCGGCCTCGACCAGGGCGCCGACCTGCGCCTCCCAGGAGCGGCTGGACAGCGGCCAGCCGTGGATGAGGACGACGGGCGCGCCGGAGCCGACGTCCTGGTAGTGGAGGGCGAGCGCGGAGTCGGGCGGGGTGAGGACCGGCATGGGGGTCTCGCTTTCGGCCGTGCGGGGGCGTTGTGGGGGTCTTGCCGCCTGCACGGGTGCCCAGGTGGGGCGGGGTGATGCGCGGGACCACGGGGGCGCCGGCCCGCCTCTGGTGCGAGGGGGGCCGGCGCGGAGGGGCGAGGGGTCAGAACTGGAGCGACCAGGCGTTGACGTAGCCGGTGTCGTTGACCCAGTTGTCGGTGACGCGCAGCTTCCAGGTGCCGTTGGCCGTCTCGGCGGAGGCGTCGACGGGGTAGGTGGCCTGGACGTTGTCGGCGCCGTCGTTGCTGTCGTAGCCCTTCAGCGGGTAGGCGGTGCCGTCGGGGGCGATCAGCTCGACCTTGAGGTCGCCGCGGAAGGTGTGCCGGATGTCCACGGTGACGGCGAGGTTCGCCGGGGCGTTGCCGGTGACGCCGGTGACCGGCAGGGGCGACTCGACGGTGGCGTTGTCGCGGATCTGGTAGTCGTCGGTGTTCTCGAACTTCTTGCCGGTGGGCGGCGGGGTGGTCCCCCCGGTGCCGGTGTACAGCAGCCGGTTCGGGGAGCCGGTGCGGGCGTCGGTCACCTTGTTCGGCGTGGCGTCGGAGACGAGACGGTCGCGCACCTGGGCCGGCGTCCAGGTCGGGTTGGCGGCGAGCAGCAGGGCGGCCGCGCCGACCACGTGCGGGGTGGCCATGGAGGTGCCGCTCATGGTCTGCGAGGCGGTGTCTCCGGCGTTGGAGGAGGAGACGATGCTGTCGCCGGGGGCGAAGAGGTCGAGGCAGGAGCCGTAGTTGGAGCCCTGGCCGTTGCTCCAGCCGGTGGCCCGGGCGTCCCGGCTGTTGGTGGCGCCGACGGTGATCGCGGCCGGGGTGGACGACGGGGAGTAGGAGCAGGAGTCGGCGTTGTTGTTGCCGGCCGCGACCACCCAGGTGACGCCGGAGGCGATGGAGGAGGCGACGGCGTCGTTGACGGACTGGGTCTTGCCGCCGCCGATGCTCATGTTGGCGACGGCGGGCTTCACGGCGTTCTTGGTGACCCAGTCGATGCCGGCCAGGACCGGCGCCCAGGTGTCGCCCGAGGTGCCCTGGCAGTTGAGCACCCGGACGCCGATCAGCTTGACGCTCTTGGCGACGCCGTACGACGCGCCGCCGACGGTGCCCGAGACGTGCGTGCCGTGGCCCTGGCAGTCGGAGGCGTTGGAGTCGTTGTCGACGAAGTCGTACCCGCTGACCGCCCGGCCGCCGAAGTCGCGGTGGGTCATGCGGATGCCGGTGTCGACGATGTAGGCGTTCACGTTGGCGGCGCCGGTGGCGTAGCTGTAGCTGCGGTCCACGGGCAGGTCGCGCTGGTCGACGCGGTCCAGGCCCCAGGAGGGCGGGTTGGGCTGGGTGTCGACGGCGTAGGCGGCGGCGTCGGCCTCGACGCGGGCGACGGAGGGGTCGGCGGCCAGCTCCTTCGCCTCGTCCTCGCTCATCCGGACGGCGAAGCCGCGCAGGGCGGCGGTGTAGGTGTAGCGCACACTGCCCGCGTGCTCCCTGGCCAGGGCCTTGGCGGTGGCGGGTATGTCGGTGCGGGCGACCGAGTCCCTGAAGGTGACGAGGTAGGACCCGTCGACGGCGCCGGGGCGGTCGGCGCCGACGATGCGGCCCTCGCCGTTCCCGGGGGGTGTGGGGGCGGCGGTCGCCGCGGTGGTCGAGGCGGTCGCGACGAGTACGGCGGCACTGGCGCCGGCGGCCAGCAGGCGCCGGAGGGCGCGGGCCTTGAGCTCCATGGTCTCTCCCTTGAAGCGGGGCCGTAGCGCCATGGGCATGACAGGCTACGGCCCGGATGTGGGGGTGTGGCAGCGGCCAGAGCCTGGGGCAGGGAGGCGGAGCGCAGCAATCCGTAGCGCTACCCAAAGAGTGGGGACGCCCCCTGGAGCATTCCGTAGGTGGCCGCCCCCCTATTGCGAGCGGCGGCGCGGACGGGTAGACCACGTGCCCTGGCGGGAGGTGGGTCCGTGGAGAGACGCTTCGTCGGCCGGGCCGAGGAGGTGCGGCTGCTGCGGCGGGCGCTGCGGGCCGGCCCGGGCCTGACCGTGGTCCGCGGGGAGCCGGGAGCCGGGGTGTCGCGGCTGGTGGACGAGGTGCTGGACGGTTCCGCGGACGAGGCGGGGTGCGCGGGGTGGACGCAGCTGCGCGCCGGCTGCCCCGACGGCCCGCCGGACGCGGCGCCGCCGGGGCCGGTCGCCGACGCGCTGGCCGGCCTGCCGCACCGGCCGTTCGAGGCGCCGCCGCCCCCGGTGACCGGCGTGCTGGCCCTGGTCGTCCCCGAGCTGGCCGACCGGCTGCCGCCGCCCCCCGCCGCGGCGGCCGACCCCGAGGTGCGGCGCGGGCTGCTGCCGCGGGCGGTGGCCGCGCTGCTCGCGGCGCTCGGGGACACGGTCCTGGTGGTGGAGGACGTCCACCGGGCCGACCCCGCGAGCCTCGCCATCTTGCGCCACCTGACGGCAGCGCCGCCGGCCCGGCTGCGGCTGCTCGTCACCGAGTCCACGGCGCCGGGGCTGCCGCTCCTCGCCCTCCCGTCGACGGGCCGGCTGCCCGTCACGGAGGTCGCGGTGCGGCCGTGGACGCGGGCGGAGACGGAGGAGTACGTCGGCCACTGGCTGGCCCGCCACCACGCGGGCCGGCAGCACGAGCGCCCGGCCCTCACGGCCCTGGTCCACCACCTGACCGCCGGCCTCCCCGGCCCGGCGACGGCACTGCTGGACGCCGCCGCACCGGGAGCACCGGGAGCACCGGGAGCGGCCGGGGAGCCTCGCCGGGAGCCAGAGGCGGGGGCCGGGGCCGGGGGGCTGGCGGGGTGGCCGCCGGCGGATGCGGTACCGGCGTTCGGCGGCCCGCCGGCCGGCGCGGGCCCACCTCCGGTGCCGGCGCAGCACCCGGCCCGGCACCGGGAACGGGCTTCGGCCGACGCGTGGGCATGGAGCTCGGCACGCCCGGGTCCGGGACCGCTCCCCCGGCAGGGAGAGCGGACGCCACAGCCGGAGCCGGAGCCGACCACCCTCGTCACCCGGTGGGCCACCGGCGAGCCGCCCGCCGACGACGACACGGAACCCTTCCGCGGGCCCGACCGCCCCCATACCCGGCACCCGGCTCCGGCGCCCGGCCTGCCGTACCCGGAGACGGAACCGCCCTCCGGGGCCGGGTGGACGCCCGCCCCGCACGCGGAGGCGCCACCCGCTGCGGAAGGGTCGACCGGCACCCCCCGCCCGGTGGGGGCATCTCCCGAGCGCCCCCGGACTGCCGACGTCCCGTGGGCCACCGCCCCAGGGGGGACCGGCACCCAACAGGGCGACGTGGTCCGTGTCGTGCGCGAGATCGGTGTGCCGGCCCGCGTGGCCCGGGAGTTCGCCGGACGGTGCGAGCCTCTCGGGGAGGACGCGCGGCGGGTCGTGGAGGCGGCGGCGGTGCTGGGCCTCGCGGCGGACATCGACGTGCTCGCCGAGGTGGCCGGGGTGGGGCCCGCGCGGGCCGGGGCCGCCGCGGAGGCGTGCCTCGGCCGGAGTGTGCTGCGCGCCGACGGGCGGCGCGTCGGCTTCCGGCATCCGCTGGAGCGCGGGGCCGCGCTGACCCGGCTGTCCGGGCCGCGGCTCGCCCGGCTGAGCCTGCGCGCCGCCCGGGCCCTGCGCCGCGGCCCCGACGGGCCGCCGCCGCTGACCGAACTGGCCCGGCTGTACCGGGCGGCGGGACGGGAGCGCGAGGCGGTGCGCTGCCTCGTCGTGGCGGCCGACCGGGCGGCGGCGGTCGCCGACTACACCACCGCCACCGACCTCTACACCCGCTCCGTGGTCGAGGATCCGCGCGCCGCGGGACGCGTCAGGACCGCCGTGAAGCTGGCCCGCACCGCGCAGCTCGCCCGGGCCGGCGAGGACGTGGTGGCCGCGGTGCGGCGGGTGCTGGAGGAGGACGACCCGCCACCGAGGCTGCGCGGCGAGATCCGGCTGCACCTCAGCGTCGTCCTGCGCAATCAGAGCGGTATGGCGCTCGACAGCCTCAACGAGGTCGCCCGCGCCGTCCCCGACCTGGAGGCATCCGACCCGCAGACCGCCGCCCGGGCGATGGCCGTGGCCGCCATCCCCTCCATCAAGGGCTGGCCCGTCGAACGCCACCGCGCCTGGCTGGAGCGGTGCGAGGCGCTCGCCGACCGCGTCACCGAGCCGGTGGCCCGTGCCGCCGTCGCCGCGAACCGGGCCACCGCGCTGATGCTCCTCGGCGACCCGCGGTGCTGGTCCGCCGCCGAGGCGCTGCACGGCCCGGCCGGCTCCGCGATGGAGGCGGCGCACCACACCCGCGGCTGGACCAACCTGGCGCACGCCGCCACGGCCCTCGGGTACGGGGAGCGGGCACACGGGTTCCTGGGCCTCGCGGCGGCCGGGCTCGCGGACACCAGCAGCCCGTACGTGGAGGGGCTGACCCGGACCGCCCGGCTGGTGCTCGCCTGGCACGAGGGCGCGTGGCAGGACCTCCACGAGGCGGCCGACCGCACCGCGCGGCTCTACGCCGAGATCCCCGACCTGACCGCCGAGGCCATGCTGGTGCGCGGCCTGACGGCGCTGCACGTGCTCGGCGACGTCCCCCGGGCCCGCCGGGACCTCGTCGAGGCGGCCCGCGTCACCCGCTACGACACCGGCGTCATCCTCACCGCCTCCGCCGCCGCCCTCGCCCGCGTCCACCTGGCGGCCGGCCGGCCCGGGCAGGCGTGCGAGGCGGTGGAGGAGACGCTGGGCCGGCTGGCCAGGACCGGCGGCTGGGTGTGGGCCGGCGAGCTGGTGCCCACCGCGGTGGAGGCCCTGCACGCCAGCGGCCAGGGCGACCGGGCCGGGCGCCTCGTCGCCGACTTCGCGGCGGGCGTCACGGAGTGCGACGCGCCGGCGGCGCGGGCCGCGCTGACCACGGCGCGAGCCCTGCTCGCCCGGGCCGAGGACCGCGCCGAGGAGGCCGGCGCCCTGCTGGCCGGCGCGGCGGCGGCCTGGCGCCTGGTCGGCCGGCCCTTCGACGCCGCCCGGGCGGCCGAGGCCCGCGGGGAGTGCCTGCTCGCGCTGGGCGACGCGGGCGGGGCGGCGGCCGTCCAGGAGGTCGCGGAGGTCTACCGGGAGCTGGGCGCCCGCTGGGACGTGGCCCGCTGCGGGCGGCTGCTGCGCCGCCACGACATCGTCACCACCCACCGCAGGGGCCGCCTCGGCTACGGCGACCAGCTCTCACCGCGCGAGCGGGAGGTGGCCCACCTGGTGGTGCAGGGCAGGGCCAACCGGGACATCGCCGAGAGCCTCGTGCTGTCCACCCGGACCGTGGAGCACCATGTGGCCCGCATCATGCGCAAGCTGAACGTGGCGTCCCGGACCGACATCACCACCACGTGACTCGCCCCTCACCACCACTTGATTTCGCCGTACACGCATCTCCATAATGCCCTTATGCATAAGCGGGTTATGGAATCTCCGGCCGCCGACGAGTCCGCCGAGCTCATGACCGCCGTGGAACAGCTGGTCCGCTATGTGCGGCGCGGCGCCACCACCGGCGGGCTCAGTCCGGCGGCCTCGTCCGCCCTCAACCGGCTGGGCCGCGAGGGCCCGCAGCGGCTCACCGAGCTGGCCCGCGCGGAGGGCGTCACCCAGCCCAACATGACGCAGCTCGTGCAGCGCATGGAGCGCGCCGGGCTGGTGCGCCGCACCGCCGACCACGCCGACGGCCGGGCCGTGCTCGTGGAGGTCACCGACGCCGGCCGGCAGGTGTGCCGGCAGCGGCAGGACGAACGGGCGCGGGCGCTGCGGCGGCTCGTCGAGCGGCTGACCGACGCCGAGCGGGAGGCGGTCGCGGTCGCCCTGCCGGCGCTCGCCCGCGCCGTGCACGAGGTCTGACCGCGACACGTACGGAACGAACGGAACGAGTGGAGAAGAGAGAGCGGCGATGAGCGCACCGCACGAGAAGCCCGCCAGTCCCTTCCGGCAGCCCCGGGCCGTGTGGGCCGTGGCGTTCGCCTGCGTGATCTCGTTCATGGGCATCGGCCTGGTGGACCCGATCCTGCCCGCCCTGGCCGAGAGCCTGGACGCCACGCCCAGCCAGGTCTCCCTGCTGTTCAGCAGCTACCTGATCGTCACCGCCGTCGCCATGATCTTCGTCGGCTGGATCGCCGGCCGGATCGGCGCCAAGCGCACCCTGGTGGTCGGCCTGGCGGTGATCGTCGTCTTCGCGGCCCTGGCCGGCTCCACCGGTTCCATCGACGGCATCGTCGGCTTCCGGGCCGGCTGGGGTCTGGGCAACGCGATGTTCATCGCGACCTCGCTGGCGGTGATCGTCGCCTCGGCCAGCGGCGGCTTCGGCGGCGCGATCATCCTCTACGAGACCGCCCTCGGTCTGGGCATCGCCGTCGGCCCGCTGCTCGGCGGGCTGCTCGGCGACCTCAGCTGGCGGGGGCCGTTCTTCGGGGTGGCCGTCCTCATGGCGATCGCGCTGACCGCCACGGTCCTGTTCGTCCCCGCCACGCCCCGGCCCGAGCGGCCCGTCTCCCCCATCGCCCCGCTGCGGGCGCTGCGCCACCGCAGCCTGCTGACGATGGGCGTGGTGGCGCTGATGTACAACTGGGGCTTCTTCACCATGCTGGGCTACGCCCCCTACCCGATGGAGCTGGACGCCGTCGGGCTCGGCCTGGTCTTCACCGGCTGGGGCCTGCTCGTCGCCGCCTTCAGCGTCTTCGGCGCGCCCCGCCTCCAGGCCCGCTTCGGCACCGCCCCCGTGCTCTACGCCAACCTCGCCGCCCTGGCCCTGATCATGGCGGTCATCGCGGCGTGCGTGGACACCCCGGTCGTCGTCATGACCGCCGTCGTCCTGAGCGGTGCCTGCATCGGGATCAACAACACCCTCACCACCCAGGCCGTCATGCTCGTCGCCCCCGTCGAGCGTCCCGTCGCCTCCTCGGCCTACGGCTTCCTGCGCTTCATCGGCGGCGGCATCGCGCCCTACGTGGCCGGCAAGCTGGCCGACGCGGCGGGGCTCGGCCTGCCCTTCTACGTCGGCGCCGCCTCCTTCCTGCTGGCGATCCCGGTTCTCGCCACCGGCCACCGGATGCTGCGCGCCGCCGAGACGGCACCGGCCGGGGTCGGGCCCGCGGCGCCGGCGTTCGTCCCGGTGGGCGCCGCGCCGGCCGGCGGGCCGCCCCGGGTGATCGTCGCCGTGGGGGCCAGGGCGGGGGCCGCCGCCGTGGTGGACGCCGCCGCCCGCCTCGCCCGCGACACCGGCGGGCCGCTGGAGGTGGTGCACGTCCGGGAGACGGCCGTGGTGGAGGAGCAGGCCACCGACACCGAGTCCCTGGACGCGGCCCGCGCCGCCGTCACCGCCCATCTGGACCGGGTCGCCGCCACCGGCGTCGCCGTCCGGGGCCAGATCCTCACCAGCGTCGGCGACCACGCCGCCGCGGGCCGGGCCCTGGCCGACCACGCGGCGCGCACCGGCGCCCGCACCGTGGCCCTCGGCCGCTCGCCGCGCGGCTCCTTCGCCCAGTTCGCCGACGGCAGCTTCACCAGCGCGCTGACCCACTCGGCGCGGTGCACCGTCGTGCTCGTCGGCAGTGCCGCCGGAGTCGAGGCGGTGACCACCGGCAACCTGGCCGCGCTCCGCGAGGGCCGCGGCTGAGGGCAGAGGCGGAGGCGGAGACGAGGCGGGCTCGGTGCCTCCAGCGTCTTTACATCGATGTAAGCGGCATGGTGCCATGCCATGAACAGCCGTCACCCGGCCCCGCCCGGAACGGCGTTCACGACACCCGCGCATCCCCCACACCCAGGAGCCGCCGATGTCCGCCCGCTCCCGCACCATGCTCGTCACCCCGCTGGTCACCCTGCTGTTCGCCCTGCTCGCCGGCCTGGTCGCGGTCCCGCAGACCGCGGCCGGCTCGCCGAGCGCGGCCACGGCGGCGGCGGGGACCTTCCGCAATCCGCTGAACACCGGCCCCGACCCGTACATGACCTACGCCAACGGGAACTACCACCTCACCACCACACAGGGCGACAGCATCAAGATGTGGCGCTCGCCCTCGCTGAGCACCCTGCTCGACGCCGAGCCGATCACCGTCTGGCGGGACACCGACCCCTCCCGCAACCAGCACCTCTGGGCGCCCGAGTTCTACCGCGTGGGCAACCGCTGGTACCTGTACTACACGGCCGACGACGGGGTGGACGACCACCACCGGCTGTACGTCCTCGAGTCGGACGCCGACGACCCGGCCGGTCCGTACCACTTCAAGGCGAAACTCACCCCGCCCAACCACGCCAACGACTTCGCCATCGACCCCGGAATCCTTCAACTGGGCGGCCGGCTCTACCTCGCCTACAGCGGCATCAACGCCTACCAGCACAACGGGTTGAACCTCGCGCCGCTGTCCAACCCCTGGACCGTCTCCGGCAACGCGGTCGCGCTGAACGGCGCCGGCGGCTGCCCGGAGGTCCGCGAGGGACCCGAGTTCCTCTACCGCAACGGCCGCACCTGGATGACGTACTCCACCTGCGACACCGGCAAGCCCGACTACCAGCTCTGGATGATGTCCCTGCCCGACGGCGCCGACCCCCTGGTGCCGGGCAACTGGACGCAGCACAGCGGCGCCGTGTTCTCCCGCAACGACGCCCGGGGCGTCTTCGGGCCGGGCCACCACGCCTTCTTCCGCTCCCCGGACGGCCGGGAGGACTGGATCGTCTACCACGCCAAGACCACCAAGGAGTTCACCTACTCCAACCGCACCACCCGCGCGCAGAAGATCGGCTGGCGCGTCGACGGCAGCCCCGACCTCGGTACCCCGCTCGCCCTGGGCGCCACGCAGGACCTGCCCTCCGGCGACCCGGGCTCGGGCAACCACTGGATCAACGACGACGGCCGCTCCAGCGGCAGCGGCACGGTGGCCTTCGGGGGGACGTGGAACTCCGGCACCGGCTGCGCCGCGCAGTGCTTCTGGGGCGACGACCATTGGAGCGACCGGGCGGGCAACACCGCGACGTTCCGGTTCACCGGCACCCGGATCGCCCTGCTCTCCGTGCAGGACACCGGCAACGGCATCGGGGCCGTCAGCGTCGACGGGGGCGCCGAACGGCGGGTCGACTTCTACGGCGCGATCCGCACCGGCGAGACGCTCCAGTACCTCAGTCCACGCCTGCCCTACGGCACCCACACGCTCACGGTCCGGGTCACCGGGGAGCGCAACGCCTCCGCCAAGGCGGCGTTCGTGAGCGTGGACCGGGCGGAGGTGTACACCGACTGAGTCCGCCGGAGCAGGCAGCGGTCCCTCTACCATCATGCGTCACACCGGCCGTCGGGTTCCGGCCTAAGTCGGGCCGAGCGTCCACGAGATGGCCTGGGCGATCAACTCACCCTCCGGGGTGACTAGCATGAGGCAGTGTCCGGTCGGAAGATCGCCTTCCCTTTGGCGACCCCTCCTGCGGACTGAATGCTCTTACGGACTGAGGGACCGCGGAATGCCAGTGCCTGCACCACCCAGTCAGCACCGATCCGCCAAGGTGCCGCGCACCACGTCGGCCGCGCCCGCGGCGGTGCTGGTGGTGAGTGCCATGGCCGCCGGCGCGGCGGTGGCCATGGCGCCGGCCGGCGCCGGACCCTGGTCGCTCGCGGTGGCCGCGGTCGCCTGGGTGTGCCTGACCGTCGCCGTCCTGGCCGGCCACCGGCGCGTCCAGCGGGCCCGCCACACCGCCGCCGCGCAGGCGTCGGAGGCCGACCACCTGAAGACCTCGGTGACGCGGCTGTCGTCGGAGATCGCGCACCTCGCCAACGTGACGCTGCCCGCGCTCACCAAGCGGCTGCGGGACGGCGCGAGCGCGGCCGACGCGCTGGCCGGCACGGCGCCGCCGGCCGACCCGCAACTGCACCGCCTGGTCGGGGCGTTCGCCGCGGTGGTCGAGGAGGACGTACGGCGCGCGGCAGCGCTCGACGGTGAGCGCCGGCAGGCCCGGCACGACCTGGACCGGGCGGCGGGCGAGCTGGAGCGGCTCGCCGGGGAGACCCTGCCCGGCGCGGTCGCGCGGCTGCGCGAGGGCCAGTCGGCCGACACCGTGCTCGGCGAACTCGACCTGCCCCGGCTGGCGATGCTGCGCACCCCGGCCGAGTCCTTCGTCCGCGAGCTGGCGCTCAGCGAGCGGCGGGCCGCCGCGGCGCAGGCCGCCTCCGCCAAGGCGCTCAGCCGCGTCCAGGCCAAGGCGGTCGGCATGCTGGCCGACCTGCGGGACATGCAGGAGCGGCACGGCGAGGAGGTCTTCGGCGACCTGCTGCGCCTGGACCACAGCACCTCGCAGCTCGGCCTGATGACGGACCGCCTGGCCCTGCTCATGGGCGGCCGGTCCAGCCGGGCCTGGAACAAGCCGATCGTCATGGAGAGCATCCTGCGCGGCGCCGCCGGCCGCATCGCCGCCTACCAGCGGGTGCGCCTGCACTGCTCGACCGCCACCGCGATCTCCGGCTTCGCCGCCGAGGGCGTCATGCACCTGCTCGCCGAGCTGATGGACAACGCGGCGAACTTCTCCCCGCCCATCGACGAGGTGCACGTCTACGTCGAGGAGCGCAGCGCGGGCGTCGTCGTCACCATCGAGGACAGCGGCCTGAAGATGGCCGACGCGGCGATGCGCCACGCGGCGGCGGCCGTCGGCGGCCACACCGGCGACCTCGCCTCGCTCCAGGGCACCCGGCTCGGCCTCGCCGTGGTGGGCCGGATCGCGGTGAAGTACGGCATCAGCGTCAACTACCGCCCGTCCTCGCGGGGCGGCACCGGGGTCGTCGTCCTGCTGCCCCGGCAGCTGCTGGCCCAGCGGCACGGCCGGGAGGCGCAGGGGCCCACCCTGCTCACCGCGCCGGCGCCGGCCTCCGCGCCCGCCCCCGCCCCCTCTCCGGCGCCCCCGGGAGCAGAAGCCCCCGTCGGCCCCCTGGCCTCCGAGGTGCCCGCCGCCGAGGCCCCCGCGGCCACCGGACCCGCCGTGGCCGCGGAGCCCCTCCCCACCCGGGTGCCGCTGCCCGAACAGGCCGCGCGCCCGGATCCCACCGGCGCCACGCCGAACGGCCTGCCCGTCCGCACCCCCGGACGCACCATGGCCGAGGCGGAGCGGGAGCGCGAGCAGCGCCGTTCCGCGCCGGCGGCGGACGACGCCGCCGGGTCCGGCGGGCGCCCGGCCCGCGACGCCGGTGCCCGCTTCGGCGCCTTCCACCGCGGACGCCGCGGCGGCGGCACCGGCACCGGCACCGGCCCGGCGACCCCGCCCGAGCCGGGCCCGCCGGCCGGTCCGTAGGCCGCCGCACACCCCGTCCTTCCCCGCCCACTCCCCCGCCCCAGTTCCCCCCGGATTGGAGGACCGGGCCGGTGACCGGCCAGCCGGATGCCACCGCCCCGCCACCGTCATGCAGACCACCGACAACAGCCTCACCTGGCTCCTGCAGAGGCTGCTGGAGCAGACCCCCGGCACCCGCCACGCGCTGGTCCTCTCCCGCGACGGCCTGAAGCTGTGCTGGACCGAGTACCTCTCGCTCGACCAGGCCGACCAGCTGGCGGCCATCTGCTCCGGCATCCAGGCCCTCGCCCAGGGCGCGTCCATGGAGTTCGGCGACGGCACCGGCGGCGTCCGGCACTCCATGACCGAGTTCCACGGCGGACTGCTGTTCATCGTGGAGGCCGGGCAGGGCGCCCACCTCGCGGTCGTCGCCGACGAGAGCGCCGACCCGGGCGTGGTGGGCCATCAGATGACGGAGCTGGTCGAGCAGATCGGCGAGCACCTGCGGGCCGAGCCCCGCAATCCGGCAGGGGGGAGCGCCACGCCGTGACGCGCAAACCCGTCGACACCGGCGATCCCGACCGGCTCTACACGGTGACCGGCGGACGCAGCCGTGCCGAGGACTCCTTCGACCTGGTCACGCTCATCGTGAGCGAATGCCGGCCCAGCGGCGGGATGCAGTCCGAGCACGTCCGCATCCTGGAGCTGTGCGAGCACCCGACGGCCGTGGTCGAGATCGCCGCCGAACTGGGCCTGCCGGTCACGGTGGTGCGGATCCTGCTCGGCGACCTGCTCGGCACGGGGCGCATCACCGCCCGCCACCCGCGCGCGGCCCGCTCCCTCGCCGCGCTCCCGGATTCCGACCTTCTCAAGGAGGTGCTCCATGGGCTCCGCAACCTCTGAGCTGCCGTCCCACCGCACGCCGCTCGCCGACGGGGCGGAGACCGGCCTGAAGATCGTCGTCGTGGGCGGCTTCGGCGTGGGCAAGACGACCCTGGTCGGCTCGGTGAGCGAGATCCGGCCGCTGAACACCGAGGAGGTGATGACGCAGGCCGGCGTCGGCGTCGACGAGACGAGCGCGGTGGCGGGCAAGACCACCACGACGGTGGCGTTCGACTTCGGGCGGATCAGCCTGAACGACCGCATGGTCCTGTACCTGTTCGGCGCGCCGGGCCAGGAGCGCTTCTGGTTCCTGTGGGACCGCCTCTTCTCGGGCACCCTCGGCGCGGTGGTGCTGGTGGACACCCGCCGGATGGACGACTCCTGGTACGCCATCGACCGCCTGGAGCACCACCGGACGCCGTTCGTGGTGGCCGTCAACCGGTTCGACGACGACGCGCACCGCTACTCCCTGGACGAGATACGCCAGGCGCTCGCGCTCCCCGCGCACGTGCCGATGGTCGACTGCGACGCGCGGGTGCGCCAGTCCAGCAAGGACGTGCTGATCACCCTCGTGGACCACCTCTACGAACTGGCCATGGCCCAGGAGGCGACACCGTGACCGACACCGGTTCCCCGTCCGCGCGGACGGCCGCCGCGGGCTGCCCGGCGCACCCCGACGCGGTGCGCCTCGGCGGCCTCGAGTACCAGCAGACGCCCTCGCAGCTGTACCGCGCGCTGCGCCGGGAGCACGGCGCGGTGGCGCCGGTGCTGCTCGACGGGGACATTCCGGCCTGGCTGGTGCTCGGCTACTCCGAGGTCTCCTACGTCACCAGTCACGACGAGCTGTTCGCGCGGGACTCCCGGCGCTGGAACCAGTGGCCGAACATCCCCGCGGACTGGCCGCTGCTGCCGTTCGTCGGATACCAGCCCTCGGTGCTGTTCACCGAGGGCGACGAGCACCGGGTCAGGGCCGGGGTGATCACCGAGGCCCTGGAGGGCGTCGACCAGTTCGAGCTGGCCCGGGACTGCCGGCTCATCGCCGACCAGCTCATCGACGCCTTCGCCGGCACCGGCCACACCGAGCTGATGGCGTCGTACGTGCACGCGCTGCCGATGCGGGCCGTGGTGCAGGTGTGCGGCATGCCGACCTCGGGCGGGGACACCGAGCAGCTCGTGGACGACCTGCGGATCTCGCTGGACGCCGCGGAGGGCGACGACCCGGTGGCGGCGTACGGCAGGGTGGGCGCGCGGCTGCGGCAGCTGGTCGAGGACAAGCGGGCCAACCCCGGCGCCGACGTCACCTCGCGGATGCTGCGGCACGCGGCGGGGCTGACGGACGAGGAGATCGTCCAGGACCTCATCTCGGTGATCGCCGCGGCGCAGCAGCCGACGGCGAACTGGATCTGCAACACGCTGCGGCTGCTGCTGACGGACGAGCGGTTCGCCGTGAACGTCTCCGGCGGGCGGCTCAGCGTGGGCGAGGCGCTCAACGAGGTGCTGTGGCTGGACACGCCGACGCAGAACTTCATCGGGCGCTGGGCGGCGCGGGACACCCAGCTGGGCGGGCGGCACATCCGGGCCGGCGACTGCCTGGTGCTGGGGCTCGCCGCGGCCAACACCGATCCGCAGATCTGGCCGGAGTCCCATGTGGGCGCGGAGAACGCCGCGCACCTGTCGTTCAGCAACGGGGAGCACCGCTGCCCCTATCCGGCCCCGCTGCTCGCGGACGTGATGGCGCGCACGGCGGTGGAGACGCTGCTCGACCGGCTGCCGGACCTGGTCCTCGCGGTGGAGCCGGCGGAGCTGGCGTGGCGGCCGTCGATCTGGATGCGCGGCCTGACGGGGCTTCCGGTGCGGTTCACGCCGGTGGTGCAGTAGGCGCCGTGCGGTGGGCGGCGGTTCCCGCGGCGCCCGCGGGCGCCGGGGCCCCGCCCGCGAGGGGCCCGTCGCCGCGCCGCTCGCCCGGGGTCAGCCGGTCACGGGGGTGAAGCGCACCGGCAGGGTCCCCGGGCCCCGGGTGAAGACGCCCTGCTCGACCGGGTCGAAGCCGTCGGCCAGACGCAGGTCGGGCATGGCGTCCAGGAGCTGGTCGACGCCGGTCTCGACCTCGGCCTTGGCGAGCAGCGCGCCGACGCAGAAGTGCCGGCCGAGGGCGAAGGCCAGGTGGTCGGCGGCGGCCGAGAAGGCGGTCGTGGCGGTGAGGTCGTCGCGGAGGATGTCGAAGCGGTCCGGGTTCTCGTAGCGCCGCTCGTCCCGGTTGGCGGAGCCGATCAGGCAGGTGACGGTGGCGCCGGCGGGTATGGTGCCGCCGCTCAGCTCGACGTCGGTCGCGGACTGCCGCATGATCATGTGGACCGGCGGGGTGAAGCGCAGGGTCTCGGCGAAAGCCCGCGGGATCAGGCTGCGGTCGGCGCGGACGGCGGCGAGCTGGTCGGGGTTGACCAGCAGGTTGGCGAAGATGCTGGCGATGGCCTTGTCGGTGGTCTCGCCGCCGGCGGCGAGCAGCAGGCTGCAGAACGCCTTGATGTCCTCGTCGCTCATCTTCACGCCGTCGACCTCGGCGGCGCACAGCGACGAGAGCAGGTCGTCGCCCAGGTTGTCGCGTCGCTCGCGGATGATCGGCAGCATGTACTCGGCGAACTCGACGCGGGTGCGGTCGCCGGCCGCGGCCACCTCGGGGTCGCCCGAGAGGTTGCCGAGGAAGGCGATGACGGCCGTGTACCAGCGGTGGAAGCGGGCGTGGTCGGCCTTGTCGAGGCCCAGCATGTCGGCGATCACGTTGACCGGGAAGCGGGTGGCGTAGTCGGCGACCAGGTCGGCGGAGCCGGTGTGCCGGAAGCCGTCGATGAGTTCGCGGGAGTTGCGGTCGATGACGGGCAGGAACTTCTCCTGGAGGTCGCTGCCGCGGAAGGCGGGGGCGATCAGGGCGCGGCGCACCGCGTGCTCGCGCCCGCTGAGTTGGAGGATCGTCTTGCCGTGCACCGGCTCGATCTGCCAGTCGTAGTTGTCGGTGGTGAACTGTCCGGCCTTGTCCTTGAAGACGCGCTCGACGTCCTCGTAGCGCGAGACGATCCAGCTCTGGGTGGCCTCGTGCCAGAAGAGGGGCGCGCTCTCGCGCATCACGCGGTAGGCCGGGTAGGGATCGGCCGCGAACTCGGGCGAGAGGATGTCGGGCACCTGCTGCGCGGTGGACATGAAGGCTCCTGGGATCAGTGACGGGGCGTCGGCCACCAGGCTATTGATCATTTCGCGGGCGAAACAGTCCCGATGGCTCCCCGGTTGATCCCTGAACGATCGTTGGCCGAAAATCGCCGGTGGGGATCTTCCGGAACGATGCGTGCCCCCGAACGTGCCCCTCGAAGAGGAAGGGAGGATTCCACCCGGATTCGGGGGGTACCCGCCGTCACGTACGACGCACGTCCGAACACGGGAGGTATCCCACCATGGGCAAGCTGGGCGATATGGCGAAGAAGGCCAAGGACATGGCCAAGGGTCACCCGGACCAGGCCGATAAGGGCGTCGAGCGCGCCGAGCGGATGGTCGACGAGCGCACGGGCAACAAGTACGACGCGCAGACCGACAAGGCCGCCGACGCCGCCCGCCGCAGTTACGGCGGCGGCACGGACAAGCACTGACGCCTCGCGTCCCCCCGCGCCCCCGGCACTCCCGCCGGGGGCGCGGCTATGCCTCGGCCGCCTCGGCGGCGATGCGGTCGAACTGGGCGCCCATGGCCTCGGCGAGGGCCTGGGCCGCGGAGAGCGGGCGGACCATGACCGTCAGGTCGTCGATCAGGCCCTCCTCGTCGAAGTGGAGGAAGTCGCAGCCCTGGATCCGCTTGCCGCCGACCGTCGCGGTGAAGACCAGCGCGTGGTCCCGGCCGCCGGGGTCCGCGATCTCCCGCTCGTAGGCGAAGTCCTCGAAGACCCGTAGGACGCCCCGCAGGATCGCCGCGGTGATGGCCTTGCCCGGGTACGGCTTGAAGGCCACTGGGCTGGTGAAGACGACGTCCTCGGCGAGCAGCGCCTCGAGGGCGGCCGGGTCGCGGTTCTCGACGGCCTTGCGGAACGGGTGCATGGGACCACCTCTGGGCGATGCGACGGGCAGGTGGGCCCAGGCTAGCGAGCAGGGCCGGTCACGCCTCCGCCGGGCCGTCCTCGTCGAGTTCGAACCAGACCGTCTTGCCCACCGGTTCGGGGCGGACGTTCCAGCGGTGGGCCAGCAGGTCGAGGAGGACCAGGCCGCGGCCCGAGGAGGAGAGCTCGCCGGGGGCGCGCTGGTGCGGGATCTCGTCGCTGCGGTCGGTGACCTCCACCCGGAGCCGGCGGTGGCCCGGGGCCCCGCCCACGTCGGCGCGCAGCACGGCCGCCTGCTCGGTGTGGACGAGGACGTTGCCGAGCAGCTCGGAGGCGAGCAGCACGGCGGTGTCGACCTGCTCGGAGCGCGCCCAGTCGTGCAGCAGCCCCTGCAGCTCCGTGCGTGCCTCGGCGAGGCCCTGCGCCTGGTCCTGCTCCAGGGTGAGGAGGAGGTGCCGCTCGGGCAGGGCGGGGCGCGGCCCGCGGGCGTCGCGGCGCAGCAGGAGCAGGGCGATGTCGTCGTCGGTGCGGGAGGCGAGGTGGCCGAGGTGGGCCGGCGCCTGGGGGCCGACGACGGCGCCGAGGAGCCGGTCCGCGAGGCCCTCCAGGTCGTCGGGTGTGCCGGGGGTGAGGGCGCCGCGCACCCGGAGCCAGCCGGAGTACATGTCGTGGCCGCCGGTCTCGATCAGGCCGTCGGTGCAGAGCATGAGGATCTCGCCCTCCTGGAGGGTGAGGACGTTCACCGGGTAGTCGTCCTCCCCGAGGGTGAGGCCGAGCGGCAGGCCGCCGCGCAGGTGCTTGAGCAGGCAGGTGCCGTCGGGCAGCCGCAGCACCGGGTGCGGGTGCCCGGCGCGGGCGATGCGCAGGACGCCGGTGGCGGGGTCGGCCTCCAGGTAGACGCAGGTGGCGAAGCGGTCGCCGTCCAGGGCCGCGAGGAAGTGGGAGGCGCGGACCAGGACGGCGTCGGGGCCGTGCCCCTCGGCGGCGTAGGCCCGGATCGCGGTGCGCAGCTGGGACATCAGCCCCGCGGCGTGGGCGTCGTGGCCCTGGACGTCGCCGATGACCAGGGCGAGGCGGCCGTCGGGCAGGTGGAGGCTGTCGTACCAGTCGCCGCCGACCGTCAGGCCGCCGCCGGTGGGCACGTAGCGGGCGGCGACCGAGAGGCCGCCGACGCCGGGGCCGACGCGGCCCATGCTGGTGCGCAGGCTCTGGGCGAGCGCGAGTTCGGCCTCGCCGGTGTGGGCGCGCTGCATGCTCTGCCCGAGCAGCCGGCCGACGGCGGCCAGGAGGGTGCGCATCCCCTCGGTCATCTCCAGGGTGGTGGCGAAGGCGGCGCCCCATACGCCGGTCAGCTCCCCGTGCGTGGTGAGCGGCAGGTAGGCCCAGGCCCGCAGGCCCTCCCAGTCCGAGCGCTGCCAGGCGGCGGGGAACCGGGTGCGGTACTCGTCCGGGGAGCCCAGGAAGACGGCTTCCCCGGTACGGGCCACCTGGGCGGCCGGATGGTGGGTGCCGAGCGGCACCCGCAGGCCGTGGTCGCCGCCGCGGGTCCGGAGGCCGAACTGGGCGGTGTCCTGCAGGGCCCCGCCGTCCAGGCGCAGCACCACCTGGGTGCGCAGCGGCAGCGAGGCGTCGGCCAGCCGGGAGACCAGGGCGAGCGCCTCCTGCGGTGACTCGGCCCGGGCCAGCGCGTGCCCGGTCGTCAGCACGTCGGCGGCGCGTGCGTGGGCGCGGTCCGCGGCGTCGCGGGGCGGGGGCGCGGCGGCGTCCCGGGCGCTCATCCGGTTGAGGGCCTCGACCTGGCGCACCTCGGTGACGTACTCGTCGGAGTCCCGGTGTTCCCGCTCACCGCCCACCCGTGCCGCTCCCGTCCACTCGCCGGTCTGCCCGTCCCCACCCATGGTCGGCCGTCCGGGCCCGGAGCGCCTGCGCAGTCCGCCCACCGGGGTGCGCGGGCCGGCTCGGAGCCGGGTGTCAGGACGGCGCGAGGACGCAGAACTCGTGGCCCTCCGGATCGGTCAGGCAGGTCCACGGGGCGTCGCCCTGGCCGAGGTCGAGGTCGGTGGCGCCGAGCGCCCGCAGCCGGGCGGCCTCGGCGGCGGGGTCGTGGCCGGGGTACGGCAGGAGGTCGAGGTGGACGCGGTCGGGCGCGGCCTTCCCGCCGGGCTTGCGGAGGAACTCCAGGTACGGGCCGGTGCCCTCGGCGGAGCGCAGGGTGGCGGACCCGTCGGTGACCTCGTGCATGGTCCAGTCCGTCGCCTCGGCCCAGAACCGGGCCATGGCCCGGGGATCGGCGCAGTCGACCACCACCGCGGCGAGCGGCCCGGTGTCCCGGTACACCTCCCGGGGGTCCAGCACGCAGAACTCGTTGCCCTCGATGTCGGCGAGGACCGTCCACGGCACGTCGCCCTGGCCGACATCCACGGGCGTCGCGCCCAGGGCCGTCAGGCGGGCGACCACTTCGGCCTGGTGTTCCGCGGAGGTGGTGGCGAGGTCGAGGTGCGTACGGTTCTTGGCCGCCGTCTTCGGTCCCGGGACCGGCACGACGTCGATGCCGAGGGTGTGCGGGTCCGGCCAGACCAGGCCGCCGGCGGGTCCGACGTAGGTGGTGACGTCGAGGTGGTGGGCGTGCAGGCCGAGTGCCTGGGCCCAGAAGCGGCCGACGGCCCTGCTGTCGACGGCCTTGATGTTCACCTGCACGGGTCGCAGAGCCATGCGGGTGATCCTAAGCGGCCACCGCGCCCACCCGGCGGACGGCATGTCCTCGCCGGTGGCGCGGCGGGCACGCAGGCCGCCCCCCTCGGGGCACCGGGCCGGGGTTACCCGTCAGGTAATCGACCCATGACCCCGGTCCCGGAAGGATCGGGGTCATCGAGCCCGACCCTCCGGAAGGACCCCGGCCATGACCGCCTACGCCATCGCCCATCTGCGTGACGTCGCCCCGCACCCCGACATCGCCGAGTACATCGAGCGCATCCCGTCGACCTTCGAGCCCTTCGGTGGCCGCTTCCTGGTGCACGGCGCGCAGCACGAGGTGAAGGAGGGCGCCTGGCCGGGCCATGTCGTGGTGATCGGCTTCCCCTCCCTGGAGCGGGCCGGCGCCTGGTGGGACTCGGTCGCGTACCAGGAGATCGCGCCGTTGCGCTCCCGGCACATCGCGGGCGACATCATCTTGGTGCCGGGCGTCCCCGAGGACTACGACGCCCGGGCCACGGCGGCGGTGATGCGGTCGGCGATGTCCGCCTCCTAGGCACCGCCCCGTTCGCGCCCCAGCCACTCGTCGAGGAGGGCCGCCTCGGCGGGGCTCAGCCGGGGCAGGCGGGGCACCAGGGCGCGGAATGCCGTCACCGCGGCGGCGGTGTCGTCCGTCGGCAGGGCGGGCGCGTCGGTGAGCACCGAGCGGGCGACGGCGTCGAAGAGGGCGTCGGCCAGGCCCGGGTCGCGCCGCTCGGGCGGCAGGGCGAGCAGGGTGTGCAGGGCCCCGGTGCCCGCCGCGTGGATCAGGTCGACGGCGCGTTGCTCGGCGACCGCCAGGCGGCCGGCGGCGGCGACGCGGCGCACCCGCTCGCGCAGGACCTCCATGCCGCGGGCCAGCGCCGGGGTTTTGCCGGCCCGTACGGGGTCGGCGGTGAGCAGGAACGCGGCGGGGTTGGCCAGACCGAACTCGATCTGCGTGCGCCAGCCCGCGCGCAGCTCCGCGACCGGGTCCTCCTCCCCGGCCGCCGAGTCCGCGGCGGCGGACCGCTTGGCGGCGACGTGCTCGGCGTAGACGTGCTCGACGGCGGCGTCCAGGAGGGCGTCCTTGTCGGCGAACAGCCGGTACAGGGCGGGCGGTTGCAGACCGGCCGCCTGGGCGACGGCGCGGGTGGTGACCGCGTCCGTGCCGCCCTCGGTCAGCAGGCGGGCGGCGGTGCGCACGACGCGGTCCCGCGTGTCCTCGCGCCTGGCCCGGCCCGCCGGCCTCTCCGCCCCCGCGATCTCACTGCCCATGGTCATGGTAACGACGATAACGCAGCACCCGAACACCGGTGATACCGTCGATATCACTAACACGTTTCCAGCGTTTCCACCGGAATCGAGAGCAGTCATGATCATCGTCACCGGAGCCACCGGCAAGCTCGGCTCCCGCACCGTCGAGCAGCTTCTGACCCGCGTCCCCGCCGACCGCGTCGGCGTGAGCGTCCGCGAACCGGAACGGGCCTCCGGGCTCGCCGAACGCGGCGTGCGGGTGCGCCGGGGCGACTTCGCGCGGCCCGAGACGCTCGCGCACGCCTTCGAGGGCGCCGAGCAGGTCCTCGTCGTCTCCGCGGCGACCACCGGCGCCGAGGCGCTCGCCCTGCACACGGCCGCCGTCGAGGCCGCCCGCGAGGCCGGGGCCCGCCGGGTGCTGTACACCAGCCACCAGGGCGCCTCGGCCACCTCGGCCTTCGCGCCGATGCCCGACCACGCCGCCACCGAGAAGGTGCTGGCGAAGTCGGGCGTGGCGTACACCGCGCTGCGCAACGGCTTCTACGCGAGCACCCTGGACCTGCTGGCCGGCCCCGCGCTGCGCACCGGCACGCTGGCCGCGCCGGCCGACGGGCCGGTCTCCTGGACCGGGCACGACGACCTGGCCGAGGCCGCCGCCGCCGTCCTCGCCGAGGAGGGCCGGTTCGACGGGCCCACTCCCCCGCTGACCGGCCCCGAGGCGCTGGACCTCGACGCCGTCGCCGGGCTGCTCGGCGAGATCACCGGCCGTCGTGTCGAGCGGGTCGTCGTGCCGGAGGAGGAGTACGTCGCCACGCTGACCGGCAGCGGCGTGCCCGAGCACGCGGCCCGGCTGCTGCTCGGCATGTTCCGCGCCGCACGGGCGGGCGAGTTCGCCACCGTCACGCCCGACCTGGCCGGGCTCCTCGGCCGCCCGGCCACCACGGTCCGGGCCCATCTGGAGGGCCTGGCCGCCGGCTGACCGGTCCGGCTCACCGCCGGGCACGCACGAGGTCGGGGTCGGCCACGCCGGGCCGCTCCGACCAGAAGGCCGGCGCCGTGAGCCGCCGGACGACCATCAGGACCACGCCGACCAGCGTGATGCCGATGCCGATCACCAGCGGCGGGCCGAGACCGAACCAGGAGACGCCGCTGTAGGAGTTGGCCGGGTCGGCCATGTCGGCGACCGACTCCACGAGGAGCCAGGCGAGCAGCCCCGCGCCGATCAGCGGGCCCGCGCCGATCAGCAGGAAGCCCCGCACGCTGTCGGTGAGGTGGCGCCGGTGGTAGACCGCGCAGGCGACGCCGGTCAGGGCGTAGTAGAAGGCGATCAGCAGGGACAGGGCGGTCAGCGAGTCGAACAGGGCGTTGGCGCTGATGAGGTTGACCGCCACGTACCAGGCGATGGCGATGCCGGCCACCCACCAGGTGCTGACGTCGGGGGTGCGGAAGCGGGGGTGGACGTGGCCGAAGGTGCGGGGCAGGGCGCCGCGGCGGGCCATGGAGAGCGCGGTGCGCGACGCCGGGATGATCGTGGTCTGCGTCGAGGCGAGCGCGGAGGTGCAGACGGCGAGCAGCACCACCCAGTCCCAGCCGCCCATCGCCTCGTGGGCGAGGAGGGCGAAGAGGAACTCCTCCTCCTCGGCGTTCTCCGCGAGGTAGCCGGGTCCTGCCTGGGCCACGACGGCGTAGGCCACCGCCACGTAGGTGACCAGCAGGATGACCGTCGACCAGACGGCGGCCTTGCCCGGCGCGGTGGCCGGGTCCTCGGTCTCCTCGGTGAGGTTCACCGCCGACTCCCAGCCCCAGTAGGTGAAGACGCCGAGGAGGAGGGCGGCGGTCAGCGGCGCGCCGCCGGCGCCGAACGGGTCGAGCCAGCGGATCGACGGGGTGAGCGAGTGCAGCGGGCTGGTGCCGGCGTAGACCCGGTAGAGGGCCACCACGGCGAGGGCGAGCAGGCAGACCACCTGGGCGAGGATGAGGACGTTCTGCACCTTTGCGGACAGCTCGGTGCCCACCACGCAGACGGCGGTCATGGCGATGATGACCAGCACGGTCAGCACCCGGCGCAGCGCGTCGTTCTCGGCGAGGCCGTCGAGGCCGACGGTGAGCAGGCCGAAGGTGACCGCGACGTCGGCCAGCGAGCCCACCACCAGCACGCCGGTCATGGTGATGGCCCAGCCGCCGAGCCAGCCGGCCCAGGGGCCCATGGCCCGGGTGACCCAGGAGAAGGTGGTCCCGCAGTCCTGGTCGACGCGGTTGAGGTAGTAGAACGCCGACGCGATGAGCAGCATCGGCACGAAGGAGGCCAGCAGCACACCGGGGGCGTAGACGCCGACGAGCACGACGACCGGGCCGATCACGGCGGCCAGGGAGTACGCCGGGGAGGTGGAGTTGAGGCCGATGACGAGCGCGTCGAGGAACGAGAGCGCGTTCGGCTTCAGTCCGTCCGGTGTGCCCGCTTCCCTGCCCGCCTCGGCCATGCGCCCTCATTTCGCCGGTAATCGCCGGTAATCGCCGGTTCCTGAGGGCATCCAACACGCCCCGGCGGTGCCTGCCGGGCTGCGAGCGCCGTCCGGGGCCGCACGTCACCCGAGTGCGCGGCAGGGGGTCAGGCCCGGCGGGCGTCCTCCCGCTCCGCCGTCGCGGTCTCGGGGTCCTGCGCCGCGGTGCGGCCGACGCGGATCACCCGGGAGCGGCTGTGCAGGCGCAGGGAGACGGTGGCCAGGGCGACGGCGACCAGGGCCATGGCCGCGCCGGCCCAGGCCGTGGCGGCGTAGCCGAAGCCGGCGTCGATGACCGTGCCGCCGAGCCACGGGCCGCCGGTGTTGCCCAGGTTGAACGCGGCCGTGGTGGTGGCGCCTGCGAGGGTGGGGGCGGCGCCGGCGACGTTGAACAGGCGGGCGTTGAGCGCGGGGGCGGTGTAGAAGGCGGAGACGCCCAGCAGGAAGGAGAGCGCGATCACGGCGGCGAGGCTGGACGCGGCCAGCGCGAGGGCGGCGAGCAGCACGGTGGAGGCGGTGATGCCCGAGACGAGCACGCCGAAGAGGTGGGCGTCGGCGACCCGGCCGCCGACAGTCGTGCCGACCAGCGCGCCGAGGCCGAAGAGGGCCAGCACGGTGGGGACCCAGCCGTCGGGGAGGCCGGCGACGTCCGTGAGCAGCGGGGCGAGGTAGGAGAAGGCGCAGAAGACGCCGCCGGCCGAGAGGGCGGTCATCGCGATGGCCAGCCACACCTGCCGGTCCCGGTAGATGGCGAGTTCGCCGCGCAGCCGGGGGCGCCGCTCGGGCAGCGGGATGCGCGGGATGAGGGTGACCACGCCGACGAGGGCGACGGCGGAGGCTGCGCCCACGGCCCAGAACGCGGAGCGCCAGCCGAGGTGTTCGCCGAGGAAGGCGCCCGCCGGGACGCCGAGCACGTTGGCGATGGACAGGCCGCCGATCATCACCGCCATGGCCCGGGCCCGCGCGGTGAACGGCACCATCGCGACGGCGACGGCCGCGCCCACCGCCCAGAACCCGGCGCAGGCCAGGGCGCTGACCACGCGGGAGGCGAACAGGACGCCGTAGCTCGGGGCGAGGGCGCCGGCGATCTGGCCGAGGCCGAAGACCGAGATCAGCGCGACCAGGGTGGTCTTCCTCGGCAGCCGCAGGGTCGCGGCGGCGAGCAGCGGGGCGCCGATCACCATGCCGATGGCGAAGGCCGATATCAGCAGTCCGGCGCGCGGGATCGACACGTCCATGTCGTCGGCGATGGGCGGCAGCAGGCCGGAGAGCATGAACTCGCTGGTGCCCAGGGCGAACACGGACAGGCCGAGGATGTAGACGGCGAGCGGCATGCGGGCGGCGGCGGAATCGGCGGGCCGAGCGGAGGGTTCACGCATGATCGTCGTCAACGACGGCCGGCCCCCCTGCCATTCCCGCGCAGCCGGGCATCTCGGCAGGCGGACGGCGGTCAGTCCTCCGTGCGCGCCACCCGGGGGATCCGCCGCTCCCAGGTGCGGTGGAAGACGACCTGCTCGCCCTCGCGGCAGACGACCTCGTTGGTCGCGAGGAAGTCCGTCGCGTCGCAGGCGGTCTCTGAGCGCGTCTCGATGCGCACGTCCCAGCCGCGTTCCGGGCGGTGCAGCCGGATCGTCCAGGCGGACCGGGCCCGGGCGGAGAGCGGGTCGTCCTGCTGGATGGTGTACGTCTCCAGCGCGTCCTCGGAGAACTCCAGGCCGTCGGGGTAGACGCGGGTGCCGCCGTAGCGCGGGTCGACCTCCAGACGCCACACGCCCTCGGCGACGTCCCGCACCACCAGCCGCTCGGGTCGCTCCTCCTCCAGGGTCGCGGGCACGGCGACGCGCAGCGGTTCGGCCTGCTCGGGCGGTTCGAAGGCGATGGCGGCGTCCTCGGCGGAGGTGTCGCCGTCGCGTACGGGGAGTTCGAGCGCGGAGCCGGCCGGGTCGAGGACGAAGCCCGCCGCAGAGCCGGACTGCGGCCAGATCCAGGGCCAGTAGGCGGAGGAGACGGCGAGGCGGACGCGGTGGCCGGCCGGGAAGGCGTGGCCGATGCCGTTGAGCTCGAAGGTGACCGTCTCGGTGGCGCCGGGCGGCCAGGGCACGCTCCGGTCGCGGCCCTCGCGTGCCGCGAGGTTGAGGGCGCCCCGGGTGACCAGCGTGGAGGAGCCGTCGGGCGCCACGTCACACAGCCGGGCGACCACCTGTCCGAAGGGCACGTCCATGCGCAGCCGCAGGGTGACCCGGGGGCGGCCGAGGATCTCGACCGGGGCGTCGGTGACGGGGAACTCGTAGCAGGCGGAGCGGGCGTCCTCCTCGCGCTGGTCGGGCGGCAGGTCGGCGTCGTTGCCGAACGGGAAGAAGCGCCCGGCGTCGACGCCGGTGTGCTGCGGGGAGCGGACGAGGACCGGGTCGCCGCCCAGGGTGTGGGTGGAGGGGGTGACGTTCGGGGACGGCCAGGCGGTGTCGCCGACCCAGCGGCCGGGGAGTTCGGGGTAGACGGTGGCGGGGC
This sequence comes from Streptomyces sp. NPDC048182, assembly GCF_043202555.1. Classification (NCBI taxonomy): domain Bacteria; kingdom Bacillati; phylum Actinomycetota; class Actinomycetes; order Kitasatosporales; family Streptomycetaceae; genus Streptomyces; species Streptomyces sp. NPDC048182. Next base: position 62,981 of record NZ_JBIDAQ010000013.1, on the reverse strand, counting down.
GGTGCGAGTCGCTGATCCAGGAGCGCAGCAGCGGTTCCGTCATGATGCCGGTGTCCCGGCCCTTGAGGTGCTGGTCCCACCAGCGCAGCGTCTCCTGGAGGAAGCCGATCGCCGGGCCCGGCGGCAGGCCCCGGTCCGGGTACTGGTGGGACCAGGGGCCGATCAGCCCGCGCACCCGGTCGGCCGGCAGGTGCTCCACCAGGCGGAGCACGGTGTCGCGGTACGGGTCGTGCCAGCCGCCGACCGCGAGGACGGCGGCCCCGATCGCGCCGTAGTCCTCGCAGACGCTGCCGTGCCGCCAGTACGCGTCGCGGGTCTGGTGGGCGAGCCAGGTGTGCAGGAAGGGGTCGACGTCCTCCAGGCGGGTCAGCCACAGCTCGCGCCAGTCCTCCCCGGCGTACTCCGGGTCGGGCGGGCGGCAGACGAAGGCCAGCATGGTGGCGGCCCAGGCGTGCATGTCGACGCCGAGGACGGAGCCGCCCATGTAGTGCACGTCGTTGTCGTAGCGGTCGTCGGCGGAGCAGACGGTGACGACGGCCTTGAGGGGTTCGGGGGCGAGGGCGGCGATCTGCAGGGAGTTGAAGCCGCCCCAGGAGATGCCGAACATGCCGACCCCGCCGTCGCACCAGGGCTGCGCGGCGAGCCATTCGACGACCGCGACGCCGTCGGCGAGTTCGGTGGCGTCGTACTCGTCGCCGGGCAGGCCCTCGCTGTTGCCGTGCCCGCGCACGTCGACGCGGACGGAGGCGTAGCCGTGTCCGGCGTACCAGGGGTGGCGCTGGCTGTCGCGGGGCGCGGTCCAGTCGCTGAGGCGGTAGGGCAGGTACTCCAGGAGGGCGGGGACCGGCTCGCCGGTGACGGGGCGCCAGATCCGCGCGTACAGCCGGGTGCCGTCCGGCATCGGGATGCGGACGTCCTCGCGGGTCGTCTCGTACGGGAAGTCCGTGGCGATGCGCATGGGCGGTACCTTCCGGCGGGCCGGTGGGCTGTTTCAGTGGACGGGGTGCATGGTGCGGCGCAGCCAGGGCGCGAGGGCGACGACGACCAGGCCGAGGAGGACGGCCACGGCGCCGTTGACGCCGAAGTAGGCGGGGTGGGAGACGTCGTCGTAGACCTTGACCACCTGGGCCTGGATGCCGTTGGCCATGGCCAGCGAGAGGAACCACAGGGCCATGGTCTGGCTGGAGAAGGCCCGCGGGGCGAGCTTGCTGCTGGCCGAGAGGCCGGACGTCTCCAGGAGCACGTCGCCGAGGCCGAGCAGCAGGTAGGAGCCGACGATCCACCAGGCGGCCATCAGGTAGTCGTCGCCGGAGTGACCCGAGGTGGGGATCACCATGAGCAGGAAGGACAGACCGCCGAGGATCACGCCGAGGGCGATCTTGTTGGAGACGTGCGGCTGGCGGCGGCCGAGCCGCACCCAGACGGCGGCGACCACGGGGGCGAGGGCCACCTCGAAGGCGCCGAGCGCGGAGGCGTACCAGCTGGAGGGGAAGTCGAAGCCGAGGATGGTGCTGCGGGCGTTGGTGGAGGCCAGCAGGATCATCGTCGAGTACGCCTGGAAGAGGATGAAGTTGAAGACGACCGAGGCGAGGAAGAGCACGATGTAGGGCCGCAGCCGCCCGCGTTCCTCGGCGCTGACCCGGGGACTGGTGAACATCACCCAGAAGTAGACGACGGGGGCGATCACCGAGACGATCGTGAGCACGTCCACGAACCGGTCCATGGTGAGCCAGCCGACCCCGGCGAGCAGGCCGCACAGCGCGGCGAAGGCCACGGCGCCGACGATCATCAGCCGGACCGCGCGGCGCAGTGCGGGCGGGCTCAGCGCGAACTCGGCGGCGTGCTTGCGGCCCGCCAGGTGGCGCCGCCCGGCGACGTACTGGATCAGGCCGAGGGTCATGCCGAAGGCGGCGGCCGAGAAGCCCCAGTGCCAGCCCTGGTGCTCGCCGAGCCAGCCGGTGATCAGGGGGCCGGCGAAGGCGCCGATGTTGATGCCCATGTAGTAGAGGGCGAAGCCGGCGTCGCGGCGCTCGTCGTCGGTGGCGTAGAGCTTGCCGACCATCGCGGCGACGTTGGGTTTGAGCAGGCCGGTGCCGGCGCTGATCAGACCGAGGCCGACCCAGGTCATGGTGGCGGTGGGCACGGCCATCGAGTAGTGGCCGAGCGCGATGAGGACGCCACCCCACAGGACGGCGCGGTAGGAGCCGAGGATGCGGTCGGCGAGCCAGCCGCCGGCGACGGAGACCAGGTAGACGAGGGTGCCGTAGGCGGCGGACACGGAGGCCGCGGTGCCCTCGTCCATGCCGAGGCCGCCGTGCGCGACCGTGTCGGCGAAGTACAGCACCAGGATGGCCTGCATGCCGAGGAACGAGAAGCGCTCCCAGACCTCCAGACCCGACAGGGTGAGCAGACCCCTGGGCTGCCCGAAGAAGGCGCGGTCGTCCCGGGTGGGCGGTTCCTCAACGTCGGCCGTCACGCTCTTCAGCGTGGCACATAAGCCGCATACCGGCGCTTCCTCAGGGCTCGTCCACCATGGTTCGCGCGGCATCGCACGCGTGATCGAGTGCGCCCCTTAGGGTGACGCGCATGTCTGCCACCCTGGATTCCGCGCGCACCCGCGGCGCGCTGCGCACCACCGCTCGCGTCAGTCTCGACACGCTGCTGGTCCTCGCCATGGCCGCGGTGACCCTGTGGCTGCTCGGCCGGATGTGGTCGGTCGTGTGGCCGCTCGTGCTGGGTCTGCTGCTGACCACGCTGACCTGGCCCGCGGCCCGGTTCCTGCGCCGGCGGGGGTGGCCGCCGGCCCTGGCCGCGTCCGTGGTGACCGTGGGGTTCCTGCTGGTCGCCGCCGGGATCGTGGCGCTGATCGCGGTGCCGATGGCCTCGCAGACCGACCAGCTGACCGACGGGGTCGCCGAGGGCGTGCAGCGGCTGCGCGACTGGGCGGCCGGGCCGCCGCTGAACATAGGCGACGACCAGGTGGACAAGGCCGTCGACTCGGCGATGGCGCGCGCCCAGGACGGCCTCGGCGCCACGCTGACCACGGTCGCCACCGGCGTCAGCTCCGTGGTGAACGGCCTGGTCACCGCGGTCCTCGCGGTCTTCCTGATGTTCTTCTTCCTCAAGGACGGGCCGCGCTTCCTGCCCTGGCTCACCCGCCAGCTGCCGGGCCGGCTCGCCACCGACGTGCCGGTGGTGGCCCGGCGCGGCTGGCAGACGCTGGGTGCCTTCGTCCGCTCGCAGGCGCTGGTCGGGCTGCTCGACGCGGTGTTCATCGGGCTCGGCCTGTGGATCATGAACGTGCCGCTGGTGCTGCCGCTGGCGGTGCTGACCTTCGTCTCCGCCTTCGTGCCGATCGTGGGGGCGCTGTTCGCCGGGTTCGTCGCGGTGCTCATCGCCCTGGTGTCGGGCGGGGTGACGGACGCGCTGATCGTGCTGGCGATCATCGTGGTGGTGCAGCAGCTGGAGGGCAACGTCTTCCAGCCGATCATCCAGAGCCGCGGGCTCGGCCTGCACGCGGCGGTGGTGCTGCTCGTGGTGACGCTGGGCGGCAACCTGGCCGGCGTGGTGGGCAGCCTGCTGGCGGTGCCGGCGGCGGCGCTGATCGCCGTGGTCTGGGGCTACGTACGGGACCAGCTGACCGAGCCGCCCGGGGAGCCGGCGCCCGTCGAGCCCTGAGCGGGGCCGGTCGAGCCCTGAGCGGAGCCGGTCGCGCCCTCGCTGATGGCCGCGAGGTCGGCCGACAGGGTCGCCAGCCAGTTCTCCACGTCCATCAGGACCGGGAGCACGCCCGGCGGCACCGCCGACTCCACCGTCGCCGGCACGCGCGGCGGGCGCGGCCGGACGCCGCCCGGCGGGAAGGCGGCGGCCCGGGCCATGTGCGCCGCCGTCGACCCGGCGGCCGCGCACGCCCACCGGACCGCGTCGGCGGGCACTGCGCCGGCCACCGGGGCGCGGGGCAGCCAGTAGGCGCCGACCAGGGTGTGGACGCCGCAGTTCAGCGCGGCGGACCAGTCCCGCTCGGGCCGCCCCCGCCCACGCCCGGGCTCGCACCGGAGCTGCGCGTAGGCGGCCTCGGCCAGCCGGAGCCGGTGCAGGGTCCGCCACGGGTCCCCTGCGGAGCCGGGTGCCGGCGGCGGGGCGAGGGTCGTCGTCACCGTGGCCGGGAGCAGGGCGGCCGCCTGACGGAGGAGGGCGGCCATGCCGCGGCGGACCTCGGGGGCGGCGCCCGCGGGCCAGGCCAGGACGCCGCACAGGAGGCCGACGGCGGAGCCCGTGAGGACGTCCACCGCGCGCGCCTCGCCGATGTGCCAGGTGATCGGCTCCAGCTGGGCGAAGGCGGTGGAGACGACGAGGGTGAACAGCCCCTGCGCCCAGGCGACACCGGCCACCGGGCCCACCGTGAAGGCCAGCAGCATCACCGGGACGAGGGCCGCGGCGTACACCTCCGTGGCCCCGCCCGCCCCCAGCGCGAGGCCGGCCGCCGCCAGCGCCCCGGCGAAGGTGCCGGCCACCGCGGAGCGCACCGCCGACCAGGTGGCGCCGGCCGTCGTGCGGCCCAGGGTCAGCACGGCGAGCAGCACCCAGAAGCCGTGGGACAGGTCGAGGGAGCCGGCGACCAGGCGTGCGACGCCGAGCCCGAGGGCCGTGCGCACCGCGTTCTGGAACACCACCGAGCGGGGCGTCAGGTTGCCGGCGAGGCGGCGCAGCAGCAGCCGGGCCGAGGAGGGGGCCGCGTACCAGAACTGCTCGGCCGGCAGCCCGGCCACCTCGCGCTGGCCGCCCAGCGCGACGGACAGGGCGGTCCGGGCGGTGACGGCCGAGGACGCGGTGGCGAGCACGGCGGCCTGCCGGCGCAGGACGTCCGGCGGCGGGGGGCGCTCCGCGAGCGCCGCCCGGGCGCGGGCGGCGAGGAACTCCGCGACCATCTCCTCCAGTGCCTCGGGGCCGGCCACGGGGCCCCGGCCCCGCAGGTCGCGCGCCATGGCGGCGCACTCCGCGCCGACACCGTGCAGCAGCGTCGCCGAGGCGAGGTCGCGGTCCGGCGGCGGGGCGGGGCACCCGGCGGTCCGGGCCAGCTGGTCGAGGAGCCGCCGGGTGGCGGAGCCGGTCTGGGCGAGCCCGCGGGCGGTGCGCCCGGCGCCGGTGGGACGCACGGCGGGCGGCAGCCGGGAGAGCCGCAGCCGCTGGCCGGCCGCGCACAGCTCCCGGGCCAGGGCGGGGTCGGCCGGGCCGCCGGCCGCCGCGGCCCGCGCGCCGTGGGCGGCGGTCTCCAGCGCGGCGGCGACCCTGTGCCGGTAGCGCACCGCGGCGGGCGCCGGCAGCAGCAGCCACTCGCACAGCGCCAGCAGGGTGCCGCCGGTGAGCAGGCCGAGCAGCCGTTCGGGCAGGGCGTCCGGGACGTACGGCGGGAAGCAGGCGAGGATGTAGAACAGCTGGAGCCCCGGCGCGGCGCCGGCGGCGGCCGGGCCGAGGGCGCCTCCGAAGGCGAGCGCGAAGCCGACGACGACCATCCCCGCGACGGCCGGCGCCGTGGCCACGGCGAGGGCGGTGCCGAGCGCGGTGAGGGCGAGGGCGGCGGGCAGCACCCGCAGCACGGTGAGCGCGCGGTCGCGGCCGGAGCCGGGCAGCGGGGACAGGATGCCGAGCGCGACGGGCGCGAAGAAGCCGTAGAGCCCGCCGACCGGCGCGTCGAGGACGTACACCGCCAGGTAGAAGACGGCGCTCGCGGCGGCGGTGACCCGCACCGCCCGCCGCGCGGCCGGCGCGCGCTCGGGGGACGACGACCGCGTCGGCATGGCGGCTCCTTCCCGCGGCCCCGCGGCCCCCGCCCGGGGCACCGCCCCGCCGCCGTACCTCCATTGTCGGCACCGGCGCCCCGCGCACGACTCCGGCGGCTCAGCCGGCCAGCTCCCCCAGCAGGGCCCAGGTGCGCAGCCGGTCGGCGTCCCCGGCGAGGTCGGTCAGGGAGAACGCCACCTCGGTGGCACCGGCGTCCCGGTAGCGGCGCACCTCCTCGGCGACCGCGCGCTCGTCGCCGATCACGGCCAGGTCCACCGCGCGCCGGGCGCCGGATGCCTCGATGGACCGGGCGTAGGAGGGGATCTGCTCGTAGAAGGCCAGCTGTCCGGCCGCCTTCTCGCGGACGCCGGCCACGTCGTCGGTGACCACGCCGGGCACCAGGGCCACCACGCGCGGCGCCGGGCGTCCGGCGGCCTCGGCGGCGGCGGTGACGGCCGGGACGATGTGCTCCTCCAGGGCGCGGGGCCCGGCGAGGTAGGGCAGGATGCCGTCCGCGAGTTCGCCGCTGACCTTGAGGGCCTGCGGGCCCATCGCGGCCACGAGGATCGGCACCCCGTCGTCGGCGCCCGGCACGACGGCCGGCACGGGGGTGCCGGCGGTGATCAGCTCGCCGTGGAAGTCGGCCGTGCCGGTGCCGGTCACCTGGCGCAGCACGGTGAGGAACTCGCGCAGCCGGGCGACGGGCCGCTCGAAGGGGAGGCCGAACGCCCCCTCCCCGATCAGCTTGCTGCCCAGCGCGATGCCGAGGTGGTAGCGGCCGTGCGTGGCCGCCTGCGCGGTGAGGGCCTGGGAGGCCACGGTGAGCGGGTGGCGGCCGACGATCGGGATCGCGGAGGTGCCCACCTGCAGCTCCGGCACCTCCCGGCCGACGATCGCGGCGAGTTGGGGTGAGTCGGCGCCGAGGGTCTGGCCGAACCAGGCCGAGCGGATTCCGGCGTCCGCCGCCTGCCTCGCCAGTTCCACGGTGGCGTCGATCTGGTTCTCGGTGTCCGTCGTGTGCAGCGCCACTCCGATAGTCATGACTACGGGAACCGGGCGGGCCCCGCGGCCGATTCCCCGTCGTTTGTGACAAGCATGTGTCGGCGTTCCAAGTGCCGGCGCCGTTCCGGCCGAACGTGCTTTGACATCGCTCGCACGTTCGGTCATGGTTCAGCGCATGTCGTCCCAGCACGCCTCCGCACGCGCCGCCATCGAGCTGGCGCTGATCGGCGTGACCCCGCTCTGCGTGGCCGACATCCTCTGTCGCTGACGTCCGCCTCCGGCGCGCGCGGCGCCTTTCCCGGTGCCTGGCGCACGCCCGTTCAGCATTTCGTCGCCTCGTGGTCGCGCTGCTCCGCCCCGCGCCCGGAGCCGTGCCGTCCGCCACACCCTTCCCCTGTGTCACCGCCGTCCCGAGATCCGGGACGGCTCGTCCGAGAGGTCGTCCTCCGATGCGTCATCCGTCCCGCAGATCGCGCGCCGCCGCCGCGCTGACCGTCAGCCTGCTCGTGACGGCCGGTGCCGCCGCGTGCGGGCCCGAGGACCAGGACGCGAAGTCCGGCGACGCCGACACCGCGCCCCACGAGGGCGTCACGCTCAGCGTGCTCAACGCCGACCCGCAGGAGGACTTCGACCCCGCGCGCCTGTACACCTCCGGCGGCGGCAACATCCCCTCCCTGGTCTTCCGCACCCTGACGACCCGCAACCGGGAGAACGGCGCCGAGGGCGCCAAGGTGGTGCCGGACCTCGCCACCGACACCGGGCGGTCGAGCACAGCCCGGTGGGCGAGGTGCTGGGCGCGCCGGCCGCGCCGTACACCCGGCGGCTGCTGAAGGCGGTGCCCCGGGTGGACGTGCCCCGGCGGCGGGGCCCGGCGGAGGCGGCCGGGGGATCCGGGGAGACCGCGCCGGTGGTGCTGGCCGCCGACGGGCTGCGCCGGGTCTTCGGGCGCGGGCCGAGGGCGTTCACGGCGGTCGACGGCGTGTCCCTGGAGGTCCGCCGGGGCGAGACGCTCGGCGTCGTGGGCGAGAGCGGCAGCGGGAAGACGACGCTGGGCCGGATGCTGGTGGGGCTGCTCCCGCCGACGGCCGGCCGGGTGCTGCGGGACGGCGTGCCGGTGAGCGGGGTGCGGCCGGACGTGCAGATGGTGTTCCAGGACCCGGTCTCCTCCCTCAACCCCCGGCGCACCGTGGGCGAGTCGGTCGCCGACCCGCTGCGGGCCCGCGGGGAGCGGGATCCGGCGGTGCGGGAGCGGGTGGCGGAGCTGCTCGAGCGGGTCGGTCTGGAGGCCGGGCACCACGACCGCTACCCGCACGAGTTCAGCGGGGGCCAGCGGCAACGGGTCGGCATCGCCCGCGCGCTCGCCGCCGGGCCCCGGGTGCTGGTCTGCGACGAGCCGGTCTCGGCGCTGGACGTCACGACGCAGGCCCAGGTGGTCGCGCTGCTCGACGAGTTGCGCCGGGAGCTGGGGCTCGCCCTGGTGTTCATCGCCCACGACCTGGCCGTGGTGCGGCAGGTCAGCGACCGGCTGGCGGTGATGCGGCGGGGCCGGGTGGTGGAGTGCGGCCCGGCGGAGGAGGTGTACGGGGCGCCGCGCGACGCCTACACCCGGCGGTTGCTGGCCGCCGTGCCGTCCCCCGACCCGGCGCTGGCGGCGCGACGAAGGGCTGAGCGCAGGGAGGCGGCCGGAGTCTGAGACTCCGCGGTCCGCCCGCACCGGCGAGGTGCGGGCGGACCGGGCTCGGGCGCTCAGACGAAGGCGCTCTCGCCGGTGACCGCCTTGCCGACGATGAGGGTGTTCATCTCCCGGGTGCCCTCGAACGAGTAGATGGCCTCGGCGTCGGCGAAGAAGCGGGCCACGTCGTAGTCGAGCACGATGCCGTTGCCGCCGAAGATCTCCCGCGCCCAGGCGACGACCTCGCGCATCCGCGCGGTGACGTGGGCCTTGGCCAGCGAGGAGTGCTCGTCCTTGAAGACGCCCGCGTCCTGGAGCCGGGCGAGCTGGAGCAGCATGCCCCAACAGGCGGTGATGTTGCCGAGGCACTTGACGAGCAGGTCCTGCACGAGTTGGAAGCCGGCCAGCGGGCGGCCGAACTGCTCCCGCTCGTGCGCGTAGGCCAGGGCCGCCTCGTAGGCGCCGATCATCACGCCGAGGGCCTGCCAGGCTACGCCGCTGCGGGTGGCCCGCAGCACCTCGGCGACGTCGCGGAAGGACGCGACGTTCTGGAGCCGGTCGCGCTCGGGCACCCGGACGCCCTGCAGGGTGATGTCGGCGTTCTCCACGATGCGCAGGGAGGTCTTGTTCTCGATGCGGCGCGCGGTGAAGCCGGGGGCGTCCTTGCCGACCACGAACCCCTTGACCTGGTCGTCCTCGACGTCACGTGCCCAGACCACGACGAGGTCGGCGAAGGTGGCGTTGCCGATCCAGCGCTTGGCGCCGTCGAGGATCCACTCGTCGCCCTCGCGCCGGGCGGTGGTGCGCATGCCGGCGGCCACGTCGGAGCCGTCCAGCGGCTCGGTCAGGGCGAACGCGCCGATCGTGTCCATCGCGGCCATGCCGGGCAGCCAGCGCTCGCGCTGCTCCTCGTCGCCGCCGGAGTGGACCGCGTACATGGCGAGGCCGTTGTGGACGCCGAAGAAGGTCGCCACCGAGGCGTCCACCCGGCTCATCTCCATCGCCATCATCCCGGTCAGCAGGTGGCTGACGGCGGGGCGGTGCTCGCCGTATCCCTCGTAGGACAGCCCGGCGAGGCCGCTGTCGCGGAAGCGGGCGACCAGTTCGAGGGGGAAGCGCCCCGCCGTCCACGCCTCGTTGACCAGCGGGGCGACCTCCTCGCGCATGAACCGGCGGGTCCGGTCGAGGATCTTGCGCTCGTCGTCGGGCAGCGCGCCCTCGAAGTCGTAGAAGTCGTGGGAGGCCGGTTCATGCGTGCGATCAGTCATGCCCCCCTCCTTCCACGATCACGTCGCGCGATGCCTCGGGGCGACGCACCGAAGATCCGGAAGCGGACTAGAAGGGCATCCGCCCGCGAGCCTTGCGGCCGGCGGAGCCGCTGTGGCCCACGGCGCGGGAGCTGGAGCTGAAGGGCTTGCTGAAGAGCTTCCCGAGTACGCCGGGCGCCTTGGCGCCGGCCCGGGAACCGGCGCCGAGTGTGCGCTGCGCGCCGTTCTGCGGATGCCGGGAGAGCCGGGGCAGCACGAAGGCGAGGATCGCCAGCAGGACGCAGAAGGCGAGGATGCCTGCGATGACCATGACATTTCTCCTGGGTTCGGGGCGGTGGTGCGGTGCCGTTGCTTGTGCCCCTTCTGGCGGGCGGCACGCTCGCCCTCCGCCGCCGAGCCCTGCGCGGCTCGACAACCCGGTACCGTATGACGGAATTCAGATACCGCTGTGCGGAAACAGTGAAGAGGTGGGGGCGTGCGAGGCACCGGGTTCGCCGCGCAGGTACTGCGCGGGCCGTCGCAGGTGGTGCTGCTGGCCGACGCGCGGGCCGGCGCCGTCGTCTGCCTGGCGCTGGCCGCGGCCGACTGGCGGTACGGCGCGTACGGGCTCGGGGGCGCCCTGGTGGGCACGGCCACCGCGCGCCTGCTGGGAGTCGGGCGCGGGCGCCTGGAACCGGGCCTGGAGGGCTTCAACTCCTTCCTGCTGGCCCTGTGCTGCGCGGTGCTCCTGGAGGCCGACCGGCCCGCCACGGCGCTGCTCGCGCTGACCGGGAGTGTGGTGGTCACCGTCGTCACCGCGGCCGCGGTCCGGCTGCTGGCCGCCTGGGACCTGCCGTCGCTGACCCTGCCCTACTGCCTGCTGGCGGGCGCGCTGGTCCTGGCCGCGCCCGCGCTGCCGCGCATCAACCCGGCCGGCGCCCCGCCCGCCGTCCCGGGTCCGACCGTGCTCACCCTGGCGGAGGCGGGGCGGGCGTTCTTCCGCAACGTCTCCCAGGTCTTCTTCCTGGACCAGTGGCACCTCGGGGCGCTGCTGCTCGCCGGCGTCTTCCTGGCCAGCCGGACGGCGGGCCTGGTCGCCTGCTGCGGCAGCGCGGCCGGCCTGCTGACCGCCTGGGCGCTGGGCGCGCCGGCCGCCCGGGTGGCCGACGGCACCCTGGGCTGCAACGCGGTCCTCGTCGCCCTCGCGCTGTGCGGGGCGCTGCTGGCCGCCACCCGGGCCACCTTGCTCTACGCGCTGCTCGGCGCGGTGACCGCGACGGCCGTCACCCCGGCGGTCGCCGCGCTGCTCGCGCCCTCCGGCGGCCGGGCCCTCACCTGGCCCTTCATCCTCACCACCCTCGCCTTCCTGCTGGCCGCCCGGTCCTTCCCGCGCCTGACCGGAGGGGCGGATCCCGGGGCCCGCGGCTACCGTGGGCAGGGCGGACGGGCGGCCCGCGCGGAGAGGAGCGCCGGCATGGCGGAGGTGAGTCCGCTGCGCGGCCGGGTCGCCGTGGTGACCGGCGCGACCCGCGGTCTGGGCGCGGCCCTGGCCCGGGAGTTGTCGGCGCGGGGCGCGGCGGTGGCGCTGCTCGGCCGGGACCCGGCGGCGCTGGCCCGGACGGCCGAGACCCTGCCGGGGCCGAGTGTGTGCTGCCGGGCGGACGTGCGGGACGACGAGGCGATGGCCCGCGCCGCCGACGACGTACGCGAACGCCTCGGCCGGCCCTCCGTGGTCGTCGCCAACGCGGGCGTGGCCGAGGGCGGGCCCTTCCACGAGACCGATCCGGCCGTCTGGCGCCGGGTCGTGGACGTCAACCTGACGGGCAGCGCGATCACCGCCCGGGCCTTCCTGGCCGACCTGTTCGCCACCCGCGGCTACTTCCTCCAGGTGGCCTCCCTCGCCGCGATCGGCGCGGCGCCGATGATGAGCGCGTACTGCGCCTCGAAGGCGGGCGCGGAGGCGTTCGCGCACGCGTTGCGGGCCGAACTGGCCCACCGGCACGTGGGCGTGGGCATCGCCTACATCAACTGGACGGACACCGACATGGTGCGCGACGCCGACGAGCACGCGGTGCTGCGCGAGTTGCGCCGGCACATGCCGCCGCCCGCGCGTCGGATGTACTCCGCGGCCCATGTGGCGAGCCGGCTGGTGGACGCGGCGGAGCGGCGCCGGGCCGCGGTGTACGTGCCCGGGTGGCTGCGCTCCACGCAGCTGGTGCGGGCCGCGATGCCGGCGGTCGTCACCTCGCTCTCGCGCCGCGAACTGCCCCGCCTCCAGGCGGCCGAGCCGTTCACGGCGACGGGCATCCTGGGGTCCGCCGGAGTCGAGGGGCGCGTCACAGGGCGCTGAGGAACCGCCGCACCTCGGCGGCGAACGCGTCCGGGACCGTCTGGTGGACGCCGTGCGCGGCGTCGAGTTCGACCAGCCGGGTGCCGGGCCGCCGCTCCGTCATCCGCCGCGCGAGGCCGGCGTCGAGGACCGTGCTGCGGCTGCCGCGCACCAGCAGCGCGGGGCAGTCGCCGGCGAGCCAGTCCGTCCAGTGGTCGCCGTTGAGTCGCTCCTGGGAGGCGTTCATGTCCTTCGGGTCGAAGGCGAGGCCCCATCCGTCGGGGTGCTCGCGCACGGCGTCGGCCAGGTGGGGCGCCGAGTCGCCGAGCCGGTCGAGGAGCGCCGCCCGGGTGGGGGCGCGGTGCGGCCAGGAGAGGCTGAAGGACAGGTCGTCGTGGACTTCGGCGCCGATGTCCTCCACGACCAGCGCCCGGACCAGGGCGGGGTCGCGGGCGGCGAGCTGGTAGGCGTTGACGCCGCCGAGCGAGTGGCCGAGCACGACGACGCCGGTGAGGCCGAGATGGGCGAGGAGGGCGGCGGCGTCGGCCACGTAGCCGGCCCGGGTGTAGTCGGCGGGGCGGTCGGAGCGGCCGTGGCCGCGCTGGTCGGGGGCGATCACCCGCCACTCCTCGCCCAGGTCCCGGGCCAGCCGGGTGAAGGTGCGGCCTTCCCCGAAGTGCCCGTGCAGGGCGAGCAGGGGGCGGCCGGGGCCGCCGAAGTCCAGGTAGGACAGGCGGCGCCCGGCCACGGTGAGGGCGGCGCGCACCGGCTCGCGGGGCTCGTCCGGCTCGGCTGACGTCATACGGGCCAGCTTGCCATGATCTTGCTCGCCCGCTGGTCAGCGCCCGGCGGTGCCGGGTGCCGGTGCGATGTCCTCGGGGAGGCGGGGCGGGGTGCCCCGGGTCCACACCACCGTCAGGGTGGTGGCGGAGATCCGCCAGCCGTCGGCCGTCCGGGTCAGCTCCGTGTCGGTGTGGCCGGCGGAGACGAAGACGCCCGGGGTGCCGTCCGCGAGGACGTGGGTGCTCAGCTGCGCGCCCCGGGCGGTGGCCCGGTCGCCGTCGACCTCGATGACCGCGTTGGTGCCCAGGTGCACCGTCCTGTCGAACAGCGCCATCCCCCGCCGCACCCGGTCCACCACGGCCTCGCGCCCCTGGACGGTGCCGACGGGCATCCGGGCGGTGACGTCCTCGGTGTGGAAGGCGCGGCCCCAGGCGTCGTCGATGACGCCGTCGTCCAGGGAGCGCAGGTAGCGGTCGAGCAGGTCGGCGATCTCGGCGCGGTCGGTCAGGGTGCGCAGCCGCCGCCGCACGTCCTGGATCTCTTCGGTCGTCTCTGTGGCGTCCATGCGACCAGCCTCCGACCTCGACCGGAGTCGAGGTCAAGGGTGCGCCGCCGAGGGACGGCATGCACCCGCCGGAAGTGGGCATTTGAACTTTCTATTACGGGAGGTTTACATGGCCATGACCGCGAGACCGGCCACGCCGGCGCCGGAGGGGCTGGACGCCGAGGAGTCGCCGCGGGAGCGGGTCAACCGGCGGTGGAACGAGATCATGCAGGAGACCCGGGTCGCCCAGACGGGCGTCCAGATCCTCTTCGGCTTCCTGCTGAGCGTCGCCTTCACGCCCCGCTTCCACGGCCTGGACACCTTCGACCATGTCGTCTACGTGCTGACCGTGGTCTTCGGCGCCTCGGCCACCGCGGCCCTGATCGCGCCGGTCTCGATCCACCGCTTCCTCTCCGGCCAGCGCATGAAGGACGAGACGGTGGAGATCGCGCACCGGTTCATGATGTGCGGGATGGCGCTGCTGGCGCTCACCCTCGGCTGCGCCCTGCTGCTGATCCTGCACGTCGTCGTGCCCGGTCTGCTGGCCGAACTCCTCGTCGGCGTGGTCATGCTGTGGTTCGTGCTGTCCTGGTACGCGCTGCCCCTGTGGCTGCGCCGCCGCGCGGCCCGGCGCCCGGAACCGGACGAGGCGTAGCGCCGCTCACCGGTTGCGGCGGTGGATGTCCGCGCCGAGCGCCGTGGCGAACGCGCACCACGCGGCGTACGGCACCAGCGCGGCGGCTGCCTTGCGGTCGGTGCGGGCCAGCCGGCGCAGCAGGCCGACGTTGGCGGCGTCGAGGAGCAGGGTGCCGCAGACCCCGGCGGTGGTGCTGCGGCGGCCGAAGAACAGCCAGGTCCAGGCCGCGTTGAGGGCCAGGTCCGCGCCGAAGGCGGCGGCGACCGCCCGCCGCTCACCGGGACCCCGGCTCTCGTTCAGGGCGTGGCCGGCGCTCCAGGCGAGGGTGGCGTACAGCGGCGTCCAGACCGCCGGGAAGGCCCAGGTGGGCGGCTGCCATCGGGGCTTGTCCAGGGCGGCGTACCAGTCGGTCGAGGGGCCGGTGGCCCGGGCCCCGACCGCGGCGCACCCGCTCACCACGGCCGCGGCGGCCCCGTAGGTGAGGCGCCGGCGGACCGGCGAGGCCGAAGGGTTGCCACGCGTGAGCTTCATGCCGGGCGGCTACCCGGTGGGGCCCGCCGCACCCGTCGGGATCCCCTCGGCACCGCCCGTCAGGGCTCCAGCGGCGGCAGGTCCGCCAGGCCGGTGTCCTTCATGACCCGCTCCACGGTCTCCGCGAGGCGGCTGTCGGCCTCGATGACCGTCTCGCCGCCGCCGGGCAGCAGGTCGCGCGGCCGGTACCAGGCGCGCAGCTGCGCCTCGTCGACGTCGTCGGCGATCGGCTTCGTGGCGTGCCGCAGGAGGGTCTCGGCGAAGGGGACGTGGAGGTAGTAGCCGTGGGTGGGGCCGCGGTGGTCCGCGCGCAGCCGGGTGAGCATGTCCCCGTAGTGGTCGGCGTAGAGGATGCCCTCCAGGACGACGTGGTAGCCGGCGTCCAGCGCGTAACGGGCCGTCAGGTCGATGAGGCCGATGTTCGCCGCGCCCGGCCGGTCCCGCTCGCGCAGCACGATGCGGCGCAGGTTGTCCTGGCCGACCAGGGCGAGGCCGCGCCCGAACCGGTCCCGGACGCCGGCCGCCACGGACGACTTGCCCGAGGCGCTGTTCCCGCGCAGCACGATCAGCCGCGTCGTGTCGCTGCCCACCCTCATCTCCGGCACGCTACCGGCCCGCACGGGCGCCGACGGGCCGTCCGCGGACGCCGGTGGGGGCGCACGGGGGCAGCCGGGGTCGTCGTCGGGGCGCGCGGCCCGAAGACGCACCGGGCGGTCGGGTCAGCGGGTGGCCCTCGCCATGGGTGCCTCCGTGGGCTCCCGGCCGTCCACCCGGCCGCCCGGGTGGAAGCGGGCGCACAGGAAGGCGATCGCGAGGGCGACGGCCATGCCGTAGAAGACCCAGCGGTTGGCCTCGGCGAAGTCCAGGCGTACGGCCGCCATGGCGTCCCGCATGGCGTCGGCGGCCGGGCCCGTGCCGGTGGGCGGGGCCGCGTCGCCGTTGCCGGTGACGGACTCGGTGATGTCCCGCGCCACCCCGCGGGCCTGCCCCGGCGGCACCCCGCGGCCGGTGAGCGTGTCCGTCACCTTGTCGGTGTTCACATGGGTGAGCACCGCGCCGTACACCGCCAGGCCCACGCTGGCCGCGTAGTTGCGCACGGTCTGGGTGATGCCGGTGACCTCGCCGTAGGAGGCGCCGATGGCCCGGTTGACCGCGTCCGTGGAGGCGGGGGCGAGGATGAAGCCGATGCCGGCGCCGGCCAGGGCCGCGTAGGGCCACTGGTCGTGCATCGAGAGGTCGGTCATCTTCGCCGCCCACAGGGCGAAGCCGACCGCGCCGAGCGCGGTGCCGATGCGCAGCGCGGGCCGCGCTCCCCGGCTGTCCAGGATCCGGCCGCCCCACTGGGAGGCGATGGCGAAGCCGACGAAGAAGTACAGCAGGAACAGGGCCGCCTGGTCGGGCGAGGCGCTCAGCGAGACCTGGGCGTAGACGGAGGCGAAGAAGAACACCGGCACGAAGGCGAGCATCGCGAAGAAGAGCACGACCACGTCCATCGTGAACGCCCGGTCCCGGAAGACCCTCAGGTCGATCAGCGGGTGGCGGACGGTGCGTTCGTAGCGGGTGAAGGCGTAGAGCACGGCGAGGCCGCCCACGACGCACAGCCAGGTGAACACGCTGTCCCAGCCCCAGGCGTACGCCTGCTGGAAGCCCAGCACGCTCAGGCCCATGCCGAGGGCGATGAGGACCGCGCCACGGGTGTCCAGGGTGCCCGACCTGCGCCGGTCGGGGATGTGCGCCAGCGCGGTGAGGACGAGCGCGATGATCGCCACGGGCACGTTGACCCAGAAGACCGCCCGCCAGGTCCACCCGGTGAGCCACCCGCCGAGCAGCGGCCCCACGGCGGTCAGCGCGCCGGAGAGGCCGAAGAACAGGGCGAGGGCGCGGCCCCGGCGCTCCACCGGGAAGACGGCCACCACCACGGCCAGGGCGGCCGGGAAGAGGAAGGCAGCGCCGAGGCCCTGGACGGCCCGGAAGACGATCAGCCAGGTCTGCGCGAAGTCGCCCTTGGGCACGCAGCCGCACAGCACCGAGGCGATGACGAAGACCAGGGTGCCCACGACCACGATCCGCCGGGGTCCGAGGAGGTCAGCGAGGCGCCCGCCCAGCGCGAAGAACGCCGCCAGGGACAGCAGGTAGGCGTTGACCACCCACTGCATCCCCGAGGTGGACAGGCCGAGTTCGCGGACGATGTCGGGGGCCGCGATGGCGACGATGGTCTGGTCGATGAAGGTCATCGCGACGGCGAACAGCATGGCCGCGAGGGCGAGCGTCTGCTGCGGCACCTGACGCACCGCGCCGGTGCCGTCCCCACGTCGGGAGTCGGTGCTACTCACGCCCTCAAGTCTGCGCCCGGTCGCGCGGGGCCGCATCACCAGCCGGGTCTCCCGCGGGGGCGCCGGCGACGGGAGCGGATGAGGGCCGTCAGGAAGTCATGTCCGGCCTGTTGACGGGATGTTACTGCGCTGTGCACATTACTTAACGGTAGAACCGCTTGGTAACAAGCGATGCCGCCGCACCCACGTCACCCGTGCCCAGCTCCCGGAAGAGAGAGCACATGCCGAAGCATGCCGCGCGCCGTGTCATGACCACATCAGCCGCCGCCCTCGGCGCGCTGGCCCTCGGCCTCAGCGGCACCCCCGCCGCCCACGCCGCCCCCGCGCCTTTGGACTACGTCGCCCTGGGCGACAGCTACAGCGCCGGCTCCGGCGTGCTGCCCGTGGACCTGAGCAACCTGCTCTGCCTGCGCTCCACCGCCAACTACCCGCACGTCCTCGCCGCCGCCACCGGCGCCCACCTCAAGGACGTCACCTGCGGCGCGGCCCAGACCAAGGACTTCACCCAGTCCCAGTACCCGGGCGTCGCCCCGCAGGTGAACGCGCTGAACGCGGACACCGACCTGGTCACCCTCACCATCGGCGGCAACGACAACGGCACCTTCATCAACGCCATCCTGGCGTGCGGCAGCGCGGGCGTGCTGAGCGGCGGCAAGGGCAGCCC
This sequence comes from Streptomyces sp. NPDC048182, assembly GCF_043202555.1. Classification (NCBI taxonomy): domain Bacteria; kingdom Bacillati; phylum Actinomycetota; class Actinomycetes; order Kitasatosporales; family Streptomycetaceae; genus Streptomyces; species Streptomyces sp. NPDC048182. The sequence goes on along the minus strand of NZ_JBIDAQ010000013.1, from coordinate 45,458 downwards.
CTGCAAGGACAAGAACGGCTCGGCCTTCGAGGACCAGGTCGAGACGAACACCTACCCCGCGCTCAAGGCCGCGTTGAGCGCCGTACGGGCCAAGGCGCCGGGCGCCCGGGTGGCCGCCCTCGGCTACCCGTGGATCGTGCCGGCCGCCGCCGACCCGTCCTGCTTCGTGAAGCTGCCGATCGCCGCCGGCGACGTGCCCTACCTGCGCTCCCTGCAGGCCCACCTCAACGACGCGGTCCGGCGGGCCGCCGAGGAGACCGGCGCCACCTACGTCGACGTCTCCCGGGCGTCCGAGGGCCACGACGCCTGCGCGCCGGCCGGCACCCGGTGGATCGAGCCCCTGCTGTTCGGCACCAACGTCGTCCCCGTCCACCCCAACGCGCTCGGCGAGCGCCGGATGGCCGAGCAGACCCGCGCCGTCCTCGGCCTGGGCTGAGGCCGGCCCGCGTGGACGTACGCTGACCGCGTGTCAGCCTCCCGCCCGCGCCGCGTCGCCGTCCTCGTCCTCGACGGGGCCAAGCCGCTCGACGTCGGCATCCCTGCGCAGGTGTTCACCACCCGCGCCAGCATGCCGTACGAGGTGCGGGTGTGCGGCGCGGCGCCGGGGCCGGTGACCGGGGGCGACGGGCTGTCGTACCACGTGGCGCACGGCCTGGCGGCGCTCGCCTGGGCGGACCTGGTCTTCCTGCCCGGCTACCGCTTCCCGGACCGCGACACCCCGCCGCCGGCCGTGCTCGCGGCGCTGGTCGCGGCCCGGGAGCGGGGCGCGCGGCTCGCCGCCATCTCCACCGGCGCCTTCGCGCTCGCCGCCACCGGCCTCCTCGACGGCCGGCGCGCCACCACCCACTGGCACTACACGCGGGCCCTCGCCGAGCGGTACCCGCGCGTCCGTGTCGACCCGAACGTCCTCTTCGTCGACGAGGGCGGCGTGCTCACCTCGGCCGGCGCCGCCTCCGGCATCGACCTGTGCCTGCACATCCTGCGCGGCGACCTCGGCGTGGCCGCCGCGAACCACGCGGCCCGGCGGCTGGTCGCGGCCCCCTACCGCAGTGGCGGCCAGGCCCAGTACGTGCCCCGCAGCGTGCCCGAGCCGCTCGGGGAGCGCTTCGCCGCCACCCGGGAGTGGGCCCTGCACCGGCTCGGCGAACCCCTCGGCCTCGACGTCCTCGCCCGGCACGCGGCGGTGTCACCCCGCACCTTCTCCCGGCGGTTCGCCGAGGACACCGGCTACACGCCGATGCAGTGGGTGCTGCGCGCCCGCGTCGACCGGGCCCGCGAACTCCTGGAGCGCTCCGGGCGCGGCGTGGAGCAGATCGCCGCCGAGGTCGGCCTCGGCACCGGCGCCAACCTGCGGCTGCACTTCCAGCGCGTCCTCGGCACCTCGCCGAGCGAGTACCGGCGCACCTTCGCCGGCGGCGAGTAGCGCCCCTCGGCCGGCGGCGGCTGGCGCGATCCTTGCGAACCATGGCACTGCCGCCGCTGCCGCCGCCGTACCCGGCGGGCGAGCCTGGTGGGGAGCCGCCGGCCACCGGATCCGGCACCCGGAACGGGTCACGCGGACCGGGAGACGAAGGGACACCACACATGACTCGCATCGCCGTCAACGGATTCGGCCGCATCGGCCGGGGCGTGCTGCGCGCCCTGCTGGAGCGCGGCAGCGACCTGGAGATCGTCGCCGTCAACGACCTGACCGAGCCCGCCGCGCTGGCCCGGCTGCTGGCCTTCGACTCCACCGCGGGCCGGCTGGGCCGCCCGGTGACCGCCGAGGCCGACGCCCTCGTGGTCGACGGCCGCCGCATCGCCGTGCTCGCCGAGCGCGACCCGGCCCGGCTGCCGTGGGCGGAGCTCGGCGTGGACGTCGTCCTGGAGTCGACCGGCCGCTTCACCTCGGCGAAGGCCGCCCGCGTCCACCTGGACGCGGGCGCCCGCAAGGTGCTGGTCAGCGCCCCTTCGGACGGCGCCGACGTCACCCTGGCCTACGGCGTCAACACCGGCGCGTACGACCCGGCGCTGCACACCGTCGTCTCCAACGCCTCCTGCACCACCAACGCGCTCGCGCCGCTGGCCGCGGTCCTCGACGACCTGGCCGGCGTCGAGCACGGCTTCATGACCACCGTGCACGCCTACACCCAGGAGCAGAACCTCCAGGACGGCCCGCACCGCGACGCCCGCCGCGCCCGGGCCGCCGCCGTCAACATCGCGCCGACCACGACCGGCGCCGCCAAGGCGATCGGCCTGGTGCTGCCGGCGCTGGACGGCAGGCTGTCCGGCGACTCGATCCGGGTGCCCGTGCCGGTCGGCTCGCTGGTGGAGCTGAACACCACCGTCGCCCGCGAGGTGACCCGCGAGGACGTGCTGGCCGCCTACCGCACGGCGGCCGAGGGCCTGTTGGCCGGCGTCCTGGAGTACTCCGAGGACGCGCTGGTCTCCTCGGACATCGTCGGCAACCCCGCCTCCGCCGTCTTCGACTCGGCGCTCACCCGGGTGGACGGCCGGCACGTCAAGGTGGTCGCCTGGTACGACAACGAGTGGGGCTTCTCGAACCGCGTCGTGGACACCCTGGAACTGCTCGCCGCGCCGGGGGACGGGCGGGGCGGTGCGTGACCTGCGGAGCGGGGGCGTCACAATGGTCCGATGAGCAATCCCACTGTTTTCTTCGACATCGACATCGACGGCCAGGACGCGGGCCGCATCGTCTTCGAGCTCTTCGCGGACGTCACCCCCAAGACCGCCCAGAACTTCCTGGAGCTGGCGACCGGCGAGCACGGCTTCGGCTACAAGGGCTCCCCGTTCCACCGCGTCATCCCGCAGTTCATGCTCCAGGGCGGTGACTTCACCCACGGCTCCGGCATCGGCGGCAAGAGCATCTACGGCGAGAAGTTCGCGGACGAGAACTTCCAGCTCAAGCACACCACCCCGTACCTGCTCTCCATGGCGAACGCGGGCCCGAACACCAACGGCTCGCAGTTCTTCGTCACCACCGTCGCCACGCCGTGGCTGGACGGCAAGCACGTCGTCTTCGGCAAGGTCGTCGAGGGCACCGACGTGGTCGACAAGATCGAGGGCTACGGCTCCCAGTCGGGCCGCACCTCGGCCAAGATCACGGTCCGCGACTCGGGCGTCGTCGGCGAGTCCGGCCAGGGCTTCGTCAGCAAGGGCTGAGCCTTCAGGGCGCGGCGTCCCCTCCGACGGGGGCGCCGCGCCCGACCCGTCTCCCCCGCCCGCCTGGTGAGGGCCGCCCGGTGGTGCGACGCTGGGGTGGTACGGCGTCCGCGGCAGGCAATCCGGGAGGACCGATGGGACGGGACGTCCCGGCGATGGTCTTCACTCGCGAGGACCGCCGCCGCTACCGGACCAAGATGCAGCAGTGCCTCGACGCCCTCGCCCAGCTGCTGCGCGACGACCGGTTCGAGACCGGCCGACCCCAGGTGGGCCTGGAGATCGAGCTGAACCTGGTGGACGCCGACGGCGAGCCGGCCATGTGCAACAGCGACGCCCTCGAGGCCATCGCCGACCCCGCCTGGTCCACCGAGCTGGGCCGGTTCAACCTGGAGATCAACATCCCGCCCCGGGGTCTGACGGCCGGCGGCCCCGACTCCTGGGAGGCGGAGATCCGCGCCGCCCTGAACCACGCGGACGACCGGGCCCGGTCCGTCGGCGCCCGCCTGGCGATGATCGGCATCCTGCCCACCCTGCGCCAGCAGGACGTCGGCGAGGCGTCGCTGTCGGAGAACCCTCGTTACCGGCTCCTCAACGACCAGGTCTTCGCGGCCCGCGGCGAGGACCTGCGCATCGAGGTGGACGGCGTGGACCGGCTGCGGACGTACGCGGACACCATCACCCCGGAGGCCGCGTGCACCAGCACGCAGTTCCACCTCCAGGTGGCGCCGGAGGAGTTCGCGGCGTACTGGAACGCGGCTCAGGCCATCGCCGGCGTCCAGGTGGCGCTCGCCGCCAACTCGCCCTTCCTGTTCGGCAAGGAGCTGTGGCACGAGAGCCGGATCCCGCTGTTCGAGCAGGCCACCGACACCCGGCCCGAGGAGATCAAGGCGCAGGGCGTCAGGCCGCGGGTCTGGTTCGGCGAGCGGTGGATCACCAGCGTCTTCGACCTCTTCGAGGAGAACCTGCGCTACTTCCCGGCCCTGCTGCCGCTCTGCGACGACCAGGACCCGGCACAGACGCTGGACCGCGGGGACGTCCCCGACCTCGGCGAGCTGACCCTGCACAACGGCACCATCTACCGCTGGAACCGCCCCGTCTACGCGGTCGCGAACGACGTCCCGCACGTGCGGGTGGAGAACCGGGTGCTGCCGGCCGGGCCGACCGTCGCCGACACGCTCGCCAACGGCGCCTTCTACTACGGGCTGACCCGCGCCCTGGTGGAGGAGGAGCGGCCGGTGTGGACCCGGATGTCCTTCTCGGCGGCCGAGGAGAACCTGCACACCGCGGCCCGGCACGGCATCGAGGCGCTGCTGTACTGGCCGGGCACGGGCGAGGTGCCGGCGGCCGAGCTGGTGCTGCGGCGGCTGCTGCCGCTGGCCCACCGGGGCCTGGAGCTGTCCGGCATGGACGCGGCGTGGCGGGAGCCGCTGCTCGGGGTGATCGAGCAGCGCTGTGTCACCGGCCGCAACGGCGCGGTCTGGCAGAAGGAGATGGTCCACCACCTCGACGCCGCGAACCGCGCGGGCCGGCACGAGGCGCTGCGCCGGATGACCCAGCAGTACCTGGAGTACATGCATCTCAACGCCCCGGTGCACACCTGGCCGGTGGAGTGACCGGCGACGGGGAGGAAGGCGGCGCACCATGTGCCGATGGCTCGCCTACTCGGGGACGCCCGTCCTGCTGGAGACGATCCTCTACGAACCCGAGCACTCGCTGATCGACCAGAGCCTGCACGCCAAGATGGGCGTGGAGACGACCAACGGCGACGGGTTCGGCGTCGGCTGGTTCGGCGCGGAGACGGACACGCCGGCCGTGGTCCGGGAGACCGGCCCGGCGTGGAGCAACCGCAATCTGCGGGAGATCGCGGGGCACGTCCGCTCCCCGCTGTTCTTCGCGCACATCCGCGCCTCGACCGGCAGCGCCGTGCAGCAGACCAACTGCCATCCCTTCCGGCACGGCCGGTGGATGTGGATGCACAACGGGGCGATCGACGGCTTCGACCGGATCCGGCGCGACCTCGCCCTGGCGGTCGATCCCGGGCTCTTCCTGGACATCGAGGGGTCGACGGACTCGGAGATGATGTTCTTCCTGGCGCTCACCCTGGGTTTGGAGCACGACCCGCCGGGTGCGGTGGCGCGGATGGCCGGGCTGGTCGAGGAGATCGGCCACGAGCACGGCATCGCCCACCCGTTGCAGATGACGGTGGCCGTGACCGAGGGGCACCGGCTGTGGGCCTTCCGGTACTCCAGCCAGGGCGCCTCCCGGTCGCTGTACTACAGCACCCGCGTGGAGACCCTGCGCGCGCTGCATCCCCGGACGACGTTCCTGCGGGGCGTCTCCGACGGGACCCGCCTGATCGTGTCCGAGCCCCTGGGCGACCTGCCCGGCGTGTGGCACGAGGTCCCGGAGAGCAGCTACGGGATCGTCGAGCCGGGCGGCGACGCGCTGCTCCCCTTCACGCCCCGGGCGGCGTGAGCCGGGTCAGGTGGAGTCGCGCTGCGAGGGGCGGGTGCGGGGGACGGCGCCCTGGTCGGGGGCCGGGGCCGCCGCGGGCGGGGTGTGCATGAAGTGGTCGAGGGTGCCGGTCAGTTCGAGGAGGCGGGCGAGGAAGCCCGGACACTCCTCCAGGCGCAGCACCGCGCCCGCCTCGGTGGCCAGCCGGTGCACCATCAGGAGCGTGGCCAGGCCCATCGAGTCGCACAGGGTGAGCCCGGCGCAGTCCAGGCGCAGGGCGCTCGGGGCAGGCCGGGCGCCGAGCCGGCCGCGGGCGCTCTCCAGGAGGTCCTGGGCGCTGTCGTAGTCGAGGTCCCCGGCGAGCCGCAGCCGCACCTCGCCCGCGGCGGCGCCCGCGGCGGTGACCTGGAAGGTGTGTTCGGGAATGGTCGTCATGCGGGGGTTCCAGGGCCGGGGATCGTGGAGCGGGTGCCGCGCGCGGCGAGGGCGGCGCGGCCCCGGGAGAGGAAGCGGAGGGCGCGCGGGAAGTCCTTGAGCTCCCCGCCGAGCAGGTCGAGGCCGGGCAGCAGGACGGTGGCGGGGACACCGCGGGCCTCGAGGATCTCGCCGGTCCAGTCGAGGAACCCGGTGAACAGGCGCACGTCGTCGGTGTAGAGCGCGGTGGCGAGGAAGTCGACGATGTGGGCGAGGTCCTCGGCGGTGCGCTCGCGCTGCGGCTCGGTGTAGGTGCGCATGGCGGGCAGCCGCTCCTCCAGTCCCGCCAGGGTGTTCTTGACCAGCTGCCCCTTGCTGCGGGACAGCAGGGTGTACTCCTGGTCGGTCAGGTGGGGCAGGTCGTCCACCGGCTGGTGGGCGGTGCCGGGGGCGGGCCGGGGCAGGCCGCGGTCGAGGATGTCCGCGGCGGCCCGCGCGTCGGGCGCCCAGGCGTCCGCGCCGAGCAGCCGGGCGTAGCGGCCGTCGGGGCCGAAGGCGGCGCCGCCCGCGATCACGGGGACGCCGATGGCCTGGACGGCGGTGACGGCCGTGTGCGCGCCGGGCAGGCGGGTCGGGATCGAGGAGGACAGCGCGAGCACGTCGGGGCCGGTCTTGTGCAGGTGCGCGATCAGGTGGGCGGTGGGCACCTGCGCGCCGAGGAAGTCGACCGCGTACCCGCGCCCGCGCAGTACCTCGGCGAGGATCCGCGCGGGCAGCGCGTGCCACTCGCCGTCCACGCAGGCCACGGTCACCGTGCCCGCCCTCCCCGGTCCCGGGGCGGCCGGTGCGGGGGCGCGGTGCGCGAGGGCGGCGATGACGCGGTCGTGGATGGCGGTCGCGACGTGCTCCTGGGCGACGCTGATGCGGTCGGCCGCCCATTCGACGCCGACCCGGCGCTGGACGGGCGCGATGACGTCGAGGAGGACCGCCTCGGCGCCCACGCCGTCGTCGAGGGCGCCGAGGACGACGCGTCCCGCCGCCTGCTCGTCGCGCGCCTGGACGGCGTCCCACAGGGCGTCCCTGAGCCGGGCGTGCGGAGGGACCGTGGCGCTGCCGGGCCCGGTGTCGGTCGAGATCATGCCGTGTACCTGCCCGCGGTGTGTCCGTCCACTGCTGTGAGATGCGCGTTGGGGGGCGCGGTGATGGCGACCAGCGCCATGTCGTCGTGCCGGTTGCCGCCCACCCATTCGCCGGCGAGCATCTGGATCCGCTCGACGACGGCCTCGGCCGGCATGCCGGCGCAGTCGGCGAGCGCCGTGCGCAGCCGGGCCTCCCCGAAGATGACGTCGCCGAGCGGGCCGCCCCTGGCCTCGGTGATGCCGTCGGTGAAGAGCAGGCAGGTCTCGCCGGGGGCGAGGTCGATGTGCGCGGTGTCCGCGCGCACCTCGGACAGGGCCCCGATGAGCGTGCCGTGGGTGTCGGCCTGCTCCACCGTGCCGTTGTGCCGCACGATCAGCGGCGGCGGGTGCCCGGCGCTGGTCAGCCGCAGCCCGACCCGGCCGCCGCGACGCACCACGGAGGCGAGGACGAGGGTGGCGAACCGGGTGTGGTGGCTGTTGAGCAGGGCGCCGTTGAGCAGGCGCAGCATGTTCTGGTGGTCGTCGGCCATCGGCAGCAGCGCCTGGAGCGTGTTGCGGATCTTGCCGGTGAGCACGGCGGCATCCAGGCCCTTGCCGCACACGTCGCCGAGGACGGCGAGCGTCTCCCGGGAGGGGTCGGCGCCGGGGTGGACGTCGTAGAAGTCGCCGCCCACCCGGTCGGTCTCGCGCGACGCCCGGTAGCCGCCGGCGAACTCCACGCCGTGCACGTGGTGCAGGACGGGCGGCAGCAGGTCGGCCATGAGGGTCGCGGTGATGTCGGCCTGCTCGGTGTACAGCCGCGCCGCGGACAGCGCCGCGCCGGCCCGGGCGGCGAAGAGGCGGGCGAAGACCTCCTCGGAGGCGTCGAACGCGGTGCGGTCGCCGCGGCGCAGCAGGACCAGTGCGCCGGCCGGCACGCCGTGCCCCGGCAGCGGGCTGACGACGACCGAGCCGACGGGCCCCTCGAAGCCCTCCGGCACCGCCCAGTCGGGCAGCGTGGCGGGGTCGATCCAGCGGGAGGGCACGGGCGGGAAGCCCTGGAGCGCCTCGCTGAGTCCGGGCACCGAGGACGGGTCGAGCCGGGCGAAGCCGTGCGCCACGGTGCCGCCGTCGACGCTGCTGGCGAAGGCGTGGCGCCGGCCGGTGGGCGGCGTGACGATCAGCGCGGCGTCGGCCAGGCGCTCGGCGGCAAGGGCCACCGTGACCTCCATGCACCGCTGCACGTTCAGGGAGGCCAGCAACCGCGTGGACGCCTCGGAGAGGAAGGCGGTACGTTCCTGCTCGCTCCTGAGGGCGCTCTCGGCCGTCAGCCGCTCGGTGTCGTCGACCAGCCACCAGACCACCGCCCCGTCGGCGCCCGGGGTGGGGTGCGCCTCCAGCGTCAGGTCGCGGTGCCGGCCGCGGACCGACCGGGCCACGGCGCCGTGGCCCTGCGAGACGATGCGGCGGTGGGCGTCGGCGAGCCAGGACGGCGCGACGTCCTCCAGCCAGGCGCCGCAGGAGGCGTCGCTGAAGAGGGCGGCGGCGGCCGGGTTGGCCCGGACGATCCCACCGCCCGTGTCGACGACGAGGACCGGGTACGGCGCCTGCGTCCACGACGGTGCGGGACTCAGCGCGAGTCCCGGCTGCGGAGCGGCGCCTTCAGAAGCGGTCATATGCGGAGACCCGTACTCGACGGGCCTCACCACCTTCCCCTGGAAGACACACGAACCGTCCCACCCTCTCCCATCGACGCCCACGCATCAACCAGCTCCCCCTGATCGGAGCAGCTCGCGACCGGGCATCGCCATTCGCGTGCAGGATCCGCCAGGTCCGCACACCGAACGAACACTTTCCTCTGCCCCGGGGGACGCCGTGCACCCAGTCCCTCCCCCGCTGTCCCCGGCCGGCCGACGGCTGCGACAATGCCGCGATGAGCGAAGACCCGGAGATCCGGACCACCGTCACCGACGGCGTGCGCGTCGTGGCGACCAGGGGTGAGTTCGACCTCGACACGGCCGAGACGCTGCTCCCGGCCCTGGCCCCCGAGGGGAACGGCGCGGTCGGCACGGTGGTCGACCTGTCCCAGGTCGACTTCGCCGACTCGGCCTTCCTGCACAGCCTGCTGCGCGCCCTGCGCGACCACGAGTCGGCCGGGTCCGCCTTCGTGCTCGCCGGGCCCAACACCTTCGTGAGCCGCCTGCTGGAGGTCACGGACACCGCCCGCGCCTTCGCCATCGCCCCGTCGGTGGCCGACGCGGTGGCCGATGTACGGGCCATGAGCCGCGGCGACGAGGTGACGCGGTGACCTCCCCCGCGGCCCCGCGCGCCGCACGGAACGGGAGGACGGCCGGATGACGGAGGGCACGGCGATCCACGACGCCATCGGAGTCCCGAGGGAGCGGCCCGCCACGGCCGCGGCCGCACGCGACCAGGTGCGCCGGGTGCTCGGCACGCTCCCGGGTGGCGTGCCGCAGCACCTGGTCGACGACATACTGCTGGTCACCTCGGAGTTGGTGACCAACGCGCTGCGACACGGCGGCGGCGTGGCCGCCTTCCATGTCGTCCTGGAGCCGGGCACCCTGCGCGTCGCCGTCACCGACCGCTCCCCCGCACTGCCGGTCGACCGGGCGCACGGCTCCTTCGCCGGACTCGGCGGCTTCGGCTGGCCCCTGATCCAGCGGCTGAGCGACACCGTGACGGTCACCTCGGCGCCCCGGGGCAAGACCATCGAGGTGCTGCTCGCCTGCGCGCCCCGACGCGGCTGAGCCGCCGGACACCTCTCCCCCACCGGAGTCCCACTCTCCCCACCGGACCTCCACTCCCCCCGCGCCGGGCCCCCACGGCGCGCAAAATGGTATGCCATTTTTCGGCCGAACCCTTGACGCTGCCGTTCGCCGAAAACTACGTTCTGGGCCACCGGAAGGCCGCTTCCGGTTCGCGGAAACACCTTCTCCCCGCCTCCCGAGCCCAGGAGTCCCGTATGACTGCCCTGGAAGACCGCCACCCCGCCACGCGGACCGGCGAGCCGGCCACCAGCCCCGAGCTGTACACCTACGACCTGGCCCCGACCCGGCGGGAGGGACGCCGCTGGGGCGCCTACAACGTCTTCACGCTCTGGGCCAACGACGTGCACAGCCTGGGCAATTACGCCTTCGCCCTCGGCCTGTTCGCCCTCGGTCTGAACGTCTGGGGCATCCTGGCCGCCTTCGCGCTCGCCTCGGTCCTGCTCTTCCTGCTGCTGACGCTCTCCGGATTCATGGGCCACAAGACCGGCGTCCCGTTCCCGGTCATGAGCCGGATCGCCTTCGGGGTCAGGGGAGCGAAGATCCCGGCCGCCGTCCGCGGCCTGGTCGCCATCACCTGGTTTGGTATCCAGACCTACTTGGCCTCGGCCGTGCTGAGCGCCCTCCTGGTGGCCTTGTTCCCCTCCCTGGCGAGCCTGGACAGCGGCTCCCTGCTCGGCCAGTCGACGCTGGGCTGGATCACCTTCCTGGCGCTGTGGGGCCTCCAGGTGCTCATCGTGAGCTACGGCATGCAGATGATCCGCCGCTACATGGCCTTCGCCGCGCCCACCACCCTGCTCACGATGTGCGCCCTGGCGGTGTGGATGTTCGTCCGCGCGGACGGCTCGATCTCCCTTTCCGACGGCGACCCGCTGACCGGCGGCGCGATGTGGCTCCAGGTCCTGCAGGCCGCCGCACTCTGGGTGGTCGTCTACGGCACCTTCGTGCTCAACTTCTGCGACTTCACCCGCTCCGCGCGGAGCCGCGGCTCCATCGTGCGGGGCAATGTGATCGGCATCCCGCTGAACATGCTGTTCTTCGCCGGCATCGTGGCCGTGCTCAGCGGAGCCCAGTTCTCCCTGGACGGGCGGATCATCACCAGCCCGACGGACATCGTGCGGACCATCCCGAACCTGGTCCTGCTCACCGCCGCCTCACTCGCCCTCATCGCGCTGACCGTGGCGGTCAACCTGCTCGCCAACTTCGTCGCGCCGATCTACGCGCTGGTCAACCTCTTCCCGCGCCGCCTCGACTTCCGCAGGGCCGGTCTGGTCAGCGCGGTGCTCGGCCTGGTGATCACGCCCTGGAACCTCTACAACAGCCCGGTCGTCGTGAACTACTTCCTCGGCGGGCTCGGCGCGCTGCTCGGGCCGCTGTTCGGGGTGATCATGGCGGACTACTGGCTGCTGCGCCGCGCCCGGGTGAACGTGCCCGCCCTCTACACCGACGACGCCGGCGCCGAGTACCACTACCGGCGCGGCTACAACCCGCGCGCCGTCGCCGCCTTCCTGCCCAGCGCCGGCCTCGCCGTGGTCGTCGCCCTGGTGCCGGTCTTCCACGCCGCGGCCGGCTTCTCCTGGTTCATCGGCGCCCTGCTCGCCGCCGTCCTCTACACTGCCGTCGCCGACCGCGCGGCCCCGGTGCGCGACGTGGACGGCGAGAGCATCGCCGTGGCCGCCGAGTAGCCGGTTCCCCTTCCCTCTCCGTACCTCCGCCGCCCGACAGAAGGCTCCTCATCGCCATGCGCATCCTCGTGGTCAACGTCAACACCACCCCGTCCATCACCGAGGCGATCGGCAGGCAGGCGGCCGCGGTGGCCGCACCGGGCACCGAGATCATTCCGCTGACCCCCTCCTTCGGCGCCGAGTCGGTCGAGGGCAACTACGAGAGCTACCTGGCCGCCATCGCCGTGATGGAGGCCGTCCGCGGCTACCGGGAGCCGTTCGACGCGGTGATCCAGGCCGGTTACGGCGAGCACGGCCGCGAGGGGCTCCAGGAACTCCTTGACGTCCCGGTCGTCGACATCACCGAGGCGGCGGCGAGCACCGCGCAGTTCCTCGGGCGCCGCTACTCGGTCGTCACCACCCTGGACCGCACCGTCCCGCTCATCGAGGAGCGCCTCGCGGTGGCGGGGCTGAGCGCCCGGTGTGCCTCGGTGCGGGCCAGCGGGCTGCCCGTGCTGGCCCTGGAGCAGGACGAGCGGGCCGCGGTCGCGGCCGTCTCCGAGCAGGCCGCCCGCGCGGTGGCCGAGGACCGCGCGGAGGTCATCTGCCTGGGCTGCGGCGGCATGGCCGGGCTCGCCGAGCAGGTGGTGGAGCGCACCGGCGTGCCGGTCGTGGACGGGGTGTCGGCCGCGGTGACCACGGCCGAGTCCCTGGTCAGGCTCGGCCTGTCCACCTCCAAGGTGCGCACCTACGCGCCGCCGCGACCCAAGCGGCTGGTCAACTGGCCCCCGGTGGCGAGCTGACGCACCGGGGTATTCTGACGGGCCGCCCGGCTGCCGCACCGCACCGCCGCAGCCGGCGCGGACCGCGGAACGGGAAGACAGGCGAGGGACGGCGATGGCTGCGGCAGGGGACTTCACGCCCGAGTCCGAACGGGTCACGCGGCAGTTGCGCGACGAGATCGTCGACGGCGCGCGGCGGCCGGGCAGCCGGCTGGTCGAGCGCGACCTGGCCGAGGCGCTCGGCGTGAGCCGGCTCCCCGTCCGGGAGGCGCTGCGGACCCTGGTGTCGGAGGGCCTGGTGACGCCCAGGCCGCGCAGCTGGGCGGTGGTCCGCGAGTTCACCGCGAGCGACATCGCCGACCTGGACGAGGTCCGCTCGGGCCTGGAGACCCTGGCCTTCCGGCTGGCCGCGCAGCGGCACACCCGCCCAGGGCTCGAACGGCTGCGCGCCACCGTGGACGCGGAGACGGCGGCGGCCCGGGCCGGCGACGCGGTGGGAGCCCGCCGTGCGGCGGCCGACTTCCACGAGACGGTGATCTCGCTGGCCGCCAACGAGCTGCTCAACGAGCTGGAGCACGTGCTGCGCAGCCGCCTGCGCTGGCTGATGGGGCAGCACGACGACCTCCTCGGCGTGGCCCGGGAACACGAGGCGCTGTACCGGGCCATCGCGGAACGGGACGTCGAACGCGTCCAGGAGCTGGTCCTGGAGCACCTCGCGACCAGCCGCAGCACGGCCCTCGGCCACCACGCGCGGTCGCAGGACCCGGCCTGAGCGACGCGGGCGCCGTGCCCCGGGCCGTTCCCCCTCGTTGGGAGTGTCCGGGGACACTCGCCGCCGGACACGTGGACGGGCGGGCGCCGGGCATACGGGTGTCCTGGAGACCCGTATCCGCCGACCGTCCGCTGGAGTCGCCCCGTGACGCCGAGCCTGCGCACCGCGCACGCGTGCCGCGCCGCCTGTGCCCTGCTGCTCGCCTCAGCCGCTTGCGCCGCCGCCTGGCACCCCTGGCTCGCCGCCGCCGGCCTCGGCGCCGCGGCGGTGTTCGCCCACCGCGCGGCACGGGCCGGCACGGAGCACCGCCGGCGGGTGGCGCTGGCCCGGCAGGCGGAGTTGCTGGCCCGCCCGGCCGGGCCGGTGCCGGTCGCCGCACCCCGCCCGTGCTGCGCGTTCTGGCTGCTCGGGGACGGCAGGTCGCACGCCGAGGAGTGCGCGGGCGCGCGGCACCGGCCCGCGCCGAGCCGGCGTCAGCCCGCCCTGCCGTCGGGGAGCAGCGGGCGCATGAAGGTCCGCTCGTAGCGCACCACGCAGCCGCTCTCGTCGCGGATGCGGTCCGCCTCGACGAAGTCGGGGTCGGTGCCGAAGCGGGTGCGGTACTGCTCGTACGCGGCGAGGCTGGGGAAGCTGAACAGCGCGAGCGCGGCGTCGCTGGCGCCCTCGGCCGGCAGGAAGTACCCGTGGTGCTCGCCGCCGTGCCGGTTCACCAGTTCCATCCAGCGCCTGCCGAACCGCTCGAACGCCTCGGTCTCGGCCGGGTCGATGACGTAGTGGACCACGCAGGTAATCACGCCGGTCAGCCTAGGCGGGCCGCCCCGCCGACGCCTGCGGTTTCCAGCGCGGTCCGCAGCGCCAGCGGGGTGGCGGCGGCCCATGCCTGGGGCGAGCAGGAGTGCGGGTAGGGCACGGGCGCGGTGGTGGCCGCGCGGTCGTAGCCGGCGAGCACCTCGGGCAGGCGGTGGCCGTGGTGGGCGGCTGCGGCGAGGAGCCCGTCGGCGACCCTGCGCACCTCGTCGGCGAGGCCGTACCGGGCAAGGCCCAGGGCGATGACGGCGTTGTCGTGCGGCCAGGCGCTGCCCCGGTGGTAGGAGAGCGGGTGGTACGGCCGCTGCCCCGCGGCGAGGGTGCGGATCGCCCAGCCGGAGAAGAAGTCCGGTTCCAGGAGCCGCCGTCCGACCCGGCGGGCGCGGTCCACGTCCAGGATGCCCGACCACAGCAGGTGCCCGGCGTCCGAGGCGAGCGCGTCCACCTGCCGTCCCGCGCCGTCCAGGGCGAGGGCGGGGAAGTCCGCGTCCGGCATCCAGAAGTCGGCGGCGAAGCGGGCGCGCAGCGCGGCGGCCGCCTCCTCCAGGCGTGCGGCGTAGGTCTCGTCCCGCCAGACGTGCCGGGCGAGTTCGGCGGTGCCGAGCAGCGCGTCGTAGGCGTAGCCCTGCGCCTCGCAGACGGCGATGGGGCCCTCGGCCTGGGTGCCGTCGCGGAAGCAGATCGCGCCGGCGGAGTCCTTCCAGTTCTGGTTGACCAGGCCGTTCGGGTCGGGGGTGTAGACGAGGTAGCCGTGCTTCTCCAGGCCGCCGTCGGTGAGCATCCAGTCGACCGCGCGCCGGGCGTGCCGCTCCAGGCGGGCGGCGAGGCGGTCGCCTCCGGTGGTGTGGCGGTGGGCGTGCAGCAGGACGAGGAAGAGCGGGGTGGCGTCGACGGCGCCGTAGTAGCGGCCGTAGGGGACCTGCCGGAAGTGGGCGAGTTCGCCGTGCCGGGTCTCGTGGACGATGCGTCCGGGCTGCTCGCCGCTGAAGGCGTCGTGGCGCTCGCCCTGGGTGGCGGCGAGCGCGCTGAGCACGGCGGCGGCCGTCTCCGGGCGGTGGGGCAGCAGGAAGCAGGAGGTGAGCAGGGAGTCGCGGCCGAAGAGGGTGAGGAACCAGGGGATGCCGGCGGCCGGCACGGCCACCTGCTCGCCGTCCACGCCGGTGGCGGGGACGGTGAGCAGGTCGAGGTCGGCGAGGCCGCGGGCGCAGGTGAGCGCGAGGTCGTCCCGGCCTTCGGGTGCCTCGGCGGCCGGGCGTCCCGTGGCGGGTCGGTGCGCCGGGCGTCCGTGCGGGTGGGCGCGGACGGTCAGGTGCAGCTCGGCGGCGCCGTGCGGGTCGAGCGGCAGGTGCCAGCTCAGGACGCGGGCGGTGGGGGTGGGCCCGGGCCGCACGGCGTCGGGGGCGGGGCGTGAGGTCAGCTCGGTGCGGGCGTGCCAGTCGGCGCGGGTGTAGGTGAAGCCGAGGCCCTCGGGGGTCTGGTGGCTCTCCCGGACCGCGTCCGGCTTGGCGTACGTCCGGTCGTCGGCACGGAGTTCGAAGAGGTCGGCGAAGTCCGCGTCGACGGTCAGCTCGACGTGCGCGATGACCGGCTCCGGGCGGTTGCCGACCAGGCGGAGGTGTTCGGTGAAGGTGTCCGCCGCGACGCCCTGCCGGCGGAAGACGGTGTAGGCGGGCGGGTCGTCCCGGGTGCCCTCGGGGGTCAGCACGCAGGTCGCGGTGGCGTCGTCCTCGGCGGTGGCGGGCACCAGGGCGGCCGGCGCGGTGCCGTCCACGGTGAGCTGCCAGCGGCTCAGGTGCCGGGCGTCCTGGCAGAACAGCCCGCCGGGGGCCCGGCCCCGGCCGCCGGTGAGCGCGGCGTCGGCGCCGAGCCGTACGAAGGTGGCGTCGCGCACCAGTTGGACGTGGGCGTCGGCGGTCACGGGGTGGCCCCCTTCGGGTCGCACAGCAGGTCCAGGGCGAGGGCGGCGGTCCAGGAGAAGTCCCGGGCGCCGCGGGCCTCGCCGGTGAGCGGGTCGACGTACTCGGCGAAGCCGCTGCCGCCGGCCTGGTCGAGGAGGCCGGCGCGCAGCCGTGCGGCGTCCTCGTGGTGGCCGTGGGTGGTCAGGCCGCGCTGGATCAGCCAGGCGGTGTTGAACCACGCGGGGCCGCGCCAGTACCGGGTGGGGTCGAAGGCGTGGCCGGTCAGGGCGTAGCTGGGGACGAGGTCGGTGCCCGTGGCGCGGAAGTCCGGCCCGGTGAGGGTGGCGTGCAGGCGCCGGACGACGTCGGCGGGCAGATGCGGGACGAGCAGCGGGACCAGGCCGCTGACGCCCTTCTCGTCGACGGGGGCGCCGGTGTGCAGGTCGCGCACCCGGAACAGGCCGGCCTCCGCGTCCCAGAGCCGGTCCACCAGCGCCTCCGTGAGCCGGGCGGCGCGGGCGGTGTGCCCCGGGTCCGGTACGCCCAGCTCGCGGCAGATGTCGGCGAGGGCCAGCTCGCCCACGATGAGCAGGGCGTTGAAGCAGGGGTCCTCGACGGCGAACCGGTGCGGTGCCGCCGCGTCGTCGTAGCCGGCGTCCCGGTAGTCGGCGGCCAGCCGCACGTAGCGGCCGTAGTCCAGGTCGGTGGGCCGGTCGGCGGGGTGGCCGTGGTCGAGGTCGGCGCGGCGGAAGGCGCCGGCCGGCGCGGGGTCGACGCGGCGCAGGGCCTCGTCCCAGCAGGGGCTGTTGTCCATGCCGGGCTCCCACGGGTGGACGACGGCGGCGAGCCCTTTGCCGCCGAGGTCGCGCCGGGTGAGGAGGTAGTCGTGCCAGGCCGCGAGGCGGGGCCGCACCCGGGCCAGGAAGCCGCGGCGGCGGGACTCCGCCGGGTCGGCGCGGTGCACCAGCCAGGCGGCCAGCGCGTGCACCGGCGGCTGGACGATGCCGGAGGTCTCCGGGACCCGAGGCGCGCCGGCGACGCGGCCGGCCGAGGAGGAGCGCCAGAAGTCGGGGCTCGGGAAGTACGCGTCGTGCGGCACCGCCGGGTTGAAGACGATGTGCGGGACGCGGCCGTCGGCCCACTGGGCGGACAGCAGGGACTCCAGTTCGCGCTGGGCGCGGCGCACCGAGAGGTGGCGCAGGCCGATGGCGACGAAGGCGGAGTCCCAGCTCCACTGGTGGGGGTAGAGGGTGCGGGAGGGGACGGTGGAGGTGCCGGTCCAGTTGCCGATGAGGACCCGTGCCGCACCGCGCCGCAGGGTCAGGTCCGCGGGCGCGGTGGGCGCGGGCCGGTCCAGGAGGGCCGGGGTGTCCGCGGAGTCCAGGAGATCCAGGGGGGACTTCACGCGCCCGACCTCTTCAGGAAGTCCGGGACGGAGCGGACGGCCTCGGCGGGGTCGCCGGTCAGCCGGCATTCCAGGGCGAGGTGGCCGTCGTAGCCGGCGGTGTGCAGGGCGCCGAGCCAGGCCGGCCAGTCCAGGTGTCCGGCGCCGGGCTGGAAGCGGTTGGAGTCGGAGACCTGGGCGTGGCCGATGAGGTCGGCGTGGGCGAGGATCGCGGCGGCCGGGTCGGCCTCCTCGATGTTCATGTGGTAGCTGTCGATGCCGATCCGGACCGAGTCGAGGCCGGTGGCGCGGATCAGGTCTGCGGCCTGGTCGAGGCGGTTGACCATGTGGTCCTCGTACCGGTTGAGCGGCTCCAGGAAGAGCGTGACGCCCTCGCGGCGGGCGTGCTCGCCCAGTTCGGCCAGCCCGGCGAGCAGCACCTCGCGGTCCTCCTCCTCGGTGCGCGGCGGCTCGAAGGGCGGCAGCCGGCGGGAGAACATGCCGTACGAGGCCGGGGTCTGGGCGCCGGTGCCGCCGATCTCGGCGATGACGGTGAGCTGGGACTTCATCTGGGCGACGGCGTCGCGGCGCAGGTCCTCGTCGAAGGCGCCGAGGAAGTGCAGCATGTCGACGCAGACGGTGGGCATGACGACGCCGTCCTTGCGGGCCTGCTTCAGTTCGTCGAGGCGGGCGGCGAAGTGCTGCTCGCCCTTGCCGCGCAGCTCGATGGCGTCGTAGCCGGCCTGCTGGGCGAACTCCCACTTGGCCTGGAGGGTGTCACCGGGGAGGAGTTGCTCCTGGGCGGCGGTCTTGAGCATGAGGGGCCTTTCGGGGATCAGGCGGAGGAGAGGGCGGCGACGGGCGGCGGTCAGAACTCGAGGACGACCTGGAGCGCCTCGGCGGGCCGCTCGTCGAGCAGCACGTAGGCGTCGGCGGCCTCGGCGGCCGGGACGACATGGCTGACCAGGGAGGCGACATCCACGCGGCCCTCGGCGACCAGGCGCAGGAAGGTCTGCTGGAGGCGCTCGACGCTCCACCGATGGGCGAGCTGCGGGGGCACGGCGCCGATCTGGGAGCAGATCAGCTGGACGCGGTTGTGGTGGAACTCGTCGCCCAGGCGCAGGCCGATGCCGTCGCCCTGGTAGAAGCCGGAGGCGACGACGCGCCCGCCGGCGGCGACCGAGCGCAGCGCCTCGTGCAGGGCGGGGTAGGCGCCGCTGATCTCGATGGCGAGGTCGGCGCCGAGCCCGCCGGTGGCCTCGCGGACGCGTTCGGCGACGGCGTCGGTGCGGGCGTTGAGGGTGTACCGGGCGCCGTACGCCCTGGCGCTCTCCAGGCGGCCGTCGAGCGCGTCGACGGCGGTGACGCGGGCGCCGCTGAGCTGGGCGAGGCGGGTGGTGAGCAGGCCGATCACGCCCTGCCCGAACACGGCGACGTCCTCGCCGAGGTGGATGTCGCCGGCCAGCACGGCGTTGTAGGCGATGGCGCCGACCCGGGCGAAGGCGCCGGCCAGCGGCTCCAGGCCGGCCGGCAGGGTGTGCCCCAGCATGCGCTCGGCGGGCACGATGCCCTCGCTGCGGTGGCCCCAGATGCCCCACGCCAGGTCGCCGGGGACCGGCAGGCCCGGGGTGCCGGCCAGCTCCGGGGAGACCTCGGTGACCTCGCCGACCTCGGAGTACCCCCAGCCGGCCACGGGGTAGGCGATGCCGGCCGCGCCGTCCCGGAAGAGCCGGGCCTCGGGGTCCCAGGTGCGGGTCAGGTACGGGTTGGTGCCCCGGTAGGCGGTCAGCTCCGTGCCGGCCGAGATGCCCGAGTAGCGGGTCCGCACCCGCAGATGGCCGGGCGGCAGCTCGGCCCGGTGGTGCTCGGCGACCTCGACCTGGCGGGGGCCGGTGAACTGGACGACGCGTTCCACGGATGACACGGGTGACACGGGTGGCTCCGATGAGGGTTGCTGGTGGGCTGCTGATCGGTGTGCTGCTGGGCGTGCCGAGCAGTTGCGTCGACAATATCCGCAACTTATGTCTTGTCAACCGGCAAAAGTAATGCTGTGATGCGTGACGAGTAGACGTAAGCCGGAACGAGGACACGCAATGCGCTTCAGGACCCTGCGGTCGAGGATGACCGCGGTCGGCGTCACGGCCACCGTGGTCGGCGGCCTGCTGACGGGCTGCGCCGGCCGCACCGGGCCGGGCACACCGGACCGGGAGATCACGGTCTGGTCCCAGGAGAACCTGCCCGACCGCGTCGCCGCGACGCGGAAGGTCGTCGCCGGGTTCGAGGAGAAGACCGGGATCAAGGTCCATCTCGTCGGGGTGGACGAGGGGCAGATGCCCCAGCTGATCATGTCGGCGGCGGCCTCGGGCACCCTGCCCGACGTCATCGGCGCGGCCCCGATGGGCCAGGTCTGGCAGATGTACGGCAACGGCCTGCTGAACACCGACATCCCGAAGAAGATCGTCGGCGAGCTGGGCCGGAACACCTTCAACGCCAACGCGCTGGACCTGACCTCCGACGGCGCCACCAGCCTCGGCGTGCCCTCCGACGCCTGGCTCCAGCTGCTCGCCTACCGCAAGGACCGGTTCGCCGAGCAGGGCCTGCCGGCCCCCGACACGTACGGCAAGGCGCTCACGGCCGCGAAGGCGCTCACCGGCGACGGGCACGACGGCATGTCGGCCGCCACCGACCCCAGCGACGTCTTCACCTCGCAGAGCTTCGAGAGCATCGCCCTCGCCAACGACTGCCAACTGGTCGACGCCAAGCACGAGGTGGCCCTGAAGTCCCCGCAGTGCGAGAAGGCGTTCGACACCTACGACAAGCTGGCCCGCGAGTACGGCGCCCCCGGCACCCAGACCGTGGACTCCACCCGCGCCACCTACTTCTCCGGCCGGTCCTCCATGGTGATCTGGTCCTCCTTCCTCCTGGACGAGCTGGCCGGCCTGCGCTCCGACGCCCTGCCCAGTTGCCCGGAGTGCAAGAAGGACCCGCACTATCTGTCCGACAACACCGGCATCACCACCGCGATGCGGGGCCCGGACGCGAAGCAGGCCGCCCAGTTCGGCGAGATCACCTCCTGGGTGACCACCAAGACGGCCGAGACCGCCGCCTCCCAGCAGTTCATCGAGTACATGATGGGCACCGGCTACGAGTCCTGGTTCGGCATGGCGCCCGAGGGCAAGATCCCGGTCCGCAAGGGCACGGCCGCCGACCCCGACCGCTACCTGACCGCCTGGCGGCACAGCGACATCGGCGTCGACACCCGCAAGCCCCTCGACCAGGTCTTCTCCGGCCAACTCCTCGACCAGCTCGCCGACGGCGTCGGCAACCTGCGGCGCTGGGGCATCACCGAGGGCGAGGGCGCTCTGGTCGGCGCCACCAACGGCGAGCTGCCGGTGCCCAAGGCCGTCGGCGCGATGACCAGCGGCCAGACCTCCCCGTCGGAAGCGGCGCACGACGCCGACGACGAGGTGGCCGCCCTGAAGAAGTCCCTCCAGTAGCCGCCCGCACGTCGTTCGAAGGTCTTCCATGACAACAGCCCCCACCGGCGCACCGCAGCGCCGGGACACCCCGCCCAGGGCCGCGGACCGGCCGGACTCCCCCGGCCGCCGTCCGCTGACCGCGAGCCGGCGCGCCAACCGCGCGGGCCTCGCCTTCGTCTCCCCCACCTTCCTCGTCGTCCTCGTGGTGGTGGTGCTGCCCATCGCCTGGACCGTGCTGCTCGCCTTCCAGCGGTCCCGGCTCGTCGACATCCAGGGCATGGGCCTGTTCGGCAACTGGACGCTGCACAACTTCGCGCAGGTCTTCGACTCGGCCGGCTTCTGGTCGAGCCTCGGCACCACCCTGCTCTACACGGCCGGCGGCACCTTCGGCTCCGTACTCCTCGGCCTGGTCGCCGCGCTGGCGCTGCGCAAGCCCTTCAAGGGCCGCGGCCTGCTGCGCGCGGCGATGCTGCTGCCGTACGTCGCCCCCGTGGTCGCCGTGGCCTTCGTCTGGGAGGTCGCGCTCAGCCCGCAGTACGGCATCGTCAACGACTGGGGCCGGCGCCTGTTCGGCTGGGACGACCCGATCGCCTTCCTCTCCACCCGCGAGTACGAGGTGAGCTTCCTCGGCGCGCACTTCGACATCCCGCTGGCCCTGCTGACGGTGATCGCCTTCGAGTGCTGGCGCTACTTCCCCTTCGCCTTCCTCTTCATCCTGGCCCGGCTCCAGGCGGTGCCCGACGGCCTCGAGGAGGCGGCGCTGGTGGACGGCGCCACGACCACGCAGCGGTTCCGGCACATCCTGCTGCCGCAGCTGATGCCGGTGATCGCGCTGCTGTGCGTGCTGCGCTTCATCATGACGTTCAACAAGTTCGACGACGTCTACCTGCTGACCGGCGGCGGCGCCGGCACCGACGTGGCCGCCGTGCGCGTCTACGACTTCCTCACCGCCCGCTACGACGTGGGAGCGGCGGCGGCCCAGGCGCTCGTCCTGGCGGTCGCGCTGATGATCCTGCTGGGCCTCTACTTCAAGTTCTTCGGCAACAAGGTCCAGGAGGAAGCGTGAGCGGCAAGGCGGTCCTGACCCGGGCCCGGTTCGAGGAGCGGCTGTTCGGCGTCCTGCGCTGGGTGGTCATCGCGTTCCTCGTGGTGATCACGGTGGTGCCCTTCTACTACATGGTGCTGCTGTCCCTGAAGCCGATCGACGCGCTGCTGCTCGACCCGGGCTCGCTGTGGGTCTCGGGCAAGGACTTCACCCTCTCCACCTACCGGGACGTGCTGAAGTCGGCCGACTCCGGCGGGCAGGGCTTCCTGAAGTTCCTGCTCAACTCGGCGCTGGTCTCGCTCGGCACGGTGGTGCTGACCCTGCTGGCCGCGGTGCCCGGCGCCTACGCCGTCAGCCGGCTGCAGTTCTTCGGCCGGCGCCAGGTCAGCGCGCTGTTCCTGGCCGTCTACCTGTTCCCGGCGACGCTGCTGGCCGTGCCGCTGTTCGTCATCTTCGCCCGGATCGGCCTCTCCTCCAGCCTGGTGGGCCTGGCCATCGTCTACGTCGCGCAGACGGTGCCGGTGTCGATCTACATGCTGAAGAACTACCTCGTCACCATCCCGGCCTCCATCGAGGAGGCGGCGGCGCTCGACGGCTGCTCGCGGCTCCAGACGGTGCGCAAGGTGATCCTGCCGCTGGCCCTGCCGTCCCTGATGGCGACCGGCCTGTACGTGTTCATGATCGCCTGGAACGAGTTCCTCTTCGCGCTGCTCTTCCTGGCCGCCGACCCCGGCAAGTGGACGGTCTCCCTGGGTCTGGCGCAGCTGTCCAACGGCATCGAGGTGCCCAAGACGGTGCTGATGGCCGGGTCCGTGGTGCTGACGATCCCCGTGGTACTTCTGTTCTTCGCCGCCGAACGCCTCCTGACCGAGGGTCTGACCAGCGGCGCCGACAAGAGCTGAGCCGTGGGGGACGCCATGATGACACCGAGTCAGGCCAGCGCGGGCGCGCTGCTGCAACTGATCCGCAGCGGACGCGCCAACACCCGGGCCGACCTCCAGCAGGCCACCGGGCTCTCCCGGTCCACGGTCGGGCAGCGCCTGGACCTGCTCAACCGGGCCGGATGGCTGCGCAGCTCCACCGGTTCCTCGACCGGCGGGCGCCCCTCGCACCGGATCGTCTTCGACCCCACCCACGCCTCGGTGCTCGCCGTCGACCTGGAGACCCGGCACGCCCGCGCGGCCGTCCTGGACCTGGCGGGCACGATCCTGGCCGAGCACACCGGACCGATGGACGTCGGCGAGGGCCCGGAAGTCGTCCTGGACCGGCTGGCGGACTGGTTCCCCGACCTCATCGCCGCCGCGGGGATCACACCGTCGCACGTGGCCGGGATCGGACTGTCCGTGCCGGGCCCGGTCGACTGGGAGAGCGGCCGGGTCATCGAACCGCCGATCATGCCGGGCTGGGACCGGTACCCGATCCGGGAGCGCCTGCAGAAGACGTTCGCGGCGCGGACGGGGCTCGACGGGACGGACGTGCCGGTGCTCGTGGACAACGACGCCAACCTGATGGCGCTCGCCGAGTACCAGGCCAGCCACCGCGACTGCGCGTCCTTCGTGCTGCTGAAGGTGTCCACCGGCATCGGCGCCGGGGTCGTCATCGGCGACCAGCTCTACCGGGGCATCGACGGCGGCGCCGGGGACATCGGGCACATCCGGCTGCACGACCGGGCCGACGCGCTGTGCATGTGCGGCTCGCAGGGCTGCCTCGCGGCCGTGGCGAGCGGGCGGGCCATCGCCAAGGAGCTGGCCGCCCTGGGCCTGGACACCGCCTCCGGACAGGATGTGCGGCGGCTGCTCAACGAGGGACACCCGGACGCCGTGCGCCTCGCCCGGGAGGCCGGGCGCCGGGTGGGCGAGGTCCTGGTGACTGTCGTCACGCTGCTCAACCCCGGCGTCCTGATGATCGCCGGCGAGCTGTCCGGGGTGCCCTTCCTGACCGGCGTGCGCGAGCTGGTCTACCAGCGCGCGATGCCCCGGGCCACGGCCAACCTCCAGGTCGTCACCTCACGGCTCGGCGACCACGCGGGACTCATCGGGGCCGCCGCGATGGTCGTGGAGCACCTCTACTCCCCCGCCGGCGCGGACGCCCGGCTGGAACGCCTCGACGAGACGGGAACACCGCGATGACCACCTCTGCCGCTTGGAACCACCCGCCGGTGGAGGTCGGCCTGGTGGGCGCCGGCCCCTGGGCCCGCGCCATGCACGCCCGGGTGCTGGCCGCCGGGCCCGAGACACGGCTGACCGCCGTATGGGCCCGCCGCGCGGAGGCCGCCCGGGAGGCCGCCGCGCCCTACGGTGCCCACGTCGCCGCCGGGTTCGAGGAGCTGCTCGACTCGTGCGAGGCGGTGGCCTTCGCCGTGCCGCCCGCCGTGCAGGCCGAGCTGGCGCCGCTGGCCGCGAAGCGGGGGAAGGCGGTGCTCCTGGAGAAGCCGCTCGGTCCCGACCTCGCCGCGGCGCGCCGGGTGGCCGACGCGGTCGCGGAGGCCGGCGTGGTCTCGCAACTGGTGCTGACCAAGCGCTACCACCCCACCACCCGCGCCTTCCTGGACGCCGCCCGCTCCTTCGAGGCGGCCGGCGCCCGCTCCTGCTACCTGCACGGCGCCTTCCTGGGCGGCGAGATGGCCACCGGCTGGCGCCTGGAGCACGGCGCCCTGCTCGACCTGGGCCCGCACCTCCTGGACCTGCTGGACGCGGCGGTCGGCCCGATCACCGACGTGCGTGCCACCGGCGACCCGCGCCGCTGGGTCGAACTGACCTGCGTGCACGAGAACGGCGCCGTCAGCCAGGCCTCCCTCTCCGGCGCCGTGGCGGTCCCCCGCGCGGTCACCCGCGTCGAACTCTTCGGCGCCGCCGAGCCGCTGGTCTACGACACCGCCGGCATCGACCACGAGGAGTGCTGGCCGGTGCTGCGCCGCGACTTCGCCACCGCCGTCCGCACCGGCACCCCCGCCACCCTTGACGCCCGCCGGGGGCTGTACCTCCAGGAGCTCCTGGAGCGGGCCGCGCGCGGCTGACGCTCTGCCAGGGGATGACGCGCCGGACCCCCGTTCCGCCGAAGCGGGACGGGGGTCCGATTGGAGCGCCGGGCAGGCCTTGCACCTGCATTTCCCCGCGGGAAGCGGGGTGTCTTGCCTTAGACGACCAACGCATGTCGACCGGTTCCCGGAAGCGGGCGGCTGACCTAGAAGGACTCTAACCGAGCCGGGTGCGCCCCGCACGCCGACGCGCCACGGGACGCCCAGCCGGGGGGGTCAGCTGTCGTAGTCGACCGTGAGCTTCTCGGAGACCGGGTAGCTCTGGCAGGTCAGGACGTAGCCGGCGTCGACCTCGGCGGGTTCGAGGGCGAAGTTGCGGCGCATGTCGGCCTCGCCGTCGGTGACCAGGGCCCGGCAGGTGCCGCAGACGCCGCCCTTGCAGGCGAAGGGCAGGTCGGGGCGGGACTGCTGGGCGCCGTCGAGGATGCTGCGGTCGCGGGGCAGGGCGGAGGTGGTGGAGCGGCCGTCGAGGGTGAGGGTGACCTCGCTGACGGGTCCGTCCGGTCCGGCCTCCTCGTGGCGCGTCTCGCGCACCGGCTCGTCGTCGGCGTGGAACAGCTCCTGGTGGACGCGGTCGGCGGGGACGCCGAGCGTGGCGAGGACCTGGCGGGCGTCGCGGACCATGCCGTGCGGTCCGCACAGCCACCAGTGGTCGGCGGTGCCCACGTCGACCAGGGCGTTCACGAGCGCGGTGAGCCGCTCGGCGTCGAGCCGGCCGGAGAGCACCTCGGCCTCGCGGGGCTCGCGGGAGAGCACGTGGGCGAGGTGGAAGCGGGCCGGGTGGAGGTCTTTCAGGTCGGCCAGCTCGTCGGCGAACATCACCGTGTCGGTGCGGCGGTTGCCGTAGAGGAGGGTGACGGTGGAGCGGTCGTCGGCGGCCAGCACCGACTCGGCGATGGAGACCATCGGCGTGATGCCGGAGCCGGCGGCGATCAGCACGTGGTGGCCGTGGGCGGTAAGGTCCGGGGTGAAGAGTCCGGCCGGCGCCAGCACCTCGACCGTGTCGCCGGGGCGCACCTCCTCGACCAGCCAGGACGAGAAGAGGCCGCCCGGCACGACCCGGACACCGATCCGGGGGGCGCTGCCGGCGGGCGAGCAGATGGAGTACGACCGGCGCTCGTCGCGGCCCTCGATCTCCCGGCGCAGGGTGAGCGACTGGCCGGGGGTGAAGGCGAACTCGGCGGCCAACTCCTCGGGTATCGCGAAGCTCACGGCCACCGCGTCGGCGCAGAGCCGGTCGACGGCGGCGACTCGCAGCCGGTGGAAGGCGGGCCGGCGGCGGGTCCGCGCCGGTGCCGGCGAGGCGGGGGCGGCCTGGGCCATCAGATCTCCTTGACGTACTCGAACGGCTCGCGGCAGGTCCGGCAGCGCCAGAGCGCCTTGCAGGCCGTGGCGGCGAAGCGGGAGGTCTCCTCGGTGTCCGCCGAGGCGCAGCGGGGGCAGGGCACCGTGCGCCGGGTCGGGGAGAGCACCAGCGGGACCGGGCCGGGGGGCGTGGCGGCGCGCGGGGCGGCACCGGGCGGGGCGATGCCGTGCTCGGTGAGCTTGCGGCGGCCGGACTCGGTGATCCAGTCGCTGGTCCAGGGCGGGTCGAGGACGGTGCGGATCTCGACCCGCTCGTACCCCGCCGCGCGCAGCCGGGCGGCGACGTCGGCCCGCATCTCGGCCATGGCCGGGCACCCCGAGTAGGTGGGGGTGAGGCTCGCGACCACGGTGCCGTCGGGGCGCACTGCCACCTCGCGCAGCACGCCGAGGTCGGCCAGGGTGAGCATGGGCAGCTCGGGGTCGGGCACCCGCTCGGCCACCCGCCGGGCGCGGCCCGCCGCCAGGGACGCGGTGGCCGGGGACGCCGTGGTCGCGGACGCCGTGGTCGGGGACGCGGTCACCATGTCGCCCCCGGGTTCGCGCGGGCCACGTCCTGCAACTCGGCGAGGAGCGGCGCGAGATGCGCGGTGTGCTCACCCTCGCGGCCGGCGCCGGGCAGCGCCGGGAGCGTGGGCAGCGGCAGCCCGGCCGCCTCCGCGACCTGTCCGAGCACGGCGTCGACCTCCTCGCGCGCGTCGTGGGCGGCGTGCAGCTCCGCCAGGTACGGCGCGACCTCGGTCCAGGCCGCGCGCATCCTGCGGTGCGACTCCTCCGTCCCGTCGCCCAGGCGCACGGCCCATTCGGCGGCGTACTGCCGGTGGTAGGCCAGCTCCTTGACACCCTTCGCGGCGACGGCCGCCAGGACCGGGTCGGGGTGCTCGGCGAGCCGCTGGAAGTGCGCCAGGCGCCAGCTGGAGAGCACAAGCAGCCGCAGGATCGCGAAGGCGAAGTCGCCGCGCGGGAGTTCGGCCAGGCGCACGTTGCGGAAGTCGGCGGCGTCCCGCAGGTAAGCGTAGGCGTCCTCGTCGCGCCCGGTGCCGTCGGCCTGCCCGGCCCGGGTGTACAGCAGGCGGGCCTGGCCGAGGAGGTCGAGGCCGATGTTGGCCAGCGCGACCTCCTCCTCCAGCTCCGGCGCCCGGGTGACCCACTCGGCCAGCCGCTGGGCCGATATCAGGGCGTCGTCGGCGAGGGCCGTGCAGTCGGCGGCCAGAGCCGTCGCGTCGACACCCTCGGGGACGGTGGTGTCGACGCCGTGCAGCGGGTCCTCGAAGCCGGTGCCGTAGGCCCACCGGGTGTCGTCCTCGTGCCCCTCGGCCAGGGTCAGGTAGACATGGTCGTCGCTCATGCCCTGCTCCTAGATGTGGGGGACGTCGTCGGGGATGTCGTAGAAGGTGGGGTGCCGGTAGACCTTGTCGGCGCTGGGGGCGAAGAAGGGGTCCTTCTCGTCGCGGGTGGAGGCGGCGATGTGCTCGGAGCGCACCACCCAGATGCTCACGCCCTCGTTGCGCCGGGTGTACAGGTCGCGGGCGTGGGTGAGCGCCATGGCGTCGTCGGCGGCGTGCAGCGAGCCGACGTGGACGTGGTTGAGGCCGCGCTTGCCGCGCACGAACACCTCGTACAGCGGCCAGTCCGGCCGCTCGGGCGTCAGGTCGTCGCCGCTCATGCCGCCGCCCCCTGCTCCGCGCGGGCCGCCTGCTTGGCGGCGTGGGCGGTGGCCGCCTCGCGGACCCAGGCGCCCTCCTCGTGGGCGGTGCGCCGCCGCGCCACGCGCCCGGCGTTGCACGGGCCGTCGCCCTTGATGACGCGCGTCAGCTCGTCCCAGTCGGGGGTGCCGAAGTCATGGGTGCCCCGCTCCTCGTTCCACCGCAGCTCCGGGTCGGGCAGGGTGACGCCGAGCGTCTCGGCCTGCGGGACGGTCATGTCGACGAAGCGCCGGCGCAGTTCGTCGTTGCTGTGCCGCTTGATCTTCCAGGCCATCGACCGCGCGGAGTTGGGCGAGGCGTCGTCGGGCGGGCCGAACATCATCAACGAGGGCCACCACCAGCGGTCCACGGCGTCCTGGACCATCGCGCGCTGGGCCTCGGTGCCGCGCATCATGGTCAGCAGCAGCTCGTAGCCCTGGCGCTGGTGGAAGGACTCCTCCTTGCAGATGCGCACCATGGCGCGGGCGTAGGGCCCGTAGGAGCTGCGGCACAGGGGCACCTGGTTGCAGATGGCCGCGCCGTCCACGAACCAGCCGATCACGCCGACGTCGGCGTAGTTCGCCGTCGGGTAGTTGAAGATCGAGGAGTACTTCTGGCGGCCGTCGATCAGCCGGCGCGTGAGGTCGGCGCGGTCGGCGCCGAGAGTCTCCGCGGCGGAGTACAGGTACAGGCCGTGGCCGGCCTCGTCCTGGACCTTGGCGAACAGGATGGCCTTGCGGCGCAGCGAGGGCGCCCGGGCGATCCACTCGCCCTCGGGCTGCATGCCGATGATCTCGGAGTGGGCATGCTGGGCGATCTGGCGGATCAGCGTCTTGCGGTAGCCGTCAGGCATCCAGTCGCGCGGCTCGACGCGCCGGTCGTGCGCGATCGTCGCGTCGAAGTGCGCCTGCAACGGCTCCGGCGGCGCCTCGGCGGCCTGCGTCGTGGTCATCGCTGCTCGCTCCCCTGATCCGTGATCCGCGATCCGTGATTTCTACCAACCGACCATTCGTTCGGTACTAGTCTGCCGCGTTTCCCCGGCCCCGGCAAGGGCCGGTCGGTGTGCGTCCACATGCCTTGACAGCTCGGGGCGCGGCTTGGTTACTTGGCCGTGCCGGATCGCGGACCGAATGGTCGGTCGGTACACAAGGTGGTGGACGGGCATGGCAGGGGTCGACGCGCGCAGTCCCGCGCAGGAGATGTTCGCCGCGGACGAGGCGTCCCGGCGGCTCGGCATCGAGCTGCTCGAGCACGGCCCCGGCGCCGCCGTGCTGCGCATGACTGTGACGCCGGCCATGGTGAACGGCCACGGCATCGCCCACGGCGGCTATGTCTTCCTCCTCGCGGACACCGCCTTCGCGTGCGCCTGCAACAGCCACGGCCCGGTCACCGTCGCCGCCGGCGCGGACGTCGTCTTCGTCGCCCCGGCCCACGAGGGCGACGTCCTGACGGCGCACGCCGAGGAGCGGGTGCGGTACGGCCGCAGCGGCGTCTGCGACGTGACCGTGCGGCGCGGCGACGAGGTGGTCGCGGAGTTCCGCGGGCGCAGCCGCAGTGTGCGTGGGCCGGCCGGGGAGCCCGGTGCGGACATGACGAAGGAGTCGCGATGACCAGCCGTCCCGCGCCGCTCGACGAGGCCGAGCGGCTGACCCGCGAGGAGCTGGCCGCCCTCCAGCTCGACCGCCTGCGCGCCACCCTGCGGCACGCCTACGCCAACGTGGAGCTGTACCGGCGCAAGTTCGACGCCGCCGGGGTGCGGCCCGAGGACTGCCGCAGCCTGGCGGACCTCGCCCGCTTCCCCTTCACCACCAAGGCCGACCTGCGGGAGACGTACCCGTACGGGATGTTCGCCGTGCCGATGTCCGAGGTGCGGCGGCTGCACGCGTCCAGCGGCACCACCGGCCGGCCCACGGTGGTCGGCTACACCGACCACGACCTGTCGGTGTGGGCCGACGTCGTGGCCCGCTCGATCCGGGCCGCCGGCGGCCGTCCCGGCCACAAGGTGCACGTCTCCTACGGCTACGGCCTGTTCACCGGCGGACTCGGCGCGCACTACGGGGCCGAGCGCGCCGGCTGCACGGTGATCCCGGCCTCCGGCGGCATGACCGCCCGGCAGGTGCAGCTCATCCGGGACTTCCGGCCCGAGATCATCATGGTCACGCCCTCCTACATGCTGACCCTCCTCGACGAGTTCGAGAAGCAGGGCGTGGACCCACGCGAGACCTCCCTGGAGGTCGGGATCTTCGGCGCCGAGCCGTGGACCGAGGCGATGCGCCGCGAGATCGAGGAGCGCGCGGGCATCCACGCCGTCGACATCTACGGGCTGTCCGAGGTGATGGGCCCCGGTGTGGCGCAGGAGTGCGTGGAGACCAAGGACGGGCTGCACGTGTGGGAGGACCATTTCTACCCCGAGGTGGTCGACCCGCTGACCGACGCCGTGCTGCCCGACGGGGAGGAGGGGGAGGTCGTCTTCACCTCCCTCACCAAGGAGGCGCTCCCGGTCATCCGGTACCGCACCCGCGACCTGTCCCGGCTGCTGCCCGGCACCGCCCGGCCCGCCTTCCGCCGGATGCGGAAGGTCACCGGACGCTGCGACGACATGATCATCCTGCGCGGGGTGAACGTCTTCCCGACCCAGATCGAGGAGATCGTCCTGCGCACCCCCGGCGTCGCCCCGCACTTCCAGATCCGGCTCACCTCGCGCGGGCGGATGGACCACCTGACCGTCGCCGTCGAGGCCCGCCCCGACGCGGGACCCGAGCAGCGGGCCGCCGCCGCCCGCGCGGTCGCACAGGGCGTCAAGGACGGGGTCGGCGTCTCGGTGGAGGTGGAGATCGTGGAGCCGGAGACCCTGGAGCGCTCGCTCGGCAAGCTGCGCCGGGTCAAGGACCTGCGCGGCTGACCCCCAGGGCCGCGAGGGGAGTGGGGCCGGCGTCCACGGACCGGACGGCCCGGCACACAGGTGGCGGATGCATCTAACCTGCCGGGCAACGACGGCGTCCGCTGCGAAGGAGCGTCCCATGGCCGGGTCCGCAGTCCCCTCCCCCACCGGCGAGCAGGCGGCGCCCGTCCTCGACCTCGAAGGCGTCGCCGTGCGCCGCTACGCCACCGACCAGGTGATCCTCGACTCCATCGACTGGTCCGTCCGGCCCGGCGAGCACTGGGCGCTGCTCGGAGCCAACGGGGCGGGCAAGACAACGCTGCTGCGGCTGCTCGGGGCGATGATGTTCCCCACCACCGGCACCGTGGAGGTGCTCGGCAGCCGGCTCGGCCGGGTGGACGTCCGGGAGCTGCGGGCCCGCATCGGCCACGTCACCTCGGCGCAGCGCGTGCCGCAGGACCTCACCGCGCACGGCGTCGTCCTCACCGGCCACAGCGGCACCGTCCAGCCGCTGTGGCGGACGTACGACGCGGCGGTCCGGCTGCGCGCGCACGAGCTGCTCGCGGAGCTGGACGTCAAGGAGCTGGCGGACCGTCCGTACGGGGTGTGCTCGGGCGGGCAGCGGGCGCGGATCCTCATCGCCAGGGCGCTGATGTCCGACCCGGCGCTGCTGCTCCTGGACGAGCCGTTCAACGCGCTCGATCTGCCCTCCCGCGAGGACCTCGTCGAGGCCATGCACCGGCTGGCCGAGGGGCGTCCCGGGCTGGCCACCGTCACCGTCACGCACCACCTGGAGGAGCTGTCCGGCGCCGTCAGCCACGCCCTGCTGCTGCGCGAGGGACGGGTCCTTGCCCGGGGTCCGGTCGCGGAGGTGCTGACCGACGAGCGGCTCACCGTCTGCTTCGGCCGCGAGATCACGGTGACCCGTCGCGAGGGCCGCTGGGCCGCCTTCTCCGGCCGCGCCCGGCGCCCGTAGTCCGTCGCCCGGACGGTGGTTGACCTCGACCGCGGTCGAGGTACGAGACTCTGCGGCATGATCACCGAAAGCGGCGACGCCGCCGACCTGAAGGCCGTCCGGGACGTCGTGGCGGCCGTCGAGCGCGCCCAGCGCGCCAAGGACCCCGAGGCGTTCCTCGCCCTCTTCCACCCCGACGCGCTGTGGACCACCGCCCACGGCAAGGTCCTCGTCGGCCTCGACGCGATCGCCGAGTTCACCCGGGCGGTGCTGCCCGCCGCGTCGTTCGACGGCGAGGTCACCTACGAGGTCGCGCACACGCGTTTCCTGCGGCCGGACGTGGCGGCCGTGAAGGTCCGGCAGGTCTACCACGCGCCGGACGGCGGCTCGGAGGGCTCCCCGCTGTACGTGATGACCCGGCAGGACGACGGGCGATGGCTGCTGCACGCCTGCCAGAACACCGAGGTGCAGGTGCACTAGCAGCGGTGGGGGGCATGCGGAGGGGGTGGGGCCCGAGGGCCGGCCCCCTGACGCGAGGGGGCAGCCGCACCGTGGGAACCGCCGTCCACGTCCCGCAGACCCGGGACATGATCGGGGAGGAACTCTCCGGCGACGAAGCCCTGACCGCCCTGCGCCGCTACGGGGGCGTGCGGCTGCTGGTCGACTCCTTCACCCGCTTCCGCTACGCGGACGGCTTCACCAACGCCCGGGCGCTGGCCTTCCAGATGGTCATCGGGCTCGTCCCGTTCACCGTGGTGCTGGTCGGCCTCGCCACCTCGGTGCACACCGAGGGCGTGGGCCGGGTGATCGAGCTGACCCTCGGCAAGATCGTGCCGGGGGCCAGCGCGGACGTCGTGCAGAAGGCGTTCGAGTCCACCCGGCGCAGCGCGGACAGCGACGCGTGGAGCGCGGTGGCGCTGTGGCTGGGCCTGGGATTCGCCGTGCTCAACCTGGCCTCCGCGATGGGCCAGATCGAGCGGGGCGCCAACCGCATCTACGGCATCGAGCGCGACCGGCCCTTCCCGCGCAAGTACGGCCGGGCGCTGACGCTCGCCGTCTGCGCCGGCCTGCCCATGGTGCTGGGCTTCCTGGTGCTGGTGGCGGGGCAGGCGGTCGGGGACGCGGTGGCGGAGTCCACCGGCGACCATCACGGCGGCGCCGGCTGGTGGGGCGCCCTGGAGGTGCCGGCCGGCCTGGTGCTGGCCTGGGTGGCCTCGGCGGTGATCCTGCGCTGGTCGCCGCGCCGGGACCAGCCGGGCTACACCTGGCTGGCGTTCGGCTCGGCGGTCCACCTGCTGCTGTGGGTGTCGGCCACCTGGCTGCTCGCGCTGTACGTCGGCAAGAGCGGCGCGTTCGGCGCCGTCTACGGGCCGCTGACCGCCTTCATCGCGCTGCTGCTGTGGGCCAACCTCACCGCCGTCGCGCTGTTCCTCGGCATCGCCTTCGCGGCCCAGCTGGAGGCCGCCCGGGCCGGGATCGACGCGCCGGTGCGGCCGGATCCCGGGCCGGGCGACTGAGCCGGGGCCTCGGCCCGGTTGCGTCAGGCCGCCTCGCGGGGCGGGGTCATGGCCCAGCGGATGCCGGCGGTCACGGCCGCGCCGAGCGGGCGCACGCACAGCTGCTCGGCCGGGCGGAGCCGGGGCAGGCCGAGGGCGCGGGAGGCCCAGCCGGGCAGCAGCGAGACGGCGTTGGCGGCCAGGACGCCGTAGGGCACCCGGGCCGGCAGCGGCAGCGGCGGGTTCAGCAGCAGGAACCGGGCGGTGCTGCGGGCCTCGGCGGTGGCGCGCAGCTCGTCGCGGTAGGCGGCCAGGCGGCGGTCGAGCCCGTCGCGGGTGACCGGCGGGTCCGGGACGCCGAGCGCGGTGGCGATGCGGGCCATGTCGGCCACGTAGCCGTCGCAGCCGGCCGCGTCCAGCGGGTGGGAGCCGTAGCGCTGGTGGGCCCGCAGGAAGCTGTCGGCCTCGGCGATGTGCACCCAGCAGAGCAGGTGCGGGTCGGCGGCGTGGTACTCCTGCCCCGCCGGTGTGGTGCCGCGCACCCGCTCGTGCACGGCATGGACCCGGTCGACGGCCTGCTGGGCGGCGTCGGCGGGGCCGTAGGTGGTGACGGCGAGGAAGGTGCTGGTGCGCTGGAGCCGACCCCAGGGGTCGGAGCGGAACCCGGAGTGCGCGGACACGGCGGCCATGGCCAGCGGGTGCAGCGACTGCAGCAGCAGCGCCGACAGGCCGCCGATGAACATCGAGGCGTCCCCGTGCACCCGCCTGACCGGCCGGTCGGGGCCGAACCAGCGCGGCCCTGGCGTCTCGTGGATGCGGGCGCGGTTCGCCGGTCCCTCCGGGCCCGCGACCCGGGAGAAGATCAGACCGCCGAGCCAGGCGCGCGGATCGGGGCGGTCCGCCGGCAGAAGTCCCATGACTGCCGGGTGCCCGCGACGACGCGAACGAGGCATGCCCCCTGGATCAGGATCAGGCGCAGCCCCAGGCGCCCATCCCCTGGAGCCGGGCCAGCTTCTTCGCCACGAGGATCTGCTCCTCGCGGGTGGCCAGGTCCGCGCGCGGGGCGTAGGCGAGGCCGCCGGCGGCGATCCAGCTGGACCGGGCGAACTGGAGGCCGCCGTAGTAGCCGTTGCCGGTGTTGGCCTGCCAGTTGCCGCCGGACTCGCAGGCGGCGATGGCGTCCCAGTCGGCGGTCCGCGAAGCGGCGGGGGCGGCCGTGGCCGTGGTGGTGGCGCCGAGGGCGGTCAGCGCGGACAGGGCGGTGAGGGCCACCAGGAGGGTCCGGATGCCGCGGTGGCCGGGGGTCCGGCGGGCGGCGCTCGTACGAGCATCTGATCCACAGAACATACCGGGACTGCTACCACGCGTGACGGCCGAAGCCGCCGTCCCCGGGCCGGGTGTCCTCGATCGTGTGAAGTCCGACGCGCACACTCCGCCGCCCGGGTGACGGCGGCCCGGCGCCCCCGCGTGGCGCCGCTACGTTTTCGCGATGACCTCGATCACGTCAGACACCCCGCCGCTGCGCACCGCCGACCTCGGCACGCTCGTCATCATGTCCTGGAGCCGGGAGACGCCCGACGGGGACGTCCCCTTCCTGCTCGCCTGCTCGCTGGGGGACGGCGAGAACGGCCCGGAGGCCACCCCGGCCGCCGTCGAGCGGCTGCTGCTGAAGGCCGGGCTCACCACCGGCGAGGGCGTCCTGGACGCCACCCGGCTGCCGAGTCTGCCGGTGACGCTCCTGGTCGTGCCGGGCGCCGCCGCGCTGACCATGCCGGGGATCAACGCCCAGTTCGCGCCGACACCGGCCTGGCGGGCCGCGGTGGACGAGCGCGGCTACGCCTGCCTGATCTTCGCCACCCGCCCGTGGAGCGGCGGCGAGCCGGGCGAGGCGGAGGCGGTGGCCGCCTTCGCCAACGACGCGGCGACCCTGACGACGGCGGCGCAGGTCGTCCTGCCGGTCCGCACCCTGCGGACCTGACCCGCCGCTGCTCCGCCCGCTCCCCCAGGTCGTCGCCGACGCACACCCGGTGGATCGCGGGGAGGGCGCGCTCTCGCATCCGCTTCAGCAGGGCGGCGATCACCGTCGCACCCACTCGCCGGTGGGAATCAGCCGCGGTCCTGCTCAGCGCCACGACTCCTCCGGGCCGACGTCGCTCCCGCGGTCGTGGCGCTCGCAGCAGAGACCGGCTGTCGCCTGCCCGAGCCGGTCCGGGCCCAGTGTGGCGTGGTCCACGGCCACCGCCGGGAGCGGCTCGTCCACGACCGTGACGCAGCCGGCCGCCGCCTCCTCCTCCAGCGCCTCCAGCGCCGTGGCCGTCGCCTTCTCCAGGACGTCGGTGGTGCGCCGGGCCAGAGCCCAGCCTGCGAGGCCGGACGACCGGCGGCGCCGCAGGACGACGGCCAGCACCGCGCCGCTCCCCAGCAGCACGGCCCACACCGGACGCCGGTCCGCCACGTCGAACGCGGTCCGCACCGCCCAGCCCGCCACGCACAGCCCGACCGCGGCCAACCCGAAGAACATGGCCGTCGCGCGCAGGTCGAAGCGGCGTCCGGTGGGCAGCGGGCGGGTCGGGCTCTCGGGTGTGGTCACGGCGGTCGTTCCTCTCGAGGGCGCCGGCGGACGGCGCGTGAAGGTCACCTACGCCGTCTGCCCGTGATCATCGGCTTCACCGCCGGGCCGGGCCCGCCAACGGCCCTGCGGCCAGGCGCGGGTGACACGCCGTCGGATGGCGCATCCGCCCGAGATGCGAATCTTCCCGGCATACCGTACGCAATATGAAGAACTGCCATGTCGTGTACCTGGTGTGCACCGCAGCGATGATCGCGACGGGGCTCGGCGCCGCTCCCGCGTCGGCCGTCCCGCTGACCCATGTGGTCGGCCCCGGGGAATCGATCCAGAAGGCGGTGGACGCCGCCGCACCCGGCGACACCGTGCTCCTCACCCCCGGCATCTACCGCCAGAGCGTGCGGGTGAGCACGCCCGGGCTGACCTTGCGCGGCATGGGCCGGAGCACCGTGATCACGCCGGGCACCGCCAAGGCGGCGGAGAGCTGCGCCGCGGGCGGCAACGGCATCTGCGTCACCGGCACGAAGGAGCACCCGGTGACGGGTGTCACCGTCGCCTCCCTCACCGTCAGCGGCTTCACCCGCAGCGGCGTGTCCGCCACGGCGACCGACCGGCTGACCGTGCGGGACGTGACCGCGGTGCGGAACAAGGTGTGGGGCATCGCCCTGGAGCGCTCGGTGCGCAGCGTCCTGCGGGACAACACCGCCCGCGGCAACGGCGACGCGGGCCTGTTCCTCGCCAACACCGTCACCTCCGAGGAGGGCGCCGCGGACACCGCGGGCACGGTGGTCGCCGGCAACCGGGTGGCGGACAACCGCATCGGTGTCACCGTACGACGGCTGCGCGACCTCGTCGTCGAGCGCAACCAGGTCACCGGCAACTGCGCGGGCCTCTTCCTCGTCGGCGACGAGAACACCCCCAAGGCCGGCGACCTCACGGTGCGCGGCAACCGGATCACGGCCAACAACCGGTCCTGCCCGGCGACCGACCGGCTGCCCGCGCTGCAGGGCTCCGGCATCGTGCTGACCGGTGTGGAGAAGACGCTGGTCACCGACAACCTGGTGAGCGGACACGCCGGCACCTCGCCGATGTCCGGCGGCATCGTCCTCTTCAAGAGCTTCGTCGGCACCCCCGGCGAGCAGAACCGGATCGAGCGCAACACCCTGCGCGACAACACCCCCGCCGACCTGGTGAACACCGAGACGGCGACGACCAACACCTTCACGGGCAACACCTGCGCGGCCTCCCGGCCCGCGGGCATGTGCTGACCGGCCGCCCGTGAGTCCCGTGGACCGACGAAGGAAGGAAGGCGGCACATGACGACCGCCCCGACCGCCCAGACCGCCCCGCCCCCGCCGATGCGGCTGCGGGAACTCGTGTTCGGCGCGGCGTGCGCCGCCGCCCTGCGCGCCGCCGCCCGGCTCGGTGTCGCCGACGCCCTCGGCGAGACGCCGCTGACCGCGGAGGACCTCGCGGCGGCGGTGAAGAGCGAGCCCAAGCCGCTGCGCCGGCTGCTGCGCGCCCTGACCTGCTACGGCGTCTTCGCCGAGGGCCCGGACGGCACCTTCGCGCACACCGACATGTCCCGGCTGCTGCGCGAGGACGACCCGCACAGCCTGCGGTACATCACCCTGTGGTGCACCGAACCGTGGACGTGGGACGCCTGGCCCCTCCTCGACGAGGCGGTGCGCACCGGCGACAACGTGGTGGAGAACCTGTACGGCAAGGAGTTCTTCACCTGGCTGAACGAGGACGCGCCGGCCTCGGCCGAGGTCTTCAACCGCGCCATGACCACCTCCAGCCGGCAGTCGGCCGAGGACGTCGCGGCCCGGCTCGACCTGTCCGGGGCGGACTCGGTCGCGGACATCGGCGGCGGCCAGGGGCACGTGGTGGCGAGTCTCCTGGAGAAGTACCCGGCGATGCGCGGCACGCTGCTCGACCTGCCGGGCGTGGTGGCCAATGCCGACGAGCGGCTGCGCGAGGGCGGCGCGCTGGCCGACCGGGTGCGCCTGGTGCCGGGCGACTGCCGGGTGGAGGTGCCGGTCCAGGCCGACGTCTACATCATCAAGAACATCCTGGAGTGGGACGACGAGTCCACCGCGCGGGCGCTGCGCAACGTCATGGCGGCGGGCGGCCCCGGGGCGCGGGTCGTGGTCATCGAGAACCTCGTGGACGACTCGCCGTCGATGCGGTTCAGCACCGCGATGGACCTGCTGCTGCTCCTCAACGTCGGCGGGGCGAAGCACACCACCGAGAGCATGACGGGGCGACTGACCGAGGCGGGGCTGGTGATCGAGGAGATCCGCCCGGTCAACCCGTACCTGCACGCCTTCGAGTGCGTGGTGCCCGGGTGAGCTGACACCCGGCGCCGGCACGACGGCCGCCGGGGCCCCGCCCCGGGGGCGGGGGGGGGGGGCGGCCGCCGGGGGGGGGGGGGGGGGGGGGGGGGGGGGGGGGGGGGGGGGGGGGGCCCCGCCCACCCCCTCGGGTCTCCCCGCTGGTGTGGGGTGGGGGGGGGGGGGGGGGCGCCCGCCCCCGCCCCCGCCCGCCCCCCCCCCCCCCGCCCCCCGGGCGGGGGCCCCGGCGGCCGTCCGTCGTGTGCGCGGGGCGCGTCAGGCGTCGGGCGCGCGGCGGTCGGTGACCAGGTCCATCCGGGCGTTCGCCAGCGCCTCGGCGAGGTCGCCGGTGCCGGCCCGGTCCTCCAGGAGGGTGGTCAGCTCGCCGGCCGCGGCGGCGTCCGGCAGGCCGAGGGAGACCGCCGGGTCGGCGGCGGCGAGGTCGCCGCGCACGTCGACCAGGCGGACCACGATGTCGTCGCGCTGGAAGATGGTGCTGCACAGCACCGGGCTGCGCGGGTCGTCCGCCGCCGCCTCGTCGCGCTGGGCGAGCAGCCGGGCGAGGCGCATGCCGCACTCCGGGCGCGCCGGGTAGGCGAAGGCGTGCCGCTCGGCGCGCTCCTCCTCCCGGCCCGCCGCCACGTGGTGCACGGCCGGCAGCGCCGCCCGGGTGTAGAAGACCCGCGCGGACTCCGGGTCGGCGAGGTCCCGGTCCTGCTCCAGGTAGGGGTTGATGGCCTCCTCGAGGGCCCGCACCTCGGGCTGCTGGGCCACGTGCTGGAGGGCGGCGAGCAGGTCGCCGCGCACCTCGATGGCCCGCACCACGCGGTTGCCGTGCAGGAAGAGCGAGGTGCGGAGCAACCGGGTGGTGCCGTTCACCTCGGCCTCCGGCGAGGCGTAGTCGGCGAGGATCCCGGCGACCTTGTCCTCGCTGCCCGGCCGCACCGTGAAGGTGAGCGCGTGCCGGATCACGCCGTCCCCGATCCGGGCGACGCTCTGCAGGCCGGCACCGGCGGGCGCGGCGCCCTCGGCCGGGTGGCCGATCTCGCGGACCACGTGGAACCGCAGCGACCTGGTGTCCCGCACGCAGCGGTGCAGAGGCCGCACCGCCCGCACGTGCTCCTCGCTGCTCACCCAGTCGAGGAACGGCGGGGCGCTCTCCCACTCGCTGGTGATGAGCCACTGGGAGGGGTTCTCGATGGACTGGCAGAGCTGCTCGCTGATGTGCCCGGGGACGGACTCGACATGGCTGCGCAGCTGGTCGTAGGTCTCCAGGAACTCCTGCTGCGCACCGTCGTTCACGTCCACCAGCAGGACGACCCGGAGCCGGGAACCGTCGAACACGGACTGGGAGACGCGGTGGGACGCCGGGCGCGTCGTCGGCTCGGTGGCGGGGGCGGGCGTGGTGGTCATCCTGCGTAGGTCTCCTTCGCGGATCCCCGGGGGATCCATGGCGGGGGCGGGACTCGATCCTGTGCCGGGCCCCGGGGGTGCGCGAGCCGGGTGGGCGCATCAGGTGAGGTGCGCGAAGACCACCAGGTTGTCCTTGTAGTCCTTGGCCTGGCGGTCGTAGTCGCCGGCACAGGTGATCAGGCGGACCTCGGGCCGGTCGGCGTCGGCGTACACGCGGCGGCTCGGGAAGGCGTCCTTGGCGAAGGTCTCCAGGCTGTCGACGGTGAACGACGCCTTGCGGCCGTCGGCCCGCAGGACCTGGAAGACGTCGCCCTTCTGCAGCTGGTCGAGGCGGGCGAAGACGGCCGCGGAGGTCTTGGTGTCGACGTGTCCGGCGATGACCGCGGTGCCCGTCTCGCCGGGCGCGGCGCCCTTGGCGTACCAGCCGACGAGGTTGGTGTCGGCGGCGGGCGGCGGCTGGAGCTGCCCGTTCGCGGCGAGGGTGAGGTCGGTGAACGGGGCGTCGACGGCGATGCCGGGGACGGTCAGGCGGACCGGCCGGGAGCGCGGCAGGGCTGCCGCCCCGGTACCCGACGAGGCCGGGGCGCTCGCGCCGGCCCGCGCGGGCAGCGGGGCGCCCGCGGAGTCGTCGGAGCCCCGGTTGCCGCCGAGCAGGCTGACCGCGAGGACCAGCAGGGCGACGGCGCACAGCACGGTCAGGCCGCCGCGGGAGCCCTGTCCGGCGGAAGCCGGCGGGTCACCGGCGGGGAGAGAAGGGGGGACTGCCATCGGGAACCACCTCATCAGGGCACGGCAGCGGGGGCGGAGCTGAAGGCGGGCGCGGGCCGGGCCGCCACCGAGGGGTGCGGGTGGCGGCCCGGCTCCTATCGCGCCCGGCACGGGTCAGGCCGCCGGCTGGGCCGACTTCTTGCGGCGCGCGGCGTACAGGCCGGTCGCGGCGACGGCGAGGACCGCGAGGCCGCCCGCGGTCGCGCCGTTCGTGGCCAGGCCACCGC
The DNA here is from genome assembly GCF_043202555.1 of Streptomyces sp. NPDC048182. Classification (NCBI taxonomy): domain Bacteria; kingdom Bacillati; phylum Actinomycetota; class Actinomycetes; order Kitasatosporales; family Streptomycetaceae; genus Streptomyces; species Streptomyces sp. NPDC048182. Next base: position 4,967 of record NZ_JBIDAQ010000013.1, on the reverse strand, counting down.
CGCCGGTGTGCATGCCGCCGCGGGGCTCGTCGTTGCCGCCCCAGGACTTCTCGCCCTCGTCGTCCTTCTTCCAGGAGCCCGAGTCGCTCTTGGACTCGCCGCCGCCCCAGTCGCCCTTGTTCAGGACGGTCAGCGCGCCGCCGCCGGTGTGCACGCCGCCGCGCGGCTCCTCGTGCTTGCCGCCGTCCTCGTGCTTGCCGCCGTCGCCGTGCTCGTCCTTAGCGCCGTGCTCGTCCTTGTCGCTGTGCTCGTCGCTGCTGCCGTACTCGTCGTCGCCGTGCTCGTCGTCCTTGCTCCAGGAGTCCGAGTCGTCCTTCGACTCGTGGTCGCCGCCGCGGTCGCTCTCGCCCAGGAGGGCGGTCAGCGCACCGCCGCCCGTGTGCATCCCGCCACGCGGCTCGTCGTGCTTGCCGCCGTCCTCGTCCTCCTTGCTGTAGGAAGAGTCGTCCTTGCTGCCCTTGTCGTGCTCCTTGCTGTAGGAAGAGTCGTTCTGGTCCCAGTCGCCCCCCGCGGCGAGGGCCGCCGGGGCGCCGAGGACGAGGGCGGCCGAGGCCGCGGAGGTGGCCAGGATCATGCGAGCAGAACGCATCTGAGGTTCCTTCCGTCGTGCCGGGGCAGCTGCTGATTCGTCAGCTGAAGGGACCCGGGCCCGACGTGAATCACCGTCAGGCACCCGCGCGCCGCCCACCACTGGAGCCGCTCAGCCGGGTGACGCCCGGGGGTTGTCCCCCGCCCGGGGGTCCACCGATCGGTGGACGGCAGGTTCGACCGGACGCCTCTGTCGAACGACCTCGCAGGTCAGCGAGGGTTTCGGACATGAACTCACTCACTGTGCGCACGGCGCGCTGGAGCGCCCGGCACCCCTGGCGGGCGCTCGTCGGCTGGCTGGTGTTCGTCATGCTGTGCCTGGCCGCCGGCTCGGCCGTCGGCACTCACAGCGCCACCACCGCCGACTACCGCGTCGGCGAGGCCGGCCGGGCCGAGGCCATGGCGGCCGAGGGCGGCCTGGAGCGCAGACCCGCCGAGCAGCTGCTGATCTCCGCCCGTTCGGGTGCCCTGGACGAGCAGATGGCCCAAGCGACGGCGGGCGAACTGACGGACCGTACGGAGCGGCTGCCCGAGGTGGCGTCCGTGGCCGCCCCGCGGTGGTCGAAGGACCACCGGATCCTGCTGGTCGAGGTGGCGCTGAACGGCGAGGAGCGCGACGCCAAGGACAAGGTGGACGCGGTGGCCGCCGAGGCGGACGCGGTGCGGCGGGCCCACCCCGGGCTGCTGCTGGAGGAGACCGGCAGCCCGTCCGTCAGCAAGGGTGTCGACGCGCAGCGCGGCGACGACCTGGCCCTCTCCGAGAAGATCACCCTTCCGGTCACGCTGGTCACCCTGCTGGTCGTCTTCGGCTCCCTGACGATGGCCGCCGTGCCGCTGCTGCTCGCCCTGTCGTCCATCGCGGCGGCGATCGGCCTCTCCATGGTCGTCTCGCACGTCTCGCCCGACGCGGGGGTCGGCACCAACGTCATCCTGATGATCGGCCTGGCGGTCGGCGTGGACTACACGCTCTTCCACCTCAAGCGCGAACGTGAGGAACGGGCCCGGGCCGGCGGCCGGCTGAGCAGCGAGGCGCTGGTGGAGCTGGCGGCGGCCACCTCGGGGCGGGCGGTCGTGGTGTCCGGTCTCGCGGTGGTCGCCTCCACCGCGACGCTCTACCTGGCCTCCGACGTGATCTTCTCCTCGCTGGCCACCGGCACCATCGTGGTGGTGCTGGTCGCCGTGGCCAGCTCCCTGACGGCGCTGCCGGCCCTGCTGACCGTCCTCGGCCGGCGCTCCGAGCGGCGCGCCGGGCGGCGGGCGGAGCGCGGCCGTCCGCCGCGGCGGACCCGGGGCGAGGGGGGCGGCCGCGTCTGGACGGCGCTGCTGCGCCCGGCCGCCCGGCACCCGCTGGCCACCCTCGTGGTCTCGGTGCTCGCCCTGCTCGCCCTGGTCCTGCCGCTGGCCGGCCTGCACATCACGGAGATGAGCCGGGACACGCACTCCCGGGAGATCCCGGCGATGCGCGTCTACGACCGCCTCAACGCGGCCTTCCCCGAGCAGCGCGTCACCCATGACGTCGTCGTGCGCGCCGACGCCTCCGAGAGCGGCGAGGTCACCGCGGCGCTCGGCCGGCTCGCCGGACTGGCGGGCGCCGATCCGCTGTTCGCCGACGGCTCGTCGGTCGCCACCTCCGCCGACCACCGGGTCAGCGTCCTGCGGCTGCGAGTGCCGCACCTGGGCAACTCCGCCGAGGCACGCGCCTCCCTGGAGCGGCTGCGCGAGAAGTACGTGCCGGAGACGGTGGGGCGGGTCGCGGGGGCGCGGTACGGGGTCAGCGGGGACGTGGCCCGATACGCGGACTATCCGGCGCACCAGAACGCGAAGCTGCCCCTGGTTCTCGCGGCGCTGCTCCTGGTGACCTTCGCGATGACCGTGTACGCCTTCCGCTCCGTGGTGCTCGGGCTGCTCGGCGTCGCGCTGAACGTGCTGTCGGCCGCGGCGGCGCTCGGGCTGCTCGTCCTCGTCTTCCAGCACACCTGGGCGGAGGGGCTGCTCGGCTTCACCTCCACCGGGTCGATCGGGTCGCGGGTGCCGCTCTTCCTCTTCGTGATCCTCTTCGGGCTCTCCATGGACTACCAGGTGTTCGTGGTCAGCCGGATCCGGGAGGCCGTGCTCGCCGGGGTGCCCACGCGGCGGGCGGTGCTCGACGGGATCCGCTCCTCGGCGAGCGTGGTGACCAGTGCCGCGGTCGTGATGACGACGGTGTTCGTCAGCTTCGTGCTGCTGCACATCATCGAGATGAAGCAGATCGGCTTCGTCCTGGCGGCGGCCGTGCTGCTCGACGCCTTCGTGGTGCGGATCATGATCCTGCCGGCCGCGCTGCTGCTGCTCGGCGAGCGGACCTGGTGGCCGGCGCGGCCGGAGCGGCCGGCGCCCGCGCAGGCCGACCCCGCCGGTCACCGCGCCCGGGCGGCCGACGTACGTTGACCGGTATGACCGCTCTCGCCGGGCCGGCCGCCGACGCCTTCTGGTCCGCCTCGCTGCGCCGCTGGAACGCCGTGTGCTGGGTGCTGTTCGCCGCCATGGCCGTCGGCCTCGTCACGATGGACGGGCCCGCCGGGAGCAGGACGTGGGCGCTCGCGCTGTTCGGCTGCGTGGTCCTGTCCTACGCGCTGCTGCTGCGCTTCCCCGGCAACCCGGTGGTCCGCCCGCGCGTCTACCTGGCAGTGCTGGTGGGCGCGTTGGGCGGGCTGGCCAGTCTCGGGGGCTCCTACGCGGCGCTGTTCATGGTGACACTGCCGCACTACTGGATGTTCGGGCGGACGCCCCGGGTGTCCATGACGTTCCTGGGCGCGGCCACCGTGGCGACTCTCGCGGGCAGTTGGACCCGGCAGGGCTGGTCCCTGGAGTTCCTCGGCGAGACGGTGGTGTCGACGCTGATCGTGGTGGCCGTGGGTGTCCTGATCGGGCTGTGGGCGCACGCGGTGGTGGAGCAGAGCAGCGAACGGGCCGCGCTCATCGTGGAGTTGCGGCGGACGCAGGAGGAGTTGTCCGAGGCCCACCAGCGCCAGGGCGCGGCGGACGAACGGGAGCGCATGGCCCGGGACATCCACGACACCCTGGCCCAGGGCCTCGCCTCCATCGTCGTCCTCGCCGAGGCGGCGCGGGCGCAGCTGGCCGGCGATCCGGGGCGCAGCGCCCAGCAGTTGCGCTCGATCGAGTCGACGGCCCGGGAGAACCTGGCCGAGGCGCGGGAGCTGGTCGGCTCGGCGCAGCGGGACGCGGGCGGTCCGGCGGGCACGGTGGCCGGGACGCTGCGCCGGATCCTCGGCCGGTTCGCGGAGGACACCGGGGTCGCGGTGACGGCCGAACTGGCGGAGGTGCGGTGCGACCAGCAGACCCGGATCGCGCTGCTGCGGTGCACGCAGGAGTCGCTGGCCAACGTCCGCAAGCACGCGCGGGCGGCGGCGGTCGGGGTGGTCCTGGCCGGCCGGCCCGGCGCGGTGGAGCTGGAGGTCACCGACGACGGCACCGGGTTCGACCCGGAGGCGGCGGCCGGGTTCGGCCTGGACGGGATGCGCAAGCGCCTGGCGGAGCTGGGCGGCCGGCTGACGGTGACCAGCTCGCCGGGCGACGGCACGCGGGTGCTCGCGGTGCTGCCGGCCCCGGTGCGGGCCGGGGACGACGACACGGAGAGCGAGGGGGCGCGATGACCGGCGGACCGATCCGGGTGATCGTGGTGGACGACCACACGGTGATGCGGGCGGGGGTGATCGCGCTGCTGGCCGGCGAGGACGGCATCGAGGTCGTCGGGGAGGCGGGTGACGGCCGGGCGGCCCTGGACCTGGTCGAGCGGCACGACCCGGACCTGGCCCTGGTCGACCTGCGGATGCCGGTCCTTGACGGGGTCGGCGCGACGGAGCGGATCGTCGCCCGCCATCCGCGCACCCGGGTGCTGATCCTGACGACGTACGACACCGACCAGGACATCGAGCGCGGTGTCGAGGCCGGGGCCATCGGCTACCTCCTGAAGGACACCACCCGGGAGCAGCTCGCCGACGCGATCCGCTCGGCGGCGCGCGGGGAGACGGTGCTCGCGCCGCGGGTCGCGGAGAAGCTGGTGGCGCGGATGCGGCGCCCGGCGCAGGACCCGCTCACGGCCCGGGAGACCGACGTCCTCGGCGCGGTGGCCGACGGTCTGACCAACGCCGAGATCGGCCGCCGCCTGGTCATCTCGGAGGCCACCGTCAAGACCCACCTGCTGCGGCTGTTCGCCAAGCTCGACGTGAACGACCGCACCCGGGCGGTGGTGGTGGCCATGGAGCGGGGGCTGCTGCGGCGGACCTAGTACTGCAACGGTCTTTGTCGTGACGGTTGGGCAGGTGGTTCGTTGGTCTGGTCATGGGTGGGGAACTGTCTGATGCCCGGTCGTGGGCGGG
>NZ_JBIDAQ010000012.1:0-256971 GCF_043202555.1 Streptomyces sp. NPDC048182 | reverse complement strand
TCCTGCACACCTACAACCACCACCGCGGCCACACCGCACTCGGAGGCAAGCCACCGATCAGCCGTGTGAACAACGCTGCGGGTCAATACACCTAGCCCGCGGCCGAGGCGCGCGGGAAACAGTCCGTCGGCGTTCTGTACCGGCTTCGTACCGACATCCGCCGGTGTCGGGCTTTGCCGTTAGCCTGACGCGACGCACTCGCCTTCGGAGGGGGACGGTCACCACGCATGGCCAGGGAATTCCAACGCGGCCACAAGGCCAGGATCAGTGACCTGACCGCGGGCACGGATCTGTACGTCGGTGTGCAGATCTCCGGCCCCGGACTGGGCTTCGACATCAGCTGCTTCGGCCTCGACGCCGACGAGAGACTCTCCGACGACCGGTACTTCGTCTTCTTCAACCAGCCGAAGACCCCGGAAGAGTCCATTCAGCTCCTGGGCGCGCAGGCGGGGGACACGGAGTCCTTCCGCGTCACCCTCGACCGGATCCCGTCGCACATCACCAAGCTGTCCTTCACCGCGACGATCGACGGCGCGGGGCAGATGTCGCAGGTGGGCCCCGGATACCTCCGCATCGTGGCGGGCGGCGAGGAGGTGGCGCGCTACCCCTTCACCGGCGCCGAGTTCTCCACGGAGCGCGCCGTGATGCTGGGCGACTTCTACCTCAAGGACGTGTGGCGGTTCGCCGCGGTCGGGCAGGGCTTCGACGGCGGCCTGGACGCCCTGCTGAAGAACTTCGGCGGCGAGGTCGCCGAGGAGGAGCAGCCCTCGGCGCCCCATCAGCCCCAGCAGCCGCAGCCTGGCGCCGCCCCCGGCTTCGCCCCGCCCGCGCAGGCCGCCGCGCCCCCGGCCTTCGGCGCGCCGAGCGCTCCCCAGGCCCCCGCGCCGACGCCGGCCGCTCCCGCGCCGCCCGCCCCGCAGCCGTACACCCCGCCGCCCGGCAACACGCCGCCCCCGGCGCCCGTACCCAACGTGCACGCCGCGCCGACCATCATCGCGCCCCTGCACACCCCGCCCGGCGGCTCCCCGGTGCCGCCCCCGTCCCCGGCGCCCGCGCCCTACGGCCATCCCGCCCCGCCGCAGCCGCCGTACGGCCAGGTCCCCGGCCAGACGCCCCCGCCGCCGCCCGGGTACGGCCAACCTCCGGGCGCCCCGAACACGCCGCCGCCCCCGCCCGGGTACGGCCAGCAGGCCCCCTACGGCGCGCCGCCGGGCGTCCCCCAGCAGACGCCCGGTCAGCAGGCGCCGCAAGGCCCCGGCGTGGCCGCCGCGCTCCAGCAGTTCAAGGAGGCGCCCACCGGGCAGCGCTGGACCTCGCAGAACAACAAGCTCGTGCGCGTGGACCTCGGCGCGGGCGGCCAGCCGGTGCTCGCCCGCCAGGGCAGCATGGTGCTCTACCAGGGCAAGGTCGACTTCAGCTACAAGGGCGCCGGGTTCGCCGGCCGCATCGCGGGGAACGCCACCGGGCAGGAGATGCAGCTGATGCGCTGCACCGGCCGCGGACAGGTCTTCCTGGCCGAGAACTCCGCGCTGCTGCACCCCATCGAGCTCCAGGGCGAGGCCCTGTGCGTCTCCGCGGAGAACGTCCTCGCCTTCGACGAGAGCCTCCAGTACGAGGTGCGCCGCATCGAGGGCCACGGCATCCCCGGCGGGGCGCTGTTCACCATGCAGTTCCAGGGCACGGGCACGATCGTCGTCAAGACCCAGGGCATCCCCGTGGTGCTGCCGGTCACGCCCACCACGTTCGCCGACTGCAACGCCGTCGTCGCCTGGTCGGCCGCCGCCCAGGTCGTCGTCTCCAGCCAGGTGCGGATGCGCCGCAACGCCTACGCCGGCGACACCGGGGAGAGCGTGAACCTTCAGTTCCGGGCGGCGCCCGGCAGCTTCGTCGTCGTCCAGCCGTACGAGATCTAGGGGAGTGCCCGACATGAACCAGCCGCTCGCGGGCTTCGCCCCCGCCCCGCCCGGCGCCCGCATGGAGAACCACGGCAACCACATGCTGAAGGTCGCCATGCAGACCGGGAACGACCTCCTCGCGCGCGTGGGCTCCATGGTCGCCTACGAGGGCTTCGTCCAGTACGAGCCCAACCCGCCGGCCGTGCGCCAGATCGCCCGCGACTGGGCCACCGGCGAGGGCGCCCCGCTGATGAAGTGCTCCGGGGACGGCCTGCTCTACCTCGCCGACTACGGCGCGAACGTCGTCGTCATCAACCTGGGCGGCGACGGCATCTCCGTCAACGCCACCAACCTGCTCGCCTTCGACGCCCACCTGACGTGGGGCGTGGAGCGGGTCAAGGGGCTGGCGAAGTTCGCCGGACAGGGCCTGTGGAACACCAAGATCTCCGGGCAGGGCTGGGTCGCGCTCACCTCCCGGGGCGAGCCGATCGTGGTCGACTGCGGCGGCGGCGAGGACGAGACCTACGTCGACCCGGACGCGCTCGTCGCCTGGTCCCCGAACCTCAAGGTGAAGGGCAAGCGCAGCTTCAAGGCGCAGTCCCTGATCGGCCGCGGCAGCGGCGAGGCCTTCCAGATGGGCTTCTCCGGTCAGGGCATCGTCGTCGTCCAGCCCAGCGAGGACAGCACCGACCGCCTCCGGATCCGGGGCTGAGGGGAAGCCAGAACACCATGCAGAGCGCGCTTTTCGCCCACAACGACCAGCAGACCCAGGAACGCTGGAGCCTGCAGAACAAGCACATGCTCCGCGTCGCCCTCCAGGGCCACGACGACGTGCTCGCCCGCAAGGGCACGATGGTCGCCTACCAGGGGATGGTCGAGTTCGACGCCGAGTACCAGAGCAACCAGCGCTCACGCGCGCGTGCGTACACCGGCGAGGGCCTGGACCTGATGCGCTGCCACGGGCAGGGCACCGTCTTCTTCGCCAACCTCGCCCAGAGCGTGCACGTGATGGAGGTCGAGCAGGACGGCCTCACCGTCGACAGCAGCTATGTGCTCGCGATGGACTCCGCCCTGCACCACGAGGTCGTCGCCGTCGACAGCCTCTACGGCATCTCCGGCTCGGGGAAGTACCAGCTCAACATCACCGGCCGCGGCAAGGTCGCCCTGATGACCTCGGGCTCGCCGCTGCTGATGCAGGTGACGCCGGACAAGTACGTCAACTGCGACGCGGACGCCATCGTCGCCTGGTCCACCGGTCTGCGCGTGCAGATGCAGGCCCAGACGCACTCCTCCGGGGTGTGGCGGCGCCGCGGCAACACCGGGGAGGGCTGGGAGCTGAGCTTCATGGGCAGCGGCTTCGCGCTGGTCCAGCCGAGTGAGCTGCTGCCGCCGCAGAACGCCCAGATCGGCTCGGGCCTGGCCGCCCAGTACGGCATGGGCCAGCAGGGTGTCCGGGCCCAGAACCAGGGCAACGTCTGGAGCTGACCGCCCATGCGTAAGGGGCGCACACCCAGGTGTGCGCCCCTTACCCATGTGGAGCTACAGCGCCCGTGCGCCGCTCTGGACGCGGGCCAGCGTCGCCTCCACCAGCCGCACCACCGACGCGTCGGCGACCTGCGCCACCTCCCCGTACGGGAACCAGCGCAGGTCGAGGGACTCGTCGCTGATCGCCTCCACCGCGCCGGCCGGGGCCAGCGCCGCGTACTGGACGTCCAGGTGCCAGGCGCACGGCGTGTGGTGCCGGTCGAGGCGCACCGGGCCGCCCGGGAGCAGGGCGAGGCCCTCGACGCCGGACTCCTCGGTGGCCTCGCGCAGCGCCGCCCGGGCCAGCGTGTCGTCGCCCGGCTCGCAGTGGCCGCCCATCTGGAGCCACATGCGCAGCTTCCGGTGCAGGGTGAGCAGGACGCGGCCCCCGGACGGGTCGATCACCAGCGCGCTCGCCGTGATGTGCCCGTCCGCGCAGGACTTCCACATGCCGTCCGGGTGCGCCGCCAGGTGGTCCAGGTAGACCTGGCGCAGCTCGTCCTGGCCCGGGTGGCCCTTCAGGACCAGGACCGCGTCGTCGTGCAGACTCACTCGGCGCCGTCGCCCTTGGCCTCGCCCTTGCCGTCGTCGCCCTCACCCGTGTCGCCCTGGGCGGCATCGTCCTCCGGCTTCTTCTTCAGGTCCCGCTTGCCGGCCGCCTCGCCGAGCATCTTGTCCAGCTCGGAGAAGTCCAGCTGCTCGCGGTGCACGAAGCCGTCCGGGTCGTCCAGGTCGGTCGCGGTCGGCAGCATGTCCGGGTGCTCCCAGAGGCCGTCCCGGCCCTCGACCCCGCGCGCGTCGGTCAGGGACGCCCACAGCCGGGAGGCGTCGCGCAGCCGGCGGGGCCGCAGCTCCAGGCCGATCAGCGTGGCGAAGGTCTGCTCGGCGGGGCCGCCGGAGGCGCGCCGGCGGCGCAGCGTCTCGCGCAGCGCGTCGGCGGAGCCGAGCCGCGGCTTGGCGGCGGTGTGCACCACCGCGTCCACCCAGCCCTCGACCAGCGCGAGCGCCGTCTCCAGGCGGGCCAGGGCGGCCTTCTGCTCCGGGGTGTCCTCGGGCTGGAACATGCCCTGCTGGAGGGCCTCCTGCAGCTGCTCCGGATTCTGCGGGTCGAACTGGCCGACCACGTCCTCCAGCTTGGCGGTGTCCACCTTGATGCCGCGGGCATAGCCGTCGACCGCGCCGAACAGGTGGGAGCGCAGCCAGGGCACGTGCGCGAAGAGGCGCTGGTGGGCGGCCTCGCGCAGGGCGAGATACAGCCGCACCTCCTCCAGGGGCACGCCCAGGTCCTTGCCGAAGGCGGCGATGTTGGCCGGCAGCAGCGCGGCCTTGCCGGCCGGGCCGAGCGGCAGTCCGACGTCGGTCGAGCCGACGACCTCGCCGGCCAGCACGCCGACGGCCTGCCCGATCTGGGTGCCGAACATGGCACCGCCCATGGAGCGCATCATGCCGATCAGCGGGCCGGCCATGGCCTGCATCTCCTCCGGCAGCACGTCGCCCATGGCGGTGCCGACGCGCTCGGCGACCGGGTCGACCAGCTCGCGCCAGGCGGGCAGGGTCGCCTCGACCCACTCCGCGCGGCTCCAGGCCACCGCGGAGCCCGCCCCCGAGGGCAGGGCGGTCGCGTCGTCCAGCCACAGATCGGCCAGGCGGACCGCCTCCTGGACGGCATTGCGCTCGGTGGGGCCCACGCTCGCGTCCTTGGTGCCGTCCGGTGCGCCCTGGGCGACCGTCTGGCGGGCGATCTGCTTGGCCATGTCCCAGTTCACCGGGCCGCCCTCGTACGAGAGCATCTGGCCGAGCTGCTGGAAGGCGGCGCCCAGGTCGGTGGGGTTCATGGAGCCGAACATCGCGGCGAACGGGTTGTCCGCGCCGGGGCCGCCGGCTCCGGGCCCGCCGAAACCGAACGGGTTGCCCGGTCCGAACGGGTTGCCCGGTTCCTGACCCCCGCCGCTCTGCGGGTCCTTCTTCTTGCCCTCGTCGCCGTCGTCCGGCTCCTCCGGCGGAAGGCCGAATCCGAATGGGGTGTCACTCACGGGGTTCCTCGGCTGGTAGGGCCGCCGGTTCTCTCCGGCGGCACGGCTGCCCGGTTTCACCACCCAGCGTAGACACCCGGGGCGGTTCGGGCCTCGGTGCTTCGCCGACTGCCGGCCTGCGGCAGGATGGATGCCACCTGGTACGTACGCGTCACCCGCGCCGTACTGAAGACAACCGCTGGAGACGCCCGGTGAGTTCCCCAGATCCGCAGGTTCGCGCACCGCGAAACCAGTCAACCAGTTCTTCCGGCTCCGGCGCGCGCGGACCCGTCGTCGCGGTCACCGGCGCCGCCTCCGGGGTGGGGGCCCTGCTCACGGCGCGACTCGCGGCGTCCGCCGAGGTCAGGCAGGTGGTGGCCATCGACGAGCGGCGCGGGGAGTGCGCGGGGGCCGACTGGCGGATCCTGGACGTGCGCGACCCGGCCATCGCCGAGAAGCTGCGCGGCGCGGACGTGGTCGTGCACCTGGCGCTCGACCTCGACCTGGAGACCGACGCGGCCGCGCGGACCGCTTACAACGTCCGGGGGACGCAGACCGTCCTGACGGCCGCCGCGGCGGCCGGCGTGCACCGCGTCGTGCTGTGCACCTCGGCCATGGTCTACGGCGCCCTCGAGGACAACGAGCTGCCGCTGTCCGAGGACGCCGAGCTGCGCGCCACCGCCGAGGCGACGGCCGTCGGCGACCTCCTGGAGGTCGAGCGGCTGGCGCGCCGCGCCCCGCGGGCGCATCCGGGCCTCAACGTCACCGTGGTCCGCCCCGCCGTCCTCGTCGGCTCCATGGACACCGCCCTGACCAGGTACTTCGAGTCGCCCCGGCTCCTTGTGGTGGCCGGGTCCCGGCCGGCCTGGCAGTTCTGCCACGTCGAGGACCTGTGCAGCGCCCTGGAGTACGCCGTCCTGGAGAAGGCGGAGGGGGAGCTGGCCGTCGGGTGCGACGGCTGGCTGGAGCAGGAGGAGGTCGAGGAGCTGAGCGGGATCCGCCGCATGGAGCTGCCCTCGGCCGTGGCGCTCGGCGCCGCCGCCCGGCTGCACCGGATCGGGCTGACCCCGTCTCCGGCCGGGGACCTCGCCTACACGATGTACCCCTGGGTGGTGAGCGGCAGCCGGCTGCACGACGCCGGGTGGCGGCCGAAGTACACCAACGAGGAGGTGCTCGCGGAGCTGCTCGACGAGGTCGCCGGGCGGCGCACGGTCGCGGGCCGGCGCCTCGGCCGCAAGGACGCGACGGCGGCGGGCGCGGCGGGCGCGACCGTGGCGCTGCTGGGCGCGGCGGCGGTGGTGCGCCGGGCCCGCAAGGCGCGCCGCCGGATCTGAGCCGAGCCGACGGCACGGACCCGGCCGTGGACCCGACTCGTACGAGGCTCCAAACGCGCACGCGCGCGTACCGGTCGATGACGCAATACCGGCCCGTCGGTGCCGTGCGGCACGATGGACGCATGGCATCCGTGAACGACCACCCGGGTGAGTCCGCCGCCCCGGACCCCGTGAAGCTGATCGGCGTCCGGGAGACGCCGCTCTCCGTGGACGAGGTCTTCCGCGCCGTCGGCGACGACGCGGCCGGCGGGACCGCGCTGTTCGTGGGCAGCGTGCGCAACCACGACGGCGGCAGCGACGTCGACCGGCTGGGCTACTCCAGCCACCCCGGCGCCGAGGCGGAGCTGCGGCGCGTCGCCGAGAAGGTCGTCGCGGACTACCCCGTCCGGGCGCTGGCCGCCGTCCACCGGGTGGGTGATCTGGAGGTCGGTGACCTGGCGGTGGTCGTCGCCGTGTCCTGCCCGCACCGGGCCGAGGCGTTCGACGCCTGCCGGAGGCTGATCGACGACCTCAAGCACGAGGTGCCCATCTGGAAGCACCAGACCTTCTCCGACGGCACCGAGGAGTGGGTCGGCGCCTGCTGAACCCGCGCGGGAGCGGCGTTTCGCGGTTGCGTAACCGGGCCCCCGGCGTGAGCGTTGTCACTGCGGATGGTTAATCTGCTGATCACTCGTTCACGGACGCTCGTCCGTGGACGCCCAAGGGGCTGGGAGGCCGGCATGGGCGCGCTCGCCTGGTTGCTGATTCCGCTGGTGGCGGCGGTGGCCGCGGGCCTGTGGGGCACCTGGGCCAACCGGACCCGCAAGGTGCGCAGCGACGGCCCCGAGCTGGACGGGTACGCCCGGTTCCGCGAGGCCATGGAGAAGCCCCGCACCGACGCCTGACCCCCGACGCCCGGGGCGGCCGTGGCCGACGCCGCCCTGACGGTCCCCCGACAGCCACGTCCCGTACTGTCGTGCCATGCCACGCCGCACCGCGACGATGCTCGCCTCCACCCTGATGCTGATCGCGCTCCTGTGCGCGGGCGTGTTCCTGCCCGTGCCCTACGCGGAGATGTCACCGGGGCCGACGGTGAACACCCTCGGGGACCACGACGGCGAGCCGGTGCTGCAGATCTCCGGGCGCCGCACGTACGAGGCGAGCGGGCATCTGAACATGACCACCGTCCGGGTCACCAGCGCCGAGTACCGGATGAACCTGGTGGAGGCCGTCTACGGCTGGCTCGCGCACGACAACCGCATCGTGCCGCACGACACCCTCTACCCGGACGGCAAGACCGAGGAGCAGGCCACCCAGGAGAACGCCGAGGAGTTCAGCCAGTCCCAGGAGAGCGCCAAGGTCGCCGCCCTGGAGGCGCTGAAGATCCCGGTGAAGTCCTGGGTGATCGTCTCCACCGTCGTCAAGGACTCCCCGGCCGAGGGCAGGCTGCACGCGGGCGACGTGATCAAGGCCGTCGACGGTGAGCCCGTCCGGAAGCCGACCGACGTCGCCGACCTGGTGACCAAGCGCAAGCCGGGCCAGAAGGTGGTCTTCACCGTCGTGCCCGCAAAGGAGCAGGCCGCCGCGGAGAAGGAGCACCGGACGCCGACGGACACCGAGAAGGTGACGCTCACCACCAGGACCGCGGACGACGGCGGCGAGAAGCGCGCCATCGTCGGGATCAAGGCCGGCACCGACCACACCTTCCCGTTCACCATCGACATCAAGCTGGCCGACGTGGGCGGCCCGAGCGCCGGCCTGATGTTCGCACTCGGAATCTACGACAAGCTCACCCCGGGCGACCTCACCGGCGGCAACTTCGTCGCCGGGACCGGCACCATCGAGGACGACGGCAAGGTCGGCCCGATCGGCGGCATCGGCATGAAGACGATCGGCGCGCGCGACAAGGGCGCCCGCTACTTCCTGACGCCCGCGGACAACTGCGCGGCGGCGGCCGAGGACACCCCCGACGGGCTCACCCTGGTCAAGGTGGACACCATCGACGACGCCCTCGGCGCGCTCGCGGACATCCGCTCGGGCAAGACCGCCGACCTGCCGAAGTGCACGGCGGGATAGCGAGCCGGCCGACCGCGCGGACTACTCCTGGAAGGTCGCCGTCAGCGCCTCGGCGAGCCCCGGCACCAGGTCGGAGCCGGTGAGCACCTCGGTCGAGGTGTCCTTCGCGCGCAGCCGCAGGGCGGACTCGCGGGCGCCGTCGCGCAGCACCGCGACCGTCATGCGCACCTCCTGGCGCTCCGGGTGGTCCGCCACCCAGCGCGCCAGCTTCGCCTCGTCCAGGCCCTCGGGGACCTGGGCCTCGGCGGAGGGCGGCAGCATCAGGCGCTCCACGGCGAGCGCGCAGCCGACCACCGCGTCGGGCCAGGCGATGGTGCCGAGGAACTCGTCGAGCGGACGCTCGGTGGGCACCTCGTCCTGCTCGATGGGGGTCAGACCGGAGCTGTCCGGCTCGTCCTGGAGACCGAGCCGGTCCGCGAGCGAGGGCTGATCGGCCCGCAGCCGTGCGGTGTCGACGAGGGCGAAGAGGCGGGCGGGCTGGTCCCAGCCGAGGCCGGAGACGTACTCGTCGATCTCGAGCACGGCCCGGGTGAGGGGGCTCGCTGCCATGGGGGTGTTGGACATGGTCACAATCCTGCCTCGTTCCCGGCCCGGATCGGGAACCGAGTAAGCGATGAGTAAGTTGCATATGTGTGGGCCCGCGATGGAGGGGCCGCACGGGGGGCCCGCGAACCCGAGGGCCTGACGGATCAACAGCGAACTTCGAGGTGCGCACCTTGGCTTTCCAGATGCCGGACCGCGGCGGAGGCCCGACCGGTCCACGGATCAGAGTGGGGCGCCCCTCCCGGCGTGTCCGTACCCTGCTGATGACGCTCGGTGTCCTCGCCGTGCTCGGCATGGCGTTCACCATGTTCGCGGGCTTCTGGACGGACTGGCTGTGGTATCGCTCGGTCCACTACTCGTCGGTGTTCACCACCACGCTGTCGACCAAGATCGGCCTCTTCTTCGTCTTCGGGCTGCTCATGGCCCTCGCCGTCGGGTTCAACATCTGGCTGGCCCACCGGCTGCGGCCGCCGCTGAGCGCCATGTCGATGGAGCAGCAGAACCTCGACCGGTACCGGATGGGCATCGCCCCCTACAAGAAGTGGCTGCTGCTCGCCATCACCGCCCTGGTCGGCCTGATCGCCGGCGCGTCCGCCTCCAGCCAGTGGCGCACCTGGCTGATGTGGGTCAACGGCGTCTCCTTCGGCCAGAAGGACCCCCAGTTCAAGCTGGACGTCTCCTTCTTCGCCTTCGACCTGCCGTGGTACCGGTTCCTGCTGGGCTTCGGCTTCGCGGCCGTGATCGTCTCGGTCATCGCCGCCGCGCTCACCCACTACCTGTACGGCGGGCTGCGCGTCACCAGCCCCGGCGCCCGCGCCACGGCCGCCGCCACCGGCCACCTGTCGGTGCTCCTCGGCGTCTTCGTCGCCCTCAAGGCGGTCGCCTACTGGCTCGACCGGTACGGCCTCGCCGTGAAGTCCAGCGACTTCAAGGCCACCGACAACTGGACGGGCCTCAGGTACGTCGACGCCACCGCGTACCTGCCGGCCAAGACCATCCTGTTCTGCATCGCCGTCATCTGCGCGCTGCTGTTCTTCGCGACCCTGTGGCGCCGCACCTGGCAGCTGCCGGTGATCGGCTTCGGCCTGATGGTGCTCTCCGCGATCCTCATCGGCGGCCTGTATCCGGCGCTGGTGCAGAAGTTCGAGGTCCAGCCGAACGAGCAGGCCAAGGAGGCGCCGTACGTCGAGAAGAACCTGAAGGCGACCCGCGAGGCGTACGGCATCGAGGGCACCCAGGTCGCCGAGTACTCCGGCCAGGGCAACCCCGACGACAAGGCGAAGCTCCGGGGGAAGGTCGACGACGCGGCGTCCATCCGGATCATGGACCCGAACATCGTCTCGCCGACCTTCCAGCAGCTCCAGCAGATGCGGAACTACTACGCGTTCCCCACCAACCTGGACGTCGACCGCTACACCAAGGACGGCAAGGACCAGGACACCGTCATCGGTCTGCGCGAGCTGAACCTCGCCGGGATCCCGAAGAAGAACTGGATCAACAACCACTTCCGCTACACCCATGGCTACGGAGTGGTCGCCGCCAAGGGCACGGAGGTCGACTCCGGGGGCGGCCCGGTCTTCACCGAGTCCAACCTGCCCTCCAAGGGTGATCTGCCGCGCTACCAGCAGCAGGTCTACTACGGCGAGAAGACCACCACGTACTCCATCGTCGGCGGTCCCCAGAAGGAGATCGACTACTCCGACGACGACGGCGAGAAGACGACCAGCTACCGGGGCGACAGCGGCGTCGACCTCTCCAACCCCCTCAACCGGGCCGCGTACGCGCTGTCGTTCGGCGAGCCGCAGATCCTCTACTCCGGGGCCATTGGCGAGGGATCGAAGATCCTCTACAACCGCACGCCCAAGCAGCGCGTCGAGGCGGTGGCCCCCTGGCTCACCATCGACGGCGACGCCTACCCGGCGGTGGTGGACGGCCGCATCCAGTGGATCGTCGACGCCTACACCACCACCAACGGCTACCCGTACGCCTCCCGCACGACGCTCGGCGACACCACCGCCGACTCGCTGACGGCGACGAACAACTCGCGCGCGGTGGTGGCCCAGCAGAACCAGGTCAACTACATCCGCAACTCGGTCAAGGCGACCGTCGACGCGTACACCGGTGACGTCAAGCTCTACCAGTGGGACACCAAGGACCCGGTCCTGAAGACCTGGATGAAGGCGTTCCCGGGCACCGTCAAGGACAAGAGCGAGATCTCCGCCACGCTGATGGCGCACCTGCGCTATCCGCAGGACCTCTTCAAGGTCCAGCGCGAACTGCTCACCCGCTACCACGTGGAGGACGCCAACACCTTCCTCAGCGGCAGCGAGGTGTGGCAGGTGCCGAACGACCCGACCAACGAGTCGGGTGACGCGGTCCCGCCGTACTACCTGAGCATGAAGATGCCCGACCAGAAGGAGCAGTCGTTCTCGCTGACGACGACCTTCACCCCCAACGGGCGGGACAACCTGGCCGCCTTCATGGCGATCGACGCCGATGCGAGCAGCGCGGGATACGGCAAGATCAGAGTCCTGAAACTGCCGACCAGCACCACCGTCGGCGGACCCAAACAGGTCCAGAGCCAGTTCAACTCCCAACAGGACATCGCCGAGACCATCAGCCTGCTCAGTCGCGGCAACTCACGGGTCGAGTACGGCAACCTCCTGACCGTGCCGCTGGACGGCGGGCTGCTCTACGTGGAGCCGGTCTATGTCCGGGGTGGCGGCCTCAAGTACCCGCTGCTGCGCAAGGTCCTGGTCAGCTACGACGGCAGGACGGCCTTCGAGAACACGCTGGACGAGGCCCTGAGCAAGGTCTTCGGGACCAAGGCCCCGTCGACCGAGCCACCACCGGACGAGGGCGACGACACGACGAAGCCGCCGCCCAGCTCCACCAACCCCACGGTCGCGCAGGCCCTGGACGACGCCCAGAAGGCCTTCGACGAGGGGCAGAAGGCCCTGGAGCGCAAGGACCTCGCCGGGTATGCCGAGGCCCAGAAGGACCTGGAGGCCGCCCTCAAGAAGGCCGAGGACGCGCAACGCGCGGCCGACCAGCCGGCCGGTGGGCAGAACGGGGATCGTTAGCGCTGGTCAGAGCCCCTCCCGCGCCGTGATACGGTAGTGAACACAACGGCGCGGGGTGGAGCAGCTCGGTAGCTCGCTGGGCTCATAACCCAGAGGTCGCAGGTTCAAATCCTGTCCCCGCTACTGAAGTCGAAGGCCCGGATCCTGAATGGGATCCGGGCCTTCGTGCTGTGCGAACGCATGTGCCGGTCGCCTCGACGGCCGCGCCGGCAGGGGGAGTTGGGCCGGATTGTGTTTCACTTGTCTCCCTGTGGGCATGTCGACAAAACGCTGAAGTGACCTCACTGGCTGCGCTATACCGGATGTGCCAAGGTGCGGGTGGTGCGACGATGGACGTTATGGGGGACATGGCAAATCTGTTCGGGACGGGGCGTTTTGCGCCGCCGTCCGATCGGGAAGAGGCCGGTGACGAGGCCGCCGAGGAGGCGCGCCTGCGGCTGGCCGCCGATGCCGGCGACCTCGAGGCCATGAGCATGCTCGGCGCGCTGCTGCTGCGCCGGGGGGACCTCGACGGCGCCGAGGCGCCGCTGCGCGCCGCCACCGCCGCCGGTGACCGGGCCGCCGCCAACAACCTGGGCGTCCTGCTCCACCAGCGCGGCTACGCCGAGGAGGCGGCCGGCTGGTGGCGGATCGCCGCCGTCGCCGGCTCCGCGCCGGCCGCGCACGCCCTCGGGCGGCACTTCCGCGAGCGCGGCGACGAACCCGCCGCCGAGTACTGGCTGCGCCAGTCCGCCGAGCAGGGGCATGTGCTCGGCGCCTACGCCCTCGCCGACCTCCTGGAGCACCGCGCCGACGAGGCGGGTGCCGAGCGCTGGATGCGCGCGGCGGCGGAGCGGGGCCACCGGGAGGCCGCGTACCGCCTAGCGCGCGCCCTGGACCAGCACGCGCCGGACCCGCATGCGGCGGACCTTCCCACCTCGGATCCGGGCACCTCGGACCCGCACACCGAGAGCCGGCGCACCCCGGACTCGCGCACCTCGGACCCGCACACCGTGGGCCGGCGCTCCGGCCAGGAGCCCGGCGCCCCCGAGGCGGCCACCGGACCGCAGCCGGCCGCGACGCGGGAGGCGGAGCAGTGGTACCGGCAGGCCGCCGCCCGCGGCCACCGCCGGGCCGCGCTGCACCTCGGCGCGATCCTGGAGCACCGCGGCGAGCTGAAGGAGGCCGGCCGCTGGTATCTGACGTCCGCCAAGGACGGCGAGGCCCGGGCCGCCTGCGCCCTCGGCTTCCTGCTGCGCGACGCCGGGGACACCGAGAGCGCCGCCGTCTGGTGGCTGCGGGCCGCGCAGGACGGGGACGGCAACGCCGCCAACGCGCTGGGCGCCCTGCACGCCGAGCGCGGCGAGACGCAGACCGCCGAGCGCTGGTACCGGGCCGCGATGGACGCCGGCGACGACAACGGCGCCTACAACCTCGGCCTGCTCTGCGCCGAGCAGCAGCGCACCGCCCAGGCCGAGCAGTGGTACCGGCGCGCCGCGTACGCCGGGCACCGGGAGGCCGCGAACGCGCTGGCGATCCTGCTGCTCCAGGGCGGCGATGCGGCGGGCGCCGAGCCGTGGTTCTCCAAGGCGGCGGAGGCGGGCAGCGTGGACGCCGCCTTCAACCTGGGCATCCTGCACGCCGGGCGGGGCGAGGACGGGGCGGCGCTCGGCTGGTACGAGCGGGCCGCCGCGGCCGGGCACACCGACGCCGCGCTCCAGGTCGGAATGGCCCGGCTGCGCGAGGGCGACGAGCGGGAGGCCGAGCGGTTCCTGCGGTGCGCCGCGGGCGGCGGCAGCCCCGAGGCCGCCTACCGCCTGGCCGCTTTGCTCGACGCCCGCCGCCCGCCGCCGCCCGCGCACGAGCTGGGCGAGAGCGCCGTCCGGGAGAAGACCGAGTGCGAGGAGTGGTACGAGCGGGCGGCCTCCCTGGGCCACCGCCGCGCCCAGGTGCGGGTCGGCATGCTGGCCGCGGCCCGCGGCGAGGTCGCGGAGGCGGCGCGCTGGTACCGGGAGGCGGCCGAGGCCGGGTCCCGCAACGGCGCCTTCAACCTGGGGCTGCTGCTGGCCCGCGAGGGCAGTGAGCCCGAGGCCGTCGTCTGGTGGCGGCGGGCGGCCGAGGCCGGGCACGGCCGGGCCGCGCTGCGGCTCGCGCTGGTCTGCGCGCGACGCGGGGAGCTGGCCGAGGGGCAGCGCTGGGCGGAGCAGGCGGTGGCGCAGGGGCCGCGGGAGGTGTCCGAGCGGGCGGCCCGGCTGCGGGACGCGCTGGGGCAGGAGCTGTCGGCGTGAGGGGCGGGGTGCGGGGCGACGTAAGTGATTTGCCTCTGCTCGTGGCCTTGACGTACTGTTCTGTTCATCGCCGCGGGGTGGAGCAGCTCGGTAGCTCGCTGGGCTCATAACCCAGAGGTCGCAGGTTCAAATCCTGTCCCCGCTACTGATGACTCAGGGCCCGGGATCCGCAAGGATCCCGGGCCCTGAGCGTGTTTTCAGGCCGCCGCGCAGTTCGGGCAGACGCCGCGGTACGTCATCTCCACGTCCGAGACGGTGAAGCCGAAGCGCTCCGCGTCGGGGAGGTCGGCCAGCGGGTTGCCCGTCGGGTGCACGTCGCGGATCGCGCCGCAGCGGGCGCAGACCAGGTGGTGGTGCGGGCGGTGCGCGTTCGGGTCGTACCGCTTGGCGCGGTGGTCCGTCGCCACCTCGAGCACCTCGCCGAGCGAGACCAGCTCGCCCAGGGTGTTGTAGACGGTCGCCCGGGAGATCTCCGGGAGCTTGGTGACGGCTCGGGCGTGCACCTCGTCGGCGGTCAGGTGGACGTGCTCGCCGTCCAGGACCTCGGCCACGACACGACGCTGCGCGGTCATGCGCCAGCCGCGACCACGCAGGCGTTCCAGAAGGTCACTCATGCGTACCAGCCTAGCAGGGGGGCGGACCAGGTTCCGAACGAGTGTGGACTTGGAAGCCGACCTGTTTTGGACTGCATCCAGCGTCAGGCGGTCGCCGTCGCCTGCTCCGAGCGTGCCGGGGCCCAGCACCGCATGACGTCCCGCACGGAGACGATGCCGGCCGGCTCGCCCCGGTCCAGGACGACGAGGTGGCGGAAACCGCCGTGCGCCATCGCGGCGGCCGCCTCCTCCAGCGTCCAGGCCGGCGCGGCGAAGACCACGTCGGTGGTGGTGTGCCGCTGCACTCGCTCGGCGTCGGGGTCCTGGCCGAGACCGACGGAGGTGAGGATGTCGCGCTCGGTGAGTATGCCGATGCCCTCGGCGTCCGGGTCGAGCACCACGGCCGCGCCGACGCGGCGGGCGGACATCAGGGTCGCCGCCTGACGGAGGGTGTGGTCGGGGCCGACGGTGAGGACGACCGTGCTCATTGCGTCGCGGACGAGCATGGGTGGTGCCACCTCCTGCCGGTGATCCATGAGCTGGTGCATGGATTCACATATTCACAAGTGGGGTCACTCCCAGGGTGGCAGGGTGGGCACGGGCCGACAAGGGGGCGTGCGGCGCGTCCGTGGGGCGCCCGGTGGTGCGGGAGTCTCAGTCGTGGCGGCCGAGGTGGCCGAGCAGCTCGCCGTGCAGCAGGCCGTTGGACGCCGCCGCGTCCCCGCTGTGCGGGCCGGGGCGGCCGTCGAGGCCGGTGAAGGTGCCGCCGGCCTCCGTGACGATGATCGCGTTGGCCGCCATGTCCCACAGCGACAGCTCCGGCTCGGCGCACAGGTCGACCGAGCCCTCGGCGACCATCATGTACGGCCAGAAGTCGCCGTACGCGCGCGTGCGCCACACCGCCCGGGTCAGGTCCAGGAAGCCGTCCAGGCGGCCCCGCTCCTCCCAGCCGCCGAGCGAGGAGTAGGCGAAGGAGGCGTCGGAGAGCGAGGGCACCTGGGAGACCCGCAGCCGGGAGGCCGAGGTCAGACTGCGGCCGGAGAAGGCGCCGTTGCCCTTCGCGGCCCACCAGCGGCGGCCCAGGGCGGGCGCGGAGACCAGGCCCACGACGGGCTGGAAGCCGCCCTCGCCGGCCTCCATGAGGGCGATCAGCGTGGCCCAGACCGGGACACCGCGCACGTAGTTCTTGGTGCCGTCGATGGGGTCGACGACCCAGCGGCGCGGGCCGCTGCCCTCCGCGCCGTACTCCTCGCCGAGCACAGAGTCCCGGGGCCGGGCGCGCTGGAGGTGATTGCGGATCAGCTCCTCGGCGGCCTTGTCCGCCTCGCTCACCGGGGTCATGTCCGGCTTGGTCTCGACCTTGAGGTCGAGGGCCTTGAACCGGTCCATCGTCGCGGCGTCGGCGGCGTCCGCGAGGACGTGGGCCAGACGCAGGTCGTCGAGGTAGTCGGGCATGCGGCCACCGTAGCCGCCGGGTGCGTGGCGGAGCCAGCAGGTGCGGGACCCGGGGGTGTCTGCGCGGAACCTTGACAGTGCCCCCATACCCATCAAATCTGGGCGTCCGGTCGCTCACCCTGGGGAGGCGCTGTGCCGGCAGCCCGGGAGTCCCTGCTCGACGCGGCGTACGCGGCGCTGGCGCGCCGGCCGTGGCCGGCGGTGCGCATGGTGGAGGTCGCGGTGGCGGCCGGGGTGTCCCGGCAGACGCTGTACAACGAGTTCGGCGGCAAGGACGGGCTCGGCCGGGCGCTGGTGCGCCGGGAGGCCGACGGCTACCTGTCCGGCGTGGACCGCGCCCTCACCGGCGCGGGAGACGCACCGGACCGGCTCGTCGCGACCGCCGAGTGGACGGTGTCGGCGGCCCGCGACAACGCCCTGGTGCGCGCCCTGCTCACCGGCTGCTGGGGCGAGCGCCTGCCTGCCCCGGCGCTGCGGGCGGTGCCCTCCGTCTCCGCCGCGCCCGCGCAGCGCCGGGCGGACGGGCCGCTGCCCTCGCCCGCCGACCTCGTGGCCCTGGTCCGCGACCGCGCCGCGGCCCTGCTGACGGCGCCCGGCGCGGCGGCGGAGGAGTCGGCCGAACTGGCCCGCGGTTGCGAACTGGCCGTCCGTATCGCCCTGTCCTGCGTCGCGGCCCCGCCCGCCGAGGGCGGCGTCACGGAGCTGGTCCGCGCGGCACTGGACCGCCGCCTCTAGAGAGCGCTCAGTGCGCCGAGCCGGACAGCTGCAGACCGATCACGCCGATGATGACCAAGCTGATCGACACGATCTTCAGGGTCGACACCAGGTCGCCGAGGAACACCATGCCGTAGATGGCGGTCCCGGCCGCGCCGATGCCCGTCCACACCGCGTACGCCGGGCCCACGTCGAGCTTGCGCAGCGAGAGGGTCAGCAGGCCGAAGCTGCCCAGGGCGAACGTGCAGAAGGCGACGGTGGGCCAGAGCCGGGTGAAGCCGTGCGACAGCTTCAGGCACACGGCGAAGCCGGTCTCCAGCACCCCGGCCACTATGACCAGCAGCCACGCCATGTGTCGTCCTCCCGTACTGGCCGCCCGTAGCGCCCCGTCCCGACCGCGTCCCCGGCTTTG
This sequence comes from Streptomyces sp. NPDC048182, assembly GCF_043202555.1. NCBI lineage: Bacteria > Bacillati > Actinomycetota > Actinomycetes > Kitasatosporales > Streptomycetaceae > Streptomyces > Streptomyces sp. NPDC048182. Next base: position 239,084 of record NZ_JBIDAQ010000012.1, on the reverse strand, counting down.
CCCGGGCTTGGACCCGGCTTGGTGCGATTATGCACACGCCCCGCGCGCCACCGGGCGCACAACGCGGAGGTCAGTCGCCTTCCTTGCGCTCCCGCGTGGAGAGCAGCCGGCGCAGCGAGTACAGCCGCGCCGGGTCCGCGTGCCCCTCGGCGACCCAGGCGTCCAGGGCGCAGTCCGGCTCGTCGTGGCTGCACGCGCGCGGGCAGTCGGCCGTGCCGGGCTCCAGGTCGGGGAAGGCGTGGATGACCCGGGACGGGTCGATGTGCGCGAGCCCGAACGACCGTACGCCCGGGGTGTCCACGACCCAGCCGCCCGCCGCCGAGGAGAGCGGCAGGGCCAGCGCCGAGGTCGTGGTGTGCCGGCCCCGGCCGGTGACCGCGTTGACGTGCCCGGTGACGCGCCGGCGGTCGGGCGGCACCAGGGCGTTGACGAGCGTCGTCTTCCCCACGCCCGAATGGCCCACGAACGCCGTGACCTTGCCGTCCAGATGGCGCCGTACCCGCTCGGCGGCGTCCCCGTTCTCCAGCTCCTCGCGGCTGGTGACGACGTAGGGGATGTCCAGGTCGCCGTAGAGCTCCAGGAGTTCGTCCGGGGGGGCCAGGTCCGACTTGGTCATCACCAGGAGCGGGGTGAGGCCGCCGTCGAACGCCGCGACCAGGCAGCGGTCGATCAGCCGGGGGCGGGGCTCGGGGTCGGCGAGGGCGGTGACGACGGCGAGCTGGTCGGCGTTGGCGACGACCACCCGCTCGTAGGGGTCGTCGTCGTCGGCGGTGCGGCGCAGCACCGAGGTGCGCTCCGCGATGCGGACGATCCGGGCGAGGGTGTCCTTCTTCCCCGACAGATCGCCCACCAGGGCCACCCGGTCCCCGACCACGGCGGCCTTGCGGCCCAGTTCGCGCGCCTTCATCGCCATCACGACCCGGTCCTCGACCAGGCAGGTCAGCCGGCCCCGGTCGACGGTGAGGACCATGCCCTCGGCGGCGTCCTCGTGCTTGGGGCGGATGTGGGTGCGCGGACGGTTGCCCTTGCGGTTGGGGCGCGAGCGGATGTCGTCCTCGTCGGTGTGCTTGCCGTAGCGGCGCATGGCGGAACCGTCCCTACGCCCCGAGCGTCCCGGTCCACAGGTCGGGGAAGTCGGGCAGGGTCTTGGCCGTCGTCGCCACGTTCTCGATCTGCACGCCCTCCACCGCCAGGCCGAGGATCGCGCCGGCGGTGGCCATGCGGTGGTCGTCGTAGGTGTGGAAGATCCCGCCGTGCAGCGGGCGCGGGCGGATGTGCAGGCCGTCGGCGGTCTCCGTGACGTCGCCGCCCAGCTCGTTGATCTCCTTGGTGAGCGCGGCCAGCCGGTCCGTCTCGTGCAGCCGCAGGTGCGCCACCCCGCGCAGGGTCGAGGGGGAGTCCGCGAGGGCGGCGACGGCCGCGATGCCCGGGGTCAGCTCGCCGACCTCGCCGAGGTCCACGTCGATGCCGTGCACGGCACCCGATCCGGTGAACGACAGTCCGGACTCGGTCAGTTCGCAGGAGCCGCCCATCTCGGTGAAGATCTCGCGCAGCCGGTCGCCGGGCTGGGTGGTGCGGGCCGGCCAGTCGGGGACCACCACCGTGCCCCCGGTCACCAGGGCCGCCGCGAGGAAGGGCTGGGCGTTGGACAGGTCCGGCTCGATCGTCAGGTCCCGGCCGAGCAGGGCGCCCGGGGTGACCCGCCAGACGTTCGGCTCGCCACCCGACTCCGGGGTGTCGACCTGGGCGCCGACCGTGCGCAGCATGTCCACGGTCATCCGGATGTGCGGCATCGACGGCAGCGCGGCGCCGGTGTGCCGGACCTCCACGCCCTGGTTGAAGCGCGGCCCGGACAGCAGCAGCGCGCTGACGAACTGCGAGGAGGAGGACGCGTCGATCTCCACCGGACCGCCGTCCAGGGCGCCGCCGCCGTGCACGGTCAGCGGCAGCGCGCCGCGCCCGTCGTCGTCGATCCGGGCGCCGAGCACGCGCAGCGCGTCGATCACGCCGCCCAGGGGGCGCTCGTAGGAGCGCGGGTCGCCGTCGAAGCGGACCGGGCCGTCGGCCAGCGCGGCGACCGGGGGCAGGAAGCGCATCACCGTGCCGGCGTTGCCGACGTCGACCGTGCAGGGGCCCTGGAGACCGTTGGGCAGCACCCGCCAGGCCTCGCCGGTGCCGTCCGGGCCCACGCCCTCCTCGATCTCGATGCCCAGGGAGCGCAGCGCGTCGGCCATCAGCAGGGTGTCGCGCGAGCGCAGCGGGCGGCGCAGCCAGCCGGGCTCGGAGGCGAGCGCGGCCAGGACCAGCGCGCGGTTGGTGACCGATTTGGACCCGGGCACGTGGACGGTCGCGTCGACGGCACCGCTCGCGTGCGGAGCGGGCCAGAGGGAGGTGTGCGCGGGGTTCACGGTCATGGGCCCCACTTTAGTGGCTGGTCACTGCCCGGAATCTTGATCCAGGACGGTGAAACCCCGCCCGGAGCGGCCACCCCGGGACCGGCCGTGCATATATCCGCAGGGAGCGCCCTCAGCGCTCCAGCAGCCACCGCCCGCCGCCCACCAGCGAGCACAGCGAGACCGCGTGGAAGAGGAAGAACCACACCCCGGCCGGCGCGTGGGTCAGCCGGGCCAGCGCGTCCGCGTCCGAGTCGCCCGCGCCGCCCCGGGCCCGCTTGGCCTGGAGTTCGAAGGCCGGCCGCACCCCGCCGAGCAGCAGGAACCACACCACCGCGTAGGCGAAGGCCGCCTGGATCTGCGGTCCGGTCAGCCAGGACACCAGGACGAACAGCCCGCCGGTCAGCACCACCGTCAGCATCCCGTAGGCGTTGCGGATCATCACCAGGAGCGCGAGCAGCAGCCCCGTCGCCAGCCACAGCAGCAGCGTGATGCGCCCCGCGGCCAGCAGCGCGGCGCCGCCCAGGCCGAGCAGCGGGGGAGCGGTGTAGCCGGCCAGGGCGGTGAGGACCATGCCGGGCCCGTGCGGCTTGCCGCGGCTGACGGTCAGGCCGCTGGTGTCCGAGTGCAGCGTGATCCCGGTCAGCGTGCGGCCGGTGAGCAGCGCCACCAGGCCGTGCCCGCCCTCGTGGGCGATCGTGATCGCGTTGCGGGCTATCCGCCACACCCGGGGCGGCAGGACGACGGCGAGCGCGGCGACCAGGGTGGCGATCACCACCCACAGGTCGGGGAAGGGCTGGGTGCCGGAGACCTCGTCCCACAGGGCGGCGGGCGAGGCGGAGGCGAGGTGGTCCATGGTCGGTGCGGGCTCCTCGGACGGACGCGGGGCTGGCAGTGTGGCACGTATGTGCGGACCGTATCCGCAGCAACGGGACCGAGCCCTGACGGGCTTACGCCCCAGTCGGGCCGCACCCTCACAATCGTCCCGCGGGAGGCGCCAGTACCCGCCAAGTTCCCCCTTCCCGTTGACGAAAGAATCGATGGCTAAATAATATCGATCTGAAGTTCGGTTAGATGTCGATTTATGCACTCATGGTTGCTTATTTTCTATCGAACATCAAATGTCGAGCGGGGGAAAGATGGCTCAACAATCGTTGGGTATTCGACACGAACGAGCAGTACGGGAAGCGCGTGAGTACATCCGGGCGGCGGGGGGTGTTCCCCGTTGTTGTTCTCCGTGTTAGGTCGCATGGAAGTCCGCACGCACGATCAGGTGTTCCGTCTCTCGGGCACCATGCAGCAACTGCTGCTCGCCACACTGCTGGCCTCCCGGGGCGGACTCGTCACGGTGGACGCGCTCATCCTCGAACTCTGGGGTGACGAGCCGCCGGCCAAGGTGCAGAACGCGCTCCAGGCCCAGGTGAGCCGGATCCGGCGGAGCCTGGCCCTGATCGAACCCGGCCTGTCCGGTTCCCGCGTGGTCACGACGTCGTCGGGGTACCTGTTCTCCGTCGGCAGGCAGGAGTTCGACGCCCAACTCTTCATGGACACGGTCGACGGGGTGCGCGTCGCCGTCGGGGACGGTGTCTCGACGGACGACTCGGCCCGGCACATCCGGGAGCTGCGCCTCGCGCTGGCCTACTGGCGCGGCCCGCCGTTCGGCGGGCTGCCCGTGGGGCCGATGTGCCAGGCCGCAGCGGCCCGGTACGGGGAGGCCAAGAACGCGGCACTCACCCTTCTCTTCGAACTCGAATTGAGGGCGGGCTCGCCCGCCCGGATTCTGCCGGAGCTGGCCGAGGCGTATGCGGAGAATCCCACCAATGAGAAATTCTGCATGCTTCTCATGTGGGCGCTCTACCGCTGTGGGCGTCAGCGCGACGCGCTCGACGTCTACCGGAAATGCCGACGCACCCTCGTCGATCATCTCGGAGTGGAGCCGACGCCTGATCTGCGCCGCTACGAAAAGGCGATCCTGACCCATGATCCCGGACTGGGCGAACTGATCCACGGGCAGGCGGCCGTCTCCGGTCCGAAGGGGCGCTGAGCCTCGCACGTCCGGGTCACGCCTGATCGAAGCGGCGCAGCACCAGGTCGGCCACCTCCGGGGCGTCGCCGAGGACCGGTGCCACCACATCCGCCTCGGCGGCGCCGCGGACGATGCGGTCCGGAAGCACCCCGGGGGCCAGCACATACGGCGCGACCGCCACCCGGGCGCAGCCCAGGGCGCGCAGCCCGCGCACGGCCGCCGCGGTTCCGTCGCCCGCCTGGACGGGACCGCGGCGGCCCGGCGGCGCACCGCCACGACCGGCCGGGGAGGAGGCGAACGAGGGTCGCACGGCGCACCAACCGGTGTGCCGCCACTCCCGCGCGATTGCTGCGATCACCGCGTTCGCCTCCGGATCGGAGGTCCCCGCCGAAGCCAGCACGACTCCGGTCGAGGACAGATCGCCGGGTGGCAGCCCGGCCTCGTACAGCCGCCGTTCCAGCGCCCGCAGCAGCAGCGGAGCCGGTCCGAGCACACCGGCCTGCTCGATCCGCAGCTCCGGCGGCGCCTGGCGCAGCACCGCCGGCAGATCGGCCTTGGCGTGAAACGCACGGTTCAGCAGCAGGGGTACGGCGACGACCGCACCGGTGCCCGCCGCGGGCCGGGGCCCGGCTCGCCGAGCCTCCCGCGCCAGCGCCGCCAGGGCCCCGCCCACCGACGGGGCGTCGAAGTCCAGGAAGCCGAGCTCGACCCGCAGCCCGGGCCGCCGCGCCCGTACCCGCCGTACCAGGGCACGCATGGTCTGCGCGTGCCGCGGGTCCCGGCTGCCGTGCGCGACGGCGAGCAGCACGGGCGGCCCGGGCATCACAGCGCCCGCGCGAACAGGCCGCGGCTGCGCAGCACCCGCCGCTCCAGCGGGGAGAAGACCAGGAGATCGATGCCGATGCCCACGCAGAGGATGAGGATGATCGTGGCGAGCACCCCCGACATGTCGCTGTTGGTGCGGAAGTTGTCCAGCAACTGGCCGAGCCCGATGCCGAGGTCGGGCGAGCTGGCGATCAGCTCCGCGGCCATCAGGGACCGCCAGGAGAACGCCCAGCCCTGCTTCAGCCCCGCGAGGAAACCGGGCAGCGCGGCCGGCAGCAGCACGTGGATCACCGAGGCCGGCCCGGTGGCGCCGATGACCCGGCCCGCCCGCAGATAGAGCGGCGGGGTCTGGTCCACGCCCGCGACCAGCCCGTTGGCGATGGACGGCACCGCGCCGAGCAGCACCACGGCGTACACGGTCGTGTCGGTCAGCCCGAACCAGATCAGCGCGGCCGGCACCCAGGCCACCGACGGCAGCGACTGCAGCCCCGACAGGATCGGACCGAACGCCGCGCGGACCCACCTCAGCCGTGCCACCGCCAGGCCGAGCGGCGTGCCGATCACGATCGACAGGCAGAAGCCCAGCGCGCCCCGCGAGACGCTCGTCCACACGTACCCCAGCAGCGTGCCCCGCAGCCACATGTGGCGCAGGGTGCGGGCCACGTCGAGCGGCCCGGGCAGCACGTGGTCGGGTTTGACGTCCAGGGCCGCCGCCAGCTGCCATCCGCCGACGATCAGGACGACGGCGCACAGCGGCGGCACCACTCTGGCCAGGATCAGGCCGGCGAGCGGTACCCGGGCGACGGTGTCCCGCTCCAGCGCGTCCAGCCCCGCCTCGAGCCCCGCCAGATCACTCGTGTCGTGGATGTCACTGCCTGCCATGGCGGCGGATCTCCTCTCGCAGCTCCTCGGTGATCTCCACGGAGAGATCGGCCACCGCGGAGTCCTCGATCCGGCGCGGCTGCGGCAGACCGATCCGCCACTCCCGGGCGATGCGCCCCGGGCGGGAGGTGAGCAGCACGACCCGCTGGGCGAGCCGCACCGCCTCGCGGACGTTGTGCGTGACGAAGAGGACCGACAGCCCCGTCTCCGTCCAGATCCGGGTCAGTTCCTCGTGCAGCACGTCCCGGGTGATCGCGTCCAGCGCGGCGAACGGCTCGTCCATCAGCAGCAGCCGGCTGTCCTGGGCGAGCGCCCGGGCGAGCGCGACCCGCTGGCGCATGCCGCCGGACAGCTCGTGCACCCGCTTGCCGTACGCCCCCCGCAGCCGGACCAGCTCGAGGAGCCGCTCCGCCTCGGGGCGCCGCTCCGGCCGGGGCGTCCCCCGCATGCGCAGGGCCAGTTCGACGTTCCTGCCCGCGGTGAGCCACGGGAACAGGGCGTGCTCCTGGAACATCAGGGCCGGGCGCCCGCCGGGCACGTCGATGGTCCCGGACGACGGCCGATCGAGCCCCGCGACCAGGTTCAGCAGGGTCGACTTGCCGCATCCCGAGGCGCCGAGCAGAGTCACGAACTCTCCGTCGGACAGGTCCAGCGAGATGTCGTCCAGCACCCGCTGTCCGGCACCGGGCCGGCCGAACGACTTCGACACATGGTCGAGTCGCACCGCGGACGTCCTCGGTTCGACGGCAGCCGCAGCGGTCTGCCCGATGATGTCGGTGGCCATGAGTGTCGCCTCACTGTCGGTGAGCGCCGAGACCGGCGTCGTCGACCGCGGGCAGCCCCGCGGCCCTGAGGACCCGGTTGAGGGGCCCGAGGTCGTAGATGCGGTCGAGCAGCGGATCGCGGAGCAGGCCGGCGGCGACCGCGTGTGCCGCCTCCTCGCGCAGGGTGCCGGCGAGGGGGTCGTCCAGGACCTCGATGTGGCCGAAGGCCAGGTCCAGCACCTTCGGCGGCAGTTCCGTGCCCGAAAGGGCCTTCAGCTTCGCGGCGGCCGACGCCTTCGCCTGCCCGGGGTGGCCGTTGATCCAGGCGTTGGTCCGCACCGAGCCGCGCAGCACGGCCTCGACGGCCTCCGGGTGCGCCGCCAGGAAGCGCTGGGAGACGACGACGTTCGTGACGACGAACCTGCCGTCCGGCCACAGGTCTCTCTCGTCCACCAAGACCTTGCCGCCCGCCGTGACCAGCCGGGCCGCCACCGGCTCCGGCACCCAGGCCCCGTCGACGTCCCCGCGCTCGAACAGCGCCGGGATCTCCTTGTTGTCGACGCGCTGGACCTTCACGTCGCCCCGGCCGGTCTGCGCGTCCACCGTCGTCCCGTGCCGCGCCAGGTAGTCGAGCAGCGCGACGTCCTGGGTGTTGCCCAGCTGCGGGGAGGCGATCGTGCGGCCCGCGAGCGCGGCGGCGTCGGGCACCTTACGGGGGTTCACCACGAGGGAGACGCCGCCCGAGGCGGAGCCCGCGACGATGCGCAGGTTGCTGCCCCCGGAGCGCGTATAGCCGTTGATCGCGGGCGAGGGACCGATCCAGCCGATGTCGATCGCGCCGCCGTTCAGCGCCTCGATCTCCGCCGGACCGGCGTTGAACGTCAGCTCCTTGATCCGGGTCCCGCCCAGCTCCTCCTGGAACAGCCCTTGCTCGAGGCCGACCAGGGCGGTGGCGTGGGTGATGTTGGCGAAGTAGCCGATACGCACCTCGTCGAGACCGCCGACTCCGGCGCCCTCGGCGGCGACGGACGGCGGGGCGTCGTCCGCGGCCTGCGAGCCGTATCCGCACCCCGCGGCGGCGAGCACGGGCAGCACGACGAGGAGCGTGAGCCACCGCCGGGTGGCCCGGGTGACGGGAGCGACTGGCACGGCGGCTCGGCTCCTCACGCGTCGGGGGTGCGGGGCGGGGCCGGACGGGGTGCGACGAGGGTGTCGCCCGCCATGCCGGCGGTGAGCGTGGTGCCGTCGGCCGGGTCGATGAGGAGGAAGGAGCCGGTGCCGCGCGAGTCGGCGTAGGCGTCGACGGGCAGGGGTTCCGCCGTGCGGATCCTGACCCGGCCGATGTCGTTGGCGACCAGCCGCCCCGGGTGCGGGTACGGGGAGAGGTCGCCGAGCGTGAGCCGGGAGGGGATGTCCGAGACGATCGCCTGCACGGTGCGGGTGCCGTGCTTGACCAGCACCCGGTGTCCCACGGTCAGCGGCCGGTCGGCGACATGGCAGACGGTCGCCTCGACGTCCCTGGTGGTGGCGGGCGCGTCCGTGCCGGGCACGATCAGGTCGCCGCGCGAGACGTCCAGGTCGTCCGCCAGCAGGACCGTCACCGACTGGCCCGCCCAGGCCGCGTCGACCCGCTCGCCGAGCAGGTCGATGCCGGTGACGCGCGTGGTGAGGCCGGACGGCAGGACGGTGACCTGCTCGCCGACGCGGAGGGAACCGGCGGCGATCCGGCCCGCGTAGCCCCGGTAGTCGGGGTGCTCGGCGGTCTGCGGCCGGATCACGTACTGCACCGGCAGCCGGGCGGGCCCGTCGGCCGCGTGCTGCTGCCCGGGAACCGTTTCGAGGTGCTCCAGGACGGTGGGCCCGCCGTACCAGTCCATGCGCGGGGACGGCTCCACGACGTTGTCGCCGACCAGCGCGGAGATCGGGACGGCGGTGACCTCGGTGACGCCGAGACCGGCGGCGTAGGCGGTGAACTCCTCGGCGACGGCCGCGAAGACGTTCTCCTGGTGGCCGACGAGGTCCATCTTGTTGACGGCGAGGACGACGTGCGGGACCCGGAGGAGGGCGGCGATCGCGACGTGCCGGCGGGTCTGCTCGACCACGCCGTTGCGCGCGTCGACCAGGATCACGGTCAGCTCGGCGGTGGAGGCGCCGGTGACCATGTTCCGGGTGTACTGCACGTGGCCCGGGGTGTCGGCGAGGATGAAGCGGCGGCGCGGGGTGGCGAAGTAGCGGTAGGCCACGTCGATGGTGATGCCCTGCTCGCGCTCGGCGCGCAGGCCGTCGGTGAGCAGCGCGAGGTCCGGGGTGTCCTGGCCGCGGGAGCGCGAGGCGTGTTCCACGGCCTCCAGCTGGTCGGCGAGGACCGACCGGGAGTCGTGCAGCAGGCGGCCCACCAGGGTGGACTTGCCGTCGTCGACGGAGCCCGCGGTGGCGAGCCGCAGCGTGTCAACCACCATGGTCAGAAGTACCCTTCGCGTTTGCGGTCTTCCATCGCGGCCTCGGAGAGCCTGTCGTCGGCCCGGGTGGCGCCCCGCTCGGTCAGCCGGGAGGCGGCGATCTCGGCGATCACCCGCTCGATGTCGTCCGCGTCCGACTCGACGGCACCCGTGCAGGACATGTCACCCACCGTGCGATAGCGCACCCGGCGCTTCTCCGCCGTCTCGTCCACCCCCGGCCCGCCCCAGTCGCCGGCCGTCAGCCACATGCCGGCCCGCAGGAACACCTCGCGCTCGTGGGCGTAGTAGATCTGCGGCAGTTCGATGGACTCGCGGGCGATGTACTGCCAGACGTCCAGCTCGGTCCAGTTGGAGAGCGGGAAGACGCGGACGTGCTCGCCGGGGGCGTGCCGGCCGTTGTAGAGGTTCCAGAGTTCGGGGCGCTGGCGGCGCGGGTCCCACTGGGAGAACTCGTCGCGCAGCGAGAACACCCGCTCCTTGGCGCGGGCCTTCTCCTCGTCGCGCCGGCCGCCGCCGAAGACCGCGTCGAACCGTTCGGCCTGGATCTTCTCGGTCAGCGGCAGCGTCTGCAACGGGTTCCTGGTGCCGTCCGGGCGCTCCCGCAGCACGCCGCGGTCGAGGTAGTCCTGCACGGAGGCGACGTGCAGCCGCAGCCCGTGCCGCTCGACCGTGCGGTCCCGGTACTGGAGGACCTCGGGGAAGTTGTGCCCGGTGTCCACGTGCAGCAGGGAGAAGGGCACGGCGGCCGGGGCGAACGCCTTCAGCGCCAGGTGCAGCATGACGATGGAGTCCTTACCGCCGGAGAAGAGGATCACCGGCCGCTCGAACTCGCCCGCCACCTCGCGGAAGATGTGCACCGCCTCCGACTCCAGGGCGTCCAGGTGGGAGAGGCGCAGCGTCGTCGCGGCGGTCGGAGCGCTCATACCATTCCCCGTTCCATCAGGAGGGCGTACACCCAGGCCGCCGACTCGCCGACGCTCTGGCGCTGCGACTCGATGCGCAGGTCGGGCCTCTCGGAGGCCTCGTAGGGGTCGTCGACCCCGGTGAGGCCGGTCAGTTCACCGGCGGCCTGCCTGGCGTACAGGCCCTTCACATCGCGCACCGAGCACACCTCGACCGGGGTGGCCACATGCACCTCCAGATAGGGGGTCCCGCTCTCCTCGTGGCGCAGCCGCACGGCGTCCCGGCTGTCGGTGTACGGCGCGATCACCGGGACCAGCGCCTTCACGCCGTTGCGGGCGAGGAGTTCGGCGAGAAAGCCGATCCGCACCACGTTGGTGTGCCGGTCCTCCCGGCTGAAGCCGAGGTCCCGGGAGACGGCCTCGCGGATCTCGTCGCCGTCGAGCACCTCGACGCGGTGGCCCTCCCGGCGCAGCCGGCCGGCCAGTTCGTAGGCGATGGTGGTCTTGCCGGAACTGGGCAGGCCCGTGAGCCATACGGTGGCTCCGCTTGTCACATCGGTCTCCTGGAGGTCGCTGGTCATCCGTGCAGTCCGCACTCGGTCTTGGCGCGGCCCGCCCAGCGCCCCGCGCGAGCGTCCTCGCCCGCCAGGACCCGGCGGGTGCAGGGGGCGCAGCCGACGGAGGCGTAGCCGTCCGTCAGCAACGGGTTGGTGAGGACGCCGTGTTCGGCGACGTAGGCGTCCACGTCGTCCTGCGTCCAGCGGGCGATCGGCGAGACCTTGACCTTCTGCCGCTTCTCGTCCCAGCCGACGACCGGGGTGTTCGCCCGGGACGCCGACTCGTCGCGGCGCAGCCCGGTCGCCCAGGCGGTGTAGCCGGTCAGGCCCTCCTGGAGCGGCTGCACCTTGCGCAGCGCGCAGCACAGGTCGGGGTCGCGGTCGTACAGCTTCGGGCCGTACTCGGCGTCCTGCTCGGCCACCGTCCGGCGCGGGGTGAGGGTGATGACGTTGACGTCCATCACGGCCTCGACCGCGTCGCGGGTGCCGATGGTCTCCTCGAAGTGGTAGCCGGTGTCGAGGAACACCACGTCCACGCCGGGCAGGGCGCGGGAGGCGAGATGGACGACGACCGCGTCCTCCATGGAGGACGTCACGCAGAGGTCGCTGCCGAAGGCCGCCGCCGCCCAGCGGAGGACCTCCAGCGCGCCGGCCTCCTCCAGCTCACGCCCCATCCGCTCGGCCAGCGCCCTCGTGCCCTCGGCGTCCGGGCCCGCGATGTCAGTGCCCTCCATCCGGGACTCCCGTCCCGGCGCCCAGCGCCACCAGCCCGAGCAGTTGGACGAAGGAGAAGACGAACGAGCGCTCGCAGGCGCCGCATCTCCACGTGCCCTGTTCCTCCTCTGCCTGGAAGAGCCCCCGGTACTCGCAGTACGGGCAGACTTGGAGCGATTCGCATCCGTTCATCGGGTCTCCTGTCCAAAAGCGCTTTCTGCGGAATTCTTTCGGTGCAGGGGAAGTTCGGCGCTGCGAAGAGATCCCGGCGCTGCCGCAAAACTAGCAACGGCGGCGGATAGGCCACTGATACGGCGCTGACACGCGCCGCGATCCCGGGCTGCAAGTGCCGTGTCAGCGTGAAGTCAGCGGCGTTTGAGATAGTCGCCGAGGGATTTCTCCCCGAAGATCAAGGAATCTTCGATCGAAGCTCTTTTCACCGCAGACCAACGCCCCCCGGTCTGGGGGCCGTCGCGCGTGTCCGCGACCGGGGGACCCGAACGCACGCTCCACGAGAGGGGCATTCGCACGATGAGACCATTCAGGCTCCCGAGAGTGGGGACCGCACGGCGGCTGTCCGTGGTGTTCTTGACCTTCGGACTGACCACGGCCCTCCTCAGCGGATCCGGCCAGGCCGAGGAGAAGCCCACGACGTGGACCACCAAGGCCACGGGGTCCGACGGCACCACGTACACCGCCACCAACCACCTGGTCTCCGCGGCCAGGGGGCCCGGCCGGGAGTGGCTGCTGGCCTGGGCCGGCCCGGCCGACCGCACCAAGCCGGACTTCCTCACCGTCATCGACGCCACCGCCGGGTCGCCGAACTACGGCAAGGTCGTCAACACGGTCACGATGGGCCCGAACCTGGGCGGAGAGCCACACCACATGCAGTACGTGTGGCACAAGGGGGACCGCCTCTTCGCGGGCGGGATCCTCTCCGACACCACGTTCGTGTTCGACACCAAGGCCCTGCCGGCCGTGAAGCTCGTCGGTGTGAACACCGCCATGGACACCCCCTGCGGCACGCTGCCGGACGCCTACCAGGTGCTCCGGGACGGCACCGCCTACGGCACGTTCATGGGCGGTCCCAACGTGACCGGGCCCTGCACCTACACCAACGGTGAGGTGCGCGAGGGCAACGGTGCCGCCGGATCGCCGGGCGAGGTCGTCTACTTCGACAAGGACGGCAGGACGATCTCCGAGATCCCCGCCGCCGTCGCGGGCGGCGAGGACCCCGCCGAGTGCGGCAACGTGCCCGCGATGACGGAGGCGAGCTGCGCCAACCCGCACGGCATCTCCGTCCGCGAGGACCGGAACATCATGGTCGCCTCCGACTTCGTCGAGGCACGCAACTTCGTCACCCCCGAGGTGGAGCTGCGCGAGGATCTCGCCCGGCGCACGGTCCGCGTCTGGGACATCACCAACCGGGCGAACCCGAAGCTGAAGTCCGTCAGCGCCGTCCCGGACGGCCCCCGCCTGGCCCAGGAGAAGGACCCGATCTTCGGTGAGTCCCGGGTCCTCATGGAGAACGCGCTGCCCTACCAGCGCGGGCACAAGGGCGCGTTCGTCTCCTCGATGACCGGCGGCGCGGTCTTCTACACGCCGGACATCGCGGCGGCCGAGCCGGTCTGGAAGGAGGTGCTGGACGACACCACGGCGTACCAGACCTTCGCCCCCGACCAGACCGGTGGCGGCGACAACTCCAGCTGGCTGGCCGTCAGCCCCGACGACCGCTACCTGTTCCACACGGTGATGGGCTCGTCGAAGCCGTACGGGGCCCCGCTGGACGTCACCAACGGCATGCTCTACGTGCTGGACATCCGGAAACTGCTCGCCTCCGGCAACAACCCGAAGTGCTCCATCGACACCCTCGACGAGGCCTACCGGGGCGGCAAGGAGAGCGACTGCCCGTCCCTGGTCGGGACCGTGCCGATCCGCGACACCACCGACGGCGGCCCGCACTGGGGCGCGATGGACAACTTCGAGAAGGGATGGGACGGCCGGTACCGCGAGACCAAGACCGTCAAGCGGGTGGCGACCGCCAACTACTTCCTGGCCGGCGCCTTCGGCGGCGACGGCGACCACCGGGTGTGCATGTTCGGCCTCGGCGGCAAGGACGGCATAGCCCTCGACCGCACGTTCAAGGACGAGGTCACCCGCCGGCCCTGCGTCAGCTTCAACCGGACGTCGTGGCCGCACGGCGAAGCCGGTGACGCCCGGCCGCACGGGGTGTTGTTCGTCGTCAGCGACGGCGCGCTGCGGTGACCCACCCCCTCTCGACCCGGTTGTCCGCGGTGGCCGACGGCCACCGCGGGCGACTGGCCCAGTCCGCGACCGAGGCCGGCCCGGGCCTCGGGATGGTGCTGGGCGCGGCGGTACTGCTCTGCGGCGTCGGCCTGGCCATGCTGCTGCTGCGGCGCGGCCGGCTGCGCCGCCGGCGCAGCCAGCTCGCCGCCTTCGCCGTCATCGTCGTCGGCGCGGTCCTGGCGGGCACGGCCGTCTCCCGCGAGCCGGACCCCGCGGTCGCCGCCAGGCCCGGCGTGCCGCTGCTGGCCGGCGCCGAGACGGCGGCCCGGCCCATCCCCGTCGCCGTGGTGCCGAACCGCCCCGGGTTCAACCTGGTGGGCGTCGCCGCCGACCGGGCCTCGGCGGGCACCGACCCCGCCCGGCTCAGCGCCGGCCGCCGGTACGCCGGATCAGGGCAGACCTGGGTCGGCGTCACCCTCGGGGCCGGCGAGCAGCGGCTGCACCTCTCCGTCGACGGCCTCGCCGCGACGCTGGACGTGGACACCGGGCACGACCCCGGCCCCCGGACCGCCGCCCTGCGCGGTACCGACGGCCCCGAGTGCGCGGCGGCCGCCATCGGCACCCTCATCGCCGGCGGCGAACGGCCCCTGACGGCCTGCCCCGCCGACCGGCTGACCGACGAGGACGCCGCCGTCCTGCGCTCGACCGTGCACTTCATCGCCGCCCGCGGTTCGCGGACCGTCGCCCTGCGCGGCGACGACTCGCCGCGCGCCCGGGCCGCCGCCGGCGTGGTCCGCGAGGCCGCGGCGCGGGAGCGGCTCACCGTGGTCGCGCCGGGCCGCGGCCGCGCCCCGCTCCTCGTGGTCGCCGGCTGGGCGGCCGCCGAGGCCCAGGTCGAGGAGGTCGGCTCGGGCCGGATCGGGACCGCGGGCACCTATCTGGCGCCCTGGCTCCTCTCCCGTCCCGTACTCGGCCCCAGCGCGGGCCAGCTCATCCCGTTGCGCTACGACCCGCGGGGCCCGGCCGCCAACCGGTACCTGGCCGCCCTGACCCGGCGGCTCCCCGGCGAGCTGCCCAGCGCCGCCGGCTACGAGGCCTGGCAGCGGCAGCGCGGCGACGACTTCCGCCCGGCCGTCCTCTACGCGGCGGCCGAGGTGTACGTCCCCGGCATGCCCGCGGAGCACCAGCACTCCCAGAGCGCGGACTGGCTCGCCAGCGGCATGATCGCTCCGGCCTCCGGGCCGCTGCAGCGGTCGTAGCCGCGCACAGCCGGTCCCAGTCGCGGCGATTCCAGGCCGCAGAAAGGGCAACAGACATGACGGACAGGGCGTCGGCGTCACCGGCACCGCGGACGGGGCGCGAGGGCGCGCGCGGCGAGGGCCAGTGGGCCCTCGGACAGCGCGATCCCCTCAACGGCAACGAGGCGATCAAGCAGGAGGAGGACCCGCTCCGGGTACGCGAACGCATCGAACGGATCTACGCGCGCGAGGGCTTCGCCTCCATCGACCCCGACGATCTGCGCTCGCGTTTCCGCTGGTGGGGCCTGTACACCCAGCGCCGCGCCGGCATCGACGGCGGCCGGACCGCCGTGCTCGCCCCCGAGGAGCTGGACGACGAGCACTTCATGCTCCGCGTCCGCATCGACGGCGGCCGCCTCGGCCTCGACCAGCTCCGGACCGTGGCCGACCTGTCGGTCCGCCACGCCCGCGGCACCGCCGACCTCACCGACCGGCAGAACATCCAGCTGCACTGGGTGCGCATCGAGGACGTTCCCGAGATCTGGCGCCGGCTCGAGGCGGTCGGCCTGTCGACCACCGAGGCCTGCGGGGACTGCCCGCGCGTCGTCGTCGGCAGCCCCGTGGCGGGCGTGTCGCCCGACGAACTCCTCGACGCCACCCCGGCGATCGAGGAGATCACGGCCCGCTACATCGGCGACCCCTCGCTGTCCAACCTGCCCCGCAAGTACAAGACCGCGGTCAGCTGGCTGCCCGATGTGCCCTACGAGATCAACGACCTGGCGTTCCTCGGCAGCGTCCACCCCGAACGCGGCCCCGGGTTCGACCCCTGGGTGGGCGGCGGGCTGTCCACCTCGCCGCGGCTCGCCGAACGCCTCGGAGCCTGGGTGCCGCTGGACGACGTCCCCGACGTGTGGGTGGCCGTGACACGGCTGTTCCGGGACTACGGCTACCGCAGGCTGCGCAACCGGGCGCGGCTGAAGTACCTGGTGGCCGACTGGGGGGTGGACCGCTTCCGCAAGGTGCTGGAGGACGAGTACCTGCACCGCCCGCTCCTCGACGGGCCGGCCCCGCCGCTGCCGTCCGCGCCGATCGACCACATGGGCGTCCACCGGCAGCGCGACGGACGCCACCTCGTCGGCGCCGCCCCCGTCGCGGGGCGCGTCTCGGGCACCGCGCTGGCCCGCCTCGCGGACCTCGCCGAGGCCCACGGCTCGGACCGGGTGCGGATCACCCCGTACCAGAAGGTGCTGGTCCTGGACGTGAGTGACGCGGACTCGCTGGTGCGGCAGCTGCCCGGCGCGGGCCTGGAGGCCGGGCCGTCGCCGTGGCGGCGCAACACCATGGCCTGCACCGGCATCGAGTACTGCAAGCTGGCGATCGTCGAGACCAAGGAGCGCGCGGCCACGCTCGTCGCCGAACTCGAACGGCGGCTCGCCGGGGAGCGGCTGGACCTCACCGTCAACATCAACGGCTGCCCGAACGCCTGCGCGCGCACCCAGGTCGCCGACATCGGGCTCAAGGGGCAGCTCGTGACCGACGCCGCCGGCGCCCAGCGGGAGGGCTTCCAGGTGCACCTCGGCGGCGGTCTCGCCCTGGCGGACGGGGACCAGGGACGGTTCGGCAGGAAACTGCGCGGGCTGAAGACCACCGCGGACGAACTGCCGGACTACGTGGAGCGGGTGGCCCGTGCCTACCTGGTGGGCCGCGAGGACGAGGACGAGACGTTCGCGCAATGGGTGGCGCGGGCACAGGAGGACGCTCTGAAATAGCCCGCGAACCGGGAATCCGTGGAACCGTGCACGCGCATTCCGAACCCTTGCCGTCGAACTCTTCCCACAGAGAAAGGACGGGCCGTGCGGATCGAACTGCTGGGGCCTCTGGAAATCATCGACGAGCACAATATCCGTTTCTCCCTGCCGGGCGAGAAACTCCGGACCATCGTGGCGGTGCTCGCCCTGTCGGGCGGGAAAGTCGTCTCTCGCGACGAACTGATCGACGAACTCTGGGCCGAGAATCCGCTCCGGGACGCCGTGAACTCGCTCCAAGGACACATCGCGCGGCTGCGCCGCATCCTCGTCACCCGGATCGGCCGGGACCTGCGGTCGGTCGTGCAGACCACCCCGGCCGGCTACCGCCTGGAGCTGGCCCCGGAGCACATCGACGCCCTGCGCTTCACCGCGCTCGTCGAGTCCGCGGCGCCGCTGCTCGAGGCCGACCCCGAGGCCGTCCTGCGGACCCTGAACAGCGCGCTCGCCCTGTGGCGGGGCCCGGCGCTGTTCGACACCGGCCAGGGGATGATCTGCCGCATGGCCTACACCCACCTGGAGGAGAGCCGCCTGATCGCCCACGAGCGCAAGATCGACGCCCAGCTCGGCCTCGGCCTGCACCAGGCCGTCATCCCCGAGGCCGAGCAGCTCCACATGCGCTACCCGCTGCGCGAGCACTTCTGCCGGCAGCTGATGTCGGCGCTGTGCAGCTCGGGCCGTCAGAGCGAGGCGATCAACGTGTACAACCGCACCCGTCAACGCCTCGTCCGGGAGCTGGGCATCGAACCGTCGCCGCAGCTCAGGGGGGCCTTCCGGGAGTTGCTCTCGCAGACCTGACGTCCGCGGGCCCGCGGTTCACGCCCGCTCGAAGACGAGTACGGCGTTCTGGCCGCCGAAGCCGAACGACGTGCTGACCGCCGGGCCGTCCGCGAGGTCCCGGGGCGCCTTGGCCACGACATCGAGTTCCACCGCCGGGTCCAGGCTCTCCAGATTCGCGGTCGGCGGCACCACGCGGTGCTCCAGGGTGAGCGCCGTGACCGCCGCCTCGATCGCCCCCGCGGCCCCCAGCGAGTGGCCGACCACGCCCTTCACCGAGGTGACGGCGGGACGGTCGCCGAGCACCCGGCGCAGCATCCGGGCCTCGGTGACGTCGTTCAGCGGAGTGGCCGTGCCGTGCGCGTTGACGTGGCCGACCTCGTCGGCGGCCACTCCCGCGTCGGCCAGCGCCGTACGCAGCGCCAGCTCGGCGCCGCGGCCCTCGGGGTCGGGTGCGGTGGCGTGGTGCGCGTCCGCGCTCGCGCCGTACCCGCTGAGCAGCGCGTGGACGCCGCCGCCCCGGGCCCGCACGTCCTCGGGGCGCTCCAGGACCAGGACGGCCGCCCCCTCCGCGGGCACGAAGCCGTCCCGGTCGACGTCGAAGGGGCGCGAGGCGGTCGCCGGCGACTCCCGGCGCCCGGAGAGCGCGCCCATCTGGCTGAACCCGGACATGATGGACGGGATCAGGCAGGCCTCGGTGCCACCGGTGAGGACGACGTCGCAGGTGCCGGAGCGCAGCAGCTCGCGGGCGGTGCCGATGGCCGTGGTGCCCGAGGCGCAGGCCGTGGCGACCACGAAGTTGGGGCCCCTGGCCCCGCACTCCATGGCGAGGTAACCGGCCGTCATGTTCACCGCGAGCATGGGGATCAGCATCGGGGAGACCTGGTCGAAGCCCTGGTCCAGCAGCACGTGGTGCTGCTTCTCCCAGGTGGCCGCGCCCCCGATGCCGCTGCCGATCACCACGCCGACGCGTGCGCCGTCCCACGTCGCCGGGTCCAGGCCGGAGTCGGCCAGCGCCTCGGCCGCGGCGGCCAGCGCGAACTGGCTGCTGCGGTCGAGGCGCCAGGCCTTGCGCCGGCCCAGCGCCGCGGCCGGATCGAAGCCGGGCACCTGGCAGCCGAAGTCGGCCCGGGTGCCCGCCAGCGCGGGCACCTCGCCCGCCGCCGTCGCCTCGCCCCGCAGGATGCGCGCCCAGGAGGCGGCGGTGCCGATGCCCGCCGCGGTCACCATGCCGATACCGGTGACCGCGGCGGAGAACGGCGGCCTGAGATCGGTCATCAGCCCGTCACTCCCGCGGCCTCGGCGAGTTTGCGGTCCACCATCGCCGCGGCCTCGGCCACCGTGGCGTCCAGCTCCAGGTCGTCGTCCCCGATCGGGGTGGCGAACTCCTGCTGGGCGGCGAGGCCCAGTTCGACCAGGGCGAGCGAGTCGACCTCGAGGTCGCGGAAGGTCACGTCGGACGAGATCTCGTCGGCCTCCAGGCCGCAGGCGTTGACCAACAGCCCGACCAGTCGGTCGTAGGTGTCACTCATGCTGTGTCTCTCCTCAGTCGCTGTGCGGGAAGGGTCAGTGCGGTTCGACGACGGGCCAGGTGAGCGTGCAGGCGCCCCAGGTCAGGCCGCCTCCGAAGGCCGTCATCAGGACCCGGTGGCCGGGGCGCAGGCCGCCGCCGGCCACCGCGTCCGCCAGGGCCAGCGGCACGGAGGCGGCCGACGTGTTGCCGACCCGGTCCAGATGGACGGCACACCGCTCCCGGTCCAGGCCCATCCAGTCGGCCAGGGCGTGCACGATCCGCAGGTTGGCCTGGTGGGCGACGAGCACGTCCACGTCGCCCACCGACCAGCCGGCCCGGTCCAGGGCCCGCTGCGAGGACTCGGCCATGGCCTCCACCGCGCGCCGGAACACGGTCCGGCCCGCCATCCGGAAGTACGGGTCCGCCTGGCGGGCCGTCGCCGCGCGGAACGGGTCGCGCGAGCCGCCGGACCGCACCTGGATCAGATCGTCCGCCGAGCCGTCGGCGCCCAGCTGCACCGGGCCGAGCGCACCGGGCTCGTCGGGCGTGCCCGCCCGCACGACGACCGCGCCGGCGCCGTCGCCGAAGATGGCCCGGGTCGAGCGGTCCTCCGGGTCGAGGATGCGGGAGAACGCGTCCGCGCCGATCACCAGCACCGCGTCGGCCGACCGGGCGGCGATGAGCCCGGCCGCCGTCGCCAGTCCGTACAGGAAGCCGGTGCAGACGGCGGCCACGTCGAACGCCGGCACCGGGCCGAGTCCGAGTCGTGCCGCCACCCGTGGCGCGGTCGCCGGGCACGGGTGGTCGGGCGTCGTGGTGGCCAGCACCACGGCGTCCACCGCGAGGCCGGAGGCGGACTTCAGCGCCCGGGCCCCGGCCTCGACGGCGAGGTCCGAGGTGCCCAGCCCGTCCTCCAGGACGTGGCGGGCGCCGATGCCGGTGCGGGAGCGGATCCACGCGTCCGAGGTGTCGAGCTCCCCGGCCAGCTCGTCGTTGGTCACCGCCCGCGCCGGCAGCCACTGGCCCAGCCCGCACACGACCGCGGCCCGAGCGGTCACAGAGCCTCCTCGAGACCCATGTACGCCAGCCGGGCACGCTGCATCTTCTCGGCCCACTCGTGGGCGGTCGCGGACCGCTCCTCGGCCGTGGTGTCGACCAGCCTGCGTCCCGGCCAGACCTCGTAGTCGCCGGCCAGGTCGCCGTGGAGTTCCAGCCCCTGCTGGAAGAGCTCCTCACGGCGCATCACCAGCTCCTGCGACGGGAGCTTCTCCCACAGGCCGTAGCCCTCCTGGATCAGCTCCAGGATGCGCGGCTTGTCCTCGGGGTGGCGCAGCAGGTGCTCGCGGGCGATGGAGCTGCCGACCGTGAGGTGCCGGATCTCGTCGATGCCGGCGCCGCGCTCGATGTCGGCGGCCGCCGGGTCGAACATCCGCCACTTGCGCTCGCTCAGCTCCGCCGACGGGGCGAGCACGCCCTCGACGAGCACCGTGAGGATCACGACGCCGCCGATGAAGTCCCGCCGGTCGCGCAGGGCGCGCAGGCCGAACTCCTCCAGCGGCACCAGGATCCGTTCCGCGTCGGCGCCGGCCAGCCGGTCGACCGCCGGCCACAGGTCGTCCTCGGCGATGCCGAGCGACAGCAGATGGCGGCGGAAGACCATGGCGTGCCGGGCCTCGTCGAGCAGCTGCGTCGAGTAGAACTCCAGCGCGGCGTTGTCGGGGGCGAGCGCCACCATGTGGGCGATGGCCCGGGTGGCCTTCTCCTCCGCGATGGAGCGGAAGGCCAGCTCGATGCCGAGCGCGCTGTTCAGCGGGCCGGGCTCGGCCATCAGCGGCAGCGGGCGTACGTCGTCGGCGTGGCCGAGGGTGTGGCCGCGCAGGGTGCCCTGCGGCACGGCGCGCAGCCAGTAGCGCAGGTCGCAGGCGTCGGCGGTCAGTTCCAGGCTCATGGCGCCGTCGACCAGTGACGGCGCGTTCTCCCAGTCGGCTTCCGGCGGGGTGGTGGACACGGTCATCGATCCCTTTCGTTCGTGGACGGCGGTCGGAGGGCGCTCAGCCGGCGGGCGGGCAGGGGCGCAGCTCACCCGCGACGGTGACCAGTGCCGGCCCGCCGCGCCGGGAGCCGCACAGCACCTCGGCGAAGACGATCCGGTGATCGCCGACGGCGGTGCTGCGCACGATGTCGCACTCCAGCCAGGCGATGGCGCCGGTCAGCCGCGGCACCCCGTGCGAGCTGAGCCCGGCCCATGTCTCGACGGGCAGCTGGGCGAGGCCCCGCTCCCGCCGCTTCGAGGCGAAGTGCCGGGCGAGGACGGTCTGTCCGGCGGCGAGCCCGTTGACGACGAAGCCGTCGTGGGCGAGCAGCGCCTTCAGGCCCCGGCTGTCCTCGCGCAGCGCCACGGAGACCATGGGCGGCCGCATCGAGGCCAGCACCAGCGTGCTGACCGTGACCCCCTCGACGGTGTCCGGGCCGCCGCAGGTCAGCACCGCGACACCGGTCGCCAGCCGGCGCACCGCGGCCTGGGTCGCGTCCAGGGCGTCGACCCGGCGCCGGGCGGTGAGTGCCTCGGTCACGGGGTCCTCGCAGCCGGCCGCGCGGACACCGGACGGGGCTGCTCGTCGGTGCCCCCGGTGCCCTCGAACCCGGCGCGGAAGCGGAGGTACCCGGGGTGCGCCACGGGCTCGAAGGGAAGACCGAAGGACTTGAGGAAGTTCCCGAACAGGGCCCGGTCGCCGAAGAGGTGGATCGGCAGCGCGAGCAGCGCCCACTCGGCGCCGAACGCCCAGATCCACACCAGCGTCACCAGCCCCTGGGTGACCAGGCTGTGCATGGTGTTGTAGAGCACGTAGTAGACCTTGGGGATCTCCTTCGTGGCACTGCGGTGGAAGGCGATCGCGCCGGGGATGTAGCCGATCAGGTCGATGTAGAGGAACAGGCCGACGAAGACCGGCCAGGACACGTCGCCGAGGTGGGCGAAGAACAGCACCGACGCGACCACCAGGCCGAGGCCGTACTCGGCGCGGTGCAGCTTCGAGGTGACCGGCGTCTCGAACAGGTTCTTGGCGTCCATCAGCGCCCGCCTCCCGCCGCCGCGGCCGGCACCAGGGCCGCGGCCAGCGCCTCGGCGACCGCCTCGTCGCCGATCACCTCGGCGGTGGGGAACAGGCCCCGCACCACCCGGGCGATGGTCTCCTTGAACACCCGCTCCGCGACCGGGTCGAGGATCCCCGCGAGCGAGGGGATGCCGAAGTCGAACTCGGTCTCGAACGCGATCCGGCAGCCGTCCTCGTCCGGGACGACCGACCAGGTCCCGGAGAACTCCTCGAAGTCCCCGTCGACCTGCTCGAAGGTGATGGTGAGCGCCGCCACGTCGAACCGGTCCGTCTCCCTCCAGCGCAGGATGCCGTTGCGGAAGTACACCTCCCAGTCGCTCGACTCGTACGTGTCGCTGGTCCGGTCGACCGTCACGGACCGCACGACGTCGACGAGGTCCGGGTACGCGGCGAAGTCCTTCACCCGGTCGAACGCGTCCCGGGGATCCACCCCCGCTATCCCCAGAGTCACTTGGGCACTACGCATGGCTGGTGCCACCTTCCGATGAGAGTGCGTAGACGGAGGCCTGCCTGCCGCAGGCGCGGTCGAAGGCCTCGTAGAGGAAGTCCAGGTCGGAGCGGGACAGCACGGCCGGCGGGGTCAGCCGCAGCACATGGTCCGAGTTGAGCGAGTGGTTGGCGATGACGCCCTGGTCCACCAGCTCGATCAGCAGGTCCCCGGCGGCGCCGGGCTTGACGAACTCGAAGCCCAGCAGCAGGCCCCGGCCGCGCACCTCGCGCAGGCCGTCGCGGTAGTGGGTCCTGGCGATCTCTCCGAGCCGCGCGAGCAGCTCATCGCCGAGGACCCGGGAGCGCTCCACGAGACCTTCGTCGTGCAGCACGGCCAGCGCCCCCCGGGCGGCGGCCATCGCGAGCGGCGCACCCGAGAAGGTCGAGGTGTGCAGGTACGGGTCCCGGTCGAAGACCTTGAAGGCCGCCGGGGTGGCGACCACCGCCGAGACCGGGACGATCCCGCCGCTCAGGCCCTTGCCGACGAGCAGCGCGTCGGGGACGACGCCCTCCCGGTCGGCGCCCCACCAGGTGCCCAGCCGGCCGAGGCCGGTCTGCACCTCGTCCAGGACGAAGAAGGCGCCGTGGGCGCGGCACAGCTCCTGCACCCGGGTGAGGTAGCCGTCGGCCGGGATGATCACTCCGGCCTCGCCCTGCACGGGCTCGACGACCACGCAGGCCTCGCCCGGGTGTCGGGCCAGCGCCTCCTCCAGGGCCGCCGCGTCGCCGTACGGGACGTGCGTCACGCCGGGCAGCAGCGGGCGGAAGGGGTCGCGGAAGACGTCCCGGCCGGTCAGGCTGAGGGCGCCCAGGGTCTTGCCGTGGTAGCCGTTCACCGTGGCGATCAGGTGCCGCCTGCCGTGGGTGCGGGCCATCTTGACGGCGCACTCGACGGCCTCCGCGCCGGAGCCCGCGAAGTGCACCCGCTCCAGTCCGGGCGGGGCGACCTCCACCAGCGCGTCGGCGGCCAGCGCGGCCTGCGGCTCCAGGAACACCCGGGTCGCGACCGGGTGCCGGTGCAGCTGCTCGGACACGTGGGAGACCACCGTGGGGTGCCGGGCGCCCATCAGCAGCACGCCGTACCCGCCGCAGTTGAGGAAGCGGCGCCCCTCGGAGCTGAACACCCAGGCTCCGCGCGAGGCCGTCTCGATGTGGCCGCCGAACATCTCGCCGAGCGTGGCCCGCCCGCGGTTGAGCCGGCGCCGGTACAGCCGGCCCAGCTCCTCCCGGGCCAGCGGCGACGGGACGGCGGGCTCGGAGCCGGCGGCGTCGGCGGCGTCGGCGGCGTCGGCGGCGTCGGCGGCGTCGGCGGGGGAGGCCGGCGGGGTCGCGGGGGTCGTGAAGGACGTGGTCATCCCCGGCCTCCTCACGCGATCCGCAGCGGCTTGCCCGACAGGTGGTCGAGCAGCGGGCCCGCGGCGCTGGTCCGGGACGGCGGATGGAAGGACAGCCCGTGCGAGGCCGACGCGAGGTAGGAGATGTCCGGCGAGCCGATGAACGCCATCCCGCCCAGCAGCTCGACGGCCTGGTGCACGGAGTCGGCCAGCGCGTCCTGCGCCGCGTAGCGGGCCATCAGGGCCTTCGCGAGAGCCTCGTCACCGGTCTCCTCCTGCTCGATCATCCGAGCCACGCCCTCCAGCAGCAGCGCCGCGCTCTCCAGCCGGCACAGCAGCCGGGCGCGCTCGGTGTCGGAGCCCCGGCCGCGCTGCACGACCCGCTCCGCCAGGCCGCTGGCCATGCCCAGGTACGACCCGGAGATGAGCAGCTCGAACCAGATGAACCCGGTCGTCTGGAGACTGTCCATGGCCCCCGGCTCGACCTGCTCGGTCCGCATCAGCTGCTGCTCGCTGACGAACACGTCCGCCAGCCGCAGCTCGTCGCTCTCGGCACCCGCCAGCACCGCGTTCGACCAGAACGGATGCACCGTGAGGCCCTCGGTGCCCTTCGGCACCAGCAGCACCGCGGAGTTCTCCTCGCCGGGCACCATGACACTGGCGGTGAGCAGGTCCATCGACCGCGACAGACTGCACGGCTTCTTCGAGCCGTCGATGCGGTAGCCGCCCTCGACGACGGTGGCCCGCATGGTGGGCGTGAGGATGCCCACGCCGGTGCGCCCCTCCGCGAAACCGGAGGCGACCAGCAGGTTCTGCTCCGCGATGCCCTCCAGCAGGGCCCACTCCGCGCCGCTCGCCTGGAGGCTGTCGGCCAGCGTGAACAGGGTGGCCACGGAGAAGTGGTGCATGGTCGTGGCGACCGCCAGCGACGGCGCCGCCGCGGCGAGGGCGCGGGTGACCTGCAGCGCCTCGCGCGGGCCCGCGCCGGAGCCGGTGTAGGTCTTCGGGATCACCAGCCGGGGCCCGCCGTGGCGGCGGAACAGGTCGATGGCGGGGGAGCCCGGGGACTCCAGCTCGGCCAGCGGGTGCTCACCGAGGGCACTGAGCAGGCCGGGCAGGTGCTTCTCGCACGTCTCGCGCGCGGCGTCCAAGGGGCGCATGACAGCTCTCTCTTCTCGTCGGTGCTCTCGCCGGGCTCAGTGCTCTCGCCGGCGCATGGTGCGCCAGGCGCCGAAGACCGCGTCCCGTGGACGCGACCCGGTGCTCACGCTGAGCCCCTGGACGTGCGAGGTGCGCAGGACCGGGTAGTTGGCCTCCCCGAAGACCCCGCCGGTCAGCCCCGTGCCGCCGTGCGTGGGCAGATAGGGCAGGAACCCGATGTGGGAGTCGTTCACCTTGAGGATCCCGCCGGTGGTGATGCGGCGCACGAACTCCTCGACCACCGCACCGTCCCCGGCCCAGACGGAGTTCCGCAGGCCGTAGGCGTTGGAGTTGACGAACTCGACGAAGACGTCCATCAGCTCGGCGTCCGGGGCCGGCTCCGCGACCACCACCGGAAGCAGCGGGAAGAACGTCTCGTTGCGTACCGCGGCGGTCTCCCGGGCGTCCGCCACGCCGCGGACCACCACGACCGTGGGCTCCAGGAAGATGCCCGCCGTGTCGCGGGTCTCGTCGATCTGCATGGCGTGCCCGCCGCAGGCGATCTCCGCGCCGTGCGCGACGGCGTCGCGCAGACAGGCGAAGAACTTCTCGTTGCGCAGGACGGGTGTGAGGAGGACGTCCTCCTCCCACGCGTAGCCGGGACGGATGTGGCCGGCCAACCGGACGATGTTCGCCACCAGTTCGTCCGCCACATCGGGGTGCACCAGCACCTGATTGGGGATCATGCACAGCTGGCCGGAGCCGTAGAAACTCTCCGCGACGGCCTCCGCGGCCAGTTCGAGGTCGGCGTCCTTCCACACCACGACGACGTCGTTCCCGGCCAGTTCCAGGATGGGCTTCTTGCCGGCGCTGACGCACTTCTCCTCGAACGTGATGCCGTTCTCGCTGCTCCCGAAGTACATGATGTCGTCGACCTTCGGGCTCTCCAGCCAGGCCGCCAGCATGGGCGCCGGGTCGCCGCACACCACGTTCAGCGTCCCGGGCGGGGCGCCGAGCTCCTCCAGCGCCGGGACGACGATCTCCTGGAGCGCGTACATCGCGCCCAGCGGCGCGCTGCGCGGCGCGCGCACCACCAGGGTGTTGCCCGCGAAGAGCGAGGTGACGCCGAGCAGCGTGCTGGACAGCGGCGCGTTCTGCGGCGGGTTGAGGCACACCACCCCGTCCGGCAGCCGGCGCACCGCGAGCTGCCGCTCGTCCTGCCGGAACTCCTGCGACATCTGCGACCGGTAGAAGCTCAGCGACTGCGGGCCGAAGCAGTCGAGCATCCCCGACACCTGCCAGCGGGCGAGCGACAGCGGATGCCCCTCGTCCACCAGGATGTCCACGATCTCCTGGGCGCGCTCCACGATCCGGCTGTGGATGAGCCGGCCCAGCCGGGTCAGCCGGACGTCGAGCGGGAACGCCGCCCAGCGCGGCGCGGCGTCGGCCGCCGCGTCGACGGCCCGTGCGACGGTGCCGCGATCGGCCTTCGCCACCCGGCCGACGATGCTTGCGGGCAGCCGCACGGGGTCCTCGATCCCGCGCTCCAGCTTCCGCTTGAGCGTGAGGCTGGCGAACGCGTCGTCCAGGAGCGCCTGGGCGCCGACGACGTACACCCACGCACCGCCGTCGAGGCATTCCCCGTTCACGTAGGACCGGTACTCGCGCAGCGGCCGCGTCGGAGTCCCGCCGCGCTGCGTGCCGGCCGGAGCGGACAAGTGAACGCTGGTCACCCCAGGTCCCCCGCCTTCTGTAGACCACCTTCGGCTTTTCCGACGGCAACCCTCGCCAAGGGCCCTGAGAAAGCGCTGAGACCGGCCTGAGACGGCTGTGTCAGCCCGCTTCACGGCCCAGTTGGAAGAGTGCCGGGCGGGTCTTGGCGGTTCGTCGGAGGGCGGTGCGGTGAGTCGATCACGGAAGCAGCAGGCGGTAACACCCACGGAGGACGCGGACGACGGGCCGCTGGGGGCCCTGCTGCCCGTCCTGGAGAAGCACGCGGAGAACCCCAGCGCCTTTCTCGCCCTGAACGAGGGCAACGAGTACTTCCGTGCCGACGGGATCGAGGGCTTCGTCGTCTTCCGGCGGTCCGGCCGCTACCTCGTGCAGTTCGGCGGGGTGTTCGCGGCCCCCGAGCACCAGGCGTCCCTGCTGCACGCCTTCCGGGAGCACGCCCGGGCGCGGCGCCGCACGATCGTGGGGATCCAGTTGCAGCGCGAGGACCTCGCCCTGTTCACCGGCGAGGGCTTCACCGTCAACCAGGTGGGGTCCTCGTACGCGCTGGACCTGACCCGGTTCAGCCTGCGCGGAACGAAGTTCATGAAGCTGCGGAACAAGATCTCGCGGGCCAGGCGCAGCGGGCTCACCGTCGCGGAGACGGACTGGGCGGCCTGTGCCGAGGACATCGAGCGGATCGACAGGTCGTGGCTCAGGTCGAAGGGCCGGCATGTCAAGGAGATCGAGTTCCTGGTCGGCCAGCTCGGCGGCCCGGCCCAGCGGCACCGCCGGCTCTTCGTGGGCCGGCTGGACGGCAAGCCGGTCTGCTACATCTCCTACGTCCCGGTGCGGGGCAGCAGGCCCGGCTGGCTGCACGATCTCAGCCGGCGGCTGCCGGACGGACCGCCGGGGGTGATGGAGGCGGTCAACCTGCACGCGGCCGAGACCTTCATCGAGGAGGGCGCGCACTGGCTGCACTTCGGCTTCACCCCGTTCACCGGCCTCGACCCGAGCCACGAGCCGGACGGGGCGAGCCGGCTGACGGGCCGTTTCATGCGGTTCCTCGCCGACCACGGCCACGCCGTGTACCCGGCCTCGACCCAGCTCGCGTACAAAGAGAAGTGGGGTCCGCAGGTGGTGCTCCCGGAGTACCTGGCCTTCGAACGAGGCGCGAGCCTCGGGGCGATCTGGCAGATACTGCGGGTCTCCAAGTCGATCTGATCCTCGCCCCGGGTTCCGAGCTATGGCGTGAAATCATCAATGCAGCCGCACGTCGCGCGGGTACGGTGTCCACCGCAGCCCACGCACGGGCGGCATACGGGGGGTATGCATGTGCGCGACGACCGCTCTGCGGAGCGAGAAGACAGACCCGCACTGTACGGCCACGGGGGCGCAGAGCCCTCTGGCGGGGGCGCCCTGGCGGCGCTTCCTGGTGATCGGCGACCAGATCGCGACCGGGCGGGACGAGTCCTCCCGGGGCCACGGCGGCGGAAGCTGGGCGGACCGGGTGGCGGCGGCGCTGCGCCGGGTCCAGCCGTGCCTCGCCTATCTGAACCTGGGCACGCGCGGCAAGCTCGTGGCGGAGGTCCGGTCCCGGCAGCTCGCCCGGGCGCTTCAGTTCCAGCCGGATCTGACGGCGCTGATGTGCTGCGGCCAGGAGCTGGTGCGCGAGCGGTTCGACGCGGATGTCGTGGAGGCGGAGTTCGACCGGGTCGTGGCCGCGCTGCGCGAGAACGGCGGCGACGTGCTGATGGTCAACTGGTTCGACGTCACCCGGCGCGGCGGCTCCCGCCCCGACGAGGCGACGCGGGGCCTGCGGCTGCGGCTGCGGGAGCTGGCCGAGCGCAAGCAGGCGGTCGCCCTGCGGCACGGCGCGATCTACGTCGACCTCGCCGCGCGTCCGCGGGGCGCCGCACCGGACGGCCGCGGCGCGCACGGCGCCGACCCCGCCGTGCGGGAGCACGCCGTCGCGGCCGCCTCGGTCGTCCACGGGCTGCGCGACCACCTGGCCGGCGGCGTCCCGGACGACTGGCGGTGAGAGCCGCTCAGCTCCCGGCGGCCACCGCCGCGGCCCCGGCGGAGTCCTCGGCCATGGAGGTGAAGAGCCGGCGGAACTGGCGCAGGGTGGCGTCGAGCAGCTCCTCGCCGTTGTCCGCGTGGGCCAGGGCGACCGCGCTCTCGCAGGCGGCACCGTGCACCATCGAGGCGACGGCCGTCACGTCGGCCCGCGTGCGCTCCTTGCCGAGCACCTGTCCCAGGCCGTACGCGATCATGCGCCGGCAGTCCGAACGGATCGCCCGCATCTCGGCCCAGCCCAGCGCCCCCGGCGCGTCGATCAGCGTGATGCGCTGGGTGCTCGGCTCCATCGACATGACGAGGAACTCGCGCATCCCCTCGTACAGGCCGTCCCACGGATCCTCGTAGAGCGTGAAGGTCTGGGCGATGGCGCTCGACAGCCGGTTCTCCTCCGCCTCGTAGACGGCGCGGAAGAGGTCCCGCTTGTTCTTGAAGTGGTGGTAGAGCGCGCCCTTGCTGGCCCCGATCTCGTCGCAGATCGCGTCCAGCGAGGTCGCGGTGTAGCCGTCTCCGGCGAAGAGCTTGCGGGCGGCGGCGACCAGTTCGTTCGTCGTCGTCCGGGACCGCTCCTCCTGTGACCGGCGTGCGTGCTGCTGATTCCCCATGGATACGCCCTGCTGTTCTGACGCCCCGACATTTCCCGACGGATTCGATCCTACCGGTACCCGTCCCCCTACCCGGAGTCCGCGGATTCCGAGAATGTAGACATACCAACGGTATGAATGTAACCTCGCCGCTGCCGGCCGCCGACCCCGACGGCGCTCCCCCGCGGCATGACCCTGCTCCTTCGGCCCAGGCACGTCCGGCAAGGAGGTCACCAGACATGCAGAGCCCCGCACCTCCCGTGGCAGCGGTCCCCGCGGACCGGTGGGAGCTGCTCCTTCCGCACCGGGACCGCATCCACCGGCTCGCCCGGTCCCGGCTCTCGGGGGCCGAGGAGGCCGAGGACTGCGCCCAGGAGGCCCTGATACGCGCGGCGACCTTCCGCGACCTCGACGAGACCCGGATCGGCCCCTTCCTCACCACGGTGACCCTCCGGCTGTGTACCGACGTCCACCGCCGCGACGAACGGGCCCGCCGGCTGCTGCGGACGGCCGGCGCGGAGGCCATGGCCGGGCCGGAGGAGCTGATCTGCGCCGCCCACGAGGAGGCCTGGGTGCTGGGGCAGGTGGACCGCCTCGCGGGCCGCGAGCACCAGGTGATCGTGGCCCGCCTGCACGGCATCAGCACCCGTGAGTTCGCCACCCGCCGGGGCATCTCCCTCAAGGCCGCGGAGAGCGCCTTCACCAAGGCGCGCGCGCGACTGCGCCGCTGGCACCAGGAAGCGCTGACCGGTTGACCGGGCGCGCGGCCGGGCGTCCCCCGCCGGACATCCCTCGCCGGGGGACCCGCGCGGGCACCTCCCGGCCGCCGCACACTCATCCCGCGGTCCGGTCCAGCGCGTCCTCCAGCAGCGCCGCCACCTCGGCGGCCGAGGCCGGCTCCAGGGCCGTCATCGCGTCCGCCGTCGCCGCCGAGCCGCCGGTGCCGAGGAACTTCTCGCGGACCAGATCGGCGACCGGGCGCCCGCCCGTCGCGCCCACCGCGCCCACCGGCACGTCCACCTCCCGGCTGACCGAGCGGCCGTCGCGGAAGCCGACCGTCACCCGCGCCCCGGTCACCTTGCGGGCCGACCGGAAGTCCTCGCTCGGCGGCTCCACCTCACCCACCAGGTCCACCAGCCACTGCCCGTCGCCCTTCCAGCGCGCCCCGAAGGGCCGCAGCCACTCCGCCGCCCGCGGCCCCGCCAGCCGGAGCGCCTCACCGAAGGGGACCTCGCTGTGGAACAGGTCGTAGGTCATCTCGTCGTCGAGCCGCACGCGCACCAGCTCCGCGAGCCGCCACCGCTCCGGCCGGCCGGTCCCCGCCGCGGAGAAGTCCTCGATGGTGAGGTCGCCCGTGAGCAGCACGGTCGCCAGCAGGTACGGCAGCGCGAACACCAGGGCGCTCACCGGGGACTGCGGCCCGCGCACATACGCGCCGGCCTGCGCGTTCACGATCGCCGTGTACAGCGAGGTGTCCACGGTGATCCCGGCCACGTCCGCGGCCCGCACCGGGCCGACCGCCCGGTGCAGTTCGAGCCCGCAGTCGATCGCGGCGTCCATGCCCGGCCCGCCGGGGTGCACCTTGAACGACATCGTCCGGGTGTGCCAGCGGCGCCCGAGGCCGAGGGTCACCGCCTCCGGCAGCGGCACGGTGGAGAACCGCGACAGGAACCCCTCGGGGTGCTCCAGGATCTCCGCGCTGCCCGTGAACCCGGCCCCCGCGGCGTCGCAGGCGTCCAGCCCCACGGCGACCGGCGTCGACGCGCTGAACACCTTCGCGTCCCCGCCCAGGAACCCGATCGGCACCGTGCGCGGCGGCAGCCCGAGTCCGAGCCCCAGCGCGTCGACCCAGCGCCGGACCGGCACGTCCTCACCGGCGAGCCGCCCGGCGACGGCCCCGACGACGTGCGCGAACGTGGCGCTCTGCCCCCGGAAGGGGCCCAGTGTGGCCGAGGCGGTGATCCGCGCCGCACACTCGTTCGCCACGATCACCGAGGTCAGCAGCGCCCGGCCGTCCAGCTTCTGGCTCCGCGCGTAGGCCATCGGCACGGCCACCGTCGAGTTGGACAGATGCCCGGCGAACGCGGTGTCGTCGAAGTGCAGCCACGAGCCGAGCCCGGCGAGCACGAACGCCGCCCGGCGCGGATCCGGCTGCGTCGGCTGCCCGAACCCCGCCACGAGACGGCGCCCCAGCGGGTGCGCCGCACCGGTGCGCATCGCCGCGCACTGGGACAGCAACTGGAGCCCCGCGATCTCCACGACATCACGCGGTATGTCCTCGAACCGCAGCGCGTGAGCCCATTCCGCGAGTTCTTCGGTGAGGGTCATCGGTCTCCTTCACGGCGGGTCCGCAGTGCGGCTTCTTCCCGGTTACGCGGACACCGCAGAGGACCCTCACAAGAAAGGGACCGAATCCGATCCCTCAAACGGAATGCGCCCGTACTTCAGGGAATCCCGCGACGGGCGCGTAAGACCTGCGACACACACGCGGCGCCGCCTCTCGCGCGACCGTGGATCTTTTCGGAAAGGACCACCATGGCGACATCTCAACAGGCCACCCGGATGCAGTCCGGCCTGCCCAGTGACACCGCCTATCTCACCGCCCGCGCCCGCGCCGCCGACGCCGTCGTCACCCCCGCCCGCCGGCTGCTCGACGACCGCTTCGCCGCCCTCTTCGTCAGCGAGCCCCCGCCGCCCCGGACCTCCGAGGAGGCCCTCGCCCGGCTCACCGCCCTGGACAGCGCGCACGGCGGCTTCATCGCCGAGATACTGCTGCGCCAGCGCTTCTTCGAGGACCAGCTGATCCACGCGGTCGCCACCGGCGTGCGCCAGGTCGTGCTGCTCGGCGCCGGCTACGACACCACCGCCCTGCGCATGCCCGGCTACGACGGCCTGCGCTACTTCGAGGTCGACCACCCCGCCACCCAGCGCTCCAAGCTGGAGACGCTGGTGCAGGCCGCGGTCGACGCCCCGTCGGCGACGTACGTCCCGGTGGACTTCGAGGCCGGCGACTCGCTGGCCGAGGCCCTCGTCGAGGCCGGCTACCGCCCCGACCTGCGGTGCGTCGTGGGCTGGCTGGGCGTCACCTACTTCCTGCGCCGGGACGCCGTCGAGCGCACCCTGGAGGGCCTGTCCGGCCTGTGCGCCCAGGGCAGCCTGCTCGTCTTCGACTACATGGACGAGGGCGTCATCGACGGCACCGCCCCCTACCCGGGCGCCCTGGCGATGGCGGCCAAGGTGAGCGCGCAGGGCGAGCCGTACCTCACCGGGATGACGCCCGAGAGCGTCTCCGCGGCCGTGCGGCGGGCCGGCTTCTGGCCGACCGACGAGGCGCGCGTCCCCGACCTGGTCCGCCGCTACGGGGGCGCCGACCCGTATTGCAAGGACGACGACTTCATGGGCCTGATCGCGGCCGAGCGCGCCGTACGGGACAGCCGGGAGAGCGGAGCGGCGGCATGACCGGGGCCGAAGGGCGCGCCGCGGAGGCGAGCGACCCGTACGTCCTCTCCCCGGAGGACACCGGGGAGCTCCTGCGCGCCGCTCCCTGGAGCCGCTTCGCGGTCATCGGGGACAGCCTCGCCGAGGGGATCGGGGAGCCCTCGCCCGGATACGCCGACCTGCCCTGGGCGGACCGCGTGCTGGAAGCGCTGCGCCGGGCCGGCGACGAGGTGGAGTACCTCAATCTGGGCGTCCGCCACCTGAAGGCCGCCGAGGTGCGCGGCAGCCAGCTCCGGCGGGCGCTGGAGTTCCGGCCCGACCTCGCCTCCGTGGTCTGCGGCGGCAACGACATGCTCGCCCGCGACTTCTCCGCGGGCGCCGTCGAGGCCGAGCTGGACGCCATGGTGGGGCCGCTGCGCGAGGCCGGCGCCGACGTCTTCGTCTTCACCATCCAGGACATCACCAGGGTCTTCCCCGAACAGCTCGGCGGGGGGAGCCTGCGGGAGCGCATCCAGACCTTCAACGACCAGGTCCGCAAGGTGGCCGTGCGGCACGACGCCATGGTCGTCGACATGTGGGCGCACCCCGCCAGCGGTGACCGCAGCGTGTTCAGCGCGGACATGCTGCACGCGTCGATGCGCGGTCACGCCGTCCTCGCCTCGGCGGTGTACGTGCAGCTCGGGCGGCGTCTGGCGGCGCTCCGCGGGGACTGAGAACGCCATGTCAGGGAGATCTCAGAACGCCCTGGCACCTTGGAGTCGTGCACCGGACCGCGAGCCTTCGCGGCAAGCGCTCCGGTGTCCGAGGAGAGATTCCCGTAGCGGCCCAACGGGGATCCGGGAGACATCCCGGATCTGGGCTCACGCCCACGCAGGTTCGAATCCTGCTCTCTCCGCCGAAGCAGCACGCCGTACAGCCGTACAGCCGTACCGCCGCACCGCGCCCGCCCGTCTGCCCGCCGAGAGCCGCGTCCCGCGGTCCGCATCCGAGGAGAGCAGCCATGCAGTCAGACCGGTGGGCAGGTTCCGGTGTGCTGATCACCAACCCCCTCGCCGGGGCGGGGCGCGCCGACCGTGCGGACCTGGCGGCGCTGACCCGGTGGTGCGCCGAGCGCGTCGGCGACCTCGCGGTGGTCCCGACCGGCCACCGCGGCCACGCCGAGGAGATCGCCGCCAAGGCGGTCGCCGACGGCGCCGACGTGGTGATCGTGGCCGGCGGCGACGGATCCACCCGTGAGGTGGCCGCCGGCCTGGCC
The DNA here is from genome assembly GCF_043202555.1 of Streptomyces sp. NPDC048182. NCBI lineage: Bacteria > Bacillati > Actinomycetota > Actinomycetes > Kitasatosporales > Streptomycetaceae > Streptomyces > Streptomyces sp. NPDC048182. The sequence goes on along the minus strand of NZ_JBIDAQ010000012.1, from coordinate 204,840 downwards.
CGTACCGGTCCGGCCCGTCCCGGGGCGGACCTGCCCGCGGTGTTCTGCGTCCCGGCCGGCACCGCCAACTCCTTCTACCGCGAGATCTGGTCCGACCGCCCCTGGACGCGGACGCTGGACGAGGCGTTGTCCGGGCCGGTCCGCGGGGTCCGGCACGTCGACCTGGCGTACATCGAGGAGATCGGCGTGCACGCGCTGCTCGGCACCGGGACCGGCGTCGTGGCCGACGTGCTCGCCGCCGCGAACCGCCGCACCGACGTCGCCGGCCGCGAGCGCTACCAGCAGGCCGTGGCCCGGGTCGTGGCGGCCCACCGGCCCTACCCCGCCCGCGTCACGGTCGACGGGGAGGTGGTGCACGAGGGCGGCGTCCAGCTCACCAACATCGGCGGCGGACGGTTCCGCGCGGGTCAGTTCCGGCTGATGCCGCACTCCGTCCTGGACGACGGGCTGCTGGACCTGTGTGTCTTCGACGACACCTGCGACCTGCTCGAACTACTGAGCCTGACCCGAGAGGGACGACACGTCGGGCGTCCCGGGGTCATCTACACCCGGGGCCGCCACTTCGTCGTGGAGCGCACCGACGGTGCGCCGCTGTCCCTGGAGCACGACGGCGAGACGGCGGCCGGGGAGCACGCCCGCTGCACGGTGGGCCTCCTCGCCGGCGTCGTGCCGTTTCTCGCACCGCCGCCGCATCAGGCGTGAGCCGTGGAAGGGCGGCGGGGACCCGGATACGGAGGAGACGACCATGCACGGTGCCGAGCGCACCGCCGAGGACCGGTGGGTACTGCCGACGGCCGGTGACACCTACTTCACCTGGAACTACGACGAGGGCAGGGACCGGCTGCTGAACCTGTACCAGAAGGGGAAGGACAAGCAGTGGGACAGCGCGACGCGCATCGCGTGGGAGACGGAGGTCGACCCCTACGACGCGCTCGGCACCCCCGAGGAGACACTCGCGCTGTACGGCTCCCGGCAGTACGAGAAGCTGAACGAGCGCGAGCGGCAGGAAATGCGCCGTCACATGGCGTCCTGGGAATTCAGTCAATTCCTGCACGGTGAGCAAGGGGCGATGATCTGCTCGGCGCGGATCGTCGAATCCGTCCCCGATCTGGACTCGAAGTTCTATGCCGCGACGCAAGTCATGGACGAGGCGCGGCATGCGGAAATCTTCTCCCGTTTCCTCAAGGAGAAGATCGGCATGGAGTACCCGATCAATCCGAGTCTGCAGAGCCTGCTCGGCGACGCACTCTCGGATGCCCGGTGGGACATGCCGTATCTGGGCATGCAGGTGCTGATCGAGGGCCTCGCGCTGGCCGCGTTCGGCATTCTCCGCGACAAGACCGACAAGCCGCTGCCGAAGCAGATCCTGGCCTACATCATGCAGGACGAGGCCCGCCATGTGGCCTTCGGCCGGCTCGCCCTGCGCGACTACTACGCCGAGCTGACCTCGAAGGAGCGGGCGGAGCGCGAGGAGTTCGTGGTGGAGGGCTGCCACCTGATGCGGGACCGCTTCCGCATGCAGGAGGTCTGGGAGACGCTCGGCTACGACATGGCCGAGTGCATGGAGTACATGAACAAGGGTCCCCGCATGCAGGCCTTCCGCTCCCGCCTGTTCACCCGCATCGTCCCCTGCGTCAAGGACATCGGCCTGTGGGGCCCGGCGGTGAAGAAGGCCTACGCGGACATGGGCGTGCTGGAGATGGCCGACAAGGACCTGCTGTCCCTGATGGCCGCGGACGAGGCCCAGGCGGAACGCCTCGACCGCGAGCGCCGCGAGGAACGCGAGCGCGAGGACCGCGAGCTCGCGGACCGCGTCGCGGAGGTGGACGGCGCGATCACGGCGGGCACGGAGACGGACGGGACGGGCTGAGCGCCCGTCCGCACCTCGCCGGGAAGCCGGGCCGGGCCGTCTCCCGATTGACGGCCCGGCGCTTCCCTCGATACATTCCTACCACCGGTATGTTGGAGGTGTTGAGCGATGAGCACTGGGTCCGCTGAAGCGGCGGCCAAGCGGGGGTACGTGCCCCTGCTGCTCCTGGCGTCGAGCGCGACGTTCCTGGCCGTGCTGGACGTGACGATCGTCAATCTGGCCATTCCCGATCTCCATGACGACTTCCCCGGGTCCGACCTGGCGGACCTGTCATGGGTGATCACCGTGTACGCCACCGTGTTCGCGGCCCTGCTCGCCCCCGCGGGCCGGCTGGCCGACGTGATCGGCCGCCGTTCCCTGTTCACCGCCGGCATCGGCGTCTTCACCGCCCTGTCGCTCGCCTGCGCGCTGGCGCCGAACATCCCGCTCCTGCTGGCCGCGCGGGCCCTGCAGGGCGCCGGTGCCGCCCTGATGATCCCGGCCTCGCTCGCCATCGTCCTGACGGACACACCGCTGGAGCGCCGGCGCGCCGCGATCGGGCAGTGGAGCGCGGCCTCCGCGTTCGCCGCCGCGGTGGGCCCGGCGCTCGGCGGTGTCATGGTCGACGCCCTCGGCTGGCGCTCGCTGTTCCTGATCAATGTGCCGTTCGGCCTGCTGCTCCTCCTTCGCGCGAACCTCATTCCGCGCACCACCCGCCCCGAGGGCAGCAAGCTGCCCGACGTCGTGGGCACCGTGCTGCTCGGCGTCGGCGTCGGCCTGCTGAGCCTCGGCATCTCCAAGGGCTCCGACTGGGGCTGGGGGGACACGGCGACGCTGGGCTGCCTCGCCGCGGGCGCGGTGGCCATGGCCGTCACCCTGCTGCGCTCCCGCACGCACGCGGCGCCCGCCGTCGAGACGGGCCTGTGGCGCAGCAGGACCTTCGCCCTGGCCAACCTGTCGGTGTTCTTCTACGGCGCCTGCCTGTTCGCCTGGCTCCTGGTCGGCGTCCTCTACGTCACCTCGGTGTGGCACTGGTCGGAGCTGAAGGCGGGCCTCGCGGTGACGCCGGGTGCGTTCGCGGCGACCCTGGTGGCGCTGTACTCGGGCAAGATCCAGACGAAGTACGGCCCGCGGGCGGTCGTGGTGGCCGGTGCGGTCATCCTGGCGGGCACCGGCTTCTTCCTGGCCTTCACCCTCCCCGACGAGCCCCGTTTCCTCGACTACTGGCTGCCCACCGGCATCCTGGCCGGTGCCGGCATGGGCGCGATCACCACGGGCACCTCCACCGCCGCCGCCCTGTCGGTGTCGCCGCTGCGCTTCGCGGCGGCGACCGGCCTCAACCAGACCGCCCGCCAGGTCGGCGGCGCCTTCGGCATCGCGACCCTGGCGACGCTGCTGAGCGACGCGAACGCCGACGCGGCCGACTTCGGGCACGTCCTGCTGTTCTGCTCCATCGTCACGGTGATCTCCGGTGTGGCGGGCCTCGGGCTCGTCATCAAGGCGGCACCCCCCGCCCCCCAGGCGGGCGGGACCGCTACGGCCACCGAGGCGTCGACCCCCGTTCCTCAACCGACGGAAGGTACGTAAGTCATGCCCATCAAGTCCAGCGAAGCCCTCTACACCGGAGTCGCCACCGCCGAGGGCGGCCGAGAGGGCCGCGTCTCCACCGACGACGGCAAGCTCGACATCGTCGTCAGCCAGCCCAAGGAGCTGGGCGGCACGGGTGCCGGCACCAACCCCGAGCAGCTCTTCGCCGCCTGCTACAGCGCCTGCTTCCACGCGTCCCTCGGGATCATCGCCCAGATGCAGAAGATCGACATCACGGGCTCCAGCGTCACGGCCCGGGTGGGCATCGGCCGCAACGACGCCGGCTTCGGCATCGTCGCCGAGCTCACCGCCCACATCCCCACGGTCGACGAGGCCACCGCCAGGACGCTGGTGGAGAAGGCGGACCAGATCTGCCCCTACTCCAAGGTCACCCGAGGCGACATCGAGGTCACCGTCAAGACGGCCTGACCCCTCGCTCGCGAGCCCACCTCGCCGGCCCCGCCGGGCAGCCGCCCGGCGGGGCCGGCGAGGTCGTGGCGCCGGGCGCGGCCGGTGCCTCGCGACCCCTGGGACCGGTGTGCCACGATGGCGACGCGCCGGGACCTGTCGCCTGCGGTCCGGGCGGGAGGGGTGAGCACCGATGTGCGGACGGTACGCGGCCAGCCGGTCGCCCGAGGACCTCGCGGGGATCTTCGGGATCGAGCGATGGGATCCCGAGGAGACCCTGGAGCCCGACTACAACGTGGCCCCCACCAAGGAGGTCTACGCGGTCCTCGACCGTCCCCTGAAGGACGCGGAGGACAAGGAGCCGGTCCGCCAGCTGCGCCGGCTCACCTGGGGGCTCGTGCCGTCCTGGGCCAAGACCCCCGAGGGCGGGGCCCGGATGATCAACGCGCGCGCGGAGACCGTGCACGAGAAGCCGTCCTACCGCCGCGCCTTCGCCGCCCGGCGGTGCATCCTGCCCGCCGACGGCTACTACGAGTGGGCCACCGGCAAGCAGGAGCGCGAGCTGGAGGTCGAGGGGAAGGGGAAGCGGGCGCGCAAGCAGCCGTACTTCGTCACGCCGGCCGACGGGTCGGTGTTCGCGATGGCGGGGCTCTACGAGTTCTGGCGGGACAAGACGCTGCCGGACGACCACCCGCGCGCGTGGTGGGTGACCTGCTCGGTGCTCACCACCGAGGCGGAGACCGCGCCGCTCGCCGCCGGCCCCGACGACGGGCCCCGGTCGCTGTCCGACATCCACCCGCGGATGCCGCTGATGCTGACGCCGGACCGCTGGGACGCCTGGCTCGACCCCGCCCGCACCGACCCCGACCAGCTCACCGACCTGCTGGCGCCGCCGCCCGCCGGTCTGATGCGGGCCTTCCCCATCGGCACCGCCGTCAGCAACGTGCGCAACAACGGGCCGGAGCTGGTGAAGGAGCTGGCGGCGCCGGAAGAGGGCACGCTGTTCTGACCCGGCGGTGCCGACCCGATCGTTCTGGTATGACGGCATCCATGCACCAAGGTCAGCAAGAGGTCGTCGAGACGGCGGCCGGCCCCGCCCGCCTCACCTGGCACCCGGCGGCCGCGCCCCGCCTGGTCCTCGCCCTGGGCCACGGCGCCGGCGGGGGCGTCGAGGCGCGCGACCTGGTGGCCCTGGCGGCGGCGCTGCCGGCCCACGGGGTGAGCGTCGCGCTCGTGGAGCAGCCCTGGCGGGTGGCCGGCAAGAAGCTGGCGCCGGCGCCGAAGACGCTGGACACCGGCTGGCGGGGACTCTGGCCCGCGCTGGCCGCCCCCGGCCTGCCGGTGGTCGCCGGCGGGCGCAGCGCCGGCGCCCGGGTCGCCTGCCGCACCGCCGCCGAGCTGGGCGCCCGCGCCGTGCTGGCCCTGAGCTTCCCGCTGCACCCGCCCGGCAGGCCGGAGAAGTCCCGCGCCGAGGAGCTGCTCGGGGCCGGCGTGCCGATCCTGGTGGTGCAGGGCGGCAACGACCCTTTCGGCCGGCCCGCCGAGTTCCCCGCGGGAGGGCACCGGCTGGTCGAGGTGCCCGGCGCCGACCACGGCTTCGCCGTGCCCAAGCGGGGCGCGCTCACCCAGGACGAGGCGCTGCGGACGATCACCGGCGCCGCCCGGGAGTGGACCGCCTCACTCGGCTGAGGCCGCGGGAATGTGCGGCGTCCCGAGGCTGTTGTGCGGGACGTACGTTGCTGGGTACCAGCACCGACGCCGTAAGGAGAGGAAGTCCGCCGCATGGGTTCGACCTTCTGCCCCGCCGCCCCCCGCGGCAGCCGCACCGAACTGGACTGGACGGTGCTGCACGCGGCGAAGACCGCCCCGATTCGGGCGGCGGGCGGACCGGATCGTCGTCTATCCTCCGATTCGAGTGGGACCGGTCTCGGTGCCACGTCAACGCTGGAGGAGGTGGGTCCGGTCACCGGTACCGACGCAGGGACCGAGGACGGCCAGGCGGAGCAGCCCGAGGGCCGGGGCACGGGTACGGAGACGACCGCGGAGCGCAGCGCGCGCTTCGAGCGGGACGCGCTCGAGTTCCTGGACCAGATGTACTCCGCCGCGCTGCGCATGACCCGCAACCCGGCCGACGCCGAGGACCTGGTCCAGGAGACCTACGCGAAGGCGTACGCGTCCTTCCACCAGTTCCGCGAGGGCACCAACCTCAAGGCGTGGCTGTACCGCATCCTCACCAACACCTTCATCAACTCGTACCGCAAGAAGCAGCGCGAACCCCAGCGCAGCGCGGCCGAGGAGATCGAGGACTGGCAGCTGGCGCGCGCCGAGTCGCACATGTCGACCGGGCTGCGCTCGGCGGAGTCGCAGGCGCTCGACCACCTCCCCGACTCGGACGTGAAGCGGGCGCTCCAGGCGATCCCCGAGGAATTCCGCATCGCCGTGTATCTCGCGGACGTCGAGGGGTTCGCCTACAAGGAGATCGCGGACATCATGGGGACACCCATCGGAACGGTGATGTCCCGACTGCACCGGGGCCGCCGCCAGCTGCGCGGCATGCTGGAGGACTACGCCCGCGACCGCGGCCTGGTCCCGGCGGGCGCCGGCGGGTCCGACGAAGCGAAAGGCTCGGGGTCATGAGCTGCGGAGAGCCGCACGAGACGGATTGCGGCGAGATCCTCGACCATCTCTACGAGTTCCTCGACCGCGAGATGCCCGACTCGGACTGCGTGAAGTTCGAGCACCACTTCGAGGAGTGCTCGCCCTGCCTGGAGAAGTACGGCCTCGAGCAGGCCGTGAAGAAGCTGGTCAAGCGGTGCTGCGGTCAGGACGACGTGCCCGGTGACCTGCGCTCCAAGGTCATGGGCCGGATCGACCTCATCCGCTCGGGACAGGCCGTGCCCGACCATGACGTGACGGCCGCGCCGTCGACGCCGCGGGAGACCTGAGCCGCGCGTCGCGTGTCGGCGGGACCCGTCAATTCACCCGTATGTGCTAATTAGCGGCTGTTCCCCCGCGTGTCGCCCCCGCCCGCCCTAGGCTGCGAAGTCCGAACGGGTATGGGCGGGGGTGGGGTGGATGGAAGCGGTACCGATGCGGGCGCGGCTCTGCGTCGCCGCCGTCGCCGGGCTCGCCGTCCTGCTCTGCCTCCGCCCGCTCCCGCCGGCGGAGCCCACTCCCTGGGCGGCCGTGCTGCTGTTCGCCGGTGTGTGCGCGGGGTGTGAGCGCGCCGCCGGGGCCCGGTCCTTCGGCACCTGCTACCCGGTGCTGCTCGCCGCCGCCCTCCTGCTGCCGCCCCCGGCCGCCGCCCTCGTCGCGGTTCCGGGGGCGCTGCTGTCCCCGACTGAGCGGCGGCCGGCCGCCCTGCGCCGGGTCTGGCGGGCGGGGCAGTCGGCGCTCGCGGTGTGGGCCGCGGCGCGGGTGCACGCGGCGTGCGGCGGGCCGGCCGCCGTCGACGCGCCCGACTTCCCGTACGCGCTCCTGCCGGCCGGGGCCGCCGTGCTGGCGTTCTGCCTGGTCATGACCGTGCTGGACGGCTCGATCCTGGTCCTGGCCGACCGGGTGCCGGCCGGCCGCGCCTGGCGGGGGCTGTTCACCCGCTCGCTCGGACCCCTGGCCGTGCACGGACTCGCCGGGCTCATGATGGCCGTCCTGTGGCGCAGCCCGTACGGGCCGGTGGCCGCGCTCCTGGTGCTGCCGCCGATGGGCGTGGCCTGGTGGGCGTTGGCGCAGGCCCACCGGGAGCGGGCCGCGCACCGGGCGACCATCCGCGCGCTCGTGCAGGCCGTCGACATCAAGGACGGGTACACGCGCGGGCACAGCGAGCGGGTCGGCCGGGCCTCGATGCTGATCGCCCGCGAGCTCGGCCTGGACGACGAGCGCGTCGAGACGCTCCGCTTCGCCGGGATCCTGCACGACGTGGGCAAGCTCGGGGTGCCCACCCGGCTGCTGCGCAAGGAGGGGCCGCTGACGCCCGAGGAGCGCCGGGTCATCGAGCTGCACCCCGAGTACGGCCACGAGATGGTGCGCGGCATCCGCTTCCTCGGCGAGGCCAGGGCCGCCGTACTGCACCACCACGAACGGCTGGACGGCAGCGGATACCCCTACGGCCTGGCCGGCGACCGGATCCCCGAATCGGCCCGGGTGGTGGCCGTCGCCGACGCCTTCGACGCGATGACCTCCACCCGCTCCTACCGCCGGGCCCGTCCCGTCGCGGCGGCCCTGGAGGAGCTGCGGCGGTGCGCCGGGGCGCAGTTCGACGCCCGGATGGTCGGTGCCCTCTGCCGCGCCCTGGACCGCCACGGCTGGCATCCGGCCGTGACCGCCGACGTCCCGGCGGAGCGGGCCGTACCGTCGTCGCCGCCCGTCGCTGCCGGGAGCGAGGTCGCCGGGCGGGTCCCGGACGCGGAGAGGCGGGTGCCGTGAGGGGCGGCGGAGGCACGAGCGGCGTGCCGGCCGGACCCGGGGGCGCCGTGGCGCCGATGGCGGTGCCGGTGGCGGTGCGGGCCTCGGTGGCGTCCCGCACGCTGCCCGCCTGCGCCGGCCTCGTCGCCCTGGCCGGCGTCGGCTCCGTGCTCTGGTCCGGGCTCGCCGAACGGCCCGTGGCCCTCGCGTTCGGGGCCTTCGTCGCCCTCGGCGAGTTGGCCCGGCGCACCGGCGAGGAGGGCCCGGAGGCCGCGCCGGTCGCCACCGCCGGGGCGCTGGCGTACGCACTGCTCGGGGACGTCGCGGGACGGCCCTCGCACCACGGCGTCGCCCAGACCGTCACCGTGGTCCTGGTCGGCTCCCTGCTCGGCGGCGCGCCGCACATCGCGCGCGGCGACGGACGGTTGGCCGGCCGGCTGGCCCGGCGCGTGCTCACCGTCGGCTTCGCCGCCGTCTGCTTCCAGCCGCTGTTCAACCAGGGCGCCTTCCGCGCCCTGAGCGGCCCCGCCTACGCGCTGCTCCTGGTCGCGCTGCTCGCCCTGACCGCGCTGTACGACGCCGTGCTCGCCGCCCTGCCCGCCCGCGCAGGCCGGGCCCCGCGCGCCCTGGGCCCGCTGCTGCGCGAGGAGCTGCGCGGCATGGCCGGGATCACCTCCGCGGTGTGCGCGACCGGCGTGACACTGGCGCTCGCGGTGGCGGTGGCCGGGCTGTGGGCGTTGCCCGTCTTCTCGGTGCCGCTGCTGCTCACCCAGCTGTCCCACCGGCGGTACGCGGCCGTGCGCGCCACCTACCGGCAGACCATCGCCTCCCTCGCCCGGGCCACCGAGGTCGCCGGCTGCACCCCGGCCGGCCACGCCCGCCGCGTCGCCGACCTGAGCGGCGCCGTCGGCCGGGAGCTGGGTCTTTCCGGGCCGGAGCTGACCGTCCTGGAGTACGCGGCGCTCATGCACGACATCGGGCAGCTCAGCCTCGTCGACCCGGTCCCGGACGGCGCCACCGCCGCCCTGCCCGTCCCCGAGCAGCGGCGCATAGCCCTGCTCGGCGGGGCCGTGGTCCGCCGGACCGGGGTGGACGCGGCGGTGGCGGTGGTGGTGGAGAGCCAGGCCGACCCCCGCGACGACCAGCCGCCGGCCGCGCGGATCGTCCGCGCGGTGAACGCCTACGAGGAGCGGGCGCGGGCCGCCGGACCCGGTGGCGCCCTCACCGCGCTGGAGGAGCTGCGCCTGGCCACCGGCGGCGACTACGCTCCCGAGGTCGTGGAAGCGCTGGCCCGGGTGATCGCCCGCGGCTGCCTTACCGTGCCCGTGGCTGGGTAACCCATGGGTAATGAGCGCCCTCCAAGCCGTACGTGGTTTGATGCGCAGGAGAGGGCACACGGGGGCGCGGGAAGGCAAGGCCAGCCCACAGAACGGAACTGGCAGGCGGGAATCGTGAGGATCTTCGGCAAGGGACGGCACCGGCCCTCCGCCTCGTGGCGGCAGGCCACCGACCGCGCGTTCACCCTGATCGGCGACGGTCGCTACGAGGACGCGGGCGCCCTGCTGACCAGGGCCGCCGACCTGGAGCCCTGGCTGTCGGAGTCGTGGTTCAACCTCGCCCTGCTGCACAAGTTCCGGCACGACTGGGAGCAGGCCCGGGCGGCGGGCCTCAGGGCCGTCGCCCTGCTCGACCGGGACACCGGGGCGCCCGACTGGTGGAACGTCGGCATCGCCGCCACCGCCCTCCAGGACTGGCCGCTGGCCCGTCGCGCCTGGCAGGCGTACGGGCTGCGCACCCCCGGGGACGCCACCGACGCCGGGGAGCCGCTCGGCATGGAGCTGGGCAGCGCGGCCGTACGGCTGTCGCCGGAGGGCGAGGCCGAGGTGGTGTGGGGGCGGCGGCTCGACCCCGCCCGCATGGAGGTGCTGTCCATCCCGCTGCCCTCCTCGGGGCGGCGCTGGGGCGAGGTCGTCCTGCACGACGGGGTGCCGCACGGCGAGCGGACCACCGCCGCCGGCGACGCCTACCCGGTCTTCGACGAGATCGAGCTGTGGGCGCCCTCGCCCGTGCCCACCTGGGTGGTCCTCCTGGAGGCGGCCACCGAGGAGGACCGGGACGCGCTGGAGCAGCTCGCCGCCGACGCCGGGTTCGCCGCCGAGGACTGGTCGTCCTCCGTGCGGCTGCTGTGCCGGATGTGCTCGGAGTCGCGGATGCCCTCCGACGAGGGCGACGGCGAGCACCTCGACCCGCACGACCACAGCGAGCCAGGACACCCGGGCCCGCTCGGCCACCGCACCGACGGGCAGCTGTGGGTGCCCGAGCGGGAGTGCGGCCTGGCCGCACCGGCCGCGCTGGTGCGCGGGCTGCTCGACGGCTGGGTGGCGGACAGCCCGGACTCCCGGGACTGGCGGGACCTGGAAGAGGTCTGCTGAGCGCGACCGCCGTACGCTGTACCCGCATCAGTCGTTCCCAGAAGTTCCCAGAAGGCAGGATCACGTCGGTCATGGCTCAGCAGGACACCGATCAGCAGCACACGGGCGTGCTCCCCGTCGACGACGAGGGCTGGGTCGTCGACACCGAGGAGTGCGAGGAGCGCGAGGCGGCCTGGCGTGAGCGCGGCACCTCGCGCCCGATCACGGTGGTCGGCAACCCGGTGCTGCACAAGGAGTGCCAGGACGTCACCGCCTTCGACGACGAGTTGCGGCAGCTGATCGCCGACATGTTCGCCAGCCAGCGCACCGCCGAGGGCGTGGGCCTGGCCGCCAACCAGATCGGTGTCGACCGCAAGGTCTTCGTCTACGACTGCCCCGACGACGAGGGCGTCCGCCATGTCGGCGTGGTGTGCAACCCCCGGCTCGTGGAGCTGCCCGCCGACCGGCGCCGCCTGGACGACAGCAACGAGGGCTGCCTGTCCGTGCCGACGGCGTACGCCCCGCTCGCCCGGCCGGACTACGCCGAGGTGACCGGGCAGGACGAGCACGGCAACCCGGTCAAGGTGCGCGGCACCGGCTACTTCGCCCGCTGCCTCCAGCACGAGACCGACCACCTCTACGGCTACCTCTACATCGACCGGCTCTCCAAGCGCGAACGCAAGGACGCGCTGCGGCAGATGAGCGAGAACGAGCCGCGCTACCCCGTCGTCGCCAACGACTGAGCCACCTCCGCGCGCACGGCGCCCGTCCGGATCCTCCGGGCGGGCGCCGCGTGCGTCCGGGGGCGGAAACCTGCCACACAACAGGAGGATTCCGGCACCGAGGGGTAGTGAAGGGAGCAAATCCGTTCCCAGAACGGTCAGTTGTGGTGCTGAATAGGAAGTGCGGGGATACGCAACGGCGCACGCCTGGCTCAGCGGGAGGAGTGCGTCCCCGGCGGCTGAGAGGGGTTCGTCCGTGCATGCTTTCCCACCCGGTACCACCGCGACACCGATCGCGATCGCGGTGCCGCCATCGCTCCGCCTTCCGGCGATCGAGGAGTCATTTCCGCGGCGGCTCCACCCGTATTGGCCCCGGCTCCAGGAGCGGACGCGCGCCTGGCTCCTGGAAATGCGGCTGATGCCGGCGGACAAGGTCGCCGAATATGCCGATGGTTTGTGCTACACGGACTTGATGGCGGGCTACTACCTCGGCGCCCCCGAGGAGGTGCTCCAGGCGATAGCGGACTACAGCGCCTGGTTCTTCGTCTGGGACGACCGGCACGACCGCGACATCGTGCACGGCCGCCCGGTCGCCTGGCGGCTGCTGCGGGACCGGCTGCACACGGCACTCGACGCACCCGCGGACCACCTGCACCACGAGGACACCCTGGTCGCGGGGTTCGCCGACAGTGTGCGGCGGCTGTACGCCTTCCTGCCGGGCTCCTGGAACGCCCGCTTCGCCCGGCACTTCCACGCGGTGATCGACGCCTACGACCGGGAGTTCCACAACCGGCTGCACGGGACCGTGCCGGGCGTCGAGGAATACCTCGCCCTGCGCCGGCTCACCTTCGCCCACTGGATCTGGACGGATCTGCTGGAGCCGAGCGCCGGGCGCCGTTTCCCGCAGCGGGTGCGAAAACACCCCGCATATCGCCGGGCGGCCCTGCTGAGTCAGGAATTCGCCGCCTGGTACAACGACCTCTGCTCGCTACCGAAGGAAATAGCGGGCGACGAGGTCCACAATCTCGGCATCAGTCTCATCACCCATGAGGGACTGACCCTGGAAGAGGCCATCGCGGAAGTCCGGCGACGCGTCGAGGAATGCGTCACGGAATTCCTCGCTGCGGAACAGGACGCTTTACGGTTCGCCGCCGCACTCGACGACGGAACTCCGTCCGGTCGGGAACTGAGTGACGCGGTGCGGGCCGCCGTCGGCAATATGCGGAACTGGTTCAGTTCCGTCTACTGGTTCCACCACGAGTCCGGCCGGTACATGGTCGACAGCTGGGACGACCGGGCCACGCCCCCGTACGTCAACAACGAAGCGGCAGGTGAGAAATGACCGTCGAGTCCGTCGACGCCACCGACCCCCGACTCGGGACGGAGACCGGCCGGCTCCGCGAGCCGCCCGTGGCGGGCGGCCGGATCCCGCTGCTCGGCCACGGCTGGCGCCTCGCCCGCGACCCGCTCGCCTTCATGGGCCAGCTGCGCGACCACGGCGACGTGGTGCGCATCCGGCTCGGCCCCAAGACGGTGTACGCCGTCACCACGCCGGCGCTCACCGGCGCACTCGCCCTGAGCCCCGACTACCACATAGCCGGACCCCTGTGGGAGTCGCTGGAGGGGCTGCTCGGCAAGGAGGGCGTGGCCACCGCCAACGGCCCGCTGCACCGGCGCCAGCGGCGCACCATCCAGCCCGCCTTCAAGCTCGACGCGATCCCCGCCTACGGGCCGATCATGGAGGAGGAGGCACACGCGCTCACCGAGCGCTGGCGGCCGGGGGAGGCCATCGACGCCACCTCGGAGTCCTTCCGGGTCGCGGTGCGGGTCGCCGCCCGCTGCCTGCTGCGCGGCCAGTACATGGACGAGCGGGCGGAGCGGCTGTGCGTCGCGCTGGCCACCGTCTTCCGCGGCATGTACCGGCGGATGGTGGTGCCGCTCGGGCCGCTCTACCGGCTGCCGCTGCCGGCCAATCGCGCGTTCAACGACGCGCTCGCCGATCTGCATCTCCTGGTGGACGAGATCATCGCCGAGCGCCGCGCCTCCGGGCAGAAGCCGGACGATTTGCTGACCGCGCTCCTGGAGGCCGAGGACGACAATGGCGACCCGATCGGGGAACAGGAGATCCACGACCAGGTCGTCGCGATACTCACCCCGGGAAGCGAAACCATCGCCTCCACGGTCATGTGGCTGTTGCAAGCGCTTGCCGACCACCCGGAACACACCGACCGAATACGCGACGAGGTGCTCGCGGTCACCGGCGGCCGTCCGGTGGCATTCGAGGATGTGCGCAGGCTCCGGCACACCGGCAATGTCATCGTCGAGGCGATGCGGCTGCGTCCCGCGGTATGGGTATTGACCCGCCGCGCGGTGGTCGACACCGAACTCGGTGGCTATCGCATTCCGGCCGGTGCCGACATCATCTACAGCCCCTTCGCAATCCAGCGCGACCCCAAGTCCTACGCCCGCAACCTGGAGTTCGACCCGGACCGCTGGCTTCCGGAGCGGGTGACGGAACTGCCCAAATACGCCATGCGGCCCTTCAGCGTGGGGAATCGGAAGTGCCCGAGCGACCACTTCTCGATGGCGCAGCTGACCCTGATCACGGCGGCGCTCGCCACCAAGTACCGCTTCGAGCAGGTGGCGGGCTCGAACGACGGTGTCCGGGTGGGGATCACCCTGCGCCCGCACGATCTGCGGGTGCGACCCGTGGCCCGCTGAGCTGGCGTCAGGCGGCGGCCCCGGGGCGGGCTGCCTCGGGGCCCCGGAAGGTGCGCCGGTAGGCGTGCGGGGTGGTGCCCAGGGCCCGGACGAACTGGTGCCTGAGGGCCGCCGCCGTGCCGAAGCCGGTGCGCCAGGCGATGGCGTCCATCGTCTCGTCCGTCGCCTCCAGGAGCTCCTGCGCCAGCAGCACCCGCTGGCGCAGGATCCAGCGGTAGGGCGTGGTGCCCGTCTCCTGCTGGAAGCGGCGGGCGAAGGTGCGCGGGGACATCAGGGCGCGGGCCGCGAGCTGCTCGACGGTGACCTCCTCGTCGAGGTGCTGCTCCATCCAGGCCAGCGTCTCGCCGACGGTGTCGCAGGTGGAGCGGGGCAGCGGCCGTTCGATGTACTGCGCCTGCCCGCCGTCGCGGTGCGGCGGCACCACCATGCGCCGGGCGATCTTGTTGGCGACCTCCGGGCCCTGCTCCTTGCGCACGATGTGCAGGCAGGCGTCGATGCCGGCGGCGGTGCCCGCGGAGGTGATCACCGGGTCCTCGTCCACGTAGAGGACGTCCTGTTCGACGCTGGCCCGCGGGTACATCCGGGCCAGGGCGGCCGCGTGGTGCCAGTGCACCGCGCAGCGCCGCCCGTCGAGCAGCCCGGCGGCGCCGAGGAGGAACACGCCGGAGCACACGCTCAGCACCCGCGCCCCCCGGTTCACCGCCCGCCGCAGGGCGTCGAGCAGCTCCGGCGGGTAGTCCCGGCGGCCGTAGTCGCTGCCGGCCGGCACGGCGACCAGGTCCGCCTCCTCCAGCCGGTCGAGGCCGTAGGGCGTGGAGACGGACAGGCCGCCGACGTGCGTGCCGAGCCTTGGGCCCTCGGCGGAGACCACCGCGAAGTCGTACACCGGCAGTCCGTCGTCGCTCCGGTCGATGCCGAAGACCTCGCAGACGACGCCCAGTTCGAAGGGGTGCACGCCGTCGAGCAGGACGGCGGCCACGTTCTGCAACATGCCTCCAGTGTGCCGCGTGAGTGGCAGGAAATCGAGGCCCTGCGGCAGTCCTGCCACTCACGGACAGGTGTCTCGCGGAGGACAGTGGTGTCCATGACCGCAGACCAGACAGAAGCCCTGATCGGAATGGCCGTGACCTTCGGCCTCCTGCTCCTCATCACCCTGCCCTCGCTCCTGGGCGTGCTGCGCGACCGGCGCATGGCCCGCCAGATCAAGGAGGCCCGGCGAGCCCGCGAGAACGCCGAGGCTCAGAAGTCCTCGTCCAGGTCGACGGTGCCCTCCACCGCCACCTGGTACGCCGACGGGCGCCGCTCGAAGAAGTTGGTCAACTCCTGAACCCCCTGCAGCTCCATGAAGGAGAACGGGTTCTCGGAGCCGTACCTCGGGGCGAAGCCGAGCCGCGTCAGACGCTGGTCGGCCACGCACTGGAGGTACTGCCGCATCGAGTCGGTGTTCATGCCGGGGAGGCCGTCACCGCACAGGTCGCGCGCGAACTGCAGCTCGGCCTCGACGGCCTCCTCCAGCATGTCGGCGACCTGCTGGTGCAGCGCGTCGTCGAAGAGGTCCGGCTCCTCCTTGCGGACGGTGTCGACCACGTCGAAGGCGAAGGACATGTGCATGGTCTCGTCGCGGAACACCCAGTTGGTGCCGGTCGCCAGGCCGTGCAGCAGGCCCCGGCTGCGGAACCAGTAGACGTAGGCGAAGGCGCCGTAGAAGAACAGGCCCTCGATGCACGCGGCGAAGCAGATGAGGTTCAGCAGGAAGCGGCGCCGGTCGGCCCGGGACTCCAGGCGGTCGATCGACTCGACCGAGTCCATCCACTTGAAGCAGAACTCGGCCTTCTCGCGGATCGAGGGGATGTTCTCCACCGCGGCGAACGCGGCGTTCCGGTCCTCCGGATCGGGCAGGTAGGTGTCGAGGAGGGTCAGGTAGAACTGGACGTGCACGGCCTCCTCGAAGAGCTGCCGGCTCAGGTACAGCCGGGCCTCCGGGGAGTTGATGTGCTTGTAGAGGGTGAGCACCAGGTTGTTGGCGACGATCGAGTCGCCGGTGGCGAAGAAGGCCACCAGGCGGCCGATCAGGTGCTGCTCGGCCGGGCTCAGCTTGGCGAGGTCGGCCACGTCCGAGTGGAGGTCGACCTCCTCCACGGTCCAGGTGTTCTTGATGGCGTCCCGGTAGCGCTCGTAGAAGTCCGGGTAGCGCATCGGGCGCAGCGTCAGCTCGAAGCCCGGGTCGAGCAGGTTCTTGGAGGTCGCGGCGGTCGTCGCGGCGGTCGTCTCGGTGGTCATTACTGGCAGGCCTCGCAGGACTCGGGGTTTTCCAGGGAGCAGGCGACCGCCTCGGGGTCGGCGGCCTGCTGGGCGGGGATCGGCTTCTCGGACCTTTCGGCGGCAGCCTGGCCGCCGGCGGCGCGGGCGATCCGGGTGGCGGGACGCGAGCGCAGGTAGTACGTCGTCTTCAGCCCGGACTTCCAGGCGTAGGCGTACATCGAGGAGAGCTTGCCGATGGTCGGCGTCTCCAGGAACAGGTTCAGCGACTGCGCCTGGTCGAGGAAGGCGGTACGGGCGGCGGCCATGTCGATCAGGCCGCGCTGCGGGATCTCCCAGGCGGTGCGGTAGAGCCGGCGCACGTCCTCGGGGATCCAGGCGAAGCCCTGCACCGAGCCGTTGGCCTCGCGCAGCGCCTCGCGGGTGCGGGCGTCCCAGACGCCGAGCGCCTTCAGCTCGTCCACCAGGTAGGAGTTGACCTGGAGGAACTCGCCGGACAGCGTCTCGCGCTTGAACAGGTTGGAGACCTGCGGCTCGATGCACTCGTAGACGCCCGCGATGGACGCGATCGTCGCGGTCGGCGCGATCGCGAGGAGCAGGGAGTTGCGCATGCCGACGGCGGCGATCCGGGCGCGCAGCGCCGTCCAGCGCTCCGGCCAGGTCAGCTCCACGTCGTAGTGGTCGGGGTGCAGCACGCCCCGCGCGGTACGGGTCTTCTCCCAGGCCGGCAGCGGGCCGTTGCGCTCGGCGAGGTCGGCGGACGCCTCGTAGGCGGCGAGCATGATGCGCTCGGCGATCCGGGTGGAGAGCGCCTTCGCCTCGGGGGAGTCGAAGGGGAGCCGGAGCTGGAAGAAGACGTCCTGGAGGCCCATCGCGCCCAGGCCCACCGGGCGCCACTTGGCGTTGGAGCGGCCGGCCTGCTCGGTCGGGTAGAAGTTGATGTCGACGACCCGGTCCAGGAAGGTCACGGCGGTGCGGACGGCCGCGTCCAGGCGCTCCCAGTCGATGCCGTCGCCGGTGCGCGTGCCCTCGCGGGTGACGAAGGCGCCGAGGTTGACCGAGCCGAGGTTGCAGACCGCGGTCTCGCCGTCGTTCGTGACCTCCAGGATCTCCGTGCAGAGGTTCGAGGAGTGGATGACGTGACCCGGCTCCGCCGTCTGGTTGGCGGTGCGGTTGGCGGCGTCCTTGAAGGTCATCCAGCCGTTGCCGGTCTGCGCCAGCGCCCGCATCATCCGGCCGTACAGCTCGCGGGCGGGCAGCGTCTTGCGGGCCAGCCCCGCGGCCTCGGCCCTGCGGTAGGCGGCGTCGAACTCCGCGCCCCACAGGTCGACCAGCTCGGGCACGTCGGAGGGGGAGAACAGCGACCAGGTGCCGTCGTCGCCGACCCGGCGCATGAACTCGTCCGGCACCCAGTGCGCGAGGTTCAGGTTGTGGGTGCGCCGGGCGTCCTCGCCGGTGTTGTCCCGCAGCTCCAGGAACTCCTCGATGTCGGAGTGCCAGGTCTCCAGGTAGATCGCGGCGGCGCCCTTGCGCCGGCCGCCCTGGTTCACCGCGGCCACGGAGGCGTCCAGGGTCTTCAGGAACGGGACGATGCCGTTGGAGTGCCCGTTGGTGCCGCGGATCAGCGAACCGCGGGCGCGGATGCGGGAGTAGGGCAGGCCGATGCCGCCGGCGTGCTTGGAGAGGCGGGCGACCTGGTGGTAGCGGTCGTAGATGGAGTCCAGCTCGTCCTTGGGGGAGTCCAGGAGGTAGCAGGACGACATCTGGGGGTGCCGGGTGCCGGAGTTGAAGAGGGTGGGGGAGGACGGGAGGTAGTCCAGGCGGCTCATCAGCGCGTACAGCGAGGCGACCTCGTCCACCGCGCGCGCGGTGTCGTCCTCGGCGAGGCCCGCGGCGACGCGGAGCAGGAAGTGCTGCGGCGTCTCGATGACCTTGCGGGTGATCGGGTGGCGCAGGAGGTAGCGGCTGTAGAGGGTGCGCAGCCCGAAGTAGCCGAAGCGGTCGTCGCCGGCCGGGTCGACGAGGGCGTCCAGGCGGGCCGCGTGCAGCCGGGCGAAGTCGGCGGTGCGGTCGGCGATCAGGCCCTCGCGATGGCCCACGGCGACGGACTCGGTGAACGTCGTGACGCCCTGCGAGGCGGCCTCGGCGCGGATGCCGATGGTCAGCAGGCGGGCGGCCAGGCGGGAGTAGGCCGGGTCCTCGGAGATCAGCCCCGCGGCGGCCTCCGTCGCCAGCTCCCGCAGCTCCGCCTCGTCCGCGCGGGCGGACCGGCCGCGCAGCGCGGCGGCGGCGACCCGGCCGGGGTCGGCGTCGGGGAGGTCCGCGGTGAGCCCGGTCAGGGTCCGCAGCAGGGCGGTTCCGGGTCCGTCGGGTTCCTCGGTCGCCGCGATCGCTGCGGCCGGACCGGCTGGCGCGATGGTCACGTGGGGCACTCCCTCGCTCGGCAGGGGCCTGGCGGAGGGCAGGGGGAGGCCACGGGCGCGCACGGCGCCGCGCGTCCACCGGCCCACTCCACGAGGCCCGGACGTCAGGCTCCCGGCCGGCGGCCGGGCGCACTGTCGGCAGGTCCTCGGACTGGCCATGGTGCGCGAACGCACCCATGTACACCGTTGCGGGACAGTTCCGGATTCGCACCGGATTCCCCTGCGGCGACAGCGAGCACGAGCATACATCTTGTGCCGGGTGGGGTGAGCGCCCCCAGATGTTGTGTCGCGTCGGCCCGGGGGCGTCGGCTTCAGAGCGTCAGCTCGTAGGTGAGCAGCGTGAGGTCGAGGTGCTCCGGCAGCGGGTTCCAGTCCCGCTCGGGTGAGCGGCGGAAGCCGAGGCGCTCGTAGAGGCGATGGGCGCCGCGCATGGCCCGCTGGGTGGACAGCACGACGCCCCGGCAGCCCTCGACGGCCCGCGCCCGTTCGACACAGGCCCGCACGAGGGCCTCGCCCACCCCGCGGCCCCGGGCCTCGTGGGCGACGGCGAGCATGCGGATCTCGGCCTCGCCGGGCCCGGCGATGTCGGCCATGGGGCCGCCGGAGGGCACGAAGGCGACGCCGCCGAGCACCCGGCCGTCGGCCGCCGCGACCAGCACCTCGGCGTCCGCGGCCCGCTTCGCGACGTCCCGCAGCTCGCCGAGGTAGGCGTCGTCCTCGCCGAAGTCGAGCAGGCCGTCCTGGAGGTACGCGTGCGCGGTGATCTCGCCGAGGGTGGCGTACTCGGTGGGGGCGGCGGGGCGGATGAGGAGGTCCATGGGGGCGAGTGTGCCCCGGACACGCGAGGGCGGGCCGCCGGATTTCCCCGACGGCCCGCCCCCGGGCGCGCTCAGTGCGACGTGCCCGCCGTGGCCGGCGGCAGTTCGGTCTCGACGCCCGGGTCGCCCGCGTCGGCCGTGTAGTCGGACGGCTGGGTCTCGTCAACGCCGTCGGGGGCCTTCACGGCGCGCAGGACGACCGTGAGGACGACGGTGACCAGGACGTTCAGCGCGAAGGCGGTGAGGCCGATGTAGCCGATCTCGCCGATGCCGGGGATCTCCTTCGCGGAGCCGCCGAAGTGCTTCTGCGTCGGGGACGCCACGCCGTACGCCGCCGCCGTGCCGTAGACCATGCCGACCGCCCAGCCGGCCAGCAGCGCCCAGCGGTGGAACCAGCGCGTGAACAGGCCGCCGACCAGGGCCGGGAAGGTCTGCAGGATCCAGATGCCGCCGAGCAGCTGGAAGTTGATCGCGACCGTCTTGTCCATGGTCAGGACGAAGACCAGCGCGCCCACCTTCACCAGGAGCGAGACCAGCTTGGAGACCCGGGTCTCCTCCTTGGGCGTCGCGTCCGGCCTGATGAAGTCCTTGTAGATGTTGCGGGTGAACAGGTTCGCCGCCGCGATCGACATGATCGCCGCCGGCACCAGCGCGCCGATGCCGATCGCCGCGAAGGCCACGCCCGCGAACCAGTCCGGGAACATGTCCTCGAACAGCTGCGGGATCGCCAGCTGCCCGTTCTGCACCTTGACCCCGGCCGCGATCGCCATGAAGCCGAGCAGCGCCAGCAGGCCCAGCATCAGCGAGTACAGCGGCAGGATCGTGGTGTTGCGCCGGATCACCTCGCGGCTGCGCGAGGAGAGCGTCGCGGTGATCGAGTGCGGGTACATGAAGAGCGCGAGCGCCGAGCCGAGCGCCAGGGTGGCGTACGTCCACTGGCCCGCCTCGGGTGGCGCGAGCGCGCCGCGCGGTTTGCCGGTGGCCGGGTTGGTCTGGCTGAACGCGTCGCCGGCCTTGGCGAAGATGTCGTCGAAGCCGCCGAGCTTGATCGGGATGTAGATGATCGCCACCGCGATGACGATGTAGATCAGCGCGTCCTTCACGAAGGCGATCAGCGCCGGCGCCCGCAGCCCGGAGGAGTAGGTGTACGCCGCCAGCACGCCGAAGGCGATCAGCAGCGGCAGGTCCTTGACGAACCAGTTGGTGTCCTCCCCGCCGCCCACGCCCATCACGTCCAGGACGGCCTGGATGCCGACCAGCTGGAGCGCGATGTACGGCATCGTCGCCAGGATGCCGGTGACCGCGACGGCCAGCGACAGTCCCTTCGAGCCGAACCGGCCGCGCACGAAGTCCGACGTCGTCACGTAGCCGTGCTTGTGCGAGACCGACCAGAGGCGGGGCAGGAAGGTGAAGATCAGCGGGTAGACCAGGATCGTGTACGGCACCGCGAAGAAGCCGGACGCGCCCGCCGCGTAGATCGCCGCCGGGACGGCCACGAAGGTGTACGCGGTGTACAGGTCGCCGCCGAGCAGGAACCAGGTGATCCAGGTGCCGAACGAGCGGCCGCCCAGGCCCCACTCGTCCAGGCTGTGCTCGTTCTCCGCCTTGCGCCAGCGCGCGGCCAGGAAGCCCATGGCGGTGACGAGGACGAAGAAGAAGATGAAGACGGCGAGTGCCATGCCGTTGACGCCGTCGTTCACTTGGCCGCCCCGCCTTCCCGGTGAGCGCGCCGACCGCGCTGGTCACGCTGCCACAGCTGGTACGCGATCACCGTCAGCGCGGTGGAGATCAGCACCCAGGCCATCTGGTACCAGTAGAAGAACGGGATGCCGATGAAGGCCGGGTCGGTCTTCGCGTACGAGCCGACCCAGAGCATGGCGACGAACGGCGCGACGAGGAGGAGGCCGATGACGACGCGCACGGGCGTCACCACCGGGCCGGTGCCCGGGCCGGGTTCGGGTTCTCGGGGTTCTGACATGCGGCGGCTCCGTCCCCTCGCTGATCACCTGTAATGCGCAGGCAATGTAGGTGACGCGTAAGGTCGGCGGAAGCCCCTGTCCGCATATCGGTCCCCAACCGCAACGTGCGGCGGGCGCGGACCGGCTGCGGGCCCGGGTCAGTCCTGCGGGCGCTTCAGCCTGGCCGTGAACTTGTAGCGGTCGCCCCGGTACACCGACCGGACCCACTCCACCGGCTCGCCCGAGCGGTCCCGCGAGTGCCGGGAGAGCATCAGCATCGGCAGGCCCACGTCGGTGCCGAGCAGGCCGGCCTCGCGCGGGGTGGCCAGCGAGGTCTCGATGGTCTCCTCGGCCTCGGCGAGGTGGACGTCGTAGACCTCGGCGAGCGCGGTGTAGAGGGAGGTGTACTTCACCAGGGAGCGGCGCAGGGCCGGGAAGCGCTTGGCGGACAGATGGGTCGTCTCGATCGCCATCGGCTCGCCATTGGCCATCCGCAGCCGTTCGATGCGCAGCACCCGGCCGCCGGCCGTGATGTCGAGCAGCTCGGCGAGGCGGTCGTCGGCGGTGATGTAGCCGATGTCCAGGAGCTGCGAGGTGGGTTCGAGGCCCTGGGCGCGCATGTCCTCGGTGTAGGAGGTCAGTTGCAGGGCCTGCGAGACCTTGGGCTTGGCGACGAAGGTGCCCTTGCCCTGGATGCGCTCCAGGCGGCCCTCGACGACCAGTTCCTGCAGGGCCTGGCGCACGGTGGTGCGGGAGGTGTCGAACTCGGCGGCCAGGGTGCGCTCGGGCGGGACGGGCGTGCCGGGCGTCTGGGTCCGGGTCATGTCGAGCAGGTGCTTCTTCAGCCGGTAGTACTTGGGCACGCGCGCGGTACGGACGGCCGCCGCGCCCTCGTTCTCCGCACTGCTGACGTCGGTGCTCATGCTCTGCCTTCCCGGCTCCGGGTGCCGAAGCGGCCGACAGCGCTTGTCGGCCACGGCTCACATCGTGGCACGGCCGCCCGCGGGGTCGCCCCGCACGCTCCGTGATCCCCTCTGTATACCCGGGGGACCCCCGTTGGTCTAGTCCACAGCGCCGTTCGTCACCGCTGGTACCCGCGTACGAAGGCGTACCGGCAGGTCGACACGGGGGTGGTGGTACACCTCGCGCGGCGGCGCCCGATCTGCCGGTTGCGGAATGAAAGGTCCCTGCATATCTCGGTCACATCACGGACGCGATGAGCCCGGTGGAACACCCTTGACAGCCCTATTGGTCTGGGCCAAGCTCCCGGTACTGGTCTACACCATTGGTCCAGGTCCCGGCCCCATGGACGGTACGTGCCGAGCGGCAACCGCGGGGAGCCAGGGGGGTTTTGTGGCATCCCTGAGGAGGGTGGCGTGAAGCGCAAGCTTATTGCCGCGATCGGTATCGCGGGCATGATGGTCTCGATCGCGGCGTGCGGGGGCGACGACGGCGACAGCGACAAGGGCGACAAGGCCGGCGCCGACGGTTACGCCGGTCAGACGCTCACCGTCTGGGTGATGGACGGCTCCTCGCCGGACCAGTGGCAGAAGGACCTGGGCGCCGAGTTCACGGCGAAGACCAAGGCCAAGGTCAAGTTCGAGGTCCAGCAGTGGAACGGCATCCAGCAGAAGCTGACCACCGCGCTGTCCGAGGAGAACCCCCCGGACGTCTTCGAGATCGGCAACACCCAGACGCCCGCCTACGCCAAGACCGGTGGCCTCGCGGACCTGGCCGACCTCAAGTCCGAGATCGGCGGCGACTGGACCGAGTCGCTGAACAAGTCGTCCGTCTACGAGGGCAAGCAGTACGGCGCCCCCTGGTACTTCGCCAACCGCGTGGTCCTCTACAACAAGAAGATCTGGGCGGACGCGGGGATCAAGACCCTCCCCAAGACCCGCGACGAGTTCTACAACGACCTCAAGAAGATCGGTGACAAGACCGGCAACGAGCCGATCTACCTGCCCGGTCAGAACTGGTACCACTTCGTCGGTCTCGCGATCGGCGAGGGCGCCGAGCTGGTCAAGAAGGACGGCGACAAGTACGTCTCCAACCTGGACGACCCGAAGGTCGCCGCCGCGACGGAGACCTACAAGAAGTTCCAGGCCCTCTCCAAGGCGCCCAAGGACAAGGACGAGGCCACCCCGCAGCAGGGTGAGGTCTTCGCCAAGGGCAAGACCGGCGCCTTCATCGGCATGGGCTGGGAAGCCGGCATCGCGATCAAGGCCAACCCGGCCATCGAGAAGCAGATCGGCTACTTCACCATCCCCGGCGCCACCGCCGACAAGCCCGAGGGCGTCTTCCTCGGCGGCTCCAACCTGGCCGTCGCCGCGGGCAGCAAGAAGCAGGAGCTGGCCAAGGAGTTCCTGAAGCTGGCCCTGTCCGACAAGTACGAGGGCCAGCTGGCCAAGCTCAACGGCGTCATCCCGAACAAGGAGTCGCTGCAGACCAACCTGAAGGGCAACGCGCCGGCCGAGGCCGCCGCGCCGGCCGTCGCGGGCGGTGGCACCACGCCGCTGATCCCGGAGTGGGCCGCGGTCGAGAACGCGCCCAACCCGATCAAGACGTACCTGACCGCCGTGCTCAACGGCAAGAGCCCGGCCGAGGCCGCCAAGCAGGTCGAGGGCGAGTTCAACAAGCGCCTGGCGCAGCAGCAGTAACGGCGGTTCCGCCGGGGCGGGGCACCCGAGGGGGAGCCCCGTCCCGGCGGCCGCATGCGGGTCGACACGCGGTCGACGTAGGTCGAGAAGAGAGAGCGCGAGCATGACCGTGCAGACCGAACTGCCGCCCTCGGGCCCGGCGGACGTCCGCAAGACGGACGCCCCCGCGACCGGCGGGCCGAAACCGGGAGCCGCGTCGCGCGCCGGCGCGCTCGTCCCGTACCTCTTGCTGCTGCCCGCCGTGGCGGCCACCCTGCTGCTGCTCGGCTGGCCGCTGGTGAAGGACGTGGTGCTGTCCTTCCAGAACCTCAACATGGGCCAGTTCATCCAGCACCTCACCGAGTGGAACGGCGTCGACAACTACACGGAGACGCTGAAGAGCGAGGACTTCTGGCGGGTCACCCTCCGCTCGGTCATCTTCACGGCCGTCAACGTCGTCCTGACCATGCTCGTGGGCTCCCTGGTCGGCCTGCTGCTCGCCCGCCTGGGCAAGCGGATGCGGCTGCTGCTGCTGATCGGCCTGGTGCTGGCCTGGGCCATGCCCGTGATCGCCGCGACCACCGTCTACCAGTGGCTGTTCGCCACCCGGTTCGGTGTCGTCAACTGGGTCCTCGACAAGCTCGGCTGGCATTCCATGGCCGACTACAGCTGGACCAGCAACCAGCTGTCGACCTTCGCCATCATCACCCTGCTCATCGTGTGGATGTCGGTCCCCTTCGTGGCGATCAACCTCTACGCCGCGACCACCACCATTCCCAAGGAGCTGTACGAGGCCGCGTCCCTCGACGGCGCCGGCGGGTGGCGCAGCTTCACCAACGTCACCCTGCCGTTCCTGCGCCCGTTCCTCTACGCGACGACCTTCCTGGAGATCATCTGGATCTTCAAGGCGTTCGTGCAGGTCTACACCTTCAACGCGGGCGGCCCCGACCGGCTGACCGAGATCCTGCCCGTCTACGCCTACGTCGAGGGCATGGGCAACCAGCACTTCGGCCGGGGCGCCGCGATCGCCGTCCTGACCATCCTGATCATGCTCGGCCTGACCGCGTACTACCTCCGGATCGTGCTCAAGCAAGAGGAGGACGAGCTGTGAAGCGCTCGCTCTTCGGCCGCCTGTGGCCCAACGTCACGGCCGTCGTCCTGTTCATCGGCTTCGTCTTCCCCGTGTACTGGATGTTCGCCACGGCCTTCAAGCCGACCGGCGACATCCTCGCGGACGACCCGGTCTGGTTCCCGACCCATGCCACGCTCGAGCACTTCACGACGGCTCTGGACGCGGACCACTTCGGCAGGCTCGTCCTCAACTCGCTCACCGTCACGCTCCTGGCCGTCGTGTTCTCCCTGCTCATCGCGCTGGTCGGCTCCTTCGCCCTGGCGCGGATGCGGTTCAAGGGGCGGCGCGGGTTCATCATCGGCTTCATGCTGGCCCAGATGGCGCCCTGGGAAGTCATGATCATCGCGATCTACATGATCGTGCGGGACGCCTCCATGCTGAACAGCCTGGTGCCGCTGACCCTCTTCTACACGGTGATGATCCTGCCCTTCACCATCCTGACGCTGCGCGGCTTCGTCGCCGCGGTGCCCAAGGAGCTGGAGGAGTCCGCCATGGTCGACGGCTGCACCCGCGCCCAGGCGTTCCGCCGGGTCATCCTGCCGCTGCTCGCCCCGGGCCTGATGTCGACCTCGATGTTCGGCTTCATCACCGCCTGGAACGAGTACCCCATGGTCCTGGTGGTCAACAAGGAGGCCGAGTCGCAGACCCTGCCGCTGTGGCTGACCAAGTTCCAGACCGTGTTCGGCGACGACTGGGGTGCCACCATGGCGGCGTCGACCCTCTTCGCCATCCCGATCCTCATCCTCTTCGTCTTCCTCCAGCGCCGGGCCGTCAGCGGACTGACCGACGGCGCCGTGAAGGGATAACGCCCGATGACGACCACCGCCGGCACCACCACCGCCTCCCACGGCCGCGGCGACGCGCTCACCCGCGACGCGCTCACCGTCCTCCAGCCCGGCTTCACTGGCACCACCCCGCCCGACTGGCTGCTGCGCCGCCTCGGCGAGGGCCTGGCCTCCGTCGGCCTCTTCGGGCGCAACGTCGAGACGCCCGAGCAGGTCGCGGCGCTCACCGCGCGGCTGCGCGCCGAGCGCGAGGACGTGCTGGTCGCCATCGACGAGGAGGGCGGCGACGTCACCCGCCTCGAGGTGCGCACCGGCTCCTCCTTCCCCGGCAACCTCGCCCTCGGCGCGGTCGACGACACCGACCTGACCCGCGAGGTCGCCGCCGAACTGGGCCGCCGCCTCGCCGCCTGCGGCGTCAACCTCAACTGGGCGCCCTCCGCCGACGTCAACTCCAACCCCGACAACCCGGTCATCGGCGTGCGCTCCTTCGGCGCCGACACCGGCCTGGTCGCCCGGCACACCGCCGCCTACGTCACCGGCCTCCAGTCGGCCGGCGTGGCGGCCTGCACCAAGCACTTCCCCGGCCACGGCGACACGGCCGTCGACTCCCACCACGCCATGCCCCGCATCGACGTCGACGCGGAGGTGCTGGCCGCCCGCGACCTCGCCCCCTTCCGCGCCGCCATCGCCGCCGGCAGCCGCGCGGTGATGAGCGCCCACATCCTGGTCCCGGCCCTGGACCCGGCCCACCCGGCAACGTTGTCCCCCCGGGTGCTCACCGAGCTGCTCCGCGGCGAACTGGGCTACGACGGCCTCATCGTCACCGACGGCATGGAGATGCAGGCCATCGCCGGCACCTACGGCATCGAGCGGGGCAGCGTCCTCGCCATCGCGGCCGGCGCCGACGCCATCTGCGTGGGCGGCGGGCTCGCCGACGAGGAGACGGTCCTCCAGTTGTCGGCCGCCCTGGTCGCCGCCGTGCACGCCGGTGAGCTGGCCGAGGAACGCCTCGCCGACGCCGCGGAGCGCGTGCGCACCCTGGCCCGCTGGACCGCCGAGCGCGCGGACGCCCGCGCGGCGGGCCGGGCCGACGGCGACGTGGGCCTCACCGCCGCCCGCCGCGCCCTGCGCGTCACCGGCGCCGCGGACTTCACGCCGCTCACCGAGGCGCCCTACGTCGCCGCGCTCACCCCGGTCGCGAACATCGCGGTCGGTGACGAGACGCCGTGGGGCGTCGCCGCCGAGCTGTCCCGGCTGCTGCCCGGCACGGAGACCGGCAGCTGGTCGGGGACGGACGCCGGCGAGGAGGTGCTGGCCGCGGCCGGGTCGCGCCCCGTCGTGGCCGTCGTCCGCGACGAGCACCGCCACCCCTGGATGGGCGCCACCCTCGACACCCTGCTCAAGGCCCGCCCCGACACGGTCGTGGTCGAGATGGGCGTGCCCCGCGCCGAGCCCCGCGGCGCCCTGCACGTCGCCACCCATGGCGCGGCGCGCGTCTGCGGGCGGGCGGCGGCGGAGGCCATCACGGCCGGCTGACACCTCGATTCGCCGAAGGCGCCGCCCCACCGATGCGGTGGGGCGGCGCCTTCGGCGTCGCTCGTGGCCGCCGGGACGTCGTGCCCCGGCGGTCCGGGTCGGTCAGATGCCCTGCCACTCGGGCTTGTGGGCGAAGGTGTGCCGGAAGTAGTCGGCGAGCTTCAGCTTGCTCGCCGCGGCCTCGTCGACCACGACCGTGGCGTGCGGGTGCAGCTGGAGCGCGGAGGCCGGGCACACCGCCGCGACCGGGCCCTCGACGCTCGCCGCGACCGCGTCCGCCTTGCCCTCCCCGGTGGCCAGCAGCACCAGGTGGCGGGCCTCCAGGATGGTGCCGATGCCCTGCGTGATGACGTGGTGCGGCACCTGCTCGATGTCGCCCTCGAAGAAGCGGGCGTTGTCGACCCGGGTCTGCTCGGTCAGCGTCTTGATCCGGGTCCGGGAGGCCAGCGAGGAGCACGGCTCGTTGAACCCGATGTGCCCGTCCGTCCCGATGCCGAGGAGCTGGAGGTCCACCCCGCCGGCCTCGCCCAGCGCCCGGTCGTACTCCGCGCACGCCGCCTGCACGTCCGCGGCGGTGCCGTCCGGGCCGAGGAAGGCGTCCATGCCGATGCCCAGCGGTTCCAGCACCTCCCGGCGCAGCACCGAGCGGTAGGACTCCGGGTGCTCGGCGGGCAGGCCCACGTACTCGTCGAGCTGGGCTATCCGGGCCCGGCCGGCGTCCACGGCCCCCGTGCGCACCTTCGCCGACAGCGCCTCGTACACCGGCAGCGGCGTCGAGCCGGTGGCCACGCCCAGCAGGGCGTCGGGCTTGCGACGGAGCAGCTGGGCCATGGCCTCGGCTATGAGCTCGCCGCCCGCCTTGGCATCGGGAACGATGACAACTTCCACGCTGGCCTGCCGTTTCGATGAGAGGGCGGCGCCCGGGGACCGGGCCCGGCACTGGCTATATGGTTTAGACCAATCTAACAGAGCGGGACCCTCGTGGCGCGATAAGTGGACGGGCCGTCCGGGGCCTCAGGTCAGGGAACCTCCCGTCGCGTCCACCCAGCTGCCCGTGACCCACCGGCCCCCGTTCGAGGCGAGGAAGGCGACCACGTCGGCGACCTCGGCCGGCGAACCCACCCCGCGCAGCGCCGACAGGGACGCGGCCCGCTCCCAGCCGCCCTCCTCGCCGTACAGCAGCTCGGCGGTGTTGTCGGTGTCGATGATGCCCGGGGCCACCGAGTTCACCGTGATACCGCGAGGGCCCAGCACCTTGGACAGGTCGCGCGAGAACACGTCGAGTGCGCCCTTGGTCATCGCGTAGGCCATGAGGTCCGGCATCAGCGCGGTGCGGGCGAGGCCCGAGGAGATGTTGATGATCCGGCCGCCGTCGCGGAGCCGGCCTATGCCCTGCTGGACGAGCTGGAAGGGAGCCTTCACATTCACCGTGAAGACCGCGTCCAGCTCCTCTTCCGTGATCCCCCCGATCGGCGCGGAGGCGCCGATGGCGGCATTGTTCACCAGGATGTCCAGGCCGTCCGCGTGCCGGTCGAACTCCGCCCACACGGCCTGCGCGGCGCCGGGGGAGACCAGGTCGGCGCCGATCGCGAACGCCGAGCCGCCCGCCGTCTCGATCGCGGCCACCACCTCTCTCGCCGCCGCCTCGTTGCTCCCGTAGTGCACCGCGACCCGCGCCCCGTCGCGGCCGAGCCGCTCGGCGATCCCTCGCCCGATGCCCCTGCTCGCCCCGGTGACCAGAGCCGTCCTGCCCGTCAGTACGCCCATGGCGGTGCCCCCTTCGTATATGTCTAGCGATCGCTACAGAAAGGACCGTACCCCACGGTGGCGACATTTCTCTAGTGCTCGCTATAAAATCTCTTCATGAGTAGTGCGGAGAGTGGAAGCGCGCAGGTCACAGCGGGCAAGCCGGGCCGGACCCGGGGCCGGCCCCGGTCCTTCGACCGCGAGACCGCCCTGGAGAAGGCCCTGCTGGCCTTCTGGGAGCACGGCTACGAGGCCACCTCCGTCGCCGACCTCACCCGGGCCATGGACATCGGCGCACCGAGCCTCTACGCCGCCTTCGGCGACAAGCGCTCCCTGTTCGAGGAGGTCGTCCAGGTGTACGGCGCGCGCTACGGCGCCTTCGGGCAGCGCGCGCTGGAGGAGGAGCCGACCGCCTTCGCGGCCGTGCGGCGGATGCTGCGCGAGGCGGCCGCGGAGTACACGGTCCCCGGCCGCCCGCCCGGCTGCCTCGTCATCCACGCCGGCGCCAACTGCTCCACCCCCGAGGTCGAGGACGGGCTGCGGCAGCGGCGCAACGCCAACATCGCCGCGATCCGCGACCGCATCGCGGCCGGCGTGGCCGCCGGCGAGCTGCCACCCGGCACCGACGCGTCGGCCCTGGCCCGGCATACCGGCGCGGTCATCCAGGGCGTGTCCCAGCAGGCGCGCGACGGCGCGAGCCGGACGGAGCTGGAGGCGCTCGTGGAAATCGCCCTGGCGGTCTGGCCCCGCTCGTGAGCCATCAGGGTTAGGCTTCTGCCGGTACGTGCGGCAGCCGGGAGACTCCGCCGCATGGACATGCGAACTGGTCTAGTCCAGAATGGCGCCAGCGGCGCGCATGCGAGGTGAACACCACGCTTCCGCCTTCCCCGCACAGGAGGGCGGACGGAGGAACCGAGGCTCTCTGCCCTGACTGCCCCGGGTCCTCATCGTTCGGCCGACGGGACCGCACACCCCGCGGCCGGAATTGCTCCGGGCTGCGGTGCCGGGAGGGTTGAGGGTCCCTCCCAGGCGCCGCGGCCCGCGGGTGTCTTCGGCCCCCGGCGGGTCTCTCCGGCCCCCGCGCCCGCCGCGCCGGTGCCGGTCCCGCGCCGGGTACGCTCGGCCCCGTGCCCTCCATGAACGAACTCGTACGCCAGCACACCGCCCTCGACGACTCCGACCTCGAGTGGCTCCACCTGCTGGTCTCGGAGTGGCAGCTCCTCTCCGACCTCTCCTTCGCCGACCTGGTCCTGTGGGTGCCCACCCGCGACGGCACCCGCTACGTCTCCGTCGCCCAGATGCGCCCCAACACCGGCCCCACCTCCTACCAGGACGACATGGTCGGCCACCTCGTCCCGCGCGGCCGGCGCCCCATGCTCGACGCCGCCCTGGACGAGGGCCGCATCGTGCGCGAGGGCGACCCGGAGTGGCGCGAGGAGGTGCCGGTCCGCGTCGAGTCGATCCCGGTGCGCCGCCAGGGGCGGGTCCTCGGCGTCATCGCGCGCAACACCAACCTGCTCACCGTGCGCACCCCGAGCCGCCTGGAACTCACCTACCTCCAGAGCGCCTCCGACCTCGCGCAGATGATCGCGGCGGGCGCCTTCCCGTTCGAGAACCAGCAGGTCGACATGGACGCCTCGCCCCGGGCGGGCGACGGCCTGATCCGGGTCGACGGGGACGGCATCGTCCAGTACGCCTCGCCCAACGCCCTGTCGGCGTACCACCGGATGGGCCTCGCCGCCGACCTGGTCGGCCATCACCTGGGCCGGACCACCGCCGAACTCGCCCCGTCCCGGGGCCCGGTGGACGAGGCGCTGGCGAAGGTGGCCAGCGGGTGGGCGCCGCGGGAGTTCGAGATCGAGGCGCACGACGGGGTCATCCAGTTCCGTGCCATCCCGCTCAAGCCCAAGGGCACCCACATCGGCGCGCTGGTCCTGCTGCGGGACGTGACGGAACTGCGCCGCCGCGAGCGGGAGTTGATCACCAAGGACGCGACCATCCGGGAGATCCACCACCGGGTGAAGAACAACCTCCAGACGGTGGCCGCCCTGTTGCGGCTCCAGGCCCGGCGCATCGGCTCCGACAAGGGGCGCGAGGCGCTCGAGGAGGCCGTGCGCCGGGTGGGCTCGATCGCGATCGTGCACGAGACGCTGTCCCAGAACCTGGACGAGCGCGTGGAGTTCGACGACATCGCCGACCGCGTCCTGGCGATGGTGGCGGAGATCTCGCCGGGCAAGGTCACCGGCCGGCGCACCGGCCGCTTCGGCATCCTGGACGCCGAGGTCGCCACGCCCCTGTCCATGGTGCTGACCGAGGTCCTCCAGAACGCCCTGGAGCACGGCTTCCGCGAGGGCGACACCGGCACCGTCGAGGTCTCCGCGGTCCGCGGCGGCACCTCGAAGGAGGCCCGGCTCCTGGTCACGGTGCAGGACGACGGGGTCGGCCTGCCCGAGGGCTTCGACCCGCACCGCTCGGGCAACCTCGGCCTCCAGATCGTCCGCACCCTGGTCGAGGGCGAGTTGGGCGGCGCCTTCGACATGGTGCCGGCGCCGGAGCGGGGCACCCGGGTGATCCTGGACATCCCGGTGGCGGGGGAGAAGTAACCGCCGTCCGGACCGGCGTACGGGCACAGCAAGGCGCCCCGGACCGAAAGGTCCGGGGCGCCTCACTCGTGCTATGCGCATCGGGGGTACTGCGCGCTGCGGCTCGGGTGCGGGGGATGCGTACTCGCTGTACGCGCCGCCAAGCTCAGGCTGTCAGCAGGGGTGGAACGGTCAGGCGGACGCCTGACGGGCCCGGTTGCGGGCGGCACGGCGCTTCATCGCGCGGCGCTCGTCCTCGCTGAGACCACCCCAGACGCCGGAGTCCTGGCCGGACTCGAGCGCCCACTGCAGACACTGCTCCATCACCGGGCAGCGACGGCAGACGGCCTTGGCTTCCTCGATCTGCAGCAGCGCAGGACCGGTGTTGCCGATGGGGAAGAAGAGCTCGGGGTCTTCCTCGCGGCAAACGGCGCGGTGACGCCAGTCCATGGCTGCTACCTCTCCTTGGTATTACGTGCAGGTTGCTTGTGAATGTGAACGCTTTCACGAATCCCTCAACAAGGGAAGGGCCTACAGCCGACTTCCCGGCGTGGTCCTTGGTTTGAGAAGGGATTCTGGCGGCCTGCGGAGACTGGTGTTGCGAGCCGTCCCGACCGCCACGTAAAGACTCGCAAACCTCAGCGGCGGGCACAACCCCTTCCCGAAGATTCTTTTTGATTCTTCGGTGTCGACTAGGTCACAGCCGTACTTCCATGGGGTGGATGCTGGTCTAAACGTTCGAGTGAAAGGACTTTAGCTACTTCTGCTCACACAATCACACGCAGTGCACGGCGTACGCCTGTGAACGTCACGCTGGTTCGCAGCCCCAGGTGGTCACCGTCCATCTGAAGGGGCAGCGGGACCTTCGAATGCAAGGTGAACTCCGTCAGATCGTGCAGCGAGACCGCGTGCCGGCCCCGGGGGCCGCGCTCCGGGGACGAAGTGAGCAATTGCGTGCCGTACCGGGCCACGGCGGCCGTGGACAGGCGGTGCAGGCCGAACACGTCGAGGCCGGTGTCGAACGACGCCTCGGGCGACGCGTAGATCGGGCGGTTGCCGAGGAACGTCCAGGGCGAGGTGTTCGCGACTATGGAGAGCACCAGGTCGGTGATCGGCTCCTCGCCGGCCCGCTCCAGGGTGATGGTGCCGCTGCGGCGGTGCGGCTCGCCGATGAGCTGGCGCACCACCTGGCGCACGTAGAGCGCGTGGGTGGACTTCCTGCCCCGCTCGCGATGCTGTTCGACCCGGCCGACCACGCCCGCGTCGAACCCCAGGCCGGCGTTGAAGGTGAACCAGCGGGCCGGCACCCCCTCGTCCTCCGTGCCCGGCGTTCCCGAGGCCAGTCCCAGGCCGACGGTCCGCTCGCGGCCCTCGCGCAGCGCGTCGAGGAGGACGCCGGTCGCCTCCACCGGCTGGTTCGGCAGCCCGAGGGCCCGCGCGAAGACGTTGGTGGAACCCCCGGGGACGACCGCGAGACCGGGCAGGTGCTCGGGGGCGGGGCCGGCGTGCAGCAGGCCGTTGGCGACCTCGTTCACCGTGCCGTCGCCGCCGAGGGCGACCACCAGGTCGATGTCCTCGCTCTGCGCCGCCTGCCGGCCGAGGTCGCGCGCGTGCCCGCGGTACTCGGTGGTGACCGCCTCCAGCTTCATCTCGCTCGCCAGGGCGTGGATCAGCACGTCGCGCGTGCGCGCGCTCGTGGTGGTTGCCGCCGGGTTGACCACGAGAAGTGCACGCATGGGTTGCAGGGTACCTACTGGGCGGTACTCCTCCCAGACCGAGGGGATGATCCGGACCGGGGGCGGACCGCGCCGAGCGGAGGATCCGGACGGACTACCCTGCAGGGGTGAGCAGTGAGCAGACCCCCGCCCCCGAAGCCGAGGCCGCCGACCCGGCGGGCCCCCGTCCCGGTCGGCTGACCGCCGCCGCCGCGCTCGCCGCGCTGGAGGGGCTGGCACTCGTCGCCGGCGGCGTGTGGATGGTGGTGGGCGGCCTCACCGGCCGGCCCGACGACCGGACCCAGGCCCTCACCGGCGGCGTCACCCTGATCGTCCTCGCCCTGCTGCCGCTGCTCGCCGCCCGCGGGCTCCTCGCCCGGCGCGGCTGGAGCCGGGGCCCCGCGGTGATCACGCAGGTCCTGGCCCTGCCCGTGGCCTACAACCTGCTCCAGGCGGACAGCGTGGCCATCCCGGCCGGGATCGTCCTCGGCGTGGTGGCCGTCACGGCGCTGGTGCTGCTGGTGAACCCGGCCACCGCCCGGGCCCTCGGGATCCGCGGGCCCGGCGGCGCCGAGAAGCAGGGCTGACCCGGGCCGCCGCCCTGGGTGCCTACTCCTCCACCAGGAGCTTCTCCCGCAGCTGCGCCAGCGTGCGGGCCAGCAGCCGGGAGACGTGCATCTGCGAGATGCCGACCTCCTGCGCGATCTGCGACTGGGTCATGTTGCCGAAGAAGCGCAGCAGCAGGATCCGCTTCTCCCGCGGCGGCAGGTCCTCCAGGAGCGGCTTGAGCGACTCCCGGTACTCCACGCCCTCCAGCGCCTCGTCCTCGGCGCCCAGGGTGTCGGCGACCGCCGGGGACTCGTCGTCGGTGTCCGGGACGTCCAGGGACAGCGTCGAGTACGCGTTGGCGGACTCCAGGCCCTCCAGGACCTCCTCCTCCGAGATCGCCAGCTTCTCGGCCAGCTCGTGGACCGTGGGGGAGCGGCCGTGCAGCTGGGACAGCTCCGCGGTGGCCGTGGTCAGGGCGAGGCGCAGCTCCTGCAGGCGGCGCGGCACGCGCACCGCCCAACCCTTGTCGCGGAAGTGCCGCTTGATCTCGCCGACGACCGTCGGGGTCGCGTACGTGGAGAACTCCACACCGCGGTCCGGGTCGAAGCGGTCGACCGACTTGATCAACCCGATGGTGGCGACCTGGGTGAGGTCGTCCAGCGGCTCGCCGCGGTTGCGGAAGCGGCGGGCGAGGTGCTCCACGAGCGGCAGGTGCATGCGGACCAGCTGATTGCGCAGCTCCGCGTACTCCGGGCTGTCCTTGGTCAGCGCGCGCAGCTCGGTGAACATGATCCGCGCCCCGCTGCGGTCCTGCCCGTCGTGCCGCGCGGTCTGCGCGGCACGCGCGCCGGGGGCCGTGTCCTCGGAGTGTCGCTCGTGCTCGCTCATCGCCTCGCCCGTCGCCCTTTCCCGAGCCCGCGCGTCGGCGCGGGCGGGCCGTACGGGGCTCCCCGCGGTCCGCGGCCCCTCGCCCGGGACGGCGGTCTCCGGGGGAACCCGGGAGGCGTCGTCCTGCGGATGCGGCCGGGCCTGCTCGGGGATGCCGTCGGTGCCGTCCGCCACGCGCCGGGACTCGTCCGCGGCGCGTGCGTCCTCGGACGGCAGTTCCCGTGTGTCACGCTCTTCGTTCCGCACCGGCCCGTCCCCGTTCCTCACGCCGGCCCGGGGCCCGCGCCGCGCTGTTTGTAGAGGCTGATCGACACGGTCTTGTCCTCGTCCACCGCGGAGGAGACCTTGCCCGCCAGGGCGGACAGGACGGTCCAGGCGAACGTGTCCCGTGACGGAGCGTGACCGTCGGTGGTCGGCGCCGAGACGGTGACCTCCAACGAGTCGTCGACGAGGCGGAAGACGCAGCTGAGCACCGAGCCGGACACGGCCTGCTGGAGCAGGATCGCGCAGGCCTCGTCCACGGCGATGCGCAGGTCCTCGATCTCGTCGAGGGTGAAGTCCAGGCGGGCCGCGAGGCCGGCCGTCGCCGTGCGCAGCACCGACAGGTAGGCACCCGCGGCCGGCAGCCGGACCTCGACGAAGTCCTGGGTCGCGGGTTCGCCTGCGATCTGGGACACCCTCACCTCCAAGGTGGTACAAGCGTTACAGGACCAGGAGCATCCCCGGGGGCAACGCGATACGTGGTTCAGCGGTGACGGTATCGCGCTCCGAACTCTCCTGTCCCCGAGACCCCGACCCCGTGCTGTCACTCATAGTAAACACCCGAACACGCACAGTGGCTAGGGGTCGGGCGGGCCCAAATCGGAGGAGCGCGCGCCGGGTTGACGTACCCAGGTGCCGCCCTCTCGAACCGTCCCGGTCCGGTGTCAGACCAGGACGTGGTCGACGAAGCACCAGCGCCAGTCCTCGCCGGGCTCCCAGGTGCGCATGATCGGGTGGCCGGTCTCCTTGAAGTGCGCCGTCGCGTGCTGGTTCGGGGAGGAGTCGCAGCAGCCGACGTGCCCGCAGGCGAGGCACAGGCGCAGCTGGACCGGATCCGTGCCCTCGGCCAGGCACTCCCGGCAGGTCTCGCTCAGTGGCTCCGGTTCCGGGTGGGGCAGCGCGTCGGCGTGCGTGCACTGTTTCATGATTGCCAGGTTACGACGCCGGTGCGGGCGACCGCGCGCAAGAAGAGGGTGGGCGAGGACGATGGACGTGATGCCGCTGCTGCTGCTGGTGGCGGGCAGCGCCGCGATCGCGGCGGCGGGCCGGCGCACCCCGGTGCCGGCACCGCTCCTGCTGGTCGCGGTCGGACTGGCGGTCGCCTATGTCCCCGGGGTGCCCGACTACACCCTCGACCCGCACATCGTGCTGCCGCTGCTGCTGCCCCCGCTGCTGTACACGGCGACCATCGACAGCTCCTACCTGGACCTCAGGGCCCAGCTGCGGCCGGTCGCCCTGCTGTCCGTGGGCTACGTGCTCTTCGCGACCTTCGTGGTCGGCTGGGCCGCCTACCTGATCGTGCCCGGCCTGCCCTTGACCGCGGCCCTGGTGCTCGGCGCCGTGGTGGCCCCGCCGGACGCCGTCGCGGCCACCGCGGTCGCCCGCCGGGTCGGGCTGCCCTCCCGGATCACCACCATCCTCCAGGGCGAGTCCCTGGTGAACGACGCCACCGCGATCACCGCCTTCCGGGTCGCCCTCGCCGCGGCCGTCGGCGAGGGCGCCACCTGGGCGGCCGGCACCGTCGAGTTCCTGATCGCCGCCGTCGGCGGCGTCGGCGTCGGGCTCGTCCTCATGGTGCCGCTCCACTGGCTGCGCACCCACGTGAAGGAGGCGCTGCTCCAGAACACCCTCTCCCTGCTGATCCCCTTCGCGGCCTACGCCGTCGCCGAGCAGGTGCACGCCTCCGGGGTGCTGGCCGTGGTGGTCGTCGCGCTCTACCTCGGCCACCGCGCGTGGGAGGTCGACTTCGCCACCCGCCTCCAGGAGGACGCCGTCTGGAAGATGGTCGCCTTCGTCCTGGAGGCGGCCGTCTTCGCCCTGATCGGCCTCCAGCTGCCCGTCGTCCTCAAGGGCCTGGGGGAGTACGAGGGCGCCGTCGCCGCCTGGTACGCCGTGGCCGTCTTCCTGGTGGTCGCCCTGGCGCGGTTCGCCTGGGTGTATCCGGCGACCTTCCTGCCCCGGATCGTGTCGGCACGCGTACGCGCGCGGGAGGAGAACCCCACCTGGAAGGGGCCCTTCGTGATCGCCTGGGCCGGGATGCGGGGCGTGGTCTCGCTGGCCATCGCCTTCTCCATCCCGCTCACCGTGCACGGGGGCGAGCCGTTCCCCGAGCGCAACCTCATCCTCTTCCTGACCTTCACCACGGTGATCGGCACCCTCGTCGTGCAGGGCGTCACCCTGCCGCCGCTGATCCGCCGGCTGAGGTTCCCCGCGCGCGACGCGCAGACCGAGACGCTCGCGGAGGCCAACGCCCAGGCGCAGGCGTCCCGGGCCGCCGAGCACCGCCTGGACGACCTCCTCGCCGACGAGCGCAACGCCCTGCCCGCCTCGCTCGCCGACCGGCTGCGCCAGGTCCTGGAGCGGCGCCGCAACGCCGTCTGGGAGCGGCTCGGGCAGACCAACGCCCTCACCGGGGAGAGCGTCGACGACACCTACCGGCGGCTCTCCCGGGAGATGATCAGCGCGGAGCGCGAGGTCTTCGTCCGGCTCCGGGACGGCCGCTACATCGACGACGAGATGCTGCGCACGCTGCTGCGCCGGCTCGACCTGGAGGAGGCGGCGGCCTACCGGGAGACGGCCTGACGGAGGGTGTGCCGGGCGGGGGGTGTGCCGGGCGGGGGGTCAGGGGAACGGGCGGCCGGTGATCACCGCGGCCACCGTCGTCCCGCGCGGGAAGGCGTCCTCCTCCACGAGGGCGAGCAGCCCGTACAGCATCTTGGCGACGTAGACCCGCTCCACGGCGAGGCCGTGGCGGTCCTCGAAGTCCTCGGCGAAGGCGTCGAGGCGCGAGGTGGTACGGGCGTAACCGCCGCCGTGGAAGCGCTCGTCCAGGCGCCAGTCGCCGCGCGGGCCGCCGAACGCCGCCTCCTGGAGCCGGCGGACGTCTCCGGCCAGGAAGCCGCCCCGCAGCACGGGTATGCCGAGGGCCCGCTGCCCCGGCGGCAGCCCCGCGGCGAGGCCGGCGAGCGTGCCGCCGGTGCCGCAGGCGAGGACGGCGACGTCCGCGTGGCCGCCCAGCTCCTCGCCCAGGGCCTGGCAGCCGCGGACGGCCGCGGCATTGCTGCCGCCCTCGGGCACCACGAGCGCGTCCTCGGCGCCGGCCGCGCGCAGCAGGCCCGCCAGGACCTCCGGCTCGGTCTTGCGGCGGTACGCGGAGCGCTCCGCGAAGTGCAGCCGCATCCCGTCGGCGGCGCACCGGGCGAGGGAGGGGTTGAGCGGCCGGCCGGCCAGCTCCTGGCCGCGCACCACCCCGACGGTGGGCAGCCCGAGCAGCCGGCCGGCGGCGGCCGTGGCGCGCAGGTGGTTGGAGTAGGCGCCGCCGAAGGTGACGACGGTGCGTCCGCGCGCCGCGGCGAGGTTCGGCGTGAGCTTGCGCCACTTGTTGCCGACCAGCTCCGGGTGGATCAGGTCGTCCCGCTTCAGCAGCAGCCGGACGCCGCGCCGCTCGAACCGCCCGTCGACCGCCTCCTGGAGGGGCGAGGGCAGCCGGGGGCGCAGCGCGGCGAGGCCGGGGGCGGGGTCGGTACGGGTCACCCCGCCATTGTCCGGCCCCGGCCGGCGGGAGCGCGCGTCGCGTCAGGCGCCCGTCACTTCAAGCGCCCGTCACTTCAGGCGGGCCCCGATCCGCCCCCGCATCGACGCCATCGTGAAGCCGCGGGGGTCGATCTTCCCCGGCTGCCACTCCAGATGGCCGATGACGGAGCGCTCCGTCCAGCCGTGGTGGCGGCAGACCGCCGCGGCGGCCCGCTCGATCGCCGTCAGCTGGGCGGCCGGCCAGGGGTCGGCGCCGTCGCCCAGGTTCTCGCACTCGAAGCCGTAGAAGTGCCGGTTGCCGTCGGTGTTCGCCTCGTTGTCCGGCGGCAGCGCCTTCTCCGCGATGACCGCGCGGAGCACGTCGTCGTCGCCGAGGCCCGCGTGGTTGGCGCGGCCGTAGCCGACCAGGTGGACCCGGCCGTCCTTGGTGATCACGCCGTGGCACAGCGGCCCCGGCAGGCCCGCGTAGCCGGCGCGGCACATCTCCACGGTCTGCGCGCTGCCCTTGGTCACCGTGTGGTGGATCATCACGCCGTGCACGGGCCCCCAGGGCCCCTTGTGGTTGCGGTTGTGGTGCCGCCAGTCCCCGACCTCGACGACGGTGAGGCCCTCGGCCCTCAGTGCCGTGATGAACGTGCTCGCGGACATGGGTGAGGCCATGGCCGCCTCCTTCGCGCTGTCTGCCGGATCGCCCGCCAATGCCCCGGGCGAGCGAGATCCATTCCCGCTCTTTCGTGTAATAGCACCAGCACGCTCCGTGAGGAAGGCTGGTCGCAGCAACAGCGATGCCGGACGCGGGAGTCCGGTAGGACCGGGAGGGCAGTTCCTTATGTCGGTAGGCGAAGAGGTCCGCACCGAGCAGGGCAAGCCGCAGCAGAGTCTCGGCACGGCGGCCGCGCGGAATCTGGCCACCACCACCAAGTCGGTGCCGCAGATGCAGGAGATCAGCTCGCGCTGGCTGCTGCGCTCGCTGCCCTGGGTGGACATCCAGGGCGGCACGTACCGGGTGAACCGCCGGCTGACCTTCGCCGTGGGCGACGGCCGGGTGACGTTCGTGAAGTCCGGGGACCGGGTGGAGGTCGTCCCCGCCGAACTCGGCGAGCTGCCGGCCCTACGCTCCTTCGAGGACGAGGAGGTGCTCTCGGAGCTGGCCCGGCGGTGCGAGCAGCGGGAGTTCGGCCCGGGCGACGTGATCACCTCGTTCGGCGGCCAGGCCGACGAGGTCTTCCTGCTCGCGCACGGCAAGGTCGAGAAGGTCGGCACCGGGCCCTACGGCGACGACGCGGTCCTCGGAGTCCTCGCCGACGGCGCCTACTTCGGCGAGGCGTCGCTGCTCGACGGCGACGCCATCTGGGAGTACACCGCCCGCGCGGTCACCGCCTGCACGGTCCTGGTGCTGCCCCGCCAGGCCGTGGAGCAGGTCGCCGAGCGCGCCGGCGTCCTGCGGGACCACCTCCAGCGCCAGCGCTCCATCCCCAAGCAGCGCACCAACAAGCAGGGCGAGAAGGCGATCGAGCTCGCCGCCGGCCACAGCGGCGAGCCGGACATCCCGCACACCTTCGTCGACTACGAGGCCCGGCCCCGCGAGTACGAACTGAGCGTCGCCCAGACCGTGCTGCGCATCCACTCGCGCGTGGCCGACCTGTACAACCAGCCGATGAACCAGACGGAGCAGCAGATCCGGCTCACCGTAGAGGCGTTGAAGGAGCGCCAGGAGCACGAGCTGATCAACAACCGCGAGTTCGGCCTGCTGCACAACTGCGAGTACGACCAGCGGCTCCAGCCGCACGAGGGCGTGCCGTCGCCCGACGACCTGGACGAGCTGC
The DNA here is from genome assembly GCF_043202555.1 of Streptomyces sp. NPDC048182. NCBI lineage: Bacteria > Bacillati > Actinomycetota > Actinomycetes > Kitasatosporales > Streptomycetaceae > Streptomyces > Streptomyces sp. NPDC048182. The sequence continues at coordinate 164,090 of NZ_JBIDAQ010000012.1, read as the reverse complement.
TCAGCCGGCGCCGGGGCACCAAGCTCCTCCTCGCCCACCCCCGGGCCATCGCCGCCTTCGGCCGCGAGCTGAACCGGCGCGGACTGGTCCCCGAGACCATCGACATCGCGGGCAACCGCATCCCCACCTGGCGCGGTGTGCCGATCTACCCGTGCAACAAGATCCCGGTCACCGAGGCCCGCACCACCTCGATCATCGCGATGCGCACCGGCGAGCAGGACCAGGGCGTGATCGGCCTCCGGGCCACCGGCATCCCGGACGAGATCGAGCCGAGCCTGTCGGTGCGCTTCATGGGCATCAATGAGCAGGCCGTCATCAAGTACCTGGTCACGGCCTACTACTCGGCCGCCGTCCTGGTGCCGGACGCGCTCGGGGTGCTGGAGAACGTCGAGATCGGCCGCTGGAGGTGACGCCGCCGTCCGGCACCCGGCGTTCCCGCCCTCCCCGGGGCGGGTATGCCCCGGGGTACGCGGGGTGGGGGAAGGGGGCGCGCGGATGACGAAGGCCCGGCCCGGCGCGGCGGAGGCGGAGCGCCCCACCGGCACCCTGGAGCGGCGCGGCCTCATCGGCACGCAGCGGGACCAGGGGCCCCAGGGGGACCAAGGCTCCGAGCGCGGCCAGGGCTCCGAGGGCGACCAGGGCTCCGAGGGCGACCAGGGCTCCGAGCGCGGCCAAGTGCCCCAGCCTGGTCGGACGCCCGGGCCCAGGCAAGGCCCCGAGCGGGGCCAAGGGCGTGAGCGGGGCCAAGGGCCCGAGCACGACCAGGCGTCCGGCGTGGTCGTCGGGGAGGAGGCGCCGGCGCTGCTGCGGCGCTCGCGGGCATCGGTCGACCCCGAGCTGCGGTCGGCCCTCGCGTCGCTGCCCGCCACCATGCGCCGGATCGGGCTCTACCACTTCGGCTGGCAGCACGCGGACGGCACTCCGGCCACGGGGGACGCCGGCAAGGCGATCCGTCCCGCACTGGTCCTCGCCTCGGCCGCCGCGCTCGGCGGCCCCGGTGCCCGGGCGGGGGCGGTGCGGGCTGCCGCGGCGGTGGAGCTGGTCCACAACTTCACCCTGCTGCACGACGACGTGATGGACCGGGACACCACCCGGCGCCACCGGCCCACCGCGTGGACCGTGTTCGGGGACGCCGACGCGATCCTCGCCGGGGACGCCCTCCAGGCCCTGGCCCTGCGGCTGCTGGCGACGGACCGCCACCGGGCCTCCGGCGCGGCGTCCGCCCGGCTCGCGGACTGCGTGGTGGAGCTGTGCGAGGGGCAGCACACGGACACGGCCCTGGAGCACCGCGCGCCGGACGAGGTCACGCTCGACGAGACGCTCGCCATGGCCGAGGCCAAGACGGGAGCACTGCTGGGCTGCGCCTGCGCCCTCGGGGGCCTGTACGCCGGCGCCGGTGCGGAGGAGGTGGCGGCGCTGGACGCCTTCGGTCGCCAGGCCGGGCTGGCGTTCCAGCTCATCGACGACGTGATCGGCATATGGGGCGACCCGGTCCGCAGCGGCAAGCCCGCCGGCGCGGACCTGGCGGCCCGCAAGAAGTCGCTGCCGGTGGTGGCCGCCCTCACCTCCGGCACCCCGGCCGCCGCCCGGCTCGCCGAGCTGTACGCGGCGCCGTACGAGGAGGGGAAGGAGGACCTGGCGAGCACCGCCGCGATCGTGGAGCGGGCCGGCGGCCGGGACTGGGCGCAGGACCAGGCGGCCGACCGGATGGCCCGGGCCGTGCAGGAGTTGGCCCGCGCCGTGCCCGACCCGGAGCGGGCGGGCGACCTGCTCGCGCTGGCGGAGTTCGTGACCCGGCGCAGCGGGTGAGTCCACACCGGTTAGGCTGCAACCGCCTTGTGATCAGGCGTCGTTGAGTCGAAGGGGTGGGCGGCGGATGGGCGTGGCGATACGGGCGGCGGGAGAGGCCGACCGGGACCTGGTGGTCCGGCTCCTCGACGTGGCCTTCCAGGAGGACCCGGTGAGCTGCTGGGTCTTCCCGGGCGCGGAATACCGGCGCCTGACCCACCACCGGCTCATGGCCGCCTTCGCCGACGCCACCTTCGCGGACGGCCGCGTCGACCTCGCCGAGGACGGCGCGGCCTGCGCGCTGTGGCTGCCGGTGCCGGCGGGCGGCGGGCACGAGCGGGAACCCGCCGGCGTGGACGAGGCGGTGCTGGTGCGCGAGGCCGTGGACCCGGACAACCCGCGGGTCGAGCAGATCGCCCGGCTGACCGCCCGAATCCATCCCGCCGGCCGCGCCCACGAGTACCTCTGGATGATCGGCGTGGACCCGGCGCGGCAGGGCGAGGGGCTGGGCACCGCGCTCATCGAGTCGGCCCTCGACCGCTGCGACCGCGAGGGCCTGCCCGCCTACCTGGAGGCGAGCAGCGCCCGCAGCCGCGGCCTGTACGAGCGGCTGGGCTTCGCCGTCACCGGCCCGGTCCTCGACCTGCCGGAGGACGGCCCCCGGATGTGGCCGATGTGGCGCGAGCCCGCGCCTCGGGGCTGACCGCGCCTCGCCACGGCCTCACGCCTCGGGACGGCCTCACGCCTCGGGTACCACCGTCGCCACGATCCGCTCGATCAGGCCGTCCGGGACGCCGACTCCGGGGAGGGCGTCCCGCAGGACGTCGGGCAGGGTCAGGTGCTCCAGGATGAGGCCGAGCATCGCCAGGTAGAGCACGGTGACCGTCTCGTCGTCGCCGGGCAGGCCGGCCGATCGGTGGAACTCCATGCCCTCTGTCAGATCCGCGCGCACCGACTTCGTGTAGGAGGCGCGCAGTTCCGGCCGCCGGGTGGCCTCCAGGCGCATCTCGAGCAGCCCCAGGTACCCGGTGCGGTCCCGGGTCGCCCGGCCCATCAGGTCGTGCATCAGCGCGGTGACCAGCGCGCGGTCCTTCGGCCCGGCCATCAGCCGGGACAGCACCTCCGGGTCGGGCGTGAGGCGCTGGTGCAGCCGCACGTCGATCTGGCGCAGCAGGTCGTCGCGGTCGGCGAAGTAGTTGGAGGCGGTGCCGGTCGGCACCCCGGCCTCGGTGTCCACCGCGCGGTAGGTGAGACCGCGCGCCCCCTCCCGGGCCAGTACCTCGATCCCGGCGTCGACCAGAGCGGCACGCCGCTGCGGATTGCTGACCATGCACGCAACCTTCCTCCGACAATCTCCTTGCAACCACTACACCTGAAGCACTATAAATGTAGTTGTTGCTCCACGCCGACTGCCCCCGACGAAAGAAGCACAGTTGCGCAAGCTCACGTACCTCATCGCCTGCTCCATCGACGGCTTCATCGGAGCCCCGGACGGCGACGCGACCGCGATGTACGCCTACCTGGACGAGGAGTACCTCGGCCATCTCACCGCGGAGTATCCGGAGACCCTGCCGACGCACGCCCGCCGGCAGCTCGGCGTCGACGCGGTGCCGAACAGGCGGTTCGACACGGTGATCCAGGGCCGCGCCAGCTACGACCTGGCGCTGAAGGAGGGCATCACCAGCCCCTACGCCCACCTCCGCGAGTACGTGGCCTCCCGGAGCCTCACCGAGTCGCCCGACCCCCACGTGGAGATCATCTCGACGGACCTGGTCGCCCGAGTCCGGGAGCTGAAGGCGGAGGAGGGCGGCCTCGGCATCTACCTCTGCGGCGGCGCGACCCTCGCCGGCGAACTGCTGGACGAGATCGACGAACTGGTCGTCAAGACCCTCCCCATCGTCCTGGGCTCCGGAATGCCGATGTTCGCCTCGGACTTCGCGGTCACCGCCTTCACCCTGGACGCGGTGCACACGACGGCGGGCGGGGCGATGGTGCGGACGTACACCAGGACACGCTGAGAACACGACACAGGAACGCGACCGCCGATGCGGCCGGGCCCCTGCAATGGGCCAGGTCAGTGATCAGAAGGGGCAGGCGCCCCTACTGCCAGCCGTAGCTATGGCTTCGATGCTGGCGCCAGAGCCGTGCGGCGGTGAGCATGTTCATTGTCCAGTCGTCTGAAGCGGAGCCCGCGATCTCATCCCAGAGGTTCGCGCCGGCGTCGGCGAAGGCGTCCACTGCTCGGGGTGGGGCCGATGCCCAGGTGGGAAGAGACGCGACCGCCTCCTCTGCGGCCGATGGTGTGTGGCCGGCCGAGATGAGCCAGATGATCCAGTGGGCCGGATCGAGCCAGGCCGCTCCGCGGGTGGCCCAGCCCCAGTCGACGAGGTGGGCGCGGTCGTGGGTGATGAGGACGTTGTGGTTGTTCCAGTCGGTGTGGAGCAGCGCGTTCCCTGCGAAAGCGTCCGCGTCTGCGGGGTCGGCGACGTAGCGGGCCAGGCGTTGTTCGGCGTGCCGGAGTTCGATGTCGGGGCAGGGGAGGGAGGCGAGCTCTCGGAGGGCCCCGGCGACTTTGGGTAAGTCCGGGGAGTCCGGTGAGTAGTCGGCATGGTGGCCGTCGATGGTCTCAAAGCCGAGGACGTCCCAGCCGTCGGCGATGACGTGGAAGAGCAGGCGCGGGGCGAGCGGGGTCACGTACGGGTTGATGTCTGCCTCGCGTTGCTGCGTCCAGACCCAGCGGTGGTCGGTGCGCAGGCCCTTGAGGAAGACGACTCCGTCGGCGGTGTGTGCGAGCGCGGAGAGGGGGCTGTTGAGACCGGTATTGACGTTCTCAATCCTGAGAATCGAGTCGGTCTCGGCCTCGACGGCGGTGCGAGCGCGAGAGGGGAGACTGCCGAAGGTGATGGAGGGTGCGGGCATGGCCGTCAGGTTTCCAGATCTACGCGCCAACGGAGTCGCCGAATGCCGAGCCCCCGGCAGTGCCGCGTAGCGGGACCAGCCAGTCGGGTAACCGGTCGCGAAGCGCGTGCAGTTCCGGCACGGAGTACCGCGATCGGAGCGGGGTGATCCGCTCACCCGGCTTGGTCAGAACGTCGACCCGCGCTGCGGATCTACGCGCACCTGTGGCCGGGCGAAGAAGACCGCACCCGGTCCGTCATGGACGCCGTGCTCGGCGGACTGCGGACCGGGTGCGGACAGGTAGGCGATGTGACCCGCGAAACCGCAGGTCAGGCTGCCTAGCCAGAGATCAGGCCTTCTTCGTCTCCCAGAAGATCTTGTCGATCTGGGCGATGTAGTCCAGCGCCTTCTGGCCGCTGGCCGGGTCGGTGGACGCCTTGGCGGCCGAGAGGGCCTTCAGGGTGTCGTTGACCAGCTGGTGCAGCTCCGGGTACTTCTCGAAGTGCGGGGGCTTGAAGTAGTCGCTCCACAGCACGGAGACGTGGTGCTTGGCGAGCTCGGCTCGCTGCTCCTTGATGACGGTGGCGCGCGCCTGGAAGTGAGGGTCGTCGTTTCCGGCCATCTTCTCCTGGACGGCCTTGACCGACTCCGCCTCGATGCGGGCCTGGGCGGGGTCGTACACGCCGCAGGGCAGGTCGCAGTGGGCGCTGACCGTGACCCTGGGGGCAAACAGGCGGGAAAGCATGCAGCGTTCCTTCCTCGTGATCGTCTTCTCAGGGTGGACATTACTCCCTGCGGACGTCGTTTTCGCGAGTGCCCCGGTGGGCTTAGGACAAAAGTCCGGGGTGAGACTGAGACTGGTGGAGGAATGACCGGGGAGGTACCGGAGATGCCGGAGCTGTCGCAGGAGTCCGAGCGCGGAGGACCGCTGCCGTTCGGTCCGGCCGACGTGACCGGGCCGTCCATGGTGCCGACCCTGCACCACGGGGACGTGCTCCTCGTGCACTGGGGCGCCGGTATCAGGCCCGGTGACGTGGTCGTGCTGCGCCACCCCTTCCAGCAGGACCTGCTCGTGGTCAAGCGGGCCGTCGAACGGCGCGGGGCGGGCTGGTGGGTCCTCGGGGACAACGCCTTCGCGGGCGGTGACAGCACCGACTACGGGGTCGTACCCGAGGAGCTGGTGCTCGGCCGGGCGCGGCTGCGCTACCGGCCGCCCCGGCCGGATCAGCGCTCGCCGCTCGCCGTCGCGCGCTGGGCGCTGGCCGCCGTCCGCCCGGTGCTGTCAGACCGGTCCGCCTCCAGGCGCTTGCGGGCCCGGTAGGCCGCCACGTTGGCGCGGGTGGCGCAGCGGTCGGAGCAGTAGCGCCGGGAGCGGTTGGTGGAGGTGTCCAGGTAGGCGTTGCGGCAGGGAGCCGCCTCGCACAGGCCGAGGCGGTCCACGCCGTACGTGGTGAGGTGGAAGGCCAGGCCCATCGCCGCGATGGCCGCGTAGCCGGCGGTGGCGTTGGACGGGTGGTCCGCCAGGTGCATGTGCCACAGCGGGCGGCCGTCGTCGTCGCGGTGGTCGTGCCCGGAGATCTGCGGGCTCACCGGGAACTCCAGGAGCAGCGAGTTCAGCAGGTCCACCGCCAGCGTCTCGTCGCCGGCGTCCGCGGCCTCGAAGACCGCGCGCAGCCGGCCCCGGACCGAGCGGAAGCGGGTGACGTCCGCCTCGGTGGCCCGCCGGGCCGCCGACTGGCTGACGCCGAAGAGGGCGCGCACGGCCTCTACCGAGGTCAGCGCGTCGCTCCCGCGCGTCGGCTCCTCGGTGTTGACGAGGCGCACCGCGTAGTCCGAGTAAGAGGCCAGGTCCACTTGTAGTCCTTACCGAGGGGCTCTATGGTCGTGCCTGCGGCCAGGTAACGGCTGACTGCGGTTCCAGGGTATTACGTGACGACCGTTGGAGGGGCTCCATGACGGACGCGGACACCGGCAGCACCACGGCGAGCGGTGCCGACTGGCACGCCTGGCAGGAGAGCTGGGACCGGCAGCAGGAGTGGTACATGCCGGACCGGGAGGACCGCTTCCGGATCATGCTCGACATGGTCGAGGCGCTGGCCGGCCCCGCGCCCCGGGTGCTCGACCTGGCCTGCGGCACCGGCACCATCACCGCACGCCTGCTCGCCCGCTTCCCGGACGCCACCAGCACCGGCGTCGACCTCGACCCCGCGCTCCTCGCCATCGCCGAGGGCACCTTCGCGGGCGACGAGCGGGTCGGCCTGGTCACCGCCGATCTCAAGGACCCCGACTGGCCGGCCCGGCTGCCGCACCGGTCGTACGACGCCGTCCTGACCGCCACCGCCCTGCACTGGCTGCACAGCGAGCCGCTCACCGCCCTGTACGGGCAGATCGCCGGGCTGGTCCGGGACGGCGGGGTCTTCATGAACGCCGACCACATGATCGACGAGGCCACGCCCCGGATCAACGCCGCCGAGCGCGCCCAGCGGCACGCCCGGATGGACGAGGCGAGGAAGGGCGGCGCCCTGGACTGGGCCGAGTGGTGGCAGGTGGCCGGCCGCGACCCGGTGCTCGCCGCGCCCACCGCCCGCCGCTTCGAGATCTACGGCGAGCACGCGGACGGCGACATGCCCTCGGCCACCTGGCACGCGCGCGTACTGCGCGAGCAGGGCTTCGGCGAGGCCCGGCCGGTGTGGTGCTCGCCGTCGGACACGCTGGTGCTGGCGGTCAAGTAGCCGCCGGACAGGACAGGCCGCCGGCAGGACAGGGGAAGGGGCGGTACGGGAGACCCGTACCGCCCCTGCGGAACCCGGCGGCGTCAGAGCACCTTGGACAGGAACGCCTTCGTCCGCTCGTGCTGCGGGTCGGTCAGCACGTCGCGCGGGTTGCCCGACTCGACCACCACGCCGCCGTCCATGAAGACCAGGGTGTCGCCGACCTCGCGGGCGAACCCCATCTCGTGGGTGACGACGACCATCGTCATGCCGGACTCGGCCAGGTCGCGCATGACGTCCAGGACGTCGCCGACCAGCTCCGGGTCGAGGGCCGAGGTCGGCTCGTCGAACAGCATCAGCTTGGGGTCCATGGCGAGGGCCCGGGCGATGGCGACCCGCTGCTGCTGGCCGCCGGAGAGCTGCGAGGGGTAGTTGCCGGCCTTGTCGGCCAGGCCCACCCGCTCCAGAAGCCGGCCCGCCTGCTCCCGGGCCTGCGCCTTGCTCACGCCCTTGACCTGGATGGGCGCCTCGATGACGTTCTCCAGGGCCGTCATGTGCGGGAACAGGTTGAAGCGCTGGAAGACCATGCCGATGTCCCGGCGCTTGAGGGCGACCTCGCTGTCCTTCAGCTCGTAGAGCTTGTCGCCCTTCTGGCGGTAGCCCACCAGCTCCCCGTCCACCCACAGCCGCCCGGCGTTGATCTTCTCCAGGTGGTTGATGCAGCGCAGGAAGGTCGACTTGCCCGAGCCGGAGGGGCCGATGAGGCAGAACACCTCGCCGGACTTCACTTCCAGGTCGATGCCCTTGAGGACCTCGACGGGGCCGAAGGACTTGTGGACACCTTCCGCCCGGACCATGGCGGGCGAGGGCTGCGTCATGCCGAGGCTCCCTTCGGACGGCGCGTGGGCAGTACGGCGTTGGTGAAGCGCTGCAGCGGCGTGGGCGGCAGGCTGCGGCTGGAGCCGCGGGCGTAGAACCGCTCGATGTAGTACTGGCCCATGCTCAGGACCGAGGTCATGATCAGGTACCAGGCGGCGGCGAGGAAGTACATCTCCACCGTCGAGCCCGCGTTCTGGCCGATGTCCTGCGCCTGCTTGAACAACTCGGAGAACTGGACCGCCGACACCAGCGAGGTGGTCTTCAGCATGTTGATGACCTCGTTGCCCGTGGGCGGCACGATGACGCGCATCGCCTGCGGGATCACGATCCGGCGCAGCGTCTTCATATGGCTCATGCCGAGCGCGTGCGACGCCTCCGTCTGGCCCTCGTCGACCGAGAGCAGACCGGCACGGCAGATCTCGGCCATGTAGGCGGCCTCGTTGAGACCGAGGCCGAGCAGCGCCGTCAGCAGCGGGGTCATGAACGAGGACCAGTAGTCCTTGTAGATCGGCCCCAGGTTGATGTACTCGAAGACCAGGCCGAGGTTGAACCAGACGAAGAGCTGGACCAGCACCGGGGTACCGCGGAAGAACCAGATGTAGAACCAGGAGATGGACGAGGTCACCGGGTTCTTCGAAAGGCGCATGACGGCGAGGAGGATGCCGCCGACGATGCCGATCACCATGGACAGCACGGTCAGCAGCAGGGTGTTCCAGACACCGTCGAGAATGCGCTCGTCGAAGAAGTAGTCGGGAATGGCACCCCAGTTGATCTTGCCTTGCGCGAAGGCGTAGACCACGGTGCCCAACAGGGCGAGTGCCACGGCCGCCGACACGTACCGCCCCGGGTGCCGGACCGGGACAGCCGTGATGGTGTCCGGCCCGGAGGGGGGTGTCGACGGACCGCTCGTCTTGCTGACGTCAACAGTCACGGGTGGAGCCTTTCGGAGCCGAGTCGAGCGCTGGCAGTTCAGGAGCCGCCGTTGATCTTCGCCTCGGTGACGGCGCCGTCGGCGACGCCCCACTTGTCGACGATCTTCTTGTACTCGCCGTCGGCGATGACCGCCTTCAGGGCGGCCTGCAGCGCGTCGCGCAGCTCGGTGTTGTCCTTGGCGACCGCGATGCCGTAAGGCCCCGCCTCGACCTGGTCGCCGACCATCTCGAAGTACTTGCCGCCGCCGGAGTTCTTCACGGAGTACGCGGCGATCGGGAAGTCGGCGGAGACGACGTCGGCGCCCTTGGAGCGCATGCGGGTCTCGGCCTCGGGGTTGGTGCCGAAGGGCTCGATCTTCAGGGTCTTCTTGCCGCCCTTCGTGCACTTGGCGGCCTGGTCCTTGGCGAGGTCGTGGGAGAAGGTGTTGCGCTGCACGGCCATGGTCTTGCCGCACAGGTCGTCCCAGCTCTTGATGGACTGGTCGTCGCCCTTGTTGGTGTAGAGCGAGACGCCGGCCGTGAAGTAGTCCACGAAGTCGACGCCGGCCCCGACCTTCTTGCCGGTGTCGGAGTCGACGCCCTCCTGGCGGCTCTTGGTGTCGGTCATGGCCGACATGGCGATGTCGTAGCGCTTGGAGGCGAGACCGCCGATGAGGGTGTCGAAGGTGCCGTTCTCGAACTGGAACTTCACGCCGAGCTGCTTGCCCATGGCGTCCGCGAGGTCGGGGTCGATGCCGACCGTCTTGCCGGAGTCGTCCTTGAACTCCACCGGCGCGTAGGCGATGTCCGAGCCGACCTTGATGACGCCCTTGTCGCGGAGGGCCTTCGGCAGCTTGTCGGCGAGCGGGGCGCCGGCGGCGGACCCGCTGTCGCCGGAGTCGTTGTCCTTGGTCTGGTCGCCGCATCCGGAGAGCAGGAGGACGCCTGCGACCGCGAGCGCGCCGACCGCTGCTGGCCGGAAGTGCGCGGCGGTCGTACGACAGATGGAGCGTGCGGTCATGGTGGCCTCCGGCGGATGAGGATGTTGCCGATGGGGACGGGACGCCGGCCGGGGACCGGCAGGCGCCGCGGGTCGTCGAGTGCACACGTCTTCGAGTGCCGCGACCTCGTGCGATGACGGCATCTTGCCATTCGGACTCGGCTGTTCAGGGGGATGCCGATGTCAAAATCGGATAACGGGCGACTCGCCGAACCGGGCCAGGCCGGACATCGTGACCGAACCCGTGCCAGAACTTGCGGTGCCGGGCGCCTCCGGCCGGAAGATCTCCGGTGTGAGACGGGCTCGGGAAGTGTCCGGATGCCCGGGTATGAGCCATGTCACCGGCATGCGGCGTTCGGGGTCCGACATGTGGGCGTGCTCCCATCCGACTCGTCGGCGGGGGTGTCCGTCGGGTAAGAAGGTTCTTTACACCCCTCATCAGGGGCTCAGGACGCGTGTGCGGCGCGTCCGTCGCCCGAGGACCCGCGTGTATCAACGGTCGTGTCCTCGTGCGGTGCCCGCCCACCCCTCACCAGGAGTGGAAACAAACCCTCAGACCAGAACACTTAAGGGGTAAGACAAAGTGGCAGCGGAGATCGTCAATCCTCGCAGCGACAGTGACGCCGGTCCGGATCGGGAGGCGGGGGCCGAGCCCCTGGACACCTTCGATCCCGCGTTCGCGCTGCACCGTGGCGGCAAGATGGCCGTGCAGGCCACCGTGCCGGTCCGGGACAAGGACGACCTGTCCCTCGCATACACGCCCGGCGTCGCGAAAGTGTGCAGCGCGATCGCCGAGCAGCCCGACCTCGTGCACGACTACACCTGGAAGTCCTCCGTCGTCGCCGTCGTCACCGACGGCACGGCGGTCCTGGGCCTCGGGGACATCGGGCCCGAGGCCAGCCTTCCGGTGATGGAGGGCAAGGCGATCCTGTTCAAGCAGTTCGGCGGCGTGGACGCGGTCCCGATCGCGCTCGCCTGCACGGACGCCGACGAGATCGTGGAGACCGTGGTCCGCCTCGCGCCGTCCTTCGGCGGCGTGAACCTGGAGGACATCTCGGCGCCCCGGTGCTTCGAGATCGAGCGCAAGCTCCAGGAGCGCCTGGACATCCCGGTCTTCCACGACGACCAGCACGGCACGGCCGTCGTCACCCTCGCCGCCCTGCGCAACGCGGCGCGGCTCAGCGGGCGGGCGCTCGGCGAGCTGCGCGCGGTGATCTCGGGCGCGGGCGCGGCCGGGGTCGCCATCGCCAAGATGCTGGTCGAGGCCGGCATCGGCGACGTGGCCCTTGCCGACCGCAAGGGCATCGTCTCGGCCGGCCGGGCGGACCTCACGCCGGTCAAGCAGGAGGTGGCCTCCTTCACCAACAAGGCGGGGCTCTCCGGCTCGCTGGAGGACGCGCTCGCGGGCGCCGACGTCTTCATCGGCGTCTCCGGCGGCACGGTGGCCGAGGAGGCGGTGGCCTCGATGGCGAAGGGCGCCTTCGTCTTCGCCATGGCCAACCCGAACCCGGAGGTGCACCCGGAGGTCGCGCACAAGTACGCGGCCGTGGTCGCCACCGGGCGCTCGGACTTCCCGAACCAGATCAACAACGTGCTGGCCTTCCCCGGCATCTTCGCCGGCGCGCTCCAGGTGCGGGCCTCGCGGATCACCGAGGGCATGAAGCTCGCCGCGGCCGAGGCGCTGGCCTCCGTCGTCGGCGACGACCTCGCCGCCGACTACGTGATCCCCTCGCCGTTCGACGAGCGGGTCGCCCCCGCCGTCACGGCGGCGGTCGCGGCGGCAGCCCGCGCGGAGGGTGTCGCGCGGCGCTGACGGTGTGACGCCCCGCCCGTGGTGAACGGCCCCGTCCTGATGGGCGGGGCCGTTCGCGTTCCCCCGGTGGGGCGCCGCTGGCAAGAGGGTGTGTGTCACAGGGCGCCACGGTTCCGTGACCGGGGCGCGGACCCTATCGTCGGCCCCATGTTCGCTGTCTACGCCGCCCGAATCGACCGCGACCGGCCGCTGGCCGGGCTGGAGTCCGGGGAGCGCCCGGCCCCGGAGGCCCGCCCCGGCTGGAGTGTCGTCGATGTCCGGGCCGCCTCCCTCAACCACCACGACCTCTGGTCGCTGCGCGGCGTCGGCCTCCCCGAGGAGCGGCTGCCGATGATCCTCGGCTGCGACGCCGCGGGCGTCGACGCGGACGGCAACGAGGTCGTCCTGCACTCCGTGATCGGCCAGAGCGGGCACGGGGTCGGGCCCGCCGAGCCCCGGTCCATCCTCACCGAGCGCTACCAGGGCACCTTCGCCGAGCGGGTGGCCGTGCCGACCTGGAACCTGCTGCCCAAGCCGAAGGAGCTGTCCTTCGCGGAGGCCGCCTGCCTGCCGACCGCCTGGCTGACGGCCTACCGGATGCTCTTCACCAACGCCGGTGTGCGCCCCGGTGACTCGGTCCTCGTGCAGGGCGCCGGCGGCGGGGTGGCCACGGCCGCCATCGTGCTCGGCAAGGCGGCGGGGCTCCGGGTCTTCGCCACCAGCCGGGACGAGGCGCGCCGCAAGCGGGCCCTGGAACTGGGCGCCGTGGAGGCGGTGGAGCCGGGGGCGCGGCTGCCCCAGCGGGTGGACGCCGTGATCGAGACGGTGGGCGCCGCGACCTGGTCGCACTCGGTGAAGTCGCTGCGGCCCGGCGGCACGCTGGTCATCTCCGGCGCCACCAGCGGGGACCGGCCCTCGCACGCCGAGCTGACCCGGATCTTCTTCCTGGAGCTGAAGGTCGTCGGCTCGACCATGGGCACCAAGGACGAGCTGGAGGACCTGCTGTCCTTCTGCGCTGCCACGGGGGTCCGGCCGGTCATCGACGAGGTGCTGCCGCTGGACCGGGCGCGGGAGGGCTTCGAGCGGCTGGAGTCCGGGGAGCAGTTCGGCAAGATCGTGCTGAACCCGGGCGGCTGAGGCTCCGCCGCGCGCCCTCTGTCATCCAAGGTTGACAAGCCTCCCGTGTCAACCTAAGTTGACCTCATGAGCGAAGCCACGGATCTCGCCGCACGGGCGGGTGATCGCGACCCCCGGATCGGGCTGCGCGCCGTCGCCGCGCTGCGCCGGCTGCTGGAGCAGCTGGAGGCGGTGCAGGTGCGGGGCGCGCGCGAACAAGGGTGGTCGTGGCAGGAGATCGCCACGCAGCTCGGGGTCAGCAGGCAGGCCGTGCACAAGAAGTACGGGAGGCAGTGATGTTCGAGCGGCTCACCCAGGACGCCCGGGCCGTGGTGCAGGGCGCGGTGGAGCATGCGGGGGAGGCGCGGGGGCGGGTCGTCGACGCCGACCATCTGCTGCTCGCCCTCCTGGACCGCGAGGGCAGCCGGGGCTCCTTCGCCCTCGCGGCGCTCGTCGGCGACCGGCGCGACGCGGTGCGGCAGGCGCTGCGCGAGGCGCGCCGGCACGCCGGCCTGACCCGGGCGGAGACCGACGCCCTGGCCGGCCTCGGCATCGACGTCGCGCAGATCGTCGCCCGGGTGGAGGAGGCGCACGGCGCCGGCGCACTGTCCGGTGACCGCAAGGACAGGGGCCGGTGGTCCGGCCGGCGCAGCTTCAGCCGGGGGGCCAAGGACGTCCTGGAGAAGTCCCTGCGCATCGCCGTCGCCCGGCACGACCGGCACATCGGCGACGAGCACCTCCTCCTCGCCCTGACCGTCCTGCCCGGCGTCCCCGCCGAGGTCCTGGCCGACCACGGCATGACCTACGCGTCGCTGACCCGAGTGCTGGGCGAACCGGGGGCGGCCTGCGCCTGACCCGGGGTCAGCTCTGCGGGGAGCGCAGTATCACCCCGATGTGCGCCGCCGCCGTCGACAGGTGGTGGCGGGCGTCTCGGAGCTGGTCGGGGGTGACGCCGTGGTCGCGGGCCGCGTCGCGGACGTCGTCACGGAAGCGGTCCAGGAGGCGGTCCAGGTCGCGGGCCGGGTCGCCCGTCGACTGCGCGGCGTCCTCGTGGGCCCAGGCCGGGACGTAACCGGCCGGGAAGTCCTCGGGGGTCGTCGAGTACTCCGGCTGGGTCTCCGGGGCGGGTCGGCCGAGGCCCCAGTCCTTGCCGACCTCCTTGGCCAGGTCGGTCAGGCCCTCGCGCAGGCCCGTGGGCCAGTCGCCGCGGCCGAAGTGGGTCTGCACCTGCTCCTGCACGCGCTGCGCCAGGCGCTGCACCTGCTCCTGCGCCTGCGCCGCCGCCCGGTCCTGGGCCTCCTTGGCCTGCCGCCGGGCCCGCTGCGCCTCCTCACGGGAGCGCCGGCTCTCGTCCTTGGCGCGCCTGGCCTGCTCCTTCCACTCCTGCTTGACCCGGCGCATCTCCTCCTTGGCGAGCCGCCACGCCTCGCCCTCGCCGACGGGCCCGGCGTCCTCCGTACCGCCGCCCTGGCGGGCCGCGCCGGCCGCCTCGCGCATCTCGCGCCGCAGGTCGCCCGCGGCGCCGCGCACGTCGGCCCGGATCTCGGCGGCCAGCTCCGCCACGGAGTCGCGGATCTCCAGCTCCAGGTCGGCCAGCTCGCCGCTGCGGTCGGCCAGCTCGGCGCGGCCGGCGTCCGTGATGGCGTACACCTTGCGGCCGCCCTCGGTGGTGTGGGTGACCAGGCCCTCGGTCTCCAGCTTGGCCAGGCGCGGGTACACCGTGCCGGCCGAGGGCGCGTACAGGCCCTGGAAGCGCTCCTCCAGGAGGCGGATCACCTCGTACCCGTGGCGCGGGGCCTCGTCGAGCAGCTTGAGCAGATAGAGGCGGAGCCGGCCGTGGGCGAAGACGGGGGGCATGTCAGAGCACCTTCTTGTCGGTCGGGGCGCCCTCGCTCGCCGGGCGGCGCAGCAGGGCGATGGAGCCGCTCACCGTGGTGGCCTTGAGCCGGCCGTTGCCCGCGCCGAGGCGGCCGGTGATCCGCTTGGCGCCCCACTGCCCGGTCACCCGGAGGTCCTCGAAGGCGCTGGAGACCGTGCCGCTGGCGGTGTTGGCCTCCACCTGGGCGTCGGCGGGCCCCGGCAGCCGGATGGCGATCTCGCCCGAGACACTGTTCAGGCCGATGTCGGTGGGCCGCCCCGAGTCGTCGATGTCGACGATCATCGAGCCGCTCACCGAGTCGGCCCGCACGCAGGAGCCGGCCTCCACCACGGTCAGGTCGCCGGAGACGGAGCGGAACCGCAGGTCACCGGCGAGCGCCTGCGCCTCCACGGCGCCGGAGACAGTGTCCGCGCTGACCGGCCCGGTCAGCCGCACCAGCGTGGTGTCCCCGGAGACGCCGCGCACCTCGGTGCGGCCCTCGACCCCCGAGACGACCGCCGCGGCGCTCACCGCGCCCACCTCCACGCGGGTGTCGGCCGGCACGGCCAGCGAGACGACCGCGTGGCGCCGCCAGCCGTCGGGGTCCAGCCACTTGCCCTTGAGGAAGCCCCGCCAGGGCAGGTCCTCATAGGCCACCGTGAGTGTGCCGCCGCGATGGGTCACCCGCAGGGGCGGCCCCTCGATCTCGGTGACCTCCAGGCGGGCGGAACTCTCCTCCGTGCCCACCACGTTGACCGTTCCCCCGACGATGCGCACCTGGAGCGCGGTCACCGGCTCCTCGAACGTGAGCGCATCCGGCTCCGCCACCGACCACTCGGACATGGTGCCGACCTCCCTGGACCTGAACCCGCGAACGCGCCATATCGCGTCTCCCACGAATGACGATATATCGCGGGCACGGAAAGTCAAGACACTCTTTCGGGTTACGCGCCCCCGACTACTCCTCGTCCTCGTCGTCGTCCAGCCGCGCCAGCCACGTCGCCAGCCGCTCGACCGGCACCTCGAAGTCCGGGTTCAGGTCCACGAAGGCCCGCAACTGCTCGGCGAGCCACTCGAAGGTGACCTCCTCCTCGCCGCGCCGCTTCTCCAGCTCCTCGATGCCCCGGTCGGTGAAGTACACCTGCTTGCTCCTCTGCGATGTCCGAAAGGCCCATGTCCAAAAGGTCCATGTCCGAAAGGTCCAGGGTAGGCCGAGGGCCCGGCCCCCCGAGTCGCTGCGGACTCGGGGGCCGGGCCCTCGTAGTGCGGGGTTACGCCTCGTACACCTCGCGCACCAGCTGCTCCTGCTCCGCCTGGTGCCGCTTGGCCGAGCCGACCGCCGGGGAGGAGCTGTGCGGGCGCGAGATGCGCCGCAGCCGCTCGCCGTGCGGGACGTCGGCGCCGACCGCCAGGTCCAGGTGGTCGATCAGGTTGAGCGCGATGAAGGGCCACGCGCCCTGGTTCGCCGGCTCCTCCTGGGCCCACAGGTACTTCTCGGCGTTCGGGTACTTGGCGATCTCCGCCTGGATCTCCGCGCCCGGCAGCGGGTACAGCCGCTCGATGCGCAGGATCGCCGTGTCCGTCACGCCGCGCTTCTTCCGCTCCGCCTCCAGGTCGTAGTAGACCTTGCCGGCGCAGAAGACGACCTTCTTGACCGCGGCCGGGTCGACCGAGTCGTCGCCGATGACCGGGCGGAACTGGCCGGTGGTGAACTCCTCCGCCTTCGAGGCCGCCGCCTTCAGGCGCAGCATCGACTTCGGGGTGAAGACGACCAGCGGCTTGTGGTGCGGGTTGTGCACCTGCCACCGCAGGAGGTGGAAGTAGTTCGACGGCAGGGTCGGCATGGCGACCGTCATGTTGTTCTGCGCGCACAGCTGGAGGAAGCGCTCGACGCGGGCCGAGGAGTGGTCCGGGCCCTGGCCCTCGTAGCCGTGCGGCAGCAGCAGGGTGACGCCGGAGGTCTGGCCCCACTTCTGCTCGGCCGCCGAGATGTACTCGTCGACGATGGTCTGCGCGCCGTTGACGAAGTCGCCGAACTGCGCCTCCCACATCACCAGCGACTCCGGGCGGGCCAGCGAGTAGCCGTACTCGAAGCCCATCGCCGCGTACTCGGAGAGCAGGGAGTTGTAGACCGTGTACCGGGCCTGGTCCTCGGCCAGGTACAGCAGCGGCGTGAAGTCCTCGCCGGTGGCGCGGTCGATCAGCACCGCGTGGCGCTGGCCGAAGGTGCCGCGCTGGGAGTCCTGGCCGGCCAGCCGGACCGGCACGCCCTCCAGGAGGAGGGAGCCGACGGCCAGCGTCTCGCCCATGCCCCAGTCGATCGTGCCGTCCTCGACCATCGCCGCCCGGCGCTGCAGCTGCGGCAGCAGCCGCGGGTGCACGGTGACGTGGTCGGGGATGTTGACCTGGGACTCGGCGATCCGCTTGACGACCTCCGAGGAGACCGCCGTGTTCACCGCGACCGGGAACTCGGCCTGCGGGTCGGAGGAGGCCACCGAACCGGGCTGCGAGGTGGCCTCGCGGACCTCGGTGAAGACCTTCTCCAGCTGCCCCTGGTAGTCCTGGAGCGCCTGCTCGGCCTCCTCCAGGGTGATGTCGCCGCGACCGATGAGGGACTCGGTGTACAGCTTGCGCACCGAGCGCTTCTTGTCGATCAGGTCGTACATCAGCGGCTGGGTGAAGGCCGGGTTGTCCGACTCGTTGTGCCCGCGGCGGCGGTAGCAGATGAGGTCGATCACCACGTCCTTGTTGAACGCCTGGCGGAACTCGAAGGCGAGCCGCGCGACGCGGACCACGGCCTCCGGGTCGTCGCCGTTCACGTGGAAGATCGGGGCCTCGATCATGCGGGCCACGTCGGTGGCGTACATCGAGGAGCGCGAGGACTCGGGCGCCGCGGTGAAGCCGACCTGGTTGTTGATGACCACGTGGACCGTGCCGCCGGTGCGGTAGCCGCGCAGCTGCGACATGTTCAGGGTCTCGGCCACCACGCCCTGGCCCGCGAAGGCCGCGTCGCCGTGGATCGCCACCGGCAGCACGGTGAAGTCCGTGCCGCCCTTGTTGATGACGTCCTGCTTGGCGCGCGCGACGCCCTCCAGGATCGGGTCGACGGTCTCCAGGTGCGAGGGGTTGGCGCACAGGCTGACGGCGATCTGCTCGCCGTCCAGGCCGGTGAAGGTGCCCTCGGCGCCCAGGTGGTACTTCACGTCGCCGGAGCCGTGCATCGACTTCGGGTCGAGGTTGCCCTCGAACTCGCGGAAGATCTGCGCGTAGGACTTGCCGACGATGTTCGCCAGCACGTTCAGCCGGCCGCGGTGGGCCATGCCGACGACGACCTCGTCCAGGCGGGACTCGGCGGCCGAGTCCAGGACGGCGTCCAGGAGCGGGATGACGGACTCGCCGCCCTCCAGGGAGAACCGCTTCTGGCCGACGTACTTGGTCTGCAGGAAGGTCTCGAACGCCTCCGCCGCGTTCAGCCGGCGCAGGATGCGCAGCTGCTCCTCGCGCTCCGGCTTGGTGTGCGGGCGCTCCACGCGGTCCTGGATCCACTTGCGCTGCTTGGGGTCCTGGATGTGCATGAACTCGATGCCGGTGGTGCGGCAGTACGAGTCGCGCAGCACGCCGAGGATGTCGCGCAGCTTCATCATCGACTTGCCGGCGAAGCCGCCGACGGCGAACTCGCGCTCCAGGTCCCACAGGGTGAGCCCGTGCTCGGTGATGTCCAGGTCGGGGTGCTTGCGCTGCTGGTACTCCAGCGGGTCGGTGTCGGCCATGACGTGGCCGCGGACCCGGTAGGAGTGGATCAGCTCGAAGACACGGGCGGCCTTGGTGACGTCGTCGTCGTGGCTGGCGTCGATGTCCTTGAGCCAGCGGACCGGCTCGTACGGGATGCGCAGCGACTTGAAGATCTCGTCGTAGAACTCCTGCTCGCCGAGGAGCAGGTTGGCGACGACGCGCAGGAACTCGCCGGAGGCGGCGCCCTGGATGACCCGGTGGTCGTAGGTCGACGTGAGCGTCATGACCTTGGAGATGCCGAGCTTGTTCAGGGTGTCCTGGGAGGTGCCCTGGAACTCCGCCGGGTAGTCCATGGAGCCGACGCCCATGATGACCGACTGGCCGGGCATCAGGCGGGGCACGGAGTGCACGGTGCCCAGGCCGCCGGGGTTGGTCAGCGAGACGGTGACGCCGCTGAAGTCGTCCATCGTCAGCTTGCCGTCGCGGGCGCGGCGGACGATGTCCTCGTACGCCTGCCAGAACTCGAAGAAGTTGAGCGTCTCGGCCTTCTTGATGGCGGCCACGACGAGCTGGCGGTCGCCGTTGGGCTTCACCAGGTCGATGGCCAGGCCGAGGTTGACGTGCTCCGGCTTGACCAGGGTCGGCTTGCCGTCCTTCTGGCCGAAGGAGTGGTTCATCGTCGGCATGGCCTTGATGGCCTGCACCATCGCGTAGCCGATCAGGTGCGTGAAGGAGATCTTCCCGCCTCGGGCGCGCTTGAGGTGGTTGTTGATGACGATGCGGTTGTCGAACAGCAGCTTCACCGGGACGGCGCGCACGGAGGTGGCCGTGGGCAGTTCCAGGGAGGCGTTCATGTTCTTGGCGACCGCGGCGGCGGGGCCGCGCAGGGTGACCAGCTCGGGACCGGCGGGGGCCGAGTCCTCCTCGCCCTGCTTGCCGGCGGGGGCCTGCTTGGCCGGCGCGGGGCTCGCCTGCTTGGCGGCGGCCGGCTGCGCGGCCGGCTTCGCCGGCTGGGCGGCCGCGGCGGGCTTCGCGGGAGCGGCGGCGGGCTTCGCCGCGGGCTGCGACTGCGCGGGGGCGGCCTTGGGCGCAGTACCGGCCTGTGCGGGGCCGGACTGGGCGGGGGCGGCCTTGGCCGGGGCGGCCTGCTGGGGAGCCGGCTGCGAGGCGGCCTGCGGCTGCGCCGGGGCGGCCTGGGCGGGCGCCTGCGTCGGCTGCGCGGGGGCGGCCTGCTGCGCGTCCGGCGCGGCCGGGGCGGCGGGCGCGCCCGGCTTGTAGTCGGCGAAGAAGTCCCACCAGGCTCGGTCAACGGAGTTCGGGTCCTGGAGGTACTGCTGGTAGATCTCGTCGACGAGCCACTCATTGGGTCCGAACGCCGCGGCGGGGTTCTTGCCCGCTTGGTCGGCGTCGGTCGAGATGCTCGAGTTACTGGGGGACTGTGGCGACACGGCGGCAACCGCCCTCTTCCGCTTCACAAGGTGATGGACAGCGGGAATAAAGGCTACGCCTCTCCCAGGGGGGACGTCAGGCCGGGCCCGTCCATCGTCGCCTAAGTCACATCGCGAAGAGTGTTTCGGCTCACGAAATGACGGGAAACAAGCGTGGTTCCGCCGCGAACGGGAATCCGTGTGAACGAACTACGGCGACCGCAGGTCAACCCTGCGCGGCCGGGAGCCCCGGAAGGGTGATCAGGATCCGGCACCCCCGCTCGGACTCGGCCACCCCGATCCGCCCGCCGTGCAGATCCACCGCCCAGCGCGCGATGGCCAGGCCGAGACCCGTGCCCCCGTCGCTGCCCGGGCCGTGCGGCCGGGACACCGAGCCCCGGTTGAAGCGTTCGAACACCCGGCGCCACTCCGAACGCGGGATGCCCGGACCCTCGTCCATGACCTCCAGCTCCAGCGACTCCGGCTGCGCCCCGCGTCGCGCCCGCACCGTCACCCGGCCGTGCGCCGGGCTGTGCTTGACCGCGTTGTCGATGAGGTTGGCCACCACCTGGTGGATGCGCTCTGGGTCGGCGTGCGCGGTCAGCTCGGGCGGGGAGACGTCGAGGTGCAGGTGGACGTCGTTGCGGGTGTGGCCGCCGGACCCGGAGGCGAGGCCGGCCCGGGCGGTGGCGACCATGTTGGCCTCCTTGAGCACGCCCGACAGGTACGGCCACACCTCGAAGCGCCGCCTGCGCAGCGGGATGACGCCGTTGTCGAGGCGGGAGAGGTCGAGCAGCGTCTCCACCAGGCGGCCGAGCCGCTCGGTCTGCCGCAGCGCGGTGCGCATGGTCTCCGGGTCGGCCTCGGTGACGCCGTCCACGATGTTCTCGAGGACCGCGCGCAGGCCCGCGATGGGGGTGCGCAACTCGTGCGAGACGTTCGCCACCAGCTCCTTGCGCTGGAGGTCCTGGGCCTCCAGGTCGTCGGCCATGCGGTTGATGGTCTCGGCCAGGTCGCCCAGCTCGTCGCGGCGGCTCTCGCCGACCCGGCGGGTGTAGTCGCCGTGCGAGATGGAGCGGGCCACCGCGTTCATCTCGTCCAGCGGCGCGGTCAGCGAGTGCGCCACGAACTGCGTGATCAGCAGGGTGGCGATCATCGAGAAGACGGTGATGAAGCGCAGCTCCGTCTTGGTGTGCACCGCGATCACCGACAGGCCGGTGGTGATCAGCACCGAGGTGACGACCAGCGCGCCCAGCTTGGTCTTGATCGAGAACGGCCGCACGCGGCCCCAGGTGTCCCTGGGACCGCCGCCCGTCGGCTCCCCCCGGCCCAGGCTCATGGCGTCGGCGTCTCCAGCGCGTACCCGACGCCGTGCACCGTGCGGATCCGCTCGGCGCCGATCTTCCGGCGCAGCGCCTTGATGTGGCTGTCGACCGTGCGGGTGCCGGAGGCGTCCGCCCAGTCCCACACCTCGGCGAGCAGCTGCTCGCGGGAGAGGACCGCGCGCGGGGTGTTCGCCAGGCACACCAGGAGGTCGAACTCGGTCGGGGTGAGGTGGACGTCCTCGCTGCGCACCCGCACCCGGCGCTGCGCGTGGTCGATCTCCAGCTCGCCCAGGCGCAGGATGCCGCTGCGGGGCGTGGAGGCGGCCACGACGGCCCGCTCCACCCGGCGCAGCAGCACGTGCACCCGCGCGGCCAGCTCGCGCATCGAGAACGGCTTGGTCATGTAGTCGTCGGCGCCGACGCCGAGGCCGACCAGCATGTCCGTCTCGTCGTCGCGCGCGGTGAGCATCATCACCGGCACCGGGCGCTGGGCCTGCACGCGCCGGCAGACCTCCAGGCCGTCGAAGCCGGGCAGCATGATGTCGAGGATCAGCAGGTCGGGCTGCCACGCCTCGGCGGTGTCCACGGCGGAGGGGCCGTCGCCCGCCGTCTGCACCAGGAAGCCCTCGGCCCGCAGCCGGGTCGCGATGGCGTCCACGATCGTCTGGTCGTCCTCCACCACGAGCACCCGGCGCTGGGCGCCCTGGGTCGTTGCCGCCGTGCCGTTGTGGGAGGTCTGTGTCTGCTCCATCGCCCGCCCCTGAGGTGTGCTTACCGGGACCAGTGGGGTGGCCCCTCGTCTGCGCATGACTGCGATTGACGCTTGAATGACCGCGTCAGGGCAGCAGCGTACGGGGAGTCACCGCGCCTTTGCCATCCAGGACGTACGGCGACGTGGACGACGTCCGGAACGCCCCGGGCAACCGGGATCTCTTCGGTACGCACCTGCTGGAACCCGGCATTGCGCAACGTTCCTTCGAATTCCGGAGAGGGCCGGGCCGACCAGAGTGCGAGGACGCCGCCCGGGCTCAACACCCGTGCGCAGTCGGCCAGTCCGGCCGGTCCGTACAGCCCCGCGTTGCCCTCCGTCACCGTCCAGTCCGGGCCGTTGTCGATGTCCAGGCACAGGGCGTCGTATGTGGCGGACGTCTCATGGACGTGCCGCACCAGGTCCGCCTCGACGATCTCGGTGCGCGGGTCGGCCAGCGCGTCCGCGGAGAGGGCGGCGAGCGGCCCGGCGCGGTGCCAGTCGATCACGGCGGGCTCGCGCTCCACCACCGTGACGGGGCCCCAGAAGGGGTCGGCGGCGGCGTGCGCCAGGGAGAACCCGACGCCGAGGCCGCCGATGAGCAGGCGCGGCGCCCGGCGCCCGGCGAGGGCCCGCGCCGCCGCGTCGACCAGGAGCCGCTCCGAGCGGCCGTCGGAGGTGTCCATCAGGAAGGTGCCGTTGGCGATGATCTGGAGCAGGCCGCGGTGCCGGCGCAGGACGACCTCGCCGTACGGGCCCTCGCGGCGGTCGAGCACCTCGGGGGCGCCGGGATCGGACGGGTCGATGGGGGCGGGCATCGGCCCATCCTGGCATCCCGGGCGGGGGGAATGAGAGGCGTTTTGCAGGCGCTGACCTCCACGGCGGGGGTGACCCGGAGGTGATCGCTGAGAGCGAACGCCGGCGGGGGAACATTCACCGGCTCCCAAGCATTGAGTCGACGTAACTCAAGTTGACTGCTTAAGGGGAGATCATGGCTGCTGAGTCCGCTGCCTTCACACCGCTCACCCTGCCCGTGCTGCCGCTCGACGACGAAGTGGTGCTGCCCGGCATGGTCGTCCCCTTGGACCTGAGCGACTCCGAGGTGCGCGCCGCGGTGGAGGCCGCCCAGGCCGCCGCCCGGTCCGAGCCGGGCAAGCCGCGCGTGCTGCTGGTGCCGCGCGTGGACGGCACCTATGCCCGTACCGGCGTCCTCGGCACGATCGAGCAGGTCGGCAGGCTGGCCGACGGCGACCCCGGCGCGCTGATCCGGGGCCGCGGCCGGGTGCGCATCGGCGCCGGCACCACCGGACCCGGGGCCGCGCTGTGGGTGGAGGGCACCCAGGTCGACGAGACCGTGCCCGAGCCGCTGCCCGGACAGGTCACCGAGCTGGTCACCGAGTACAAGGCGCTGGCCACCGCGTGGCTGCGCAAGCGCGGCGCCTGGCAGGTCGTGGACCGCGTCCAGGCCATCGACGGCGTCTCCGCGCTCGCCGACAACTCCGGCTACTCGCCCTTCCTCACGATCGAGCAGAAGGTCGAGCTCCTGGAGACCGCCGACCCGGTCGCCCGCCTCAAGCTGGCCACCCAGCAGCTGCGCGACCACCTCGCCGAGCAGGACGTGGCCGAGACCATCGCCAAGGACGTCCAGGAGGGCGTCGACAAGCAGCAGCGCGACTTCCTGCTCCGCCGCCAGCTGGAGGCGGTCCGCAAGGAGCTGCGCGAGCTGAACGGCGAGAAGGAGGGCGAGGAGTCCGACGACTACCGCACCCGGGTGGAGGCCGCCGACCTGCCCGAGCAGGTCCGCGAGGCCGCGCTCAAGGAGGTCGACAAGCTGGAGCGGTCCTCCGACCAGTCGCCGGAGGGCTCCTGGATCCGCACCTGGCTGGACACCGTCCTGGAGCTGCCGTGGAACACGCGGACCGAGGACGCCTACGACATCCGGGGCGCCCAGGCCGTGCTGGACGCCGAGCACGCGGGCCTGGAGGACGTCAAGGAGCGCATCACCGAGTACCTCGCGGTGCGCAAGCGGCGCGGCGACCGGGGCCTCGGCGTGGTCGGCGGCCGGCGCGGCGGCGCGGTGCTCGCCCTGGTGGGCCCGCCCGGCGTGGGCAAGACCAGCCTCGGCGAGTCGGTGGCGCACGCGATGGGGCGGAAGTTCGTCCGGGTCGCCCTCGGCGGTGTCCGCGACGAGGCGGAGATCCGCGGCCACCGGCGCACCTACGTCGGCGCGCTGCCCGGCCGGATCGTCCGGGCGATCAAGGAGGCCGGCTCGATGAACCCGGTCGTCCTGCTCGACGAGATCGACAAGGTCGGCTCCGACTTCCGCGGCGACCCGGCCGCGGCCCTGCTCGAAGTGCTCGACCCGGCGCAGAACCACACCTTCCGCGACCACTACCTGGAGGTCGAACTCGACCTGTCCGACGTGGTCTTCCTCGCCACCGCCAACGTCCTGGAGGCCATCCCGGAGGCCCTGCTCGACCGCATGGAGCTGGTCCGCCTGGACGGCTATACCGAGGACGAGAAGGTCGTCATCGCCCGCGACCACCTGCTCCCGCGCCAGCTGGAGCGGGCCGGACTCGGCGCCGACGAGGTGACGCTGGCGGAGGGCGCGCTGCGCAAGCTGGCCGGCGAGTACACCCGCGAGGCCGGCGTGCGCACCCTGGAGCGGTCCGTCGCGCGGCTGCTGCGCAAGGTGGCCGCCCAGCACGAACTGGGGCAGCGGGAGCTGCCGTTCACCGTGACCGAGGCCGACCTGCGCGGCCTGATCGGCCGGCCGCACCACGTGCCCGAGTCCGCCCAGGACCCGGCCGAGCGGCGCACCGCGGTGCCCGGCGTGGCGACCGGGCTCGCGGTGACCGGCGCGGGCGGCGACGTGCTCTACGTGGAGGCGTCCCTGGCCGACCCGGAGACCGGCGCGGCCGGGCTGACCCTCACCGGTCAGCTGGGCGACGTGATGAAGGAGTCGGCGCAGATCGCGCTGAGCTTCCTGCGCAGCCACGGCGCCGAACTGGAGCTGCCGGTGGGCGACCTGAAGGACCGGGGCGCGCACATCCACTTCCCGGCGGGCGCGGTCCCCAAGGACGGCCCGAGCGCCGGCGTCACCATGACCACGGCCCTCGCCTCGCTGCTGTCCGGCCGGCTGGTCCGCACCGACGTCGCCATGACCGGCGAGGTCTCGCTGACCGGGCGGGTGCTGCCGATCGGCGGCGTCAAGCAGAAGCTGCTCGCGGCGCACCGGGCGGGCATCACCACGGTGATCATCCCGAAGCGCAACGAGCCCGACCTGGACGACGTCCCGGCGGAGGTGCTGGAGAAGCTGGACGTGCACGCCGTGACCGACGTCCGGCAGGTCCTGGAACTGGCGTTGGCGCCCGCCGAGGCGCCGGCGCGTGAGGTGCCGACTGCGGCGTGACGGACGTGGCCGGTTACTGAGGTGAAGGCCCGGATCCTCCCCACGGGGTCCGGGCCCTCACCGTCTACTGGGCGCGCGTCCTCAGCCGTTGGCCAGTGCCTGCACCCGGTCCAGGGCGCCGTTGAACTTGTCGTGGTCGCCGACCGTCGGCCCCGACGACGTGTACTGCCACATCGTCTGGACGCCCCAGCCGGCCGGCAGCGCGCCCACCGAGGAGGCGTAGCGGGCGATCCACAGCGGGTTGGTGGTGCCGAAGGCGCCGGAGTTGCCGGTGCACTGGGTCCACCAGCTGGTCGCCGTGTAGATGACGGCGTCGCGACCGGTGCGCGCCCGGTAGGTGTTCACGAAGTCCCGGATCCAGGAGACCATCGCGCTCGCCGACTTGCCGTAGCAGGCGGCGCCGTACGGGTTCCACTCGATGTCCAGCGCGCCCGGCAGCGTCTTGCCGTCGCGCGACCAGCCGCCGCCGTGGTCCACGAAGTAGTTGGCCTGGGCGGCGCCGCTGGTGGTGTCCGGGGTGGCGAAGTGGTACGAGCCCCGGATCATGCCCACGTTGTAGGAGCCGTTGTACTGCTGGGCGAAGTACGGGTTCGTGTAGTACGTCCCCTCGGTGGCCTTCACGTAGGCCCACTTGACCCCGCTGCTCCACAGGGTCGACCAGGCGACGTTGCCCTGGTGGCCCGAGACGTCGACGCCCTCGGTCTGCGCGGCCCTGCTCTCGACGGGCCGGCCCTGCTGCCCGTCGTGGGCGAGGACACCCATGCCCATGTGGGCCTCGCCGCGCGCGGGGAGGCCGGCGGCGGGGGCGGAGTGGGCGGGGAGGGTGCCGGCCAGCCCGAGGGCGGCGAGCAGGGCGCCGGTGACGGCGAGGCGTCTGCGGCGGGCGGTTCCGGATCTGTGCGCGGGCATGAGTGCCTCCGATGGCTCGGTGGTGCTCGGTGGGGGTTGCGCTGGAGTCCGTGCGGTCCGTGCGGGGGGACGACCCTGGGGGAGTGGCCGGTGTGCCGGTGTGCGGTGACAATGGCGTGACCATGCCATGCAGGGTCTGTGCACGAAGCTACGCACGTAGAACCGCGGCTGGGAAGAGGGACCGGGATCTGCCGTTGGTCTACGCCTGCGAAATACTGACGGAGCTGCGGCGATGGCGGCCGATGGCGGAAACTTTCAGGACCGGGAAAACCGAGGCAGGGGCTGACGTGCACGAAGACGGGAACGGCGGCGACCGCGCGGGCGACGCCGAGGTGTCCGGCAGTGGTGTGAACCAGCCCGGCTTCCTGGCGCTGGAGCGCGAACTGACCGTCCTGCTGCGCCGGGCGCGGGCCAACCAGGGCGAGATGGCCCGCGAGGTCCACCCCGACCTGGAGTCCTCGGCGTACGGCCTCCTCGTCCGGCTCGGCGAGGCGGGCGGGCAGCGCGCCACCGAACTCGCCGGGTACATCGGGGTCGGCAAGGCCACGATGTCCCGTCAGCTGCGCGCCCTGGAGGACCTCGGCCTGGTCGCCCGCGAGCCGGACCCGGCGGACGGGCGGGCCTGGCTGATCACCCTGACCCCGGAGGGGCAGACCCGCGTCGGGCGGGTGCGGGAGGCCCGGCGGGCGCGGTACGCGCGGCGACTTGAGCACTGGGACGCGGGGGAGGTCACGGAGCTGGCGCGGCTGCTGCACGAGCTGAACCGGGGGATGGAGCGGTGACCGGCGGCGGCGCCCGTGTGCCCCGGGTCTCCGGTGTGCCCTGGGTCTCCGGTGCGCCCCGGGTCTCCGGGGTGCCTGGAGCAGCGCGCCGGGGTCACAGCTCCACGTAGACCACCGTCGCGTCGTCGTGCGTCTTGCTGCGGCCCAGCAGGGCCCGGCCGTTCGCCGCGTCCGACAGCTCCAGCTCGCGCACCCGGTCCACCAGGGCCTGCGGGCCCTGCTTGCGGACCAGGGCGAGGCAGTCCGGCCAGGCGCCCTCCGTGAAGCGCTCCACCCACCGCGTCGCCCCGTCCGTCAGGGCGGTCAGGCTGCGGACGTCCGGGCGCGGCAGCGTGCCCGTCACCGCGCGGGCCGCCACCGACGGGTCGGCGGCGGCCGTGAAGAAGCCGCCCTCCTGGTTGCGGTAGGTGCCGTCCACCAGGGCCTCCGAGGCCAGCGCCGTGCGCGGGAGGAGGGAGAGGCGGTCGTCGAGGAGCGCGTCCACCGTGCCGTCGGCGTACTCCACGAGGAGGGCCGAGTCGGAGAGGACCAGGTACTCCACCGCGGCCGGGGTCCAGCGGGCGAGGACGACGGTTGCCTGCGGAGTGCGCGGGTGAGAAAGGTCACAGGTCTCCGCGTGCGCCGACGCGGTACGGGCGACGGCGCGGGAGAGGGCCTCGGCGAGCGGGAGCTCGGGGACGGAGACGGCCAGTTCGGTCAGCGCCC
This sequence comes from Streptomyces sp. NPDC048182, assembly GCF_043202555.1. Lineage (NCBI taxonomy): Bacteria > Bacillati > Actinomycetota > Actinomycetes > Kitasatosporales > Streptomycetaceae > Streptomyces > Streptomyces sp. NPDC048182. Next base: position 136,097 of record NZ_JBIDAQ010000012.1, on the reverse strand, counting down.
CGCCGAGCCGGGCGGTGTACCAGGGAACGGAATGCAGACACCCCGTCCCGCCCCGCGGGGGCGTCACGCCGTCCAGGACGACGAGTGAACCCCCCTGTCCCGAGGCCGGAAGCCCGACGCTCGCGAAGTCCTCGTTGGGGCGGTCGGCGAGGCCGGGTACCGAGACGAGTTCCGTGCGCATCCGGCCAGTCTGCACGACCTCTCCACGGCGTCCACGAGGGGCCGGTGACTTTCCCGGGAACTCCGGCTCCGTGCAGGTCAGGCGCCCACTTTGGGTCGGATTGCTGCACCGCGCCCACGCGTGGCGGCGAATAGTGCCACCGCCCGCCGCAGACGTCCAACCGGCGCGCGACGCGGGCCCGTCCGGCGTTCGGGGCGAACTTGCTCCCCAACTCCCGTCCGGGGTTCACTCCTTCGGGTGGCGGGCCGGACGATGCCCGTCCGGCGCCCACCGGCACTGGAAGGGTCGGGAACCAGGTGGGAGGCCCGGACTCCCGCAAGCGGCCGAGCGTCGGCCGACCAGGTGACGGGGCGCCACCCGGACCCGCGGGTACCGGGGCAGCAGGGGTACACGAGTCAGGAATGCGAGCACCGGTGCAGAAGACGCGGCCTCGTCGCACAGACCAGCAGACGGCCTCCGCGGGGAACACGCAGCCCCACGACACCGGCAGCAGCACCGCCCCGGCCCCCGCCGGACCCGTCCCCGCGCCCCCCGTCGGCAAGGGGCGCCCCAAGCACGTGCGCAACCGCCTCATCGTCGCCCTGGCGGTCGTCGCCGCCGCCGTCGCCGCGGCCGGCGCCCCCTCGGTGCTCGCCGCCTCCGGGCAACTGCACGACTCGCAGGACCTGGTGACCCTCGCCGGGCAGACCCAGGACGCGCTGACCCTCGCGCACGCCCTCGCCGACGAGCGCGACGAGGTCACCCCCTACATCGCCGCCGGGCGCCCCCGGTCCAAGGCGCCCTCCGAGCAGCGCGGCGCCCGAGTGGACCGGCAGGTCGAGGAGTTGCGGGACGACACCGACACCCCGGCGGGACTGCGCGAGGACCTCGACTCCGTCGCCGCCCTGCGCCGCGCCGCGCTCACCGGCAAGAGCACCGCGATCGAGGCCCACCTGGCCTACTCCCGGGCGATCACCTCCCTGCACGCCCTCGCCGAGCGGCTGGCCGAGCAGACACCGCCCCGCGCGGGCGCCGGCGCGCACGCCCTCGCCGAACTCGACACCGCCGTGCAGCAGTCCGCCGCCACCCGGGGCCTGCTCCTGGCCGCCCTCGCCGTGCCCAGCCGGACCGAGACCGTCTTCGACCCGGTCACCGGCCTGCCGACCGAGCAGGTCACCTCGTCCGAGGCCGACACCGCCCAGCGCGACGCGCTCGGCGCCGCCGCCCAGCAGGCCCGGGTCCGCTCCGACGCCGCCCTGGCCGGCTTCCGCGAGTCCGCCCCGGACAGCGCCCGCGACAGCTACGACGCCACCGTCACCGGACCCGAGGTGAACGCCGCCGAGAAGTACCTGGCCGGCCTCACCGACCGCCCCGACCTCTCCGACGCCGACCTCGCCACCAGCGCCAAGCGCTTGGACGCGGCCCTCTCCGCCCGCGTCGACGCCATGCGCGGCGCCGAGTCCGCCCTGAACGACCGGCGCACCAAGGCCCTCGCCCAGCTGCGCGACGACGACGTCACCACGCTGGAGCTGCGGGTCGCCGCCCTCGGCGCGCTGCTCCTGCTGGCCCTCGCCATCGCCACCGCCATGGCCCGCACCCTCACCCGCCCGCTCTCCGTGCTGCGCCGCGGTTCCGCCCGGCTCGCCGGCGCGGACGACCCGGCCGCCGAGGACGCCATCGCCTTCACCGGCCGCAACGACGAGTTCGCGCAGGTCGTCCGCTCCGTCAACACCCTGCACGCGCACGCCGTCGCGCTCGCCGAGCGGGTCACCACCCTGGAGGCCGACCGCAAGCACCTGGTCGGGCAGCGGCAGAAGATGGCCGACGCCCGCGAGGAGCTGCGCGCCGAACTCGCCGAGTCCGCCGCCCGCCTGGAGGTGGTGCGGGGCAGCATCGGCACCGCCTTCGTCAGCCTCGCGCTGCGCACCCTCGGCCTGGTCGAGCGGCAACTCGGCGTCATCGAGGGCCTGGAGGAGCGCGAGCAGGACCCCGAGCGGCTCGCCACCCTCTTCAAGCTGGACCACTTCGCCACCGTGATGCGCCGGCACAACGAGAACCTCCTCGTCCTCGCCGGCACCGAGCACGTCCAGCACAGCGCGGGCCCGGTGCCGCTGGTCGACGTGGTGCGGGCCGCCGTCAGCGAGATCGAGCGGTACGAGCGGGTGCGCATCGCCGCGCTGCCGCCGCACGCCCACGTGGCCGGGTTCGCCGCCGACGACCTCTCGCACCTGCTGGCCGAGCTGATGGAGAACGCCACCTCCTTCTCGCCGCCCGACCTGCCCGTCGAGGTCTCCGGCTGGCTCCTGGAGAGCGGCGAGGTGATGCTCTCCGTGCAGGACGAGGGCATCGGCATGGCCACCGAGCGGCTCCAGCGGCTCAACGCCCGGCTCACCGACTTCGACCCCGAGGCGCCGTACGACCGCTCCGAGGGCGAGGACGGGCTCGGGCTCGGCCTGTACGTGGTGGCGCGGCTCGCCCACCGGCACGGGGCGCGGGTGCGGCTGCGGGAGCAGAAGCAGGGCGGTGTCGCGGCCGTCGTGGTCCTGCCGACCCCGCTCCTCGCCCCGGCCCCGGCGGCGGCCGTGCCTTCGCCGGACGCCGCCCGGGTGCCCGGGGGCACGCAGACCTTCACCCTGCCGGGCGCGGACGCGGAGGCCAACTCCAACGTGCTGCCGGGGCGGGTGGAGAAGGGCGCGGATCCGGTGGTCGCCTCGGCGGAGGAGGCGGTGCGGCGGGCGGAGGCCGAGGCCGAGGCCGACAAGCCGGACCTCCCCGACGACACGACCATGGCCCTGCTGCTGCCCTCCCAGGCAGTCCCGGAGGCCCCGGAGTCCCCGCCGGACACGCACGAGCGCGCCCCCGACGAGGCCGACACCCCCGACGAGACCGTCACCGAGAAGGGCCTGCCCAAGCGCACCCCGAAGCTCACCACCCCCACCGCCGCGCCCCGGCCCCGCACGGGCTCCGTCGACGCCGAGGCCCTGCGCCGCCGACTGGGCGGGTTCCGCCAGGGGGCGGAGGCCGGCCGGCGCGACGTGGAGGCGGAGATCAGCGAACGGACCACGTCCACGGGGGGCACCGTCGAGGAGGCAAGCAGTTGACCGCGCCCAGTACCTTCGGGCTGAGCAGTGCAGCCCGCAATCTCCACTGGCTGCTGACCAACCTCGTGGAGGAGGTGCCCGGCATCCTCTCCGTCGCGGTCGTCTCCTCCGACGGTCTGCTGCTGCTCTCCTCCGACCCGGAACACGCCGACGCGCCACGCGAGAAGCGGCCCGCCGGCCCGCGCGGCTCCGCCGCCGACCTCGCCACGGTCGTCTCCGGCGTCGGCAGCCTGACCGTCGGCGCCGCCCGGCTGATGGACCTCGGCGGGGTCAAGCACACGATGGTCGCCATGGCGGAGGGCAGCCTCTTCGTGATGTCGATCAGCGACGGCTCGCTGCTCGGCGTGCACGGCGCCGCGGACTGCGACATGAGCGTCGTGGCGTACCACATGGCGCTGTTCGTGGGCCGCGCAGGCCACGCCCTGACCCCCGAACTCCGCAGCGAACTGCGCAAGTCGCTGGAGGAGAAGGAGAAGGAGTCCGCGCCGGCGGGGGGCGACCGATGAGCCGTACGCCCAGGCTCCCCGTCCGCGGCGCCGACCGCCGCCCCGCCCGCGTCCGCCCGTACTCCCTCACCGGCGGCCGCACCCGCTTCGGCCACGTCCTCCTGGTGGAGACCTTCGTCGGCGCCACCGCCGGCACCGCCGCGCTGGAGGCCGCCGAGGAGCGCCGGGAGCTGACCGGAGGCGGGCTCACCTCCCGCGTGATGCCCGAGATGCGGGCCATCGTCGAACTGTGCCGCCGCATGCGTACGGTGGCCGAGATCGCCGCGCTGCTGAAGATGCCGCTCGGCGTGGTCCGCGTGCTGATCAGCGACCTCGCGGACCAGGGAAAGATCCGTGTGTACGGCACCGGGACCGGCCACGGCACGGGCCGCCCGGACCGCGCTCTGCTCGAAAGGGTGCTCAGTGGACTCCGCCGTCTCTGACGAGACCGTCACCGGGGAGACCCTCTCCGACGAAACCCTGCAGCCCTGGCAGACGGACCGCACCCGCGCCCCGATCGCCACGAAGATCGTCGTCGCGGGCGGCTTCGGCGTGGGCAAGACCACGCTGGTCACCGCCGTCTCGGAGATCACGCCGCTGCAGACCGAGGCGCTGATGACGCGGGCGAGCGAGGAGACCGACGACCTCACCGCGACGCCGGAGAAGCTGACCACCACCGTGGCCATGGACTTCGGCCGCGTCACGCTCGACGACGACCTGGTGCTCTACCTGTTCGGCACCCCGGGCCAGCAGCGGTTCTGGTTCATGTGGGACGACCTGGTGCGCGGCGCGATAGGCGCGGTGGTCCTCGCGGACACCCGCCGCCTGAAGGACTGCTTCCCGGCGCTCGACTACTTCGAGAGCTGCGGGCTGCCGTACGTCGTCGCCGTCAACCACTTCGACGGCAGCGAGACGTTCGCGGTGGAGGACGTGCGGGAGGCGCTGACGATCCCGCCGCACATACCTGTCATGATCATGGACGCGCGCCGCCGGATCTCGGCCATCGAGACCCTCCTCGCCCTCGTGGGCCACGCGCTGGACGAAACACCCGAGTAGGAGACGGAAGCCCCGCATGCGGAAGATACTCGTCGTCGGAGCCGGCCAGTCCGGGCTCCAGCTCGCCCTCGGCCTCCAGTCGCACGGGTACGAGGTCACCCTGATGTCGAACCGGACCGCGGACGAGATCCGCACCGGCCGGGTCATGTCGACGCAGTGCATGTTCGCGACCGCGCTCCAGCACGAGCGGGACCTGAAGCTGAACTTCTGGGAGTCGCAGGCCCCGAAGATCGAGGGCCTCGGCGTCTCGGTGGCGGCCCCCGGCTCCTTCGACCCGGGCCCCTCGCAGCGGGCGATCGACTGGCTGGGCCGGCTCGACGGCTACGCGCAATCCGTCGACCAGCGGGTGAAGATGGCCGGCTGGATGGAGACCTTCGCCCAGCGCGGCGGCCAGCTGGTCATCCACGGCGCGGCCGTCGGCGACCTGGACTACTTCTCCCGCGCCTACGACCTGGTGCTGGTCTCGGCGGGCAAGGGCGAGCTGGTCCAGATGTTCGGCCGGGACGCCGCCCGCTCCCCGTACGCCGAGCCGCAGCGGGCCCTCGCGGTGGCCTACGTGCACGGGCTCGGCCCGCGCCCGGAGCACCCGGACACCGAGGCGGTGCGCTGCAACCTCGTCCCCGGGGTCGGCGAGCTGTTCGTCATGCCGACCTTCACCACCTCGGGCCGGGCCGACATCCTCTTCTGGGAGGGCGTACCCGGCGGCCCCCTCGACGCCTTCCGCGACGTCAAGGACCCGGCGGAGCACCTCTCCCTCACCCTGGCGCTGATGGAGAAGTTCCTGCCCTGGGAGTACGCCCGCGCCACCCGCGTCGAGTTGACCGACGCCGGCGGCACACTCGCCGGCCGCTACGCCCCGACCGTCCGCAACCCCATCGGCCGACTTCCCGGCGGCGGACTGGTCCTCGGCGTCGCGGACGTCGTCGTCGCCAACGACCCGATCACCGGCCAGGGTTCCAACTCCGCCGCGAAGTGCGCCGCGTCCTACCTCGCCTCGATCCTGGAGCGCGGCGACAAGGAGTTCGACGCGGAGTGGATGCGGCAGACCTTCGACCGCTACTGGGGGACCGCCCAGCACGTCGTGAAGTGGACCAACGCGATGCTGGCCCCGCCCCCGGAGCACATCCTGAACCTCATCGGCGCCGCCGGCCAACTCCAGCCGGCCGCCGACCGCTTCGCCAACGGCTTCGACGACCCGTCGGACTTCGAGAACTTCTTCTACGACCCCGAGAAGACCGGCGCCTACCTGGCCGGGCTGTCGGCCGGCGCGGCGTAGCCGGACGCGTCGGGGCGTACGGCGCCCAGGACCGGGTTGGCGGCCAGGGGGGAGAGCTTCACCCGGCCGCCGGGGCGCGGGGCCTGGACGACCTTGCCGTCGCCGACGTAGAGGGCGACGTGGGTGGCCTCGGGGAAGTAGACGATCAGGTCGCCGGGGCGCAGGTCGCGGAGCGGGACGTGGGGGAGGCGGGCCCACTGCTCCTGGCTGGTGCGGGGGATCGCGGCGCCGGCGCCTGCCCAGGCGCGGGAGGTGAGCCCGGAGCAGTCGTACGCCGCCGGGCCCGCCGCGCCCCACTCGTACGGCTTGCCGACCTGGTCCACCGCGAAGCGCACCGCCCGGTCGCCGGCCGCCGAGGGCTTGTCGTCGGTGGCGTCCAGGGCGCCGGAGGAGGTGAGCCGCTGCTGCTCCGCGTCGGCGCCCTCCTGCTCGGTGGTCTCCAGGGCGGTCAGCTCCTCCGGGCTCAGCGAGGCGAGCAGTTTCTCGACGGCGTCCAGGCGCGTCCGTACGTCGTCCCGCTGGGACCGCTGCCGTGCGGCGAGCGCGGACTCCTGGGCCAGCGCCTTGCGGGCCCGCGCGGCCAGCTCGCGGGCCCGCCGCTCGTCCCCGGTCAGCCGCCCCACCGTCGCCACCCGCTCCCGGGACAGCCGCCCGATGACCTGCCCCTGGTCGAGCGCGCGCTGCGGGTCGCGGGCGAGCAGCAGTCGTACGTAGGGGGAGAGGCCGGAGCTGGACTGGTACTGCTGCCTGGCCAGCCGGCCCGCCGCGCCCCGGCTGTCGCTCAGGGAGGCGCGGGCGCGGGCCAGTTCGCCGTCGAGGCGGCGCACCTCGGCGCGCTGCCGGGTCAGCTTCTCGGCGGTGCCGTTGTAGGTCTCGGTGGCCTTCTCGGCCTCCCGGTACGCCCCCTGAAGCTCCGTCAGCAGGGCGGGCACCGACTGCCCGGAGGGGGCGGGGTCGGCCGCCGCGGGTGCCGCGGGGAGGGCCAGCGCGACCGACACCGCCGCCGTGCAGACCAGACGTACCAGGCTTCCTGACATCTCGTCACCTCCCGTGCGCAACGGCCCCTCCGTTCCGCACGGCGAGCATCAGCCGGGATCCGGGAGGTCCGCGCGCCGAGTGTCGGCCCACCGGCGCAACGGTGTCACCCGTCGGTGTCCTCCGGCTTGCCGCCCGGCGCGGCGGCTGGCTTCGACCAGGGCCATCGGCGCCCGGCGGAGTGCTGCCCGCCGGTCGGGTCGTGGACGTACTTCCAGCGGGCGAAGCCGATCCGGGGGCCGGGCTCGCGGGGCACGCGGCGGTAGACGAGGGTGGTCGCGGGGCGGTCCTCGGCGCCGGGCACGGGGATGCGGTAGGTCTTGGGCGGGTGCCCGGTCATCCCGACCAGCACGGGCAGCACCCGGCCGTCCATGGGCCCGCCCTCGAAGGGGACGTCTTCACTCTTCACGCCCACCAGTGTCAGACATCCGCCGCCGGTGTCAGACCTCCGCCGCGAGCGCCTCGACCAGCGCCGCCGTCTGCGGGTCGCGCCGCGCGGTGACCGCGAGGACCGCCACGAACTGCTCCACCAGCCAGTCCCGCAGCTCCTCCACCGGCGGCTGCTTCTCCTCGTCCAGCCAGATCAGCGAGGCCGCCTCGACCGCGGTGATCCACATCCGCACCGTCATCCGCAGCCGGGGCCCCGGCTCGGCGACCTCCAGGTGGCTGATGATGTGCGCGGCGGCCGACCGGCGCACCGAGTCCACGGTGGCCGAGGTCCGCGAGGTCTCCACCACGCTGCCGCCCTGGAGCAGCGCGCTGAACCCGGTGTCGTGCCCGTCCACGAAGGCCAGGTACCGGTCGAGGGCGCGGGAGAGCCGGCCGAGCAGCGGGCCCTGCCGGGGCTCGTCGAAGCACTCCCGCAGCTCCGCCGCGGCCGACCCGAGCGCGGCCTCGTAGAGCTGCTGCTTGCCGCCCGGGAAGTACCGGTACACCAGGGGCCGCGACACCCCCGCCCGCTCCGCCACGTCGTCGAGGGACACCTCCTCCGGCGCCCGGTGCGCGAACAACGCGAGCGCCGCGTCGAGCAGCTGCCGCCGCCGCTCCTCGATACTGAGCCGGCGGTAGGCGGGGACGGGCGCGGACGGTGTCATGCCACCGAGCCTAATCGCCGTCGCCTAGCCTCGTCGGGGAAGCGGTGGCCGATACCACCCCGTACCAGGAGGGCAGCAGCATGGCCGCGATGGCGCAGAAGATCACGCCGTTCCTCATGTTCGAGGGCCGGGCGGAGGAGGCGATGACCTTCTACACGTCGCTGTTCGAGGACGGGCGGGTGCTGGACGTCTCGCGGTACGGCGAGCAGGGTCCGGGGGAGCCCGGCACGGTGGTGCGGGCCACGTTCTCGCTCGCCGGGCAGCGGATCATGTGCATCGACAGTCACGTGAAGCACGCGTTCGGGTTCACCCCGGCGGTGTCGCTGTTCGTCGAGTGCGACGACGACGCGGAGCTGGAGCGGTTGCACGGCGCCCTGGCCGACGGTGGCGAGGAGCTGATGCCGCTCGGCTCGTACGGCTTCAGCACCAGGTTCGCCTGGGTGAACGACCGCTTCGGGGTGTCCTGGCAGCTGAACCTCGCGTAGCCGCTACGCCAGCAGCCCCGACGCCCGCCACAGCCGTCGGCCGACGCCGCGCAGTACGCCGATGTCGTCCAGGAAGTCCGTCAGGCGCTTCGCGCCGGTCTGCATGACCTCCCGGCGGTGGCCGCTGGCCTCGACCTGGGCCAGGGCCTCGCGCTTGTCCAGGCCGACGTTGGTGTAGACCTCGGGGTTGACGAAGGCGCGGGAGAAGACGCGGGCGAACTCGCCTGAGGTGATCCGGGTGAACTCCTGCGACCACTTCGGGGCCGTCACCATCTGGCGGCGCAGCTCCTCACGGGCGTAGCGCACGTGCCGGGCCTCCTCCACGACGTGGATGCGGGTGACGCCGCGCACCAGCGGCTGGACGCGCTCGTCGGGGAAGGTCAGCCGCTGCATCCAATCCAGGACCTCCTCGCCGAGCAGGGTCGCGGTGAAGGAGCCCGGGGTGGTGGAGATGGTCTTGAACAGCCGGCCGAGGTGCTGGTGCAGCGGGCTGACCTGGTACCAGGGCGTCTCGCCGCGGGAGATCAGCCGGGCGAACATCTTGGAGTGCCGGCACTCGTCCTCGATCTCGGTCAGCGCGTACCGCACGTGCGCGCTGGTCGCCGACTTGTCGTAGACGTGCCGCACGAGCAGCTGCATCAGGATCAGCTCGAACCAGATGCCGAGCGAGGCCAGCGCCGCCGCCTCGTGCTGGGAGAGCAGGATGCGCTGCTCCTCGCCCATCCGCTTCCACAGCGGGGTGTCGTACAGCGAGACCAGCTCAGGCGGCCAGAACCACTTGCCCTCCTCGAAGGGCGCGTCCCAGTCCAGCTCCTTGTCCGGGTCGAAGGAGTGCTTCGCGGAGGAGTCGAGCAGCCGCTCGGCCACCTGCTCCCGGTCCTTGAGCAGCCCGAGCGCGTCACGCAGCCCGTCGAGCGCGTCGGCATCCGTCAGGGTCGTCATGGCTGTCCACCTCGTCGTGCGGGGTCGCGTCCGGATCGGCTGGCACCACGGGCGACCGCACCCACGGGTCACCCACCTGTCTTATAAGACTGCGTGTCAGCAAGCGCGTCAATCCCCTGGACGGGACTTTGGCCGAACCGATCGCCCGCGCCGCGACCGGGTCGGCCCGGCGACGCCTATGCCGCGAGTGTGTCCAGGGCCGCCGCGACGGGGCCGGGGTCCAGCGGGCCCACGTGCGACGCCTCGGGAAAGTCGTGGACGCGGAAGCGGTTGCCGGGTGTGAGCGCGTCGGCCTCCGCGACCATCCTGTCCTGGAGCGCGGTGGCGATCGTCCGGTCCCTGCCGAAGCGCAGGTAGGTGCGGGGAACGCGCCCCCAGCTGTCCGCCCGGCCGACCGCTCGGCCCGCGTAGGCGGCGATGGGCTCGTCGGTCTGCATGCCGGCCAGGATCCGGCGGAAGTCGGCGTCGGGGTAGTCGGCGCAGATCATCTCCTTCAGCAGGGCCAGCGCACGGCGGTCACCCGTGCGGAAGTTCAGCCGCAGCACCCCGAGCCGGTCGGGGTCACCCACCGTCAGCTCGACCGGGCTGACCGCGTCGGCGTTCTCGGGTGCCGCCGTGCAGGCGTCCGCCGTGGGCAGGGCACGGCTGGGGCAGAAGGCCGCCATGTAGCAGACGTGGTGGAGCAGGTGCGGGACGGCGTCGCCGACCCGGCTGACCGAAACGCCACCCAGGCTGTGCCCGACCAGCACCACCGGGCCGCCCCGCGCCGCGCGCCGCACGATGCCCGTGACGCGTGCCTCGTAGTCGTCGAGGCCGAGGCCCTTCAGCGGGGACGGCTCGACCGCCATCGCGGCGAGGTCCTGCCGCTGGTACGACTCCGGGACGAAGGCCCGCGTGCCGTGCCGCGGCTGATCCACCATCACGACCCGGTGACCGCGCAGGGACAGCTCGCGCGCGATCGGCATCCAGAACGCGCCGGCGCTGTGTGTACCGTGCACCAGTACGTAGGTGGTGGGTCCGCGACGCGCCTCCGCCGCCGCTGGTGAGGCCCCGAGGCCGCCGGTCAGGGCCATGCCTCCCACCGCGATTCCCAGGCCGCGCAGCGCCGTCCGCCTGGTGGTGCCCGTTCGTCGTCCGTTCGTGGTTTCCGTCATGCTCCGACGCTATGAGCGGCCCACCGGGCCCACCAGCGGCCCAGCACCCCGGCGGGGGGTGGACCTGGCACCACCTTCGGCGTCCACGAAGTCCGGTCGACGCCCCCGTCTCACGGGCCGAGCACCGCCGCCATCACCGCCCGCGCGATCGGTGCCGCGAGGCCGCCGCCGCTGATGTCCTCGCGGCGGGCCGCCGAGCCCTCGACCACCACGGCGACCGCCACCTTCGGCTGGAGTTCCGACGTGCGCTGGGCCCAGGAGATGAACCAGGCGTAGGGGCGGCCCGAGTTGCCCAGGCCGTGCTGGGCGGTGCCCGTCTTGCCGCCGACGACCGCGCCGGGGATGGCCGCGTTCGCGCCGGTGCCGTGCTCCACCACGCCCGCCATCAGCTCCTTCAGCCGCCGGGCCGTCGCCGGGCGCATCGCCTCCCGCGAGGGCCGCGAGCCCGCCGTCGCCAGCAGGGCGCCGCCCGCCCGCTGGGTGCGCTCCACCAGGTACGGCGTGCGCACCAGCCCGCCGTCGGCCACCGCCGCCGCCACCATCGCCATCTGGAGAGGCGTGGCCCGGGTGTTGTACTGCCCGATCGAGGACAGGGCGAGCTGCGCGCGGTCCACCGTTGTGTCGAAGGTGCTGGGCGCCGCCGCGAACGGGATCCGCAGACCCTTGTCGTTGAAGCCGAAGGCCCCCGCCGTCGCCGCCATGCGGGCCACGCCGACGTCCACGCCGAGCTTGGCGAACACCGTGTTGCAGGACCACTCGAAGGCGTCCCGCAGCGAGGCGTCCCGGCACCCCTCGCCCTCGTTGGTCAGCTTGGTCCGGGTGCCGGGCAGGGTGTACGGGTCGGGGGAGCGGGTCGGCGCGTCCAGATCCCGGAGCACGCCCGCGTCCAGGGCCGCCGCCGCGGTGACCACCTTGAACGTCGAGCCCGGCGGGTACGTCTGCCGCACCGCCCGGTTGAGCATCGGCCTGTCCGGGTCGCCGTTCAGCAGCGACCAGGTCGCGGCGGCGTCCGCGCCGTTGCCCGACAGCCGCGCGGGGTCGTACGACGGGGTCGAGGCGAGGGCCAGGATCCGCCCCGTCGACGGCTCGATCGCCGCCACCGCCCCCTTCCGCTTGCCCAGACCCTCGAACGCCGCCCGCTGCGCCGCCCCGTTGATCGTGGTGACGACGTCGCCGCCGGGGTTGGGGGCGCCCGTGACGTCGTGCCACAGCGGCAGCGGCGCGAGCACCGGGTCGGCGCCGGAGAGCAGGCGGTCCTCGGCGTGTTCCAGGAGCGACGTGCCGTACACCTGGGAGGCGAAGCCGGTGACCGGCGCGTACATCGGGCCCTGCGCGTAGGTCCGTTCGTAGCGCAGGTGCTGGCCGGTGTCCCGGGAGCCGGTGACCGGCTCGCCGCCGACCAGGATGTTGCCGCGCGGCTGCTGGTAGCGGGCGATGTCCGGGCGCCGGTTGGCCGGGTTCCCGGCGTACTCCGGGGCCTGCACGAGCTGCACGCGGGCCGCGTTGACCACCAGCGCGGCGAGGAGCAGGGCGCACAGGAAGGCGGCGTACCGGATGTGCCGGGTCACGACGGCCCCCCGGCGGGCCCGTGTCGCCGGGTCACGCCGTGCCCCCGGCGGGACTGCGTGCCGCATGGCTGACGCGGATCAGCAGGGCCACGATCGCCCAGTTGGTGACCACCGAGGAGCCGCCCTGCGCCAGGAACGGCATCGCCATGCCGGTCAGCGGGATCAGCCCCGTCACCCCGCCCGCGATGACGAACACCTGGAGCGCGACGATGGACGACAGCCCCACCGCGAGCAGCCGCCCGAAGGGGTCCCGCGCGCCGAGCCCCGCCCGGTAGCCGCGCTCCACCAGCAGCGCGTACAGCAGGAAGATCGCGGTCAGGCCGAGGAAGCCCAGCTCCTCACCGGCCGTCGCCAGGATGAAGTCCGACTTCACCGCGAACCCGATGAGCACCGAGTGCCCGAGCCCGAGCCCGGTGCCGGTCACCCCGCCCGCCGCGAAGGCGAACAGCGACTGGGCCAGCTGGTTGGGGCCGTCCCCGGCGTCGATGGAGGCGAAGGGGTGCAGCCAGTCCTCCACCCGGCTGTGCACGTGCGGCTCCAGCCAGCCCACCGCCACCGCGCCGAGCACCGCGAGCAGCAGGCCGACGGCGATCCAGCCGGTGCGGCCGGTGGCGACGTACAGCAGCACCACGAAGAGGCCGAAGAAGAGGAGCGAGGTGCCGAGGTCGCGCTCCAGGACCAGGACCAGCACGCTGACCAGCCACACCGCCACGATCGGCCCGAGCACCCGCCCGGTCGGCAGTTGCAGCCCCCACACCCGCCGCCCGGCGTACGCCAGCGCGCTGCGGTTCGCCGCGAGGTAGGCGGCGAAGAACACCGCGAGCAGCACCTTCGCGAACTCGCCGGGCTGGATGGAGAAGTCGCCGACGCGGATCCAGATCCGGGCGCCGTTCACCGACGGGAAGAGGATCGGCACGGTGAGCAGGACAAGCGCGGCGGCCACGCACACGTAGGCGTACCGGGTGAGCACCCGGTGGTCGCGCAGCAGCAGGACGACCACGATGAACAGGGCGACCCCGAGCGTGGACCACACCAGCTGGGTGGGCGCCGCCCGGTCGCCCGGCGTCTCCAGGTCGAGCCGGTAGATGAGGACCAGGCCGAGGCCGTTGAGCAGCACCCCGATCGGCAGCAGCAGCGGGTCGGCCCACGGGGCCCGCAGCCGCACCGCCAGATGCGCGAGGAGCGCGAGGACGCCGAGCCCCGCCCCGTAGCCGGCGGCGCCCGGCGGCAGGCTGCCCTCCTGGGCCAGGCCGACGTTGCAGTAACCGAAGACCGACAGCAGGACGGCCATGACGATCAGGGCCAGCTCGACGCCCCGGCGCCGGGCCAGGGGCGCGAGGGGAGCGGGCGCGTCCCCCGGTGCCACGGTGATGCCGGTGCCGGCTGCGGCCTTCGTCATGTCCGGAACCTACCCACCTGGCAGGGTGTGTGCGCCGTTGTGCTGCGCCAACAGGCGGACGTCTCCCGCCGTGTCCCGCGCTCAGGGCTGCTGAGGCAGCGTCAGCGTGGCCAGCGCCCCGCCGCCGGGCGGGTTCGCGAAGTCCAGCCGGGCCCCCAGCACCTCCGCCTGGCCCAGCGCGATGGTCAGGCCCAGGCCGTGGCCCTTCGAGCCGCCCTCGGTGCGGAAGCGCTGCGGGCCGTGCGCGAGGAGGTAGCCGGGGTAGCCGTCGCCGTGGTCGCGCACGGTGATCACCGGCCCGTCGACGGTCAGCACGACCGGCGCCCGCCCGTGCCCGTGCGCGTTGCCGACCAGGTTGCCGAGCACCCGCTCCAGGCGCCGCCGGTCGGTCTCCACCCGGGCGTCCCGCACCACCTCCACGCGGGTGCCCGCCCCGGCGCCCCGGGCGACCCGGCCGGCCAGCGCGCCCAGCGCCTCGGTGTCCACCTCCAGCAGCTCACGGCCGCTGTCCAGACGGGAGATCTCCAGCAGGTCCTCGGTGAGCGTGCGCAGCGCCGCGACCCGGTCGCGCACCAGCTCGGTCGGGCGGCCAGGCGGCAGCAGCTCGGCCGCCGCGTGCAGGCCGGTGAGCGGGGTGCGCAGCTCGTGCGCGACGTCCGCGGTGAAGCGCTGCTCGGCGAGGAGCTTGCCCTGCAGGGAGGCCGCCATCGAGTCCAGGGCGGCGGCCACCGCGGCCACCTCGTCCTGCGAACGCGCCGGGTCCCGGGTCAGGGGATCACCCACCCGCGCGTCGAGGTCGCCGGCGGTGATGCGCCGGGCCACCCGCGCCGTGGTGTGCAGCCGGCGCGTCACCCGGGTCACCGCGAACGCCCCGACCAGCAGGGTCGCGCCGATGGCCAGGGCCGAGGACCAGACGATGGCCCGGTCGAGGCCCTGGATGGTGCGCTCGCCCTGGGCGTGGTCGACCCGCACCGCGAGCGCCCGCCCGCCGTCGGCCGGGCCCGCCGCCCACATGGTCGGCCGCCCGTCGGTCTCCGCGACCACCGTGCCGCGCCGCCCCGAGGCCGCCAGCTCCCGCAGCTCGGCCGGCAGCCCCGGCGGGTCGACGCCCGCGCCGGGTCGCGGCTGGTCCCCGGCCTCGTACGCCTCGGTCGCGTCCCGCAGCCGGGCCAGGGCGGTGTCGCGGGCCCGGCCGACGGTCTGGTCGGTCACCGAGACGTGCACCAGGACGCCGAGCAGCGCGGCCAGCGCGCAGCACATCACGGTGATGAACACGGCGGCCTTCACGGCCAGCGGGCCGGCCCACCGGGGGAGCGCGCATCTCATCCGGCGCTCGCCGAGGGGCTCGGGGACGGACCGGTGCGCGGCGGGTGCTTCTTCCCGCGGCCGGTGCGCAGCATCTCGTCGTGGGTGAGCAGCATCGCCCGCTGGTCGCCGTCCCAGCTCCACTGCAGGCGGTACTCGTAGCCGGCGACCTCCGAGGGCGAGCGGACGATCAGCGACCGCCCGGCCAGCTCGACGCCGCTGACCGCGTCGTCGTAGGACATCACCCGCACCAGGCGGCCCTTCTCGACGGTGTAGACGCGCACGGCGGTCATCTTCGCGGGCAGCAGCTCGAAGCCGAGGGTCATGTCGGCGCGGCCGTCGCCGGTGAGGTCGCGGTAGTACGGGGTGAGCACCGGGCAGCGGTCGCGATCGCCGCCCGCGGCGCAGTCGGCCATCCGGTCGGCGGTCCCGCGGTAGTGGGCCTTGGCGCCCCGGTAGTCGTCCGGGTGCGCGGCGATCTCCGCGCGCACCGCCGCGGCAGGATCCACCCGGCGGATGTCGCCGCCGGGGACGGCGACTCCCTTCAGCACCTCGGTGTCCACCTCGCCGATGTCGTACGCCGGACTCGACGCCGGCGTCAGGTCCGGCCAGAGCCGCGCCGGGCTGTGCGCGGTCGGCGCCGTCCCCGCGCCGCGCAGCCCGCCGGCGTCGCCGCAGCCGACCGCGGCCGTCGCGAGCAGCGCGGCCGGCGCCAGGGCGGCGAGGGCGCGGCGACGCGATCGGCTGCGCGCGCGGGGGCGGGGGAACACGGCACTCCTGGGGTCGGGGCATCGCCCGCGAGGTGTAAACGGACCGGACCGCTTCACCTTATTCGGACGGAAGTCCATTTTGTACGCCAGGTCCCCCGGCGCTATTCGGCCAGCTCCTCCAGGAGCCGGGCCGTGGCCGGCCCCGTGCGCAGATACGCCTCGAACAGCTCGTTGTGCAGCGCCCACGGCGAGCGGCGGGCCCGCACCAGCCGGATGGCCTCCTCCGCCCCGACGCCCCGGCGCATCAGCGCGTGCGCGACGACGAGGCCGGAGCGGTTGTAGCCGTGGAAGCAGCGGACCAGGACCCGCCGGCCCCGGTCCACGGCGTCCACCGCCGCGTCCGCCAGCCGGATCACGCCGGCGAGCTGGGTGCCGTCCAGGGGCCCGTCGGGAATCGGCCACACCTGGTGCTCGACGCCGGCGTCCGGGCCGTGCCCCGGCAGCCGCAGCAGCGTCTGGACCAGATCGAACTCGTCCCGCACCACGGCGAGCTCAAGGCGTCCGGCGGACCGGCGGTACTCGTGGCCGCCCATCCACAGCCCCGGCACGATCTCGTGCCACGGCCGGTCGGGAGCCGGCACGTCGGGTCGCTCACCGCGGGTGCGCAACAGGGACCTCCCCACACCATTCGGCCCAACTCTCGTCAAAGGTAGCCCGGTTCTTGCCCCCGCAGCACCCCGCCTGGTCCCATGGTCGGGAGGTGATGTGCGCATGAGCGGACTGCGCGTCGTACCGATCCGCCGGCACGGCCGGGAGCTGCTCCACGTCTGCGGCACCGACGGCTCCGACCTCGCCTGGTACGACCGCGACGACGCCCGCGTCAGCCTCCTGCACGCCGACCGCCGCGAGGACGTCCTCACCGCGCTCGGCCCCTTCCTCACCGGCCCGGTCACCGTCGGCCCGCCCCCCGTACCCGGCCCCGCCGAACTGGCCCGCCTCGCCCTGCACCCCGACGACGACCTCGCCCCCAACCGCCCCGGCGAGGCCCTCCTCGTCGCCCTGGACCGCGACCCCGGCCGCCCCGGACCCCGGCTGCGCCCCGACCCGCGGCGCCGGGCGCTCGCCGCCGAGCAGGCCACCGGCGCGGTGCTCGACGGGCTCGACGGCGCCGGCTGGCGCGCCCTGCACTCCCTCCCGCTGCCCGGCGGCGACCGCCTGCACCACCTGCTGATCGGGCCCGGCGGCCTCTACGCCCTGCACGTGCTGCCCGCCCGCCGGCAGCGCGTGCACATCGCCGACCCGCTGGTGGGCCTCGGCCGGGGCGAGCCGCGCCCGCTGCTGCGCCGGGTCCGCGCCGACGCCGACCGCGCGGCGCACGCCCTGACCGCCGAGGTCCGGCCCGTCCTCGTCCTGGTCGACCCGGCGGCCGTCGCCCTGACCGCCGAGCCCCGCGGGCTGCGCGTCCTCACCGGCGGGGAGCTGGCCGGCCTCGCCCGGCTGGGCGGCACCCTGAAGCCGGCGGACGTGGAGGCGCTGCACGCCCTCGCGCGGGACCGGGGGACGTGGGCGGGCCTCTGAACGCCGGCTACGGCACCTCGGGTCGGCGGTCGGCGAACAACGGCTCCAGCAGGTCGCCGTGCTCGGCCACCCGGGGCGCGATGTCCGCCACCCCGAACACCAGCTCCTCCGGCCGCCGGCACGCCGCCACCTCCTCCCAGGTCACCGGCGTGGACACGGCCGGCTCGGTGCGCGCCCGCAGCGTGTAGGGGGTGGCCGTCGTCTTGCGGGCGGCGTTCTGGCTCCAGTCCACGAAGACCTTCCCGGGCCGCAGGCTCCGCGTCATCCGGTGCACCACCAGCTCAGGCAGCGCCCGCTCCGCCTCCACGGCCAGCGCCTTCGCGTACTCCGACACCCGCTCCGAGGACGCCCCGCGCACCGCCGCCAGCAGGTGCAGCCCCTTCGCGCCCGAGGTCTTCGCGTACGCCTCGACGCCGTCCGCCGCCAGCCGCTCCCGCAGCCACAGCGCGGCCGCGCAGCACTGCACGACGGTGGCGGGCGGGCCGGGGTCGAGGTCGAAGACCAGCCGGTCGGCCTCCTCGGGGTGCCCGGCCGTCCACTGGTGGGTGTGGAACTCGGTCACCAGGTTCGCCGCCCACATCAGGCTCGGCAGGTCCTGCACCAGGACCATCCGCGCGGGCCCCTCGGAGCGGGCGACCTCGGCCGTGGTGACCCAGTCGGGCGTACCCGGCGGCACGTTCTTGGTGAAGAACACCTCGCCGTCCGGCCCGTCCGGGTAGCGCAGGAAGGACACCGGGCGGTCCCGCAGATGCGGCAGCAGCACCGGCGCGGTCGTCGCGTAGTGGTGCAGCACCTCCGCCTTGGTGAGGCCGGTGGCCGGATACAGCACCTTCTCCAGATTGCTCAGCGGCACCCGCCGCCCCTCCACCACCGTGATAGGCGCCATACCATGAGAGTCTCACGAAACGTGGACAAAACGCCCGTAAGGCAACGCGGGCCTCGCGGGGAAAGGTGCGGCACGTGCGATCCATCTGGAACGGCGCCATCTCCTTCGGCCTGGTCAGCATCCCGATCAAGCTGGTGAACGCGACCGAGAGCCACGCCATCTCCTTCCGCCAGATCCACGCCGAGGACGGCGGCCGGATCCGCTACCGCAAGGTCTGCGAGCTGGAGGACCGCGAGGTCGCCCAGAGCGAGATCGGCAAGGCGTACGAGGACGCGGACGGCTCGATGATCCCGATCACCGACGAGGACCTCTCCCACCTGCCCATCCCGACCGCCCGCACCATCGAGATCGTCGCCTTCGTCCCCGGCGACCGCATCGACCCGCTCCAGATGGGCTCCGCCTACTACCTCGCCGCCTCCGGCGCCCCCGCCGCCAAGCCGTACACCCTGCTGCGCGAGGCGCTGAAGCGGAGCAACCGCGTCGCCATCGCCAAGTTCGCCCTGCGCGGGCGGGAGCGGCTCGGCATGCTGCGCGTGGTCGGCGACGCCATCGCGATGCACGGCCTGCTCTGGCCGGACGAGGTGCGCGCCCCCGAGGGCGTCGCCCCCGACGCCGGGGTCACCGTGCGCGACCAGGAGCTGGACCTCGCGGACGCCCTGATGGACACCCTCGGCGAGATCGACCTCGCCGACCTGCACGACGAGTACCAGGAGGCGCTGGAGGAGGTCGTCGCCGCGAAGTCGGCCGGTGAGGCGCCCCCGCAGACGCCCGAGCCGGCCTCCTCCGGCAAGGTGCTCGACCTGATGGCCGCCCTGGAGAGCAGCGTCGCCGCGGCCCGCGAGTCCCGGGGCGAGGAGGAGCCGGCGGCCGACGTCCGTTCCCTGCGGCGGACCCCGAAGGAGACCGGCGGCAAGAAGTCCACCTCGGCCGCGGCGAAGAAGACCGCGGCCAAGAAGACGGCCGCCGCGGAGAAGAAGGCGACCGCCAAGTCCACCGCGTCCGGAGGGCGTTCGGGTCAGAGGAAGCCGGCGGCGGCCAAGGGCACCGCCGCCAAGAAGGCGGCCCCCGCGAAGAAGACGGCCTCCCGCAGGCGCAGCGCCTGAGCCTCCCCCGGGACGGGGCCGGGGTCAGTGCGCCGGCGACGGCACCGGAGTCGCCGTGTTCAGCTTCAGGTCCGGCCGCGGCCTCAGCACCAGCACCCGCTCACCCGGGTCCGGCGGGGGCGGGGTCACCTTGGCGGCGGGCAGCTTGCCGGGGCCGGTCTGCTCGAAGGTCACCTTGTCGAAGCCGACCAGACCGGTCCGCTCCAGGACCGTCATGTGGTCCAGGACGGTGTCGTTGGCCAGGTCGGCCAGCCGCCGTACCAGGGTGTTCCTCGTGGTCGCCCGGATCCCGGCGACCACCGGGAAGATCTGCCCGTGCGTCACCCGCATGATGTGCACGGCGGCGGCGTCGAACGCCTTGCCCTCGCGCGCGTCCACCGTCGCCACGAACCCCTCCTGCTGCGGCGAGGCCCGGTTGGGCAGCGTGATGCCCAGCTCGGGCGCGATCTGCCGGCACAGCGCGTCGAGCCCCGCGTGCCCGACCACCAGGTGCATGCCGGCCGTGCGCACCGCCGGCGTGGTGCCGCGCCGCATCGCCAGCTCGCCCAGCGGGTACTCCCACAGCCCGGCGGCCCGCACCTTGACCACGAAGTCCCGGTCCGCCTCCGTGAGCGGCCCGTACTTCGTGCCGGCCACGACCCGGTCCTGGCCGCCGCCGGCGGCCTGCCCGAGGCCGAGCAGCCCCGGGAAGGCGAGCGCGGCCAGGGTCAGGCCCAGCACACCGAGCAGGACGACGACTCCGGCCCTGCGGCGGGACGGGCGCATGGTTGCCTCCAGGCGACACGGGGGACTGCGGGGGTGCGTGCGCCTGGAGGTACGTACACGGCGGCGCCTCTGCTCAGCCCAGGTCCGCCCCGTACACCCGCTCCACCGCGAGGGTGATCAGCACCCGGCGGTCGGCGACCATCGAAGCGCGGTACTCGTCCCAGTCCGGGTGCTCGCCGGCGGCGGCCCGGTAGTACGCCACCAGCGCCTCGACCTCCGGCCCGTGCGGATCGGTGCCGGGTCCGGTGAGGGTGACGGTGCCCTCGGCGGTGGCCCAGGAGCGGCCGTCGGGCGCGGTGACCTCCAGGGCGGCGCGCGGGTCGCGGCGCAGGTTCGCCGTCTTGGCCAGGCCGTCCCGGGTGGAGACGCGGACGACGCCCGCCTCCCGGTCGTAGGACGGCATGACGGGGGAGAGCTGCGGGCGGCCGTCGGACTTGATCGTGGCGAGCACGCCGAGGCGGCTCGCGGCCAGCAGGGCGTGCGGATCGAAGGATGACGTCATGGTCCGATCATGCCCGCACATGCGTCGGGGTCGCCCGGAGATTCCCGGGCGACCCCGACGCAGTGCGTGACGCCGTCAGCCGGCCGTGGCCGGCGTGCGCTCCCAGCGGTAGAAGCAGCGCGCCATCGCGTCCTGCGGGGACCGCCAGGTCTCCGGGTCGTACGCGGACACGTACGGCTCCAGGCGCTCGCTGACCGCCCGGAACTCCGGGTGCCCGGTCAGCTTCGCGATGGCCGGCGCCGGGTCCTGCTCGCTCTCGATGAGATGCAGGTACACGCCGTCGCCGAACTCGAAGAGACTGCGCCGGGAGACCCCCACCAGGTGGGGCAGCTCGCCGCGGTCGGACTCGCCGAACACCTTCGCGATGTCCGGCGCCGCGCCCGGGGCCATCCGGGCGACGATCAGGGTGTGGTGCACGGTGGAACTCCCCTTCACTCGGCGACGGCTGCGGCGGGACGCCGGCCCTCGCCCGCGGCCTGCTCGATCTTGTCCCGGATGAGCGCCATCTGGGTGCGCGAGTTGCGGTTGATGTTGTCCGTCATCCAGGCGTCGTCCACCGGCGCGTCCGGCTTCATCGCGAAGTCCTGCACCCAGCGCATCCGCACGCCCTCGGGCGTCTCGGCGTACTCCCAGACGATGTCCATGAACTGGAACGGACCGGTCTCCACCCGGCGGGCCCGCACCGAGCGGGAGGCCGGGTCGGCGGTGCGCTCGGAGACCCAGCTCCACACCGTGCCGTTCTCGTCCGGGTGCATGGTCAGCCGGAAGGTGACCTTGGCGCCGTCCCGCTCCAGGACGTCCACGGAGGCGTACTCGCTGAACAGCCGGGGCCAGCCCTCGATGTCGTTGGTCATGTCCCAGACCAGCTCCATCGGCGCGGCGACGACGATCTCGTTCTCGGTGTGCCCTGCCATGGTCACACTCCCGTCCTGAGGGCGCCGTTGACCAGCGCGAGGAAGTCCGCGGGCGTCTTGCAGCGCTCGGCGTTCTCGGGCAGGCCCAGGCCGTGGCGCTTCTCCAGCTCGGCCACGATGCCCAGCAGGCCGAGGGAGTCCAGGCCGAAGGTGTCGAAGCCGGCGTCGGCCTGCTGCTCGAGGGCGGCCGGGTCGACGTGCACGCCGGCGGTGCGCTTCATGAGCGCCGACAGCTCCTCGACGGTCACCTGGTAATCCACTTGCTCGGTCATGCGGAGGTGCTCCTTCACTCGGTTCCACTCACTTGGGATGTCAGCCGGTGGGATGTCAGCCGGCGGCCGGTGCGGCCCCCTTGCGCAGCACCAGCGCCGCGTTGGAGCCCATCAGCCCCCGGCCCAGGACCAGTGCCGTGCGCGGCTCGGCGGCCCGCGCCCGCCCGGTCACCAGGTCGAGATCACAGGCGACGTCGATGACGTTCGGGGTCGGCGGGATCAGCCCGTGCTCCATCGCGAGCACCGCCGTCGCCACGTCGAGGACCGGCGCCGCGCAGTACGCCCGGCCCGTGCCGGTCTTGGGCGCCGTCACCGGCACCCGTGCCGCGTGCGCGCCGAGTGCGTCGGCCAGCGCGCCGGCCTCCGCCCGGTCGGCCTCCGGGATGCCGAGGGCGTCGGCGAAGACCACGTCCACGTCCTCGGGCCGGCAGCCGGCCTCCGCCAGCGCGCCCTCGATGGCCCGGGCGAGGCCGGCCCGCGACCGGTCCCACCGCGAGGCGCCGGTGAAGGTCGCCGCGTGCCCGGCCACCGTCGCCCGCGCCTCCGCGCCGCGCCGGCGCGCCGCCTCCTCGGCCTCCACCAGGAGCACCGCCCCGCCCTCGGCCGGCGCGAACCCGCGGGCCGCGTCGGTGAAGGGCAGATAGGCGCGCTCGGGCGCACTCTCCCGGCTCAGCTCGGGATAGCCCAGCTGGCAGACGATGGAGTACGGCGCCAGCGGCGCCTCCGTCGCGCCGCAGACCACCGTGTCGGTGCCGCCGCGCACCGCGAGCGCCGCCTGCGCCAGCGCGTCCAGACCGCCCGCCTCGTCGGCGGCCACCACACCGCACGGCCCCTTGAAGTCGTTGCGGATGGAGATCTGGCCGGTGCTGGCCGCGTAGAACCAGGCGATCGACTGGTACGGGCCCACGTACTTGGAGCCCTGGCCCCACAGGTTCTGCAGCTCGCGCTGCCCGAACTCGCCGCCGCCCGAACCGGCCGCCGTGACCACCCCGACCGAGTACGGCGAGGTGACGTCGGCCCGTCCGAACCGGGCGTCCGCGAGGGCCAGTTGCGCCGCGGTCAGCGCGAAGTGGGTGAAGCGGTCGGTCTGCACCAGGTAGCGGTCCTCGACCAGCTCGGCCGCGTCGAAGCCGGGCACCTCGCCCGCCACCCGCAGCGGCAACTGGTCGCAGCCGTCCCGGGTGACCGGCCCCAGGCTGCTGGCGCCGTCCACGGTCGCCTTCCAGAACGCCTCGACGCCGACCCCGTGCGGGGACACCACGCCGAGCCCGGTGACGACCGCGCGCCGGGGCCCTTGTCGTCCGCTCATCGCGGCCCTCCTCTTCCGCTCAGGGAGCGCCCGCCGTCGGTGGCGCTCAGCACCACCGCGGACTGGAAGCCGCCGAAGCCGCTGCCCACGCTCAGCACGTGCCGCAGGGCCCGCTCGCGCGCCTCGCGGGGCACGTAGTCCAGATCGCACTCCGGGTCAGGAGTGGTGTAGTTGGCCGTCGGCGGCACCACCTGGTGGGCCATGGCCAGGACGCACGCGGCCAGTTCGATGGAGCCGATCGCGCCGAGCGAGTGGCCCACCATCGACTTGATCGAGCTCATCGGGGTCGCGTAGGCGTGGTCGCCCAGGGACCGCTTGACCGCCGCCGTCTCGTGCCGGTCGTTCTGCAGGGTGCCCGAGCCGTGCGCGTTGACGTAGTCGACGTCCGAGCCGGTCAGCTCCGCCATGCCGAGCGCGGTGTCGATGGCCCGGGCCATCTCCAGGCCCTCCTTGGTGAGCCCGGTCATGTGGTAGGCGTTGCCGAAGGTCGCGTAGCCGGAGACCTCGCAGTAGATCTCCGCGCCGCGGGCCCGGGCGTGCTCCAGGTCCTCCAGGACGAGCACCGCCGCGCCCTCGCCCATCACGAAGCCGTTGCGGTCGGCGTCGAAGGGGCGGGAGGCGTGCGCCGGGTCGTCGTTGTTCGGCGAGGTCGCCTTGATGGCGTCGAAGCAGGCCATGGTGATCGGCGAGATGGGGGAGTCCGCCGCGCCCGCCAGGCAGACGTCCATGCGGCCCTCGGCGACCGCGTGGTAGGCGTACCCGACCGCGTCCAGGCCCGAGGTGCACCCGGTGGACACCGTCTGCACCGGCCCCTGGCAGCCGAACTCCTCGGCCACCGCCGACGACAGGGTCGCCGGGGTGAAGGCCCGCTCCAGCTGCGGCTCGGCCCGCTTGCCGTCCACGTCCCAGCGCGCGCCCCGCTCGCTGACCAGCACGTAGTCGTGCTCCAGGCGGGTGGTGCCGCCGACCGCGGTGCCCAGGGTGGCCCCGGCCCGCCACGGGTCGGTGCGGCCCAGGTCGAGCCGCGCGTCCTTGACGGCCTCGGCCGCCGCGACCAGCGCGAACTGCACGTAGCGGTCGTTGCGCTGGATCGTGGCGAGGTCCAGGCCGTGCGCGGCGGGGTCGAAGTCGCACTCGGCGGCGATCTGCGAGCGCAGCCCCGCCGGGTCGAACAGGGAGATGCGGCGGGTGGCCGTGCGCCCCTCGGACAGCAGGCTCCAGAACTGGGGGGCGCCGATCCCGCCGGGGGCGACGACGCCTATCCCGGTGACCGCGACCCGGCGCCGCGTCATGACACCGCCTCGGCCGCGGCGGCCGGACGCTCCTGCGCGGCCGCGTGTCCTGCGGTGTGCCCGGCGTTCTGCCCCGCCGCCTGCCCGGCGCAGCAGGCCCCGGCGTCCTGGGTGCCGTGCGCCGCGCGGACCTCGTGCGGCGCCAGGTGCTGGATCGGGTTGCCGGCCGCGTCCTCGGTGTCCACGTGGCCCAGCTCGGGGCGGGGCGCCAGCGGACCCAGGTGGAAGACCATGCGCGCCTCGACGGAGCCGGGGTTGCGGAAGCGGTGGCGCACGTTCTCCGGGACGAGCAGCCCCTGACCGGTGGCCAGCGCGTACGGGGACCCGTCCAGGTCCACCTCCAGGGCGCCCTCGGTGACGTACACGAACTCCTCGGAGTACGGGTGGTAGTGCTCGGCGATCTTCTCGCCCGGCTGGATGATGGCCACACCCATGAAGCCGCTGGTCGACCCGGCGGTGGTCGGCGTCAGGATGGCGCGGATGTCACCGCCGCGGCGGGTGTTGGGCGCGGTGTCGCCGAGGGAGACGATGCGTGCCTGCTGGTTGGTCATGTGGGTCTCTCCGTGAGGACGGTCGACGGGGTCTGAGAAGGGTTCGGGCGGGTGGGGCGTCAGGAGACGACGGGCGCGCGCCGGTCGGTCACCGGCGTCATCCGGGCCGCCGCGAACAGCAGCGACAGCGTGCGGGGCTCGGTGAGGGAGCCCTCGATGCCGGCGGCGCCGAGGTCGAGGAGCCGCTCGGCCACGGCGACGCCTGCGCCGTCGCCGGCCTCGTGCAGGCCGAGCACGTGCGCGGGCACCTCGTCCGGGTCGCCCGCCACGTCGACGAGGCGCACCACCAGGTCGTCGCGGTGGAATACGGTGGCCGAGAGGACCGGGCTGTCCGGGGTGTACGCGGTGGAGGTGTCCTGCCGGGCCAGCAGCCGGGCCAGCTCGGGCCCGGCGCCCTCGCGCACCGGGTAGAGCAGCGCGCACCGCTGCGGACGGGCGGTGTCCGCCACGCTGCCCGACGTCACGTGGTGCACGGCCGGCATCGCGGCCCGGGTGAAGAACCGGCGGGCGGAGTGCGGGTCGTCGAGGTCGCGGTCCTCCTCCAGGTGGGGGTTCATCGCCTCCTCCACCGCCCGCACCCCGGGCTGCCTGGCCACGTGCCGCAGGGCCGTCTGGAGGTCGCCCTGCACCTCCACCGCCCGGACCACCCGGTTGCCGTGCATGAACAGGGAGGTGCGCAGCAGCCGGGTCGCGGCGTCCACGTCCGCGTCCGGGGACTGGTAGCCGGCCAGCAGCTCGGCGACCTTCTCCTCGCTGCCGGGCCGCACGGTGAAGGTCAGCGCGTGCCGCACGACGTTGTCGCCGATCCGGGGCCCCGCGGTGAGCTGGTCGCCCGCCGCCGCGGGCACCGCGCCGGCCTCCGGCAGGGTCTCGCGCAGGATGCTGTAGCGCAGGGAGCGGGTGTCGCGGACGCAGTCCTGCAGGGGCTGCACCGCGTCCAGGTGCTCGTCGCTGTTCACCCAGGCCAGGAAGGGCGCCGCGCTCTCCCACTCGCTGGTCAGCAGCCACTGCGTGGGGTTCTCCAGGGACTGGCACAGCTGGTCGCTGACGTGGCCCGGCACGGCGGCGACGCGGTCGCGGATGCGCTCGTAGCCGTCCAGGAACTCCTGCTGCATCCCGTCGTGGACGTCCAGCATCAGGACGACCCGTACGCGCGATCCGTCGAACGCGGAGATCGAGACGCCGCCCGGCGCGGCGGAGGGCGCGGGGGTGTCCCGGACGTCCGGGGCGTCCGGGACGTCCGTGGACGGGGAAGCCGTCGGTACGACGGGGGAGACCGGCATCCGGCCCACCTCTCTCTTCGGGAACTCTTGGGGAGTGGATGTGCGGGGGGTGCGCGCACGACCGGCGCACACGGGACGTCACACGCGGGACGTGACGGGCGTGGCGGTCGCGTAAGCACGATCGTGTGCCGGTGCCGCGGGCTCCGCGAACCAGGAGGGTTAAGCGGGTGAAGCCTGCGCCGCCACGCGCGTGACGGGGCATGGATGACCAGTCACGTCATCAGCGGGCTCGAGGCAACGGAGGACGAAACGATGAACGCACCAGCCGAACCGGGCGTGCACCGCGTGCCGGTCCTGATCGTCGGCGGATCCCTGGTGGGCCTGTCCACCTCGGTCTTCCTGGGCCGGCTCGGCGTGCCCCACCTGCTGGTGGAGAAGCACGCCGGCACCTCCATCCACCCGCGCGGGCGCGGCAACAACGTCCGCACCATGGAGCTGTTCCGGGTCTCCGGCACCGAGCCGGACATCCGGAAGGCCGCCGCGACCCTCGCCGACAACCACGGCATCCTCCAGACGCCCACGCTGGTCGGCGACGCCGGGGAGTGGCTGTTCAAGGAGATCGACGCGGGCGGCGGCCTGGCCCGCTTCAGCCCCAGCGCGTGGTGCCTGTGCAGCCAGAACGACCTGGAGCCCGAACTCCTGAACCACGCCCGCCGACTCGGCGGCGACCTGCGCTTCGGCACGGAGCTGCTGTCCTTCGAGACGGACCCCGACGGCGTCACCGCGACCGTCAAGAGCCGCGAGACCGGCGAGCACACCACCGTCCGCGCCGACCACCTGGTCGCCGCCGACGGCCCGCGCAGCCCGATCCGCGAGCAGCTCGGCATCGGTCAGAGCGGCCCCGGCGACCTCTTCCACAACATCAGCATCACCTTCCGCTCCCGCCGCCTGGCCGACGTGGTCGGCGACCGCCGCTTCATCGTCTGCTACCTGACGACCCCGGACGCGGACGGCGCCCTGCTCCCCGTCGACAACAAGGAGAACTGGGTCTTCCACGCCCCCTGGCACCCCGAGCGGGGCGAGACGCTGGAGGACTTCACCGAGGAGCGCTGCGCCGCGCACATCCGCCGCGCGGTCGGCGACCCGGACCTGGACGTCGTCCTCACCGGCAAGGCCCCCTGGCACGCCGCCCAGCGGGTGGCCCGCGCCTACCGCTCGGGCCGCGTCTTCCTGGCCGGCGACTCGGCCCACGAGATGTCCCCGACCGGCGCCTTCGGCTCCAACACCGGCATCCAGGACGCCCACAACCTGGCCTGGAAGCTGGCCGCCGTCCAGAACGGCTGGGCGGGCGACGGCCTCCTCGACACCTACGACGCCGAGCGCCGCCCCGTCGCGGAGGCCACCAGCGCCCGCGCCGCCGCCCGCTCCGCCGAGCACAGCCACCCCGGCTTCGCGGCGCCCACCGGAGGCGGCGGCGGCCCCCAGCGCGGCATCCTCAACGTCGCCCTCGGCTACCGCTACCCCCAGGGCGCGGTCCTCGGCGCCGACCCGGCGACCCCGGTGGTTCCGGAGGGCCTCTCCCTCCAGGGCGCCCCCGGCAGCCGGGCCCCCCACCTCTGGCTCCGCCGACCGGACGACACCCGCGTCTCCACCCTCGACCTGTACGAGCGCGACCTGGTCCTCCTCTCGGACGCGACGGACCCGACGGGCTGGCACGAGGCGGCGCTCGCCCTGGCGGCGGAACTGGGGGTCCCCCTGACCCCGTACCGCATCGGCACCGACCTCCTCCCGGAGACCCCGGACACCGACTGGGCCCGCGCCCACGGCGTGGCCCGCGACGGCGCCATCCTCATCCGCCCCGACGGCTTCGTCGCCTGGCGCTCCCCGGGCCCGGCCCCGGACCCGACGTCGCTGCTGCGCCAGGCGCTGACGACGGTGCTGTCCCGGGGCTGACCCCGCGGCGGAACGGCCACCGGCCGGGCTGCGTCGTTCCTCTCCAGAACCCGAGCACTCCATCACCGGGTCCAGGAGAGGACGCGACGACGTGCACCGCATATCCGAGGGCGAGTTCCAGACCTGGACCCGGCGCTTCGAGCAGGAACGCGAGCGGCGCCGGGCGCAGGGCGACCCCGACTGGAACCAGGGCGCGACCCTGCCCCCGCCGGTGTGGGCCGGCATCCAGCGCTTCCAGATCGGCGAGGACGGCGACGGTGCGAACCTCATCGCGAAGGCCGACCGCGCCGGCGACCCCGCATACGCTGCGGCCGTCCGCCTCTTCGTCGCCGAGGAACAGAACCACGCCCGCCTGCTGGCCGCCCTACTGGCCGCGGGCGGCCGCTCCGTGATCGCCGGCCACTGGACGGACACGGCCTTCATCCGCCTCCGCCGCCTCCTGGGTTTGCGCCTGGAACTCCTGGTCCTGATGATCGCCGAGGTGGTGGCCCTCCACTACTACCGCGCCCTGCGCGACGGCACACACGACGCCCTGACCTCGGAGGTAGCGGCCCGAATCCTCGCCGACGAGAAACGCCACATCCCCTTCCACTGCACCCGCCTCCGCGCCTCCCTGGCCGAACTCCCGCGCCGCTACGCCGGCCCGTCATGACCGGTTGGCGACTCCTCCTCCTCACCACCACCGTCATCGTCGCCACCGACCACACCGCGGCCCTACGCCGACTGGGCATCGGCCCACGCCGCTTCACAGCGGAGGTCATGGCCTCGTCGCGCACGGTGGTCACGGAGATCTTGGCGCCCCGCCCCCGCGAATGGAGCTGATCCCGCCCGTCAGCCCGCGTCGTCGCTCTTACGAGACGGCCGCGCTGTCACTGACACCGGTCACGGCGGCGGCTTGCGCGGAAGTCGCCGGACGGTCCACCGCTTCGGAGGGCCTACCCGGGAATGGGCAGTACGTTCAGCGGGTCTGCCGAGCCTCGTGCCGCATCCCTTCGCCTCCGACCATGTTGCAACGAGGTAAGTCAACTTCTCGTTGCGGTATGGCACCCAGTTGTGTTCTGGTGAGCCCCTGCGGGACTTGCTCGACAAAATCCGACGCGGGTTTCATTGAGCGGCGTGTCTCATAGCTCTTGCCTCGTCGCACAGAGTGAGATTCCTGGCGCCAGGGGCTGGTGAAGTCCCGGCTGGCGGGTCCTGCATTCCATACCCTGGCCGACAAGGTGAACGTCGATCACTTGTTGGGCGCGCCCGGCGGCGTGTTCAGCGGCAACAGTAGGCACCACCCTGCACATACGCGAAGACCCCGGCCTCAGCGTTTCCGCTGGTGACGGGGTCTTGGACACACCTTAAAACATGTGCCCCCGGCAGGATTCGAACCTGCGCACACGGCTCCGGAGGCCGTTGCTCTATCCCCTGAGCTACGGGGGCGTGTTCGGCGCGGGCTGGGGTTGCTCGCGGCGACGGGTAGAACACTACCAGCTCGGGTGGGGTGGTCCGGTACGGGTTTCCGCAGGGCGGGGCGTACAGGAGCGTCAGCCGTCGAGGCCATGTCACCCGCACGGGGTGGAAGTGGGGAAAACCCGGACGGCGTGGCCGGGGCGGACCTACGCTCGGGGTGTGGCTAGGGCGTCCGGCCGGGTGCTTGTTGTCGATGACAACAAGGTCATCCGGCAGCTGATCAGGGTCAATCTCGAGCTGGAGGGCTTCGAGGTCGTGACCGCGGTCGATGGTGCCGAGTGTCTGGAAGTCGTTCATGACGTGCGGCCGGATGTCGTCACCCTCGACATGGCCATGCCGCGGATGAACGGGCTCGCCACCGCCGAGAGGCTGCGGGCGGATCCGCGGACCCGGGATCTTCCCGTCGCCATCGTGAGCGCCTGTACCGAGTACGACTTCCTGGGTGGCGGCGGGCCTCGTATCGACGCCTTTCTTCCCAAGCCGTTCGAGCCCGAGCATCTCGTCGACCTCGTGAAGCAGTTGATCGAGGGGCGGGCGAGGGGTAGTGGTGGCGAGCGGCCCGTGGAGGGAGAAGGGGACGGGGATGGTGAGGGGGGCGACCCAGCGGCCCCAGGAGCCCCAGGAGCCCCAGGAGCCCCAGGGGCCGCCTCCGCTCGGGGGCAGGGCGGGTCACCCGCTCAGGCGTAGGCGCCTTTGTGCCGTCCACATCTCGGGATCCCCGGCAAACCAGGTCGCCTACCCCACCCCCTCCTCCCCTACGCTTGACCCGTGACCCCCGTAGAGCTCTCCCGCACCGTGCTGCACGCGGTGCGTCTCGCCGTGGACGCGGGGGAGCTGGACGTCGCCGTGCCGGAGAAGGCCGTGGTCGCGCCGCCGCGCGGCGGGGGGTGCGGCGACTACGCCACCGGCATCGCCCTCCAGCTCGCGCGCGCGGCCCAGCGGCCGGCGCCCGATGTCGCCGCGATTCTTCAGGCCCACCTCGCCCGTGCCGCCGGCATCCGCGACGTCGTCCTCACCGGCCCCGGATTTCTCAACATCAGCCTCGCTTCCAGCGCGCCCGCCGCCCTCGTCCGGGAGATCCTGGAGCGTCGTGAGCGGTACGGGTGCGCGGACGCCCCCGACGGGCGACGGCTCGTGCGGCTGCACTGCCCCCTCGACCCCCGCGCCCTCGTCGTCGCCGACGCGGCCGCCCGGATACTCCGGTCCCAGGGTGTTCCCGTGCGGCTCTCCTGCGAGGCCGCGCTCCCGGTGGAGTGGCGTACGGGGCTCGGGGTGAGTCCCGACGCGGTCGGGCCCGCGCCCGCCGAGACGAGCGTCGATGTGCGGCCGGTACCCGCCCCCGGCCCGCCCGAGGACCTCCTCGCCCTCGGCCCCGACGCCGCCCGCTGGGCCCTCCTCCACCCCGCCCCCCACGACCGGCCCGACATCGGTCCCGGGTGCCTGGCCCAGCGCGAGACCAACCCCCTCTTCCGCGTCCGCTACGCCCACGCCCGCGCCCTCAGCGTCCAGCGCAACGCCGCCGACCTCGGGTTCGCCGCCGAACCCGGCCTCGTCGACAACCCCCTTGTCGGCCTCCTCGCCGACCACCCCCGCGTCCTCGCCACCGCCGCAGAGCACCGCGCCCCCGACCGCCTCGCCCGCCACCTCGTCGCCGTCGCCGACGCCGCGCTGCCGTTCCTGGTGACCGTGCTGCCGCGTGGGGCGGAGAAACCCGAGGCCGCCCACCGTGCCCGGCTGGCGCTCGCCGAAGCCGTCGGGGCGGTGCTGGCCGGCGGCCTCACCCTGCTCGGCATCGACGCACCCGACCATCTCTAGCCAGAGTGAGAGAACCCAGCGACATGAGCCGTTCCGCACACCCCGCCGGGCCCCGTCACGCCGACGTCCTCCCCGAGGGGCACTACTCCGCCCCGCCCACCGACCTCAACGCCCTCGACGGCAAGGTCTGGGCCGAGACCGTCGGGCGCGACGCCGACGGGGCCGTCACCGTGGGCGGGATGGCCGTCACGCGCATCGCCGAGGAGTACGGCACCCCCGCCTACGTGCTCGACGAGGCCGACTTCCGGTCCCGGGCGCGCGCCTGGCGGACCGCCTTCGGTGCCGACGCGGACGTGTTCTACGCCGGGAAGGCGTTCCTGTCCCGGGCCGTCGTGCGGTGGCTGGACGAGGAGGGGCTCAACCTGGACGTGTGCAGCGGAGGCGAGCTGGCCACCGCGCTCAGCGCCGGCATGGCCCCCGCGCGGATCGCCTTCCACGGGAACAACAAGTCCTCCGCCGAGATCCGCCGGGCCGTCGAGGCCGGGGTCGGGCGGATCGTGCTCGACTCCTTCCAGGAGATCGTGCGGGTCGCCCACATCGCGCAGGAGCTGGGGCGGCGGCAGCCGGTGCAGATCCGGATCACGGTGGGGGTGGAGGCGCACACGCACGAGTTCATCGCCACCGCCCACGAGGACCAGAAGTTCGGGATCCCGCTGGCCGGCGGGCAGGCCGCCGAGGCCGTGCGGCGGGCGTTGCAGCTCGACGGGCTCGAGGTGATCGGGATCCACTCGCACATCGGGTCGCAGATCTTCGACATGTCCGGGTTCGAGGTCGCCGCCCACCGGGTGGTCGGGCTGCTCAGGGACATCCGCGACGAGCACGGGGTCGAGCTGCCCGAGATCGACCTCGGCGGCGGGCTAGGGATCGCGTACACCAGCGACGACGACCCCCGCGAGCCGCACGAGATCGCCAAGGCGCTCACCGAGATCGTCACCCGCGAGTGCGAGGCCGCCCGGCTCACCACCCCGCGCATCTCGGTCGAGCCGGGGCGCGCCATCGTCGGGCCGACCGCCTTCACGCTGTACGAGGTCGGCACCGTCAAGCCGCTGGAGGGGCTGCGGACCTACGTCTCCGTCGACGGGGGGATGTCGGACAACATCCGTACCGCGCTCTACGACGCCGAGTACAGCGTCGCCCTCGTCTCCCGCGCCTCCGACGCCGCGCCCATGCTGGCCCGCGTGGTCGGCAAGCACTGCGAGAGCGGGGACATCGTGGTCAAGGACGCCTTCCTGCCGGCCGACCTCGCGCCGGGCGACCTGATCGCGGTGCCCGCCACCGGGGCGTACTGCCGCTCCATGGCCAGCAACTACAACCACGTGCTCCGGCCGCCGGTCGTCGCCGTGCGGGACGGCGAGGCCCGGGTGATCGTGCGCCGGGAGACCGAGGAGGACCTGCTCCGGCTCGACGTGGGGTGACCCCCCAGTGACCCCCCATCAGGCGCCGGCGGAGATCCTTTAGCCGGGTGTGCTCACGAGACGAAATTCATGTCTCACGATCCGGACCAAGCGTAGGAAATCCCGTCCGGTGAGTGAGACTGGTCGGACCGTAGACGGTATGAGGAAACGAGGTCGGATGATGCGTACGCGTCCGCTGAAGGTGGCGCTGCTGGGCTGTGGAGTGGTCGGCTCAGAGGTGGCGCGCATCATGACGACGCACGCCGACGACCTCGCCGCCCGCATCGGCGCGCCCGTGGAGCTGGCGGGCGTGGCCGTGCGGCGGCCCGACCGGGTGCGCGAGGGCATCGACCCGGCCCTCGTCACCACCGACGCGACCGCCCTGGTCAAACGCGGCGACCTCGATGTCGTGGTCGAGGTCATCGGCGGGATCGAGCCGGCCCGCACCCTCATCACCACCGCCTTCGCGCACGGCGCCTCCGTCGTCTCCGCCAACAAGGCCCTCCTCGCCCAGGACGGCGCCGCGCTGCACGCCGCCGCCGAGGAGCACGGCAAGGACCTGTATTACGAGGCCGCCGTCGCCGGGGCCATCCCGCTGATCCGGCCGCTGCGCGAGTCGCTGGCCGGCGACAAGGTCAACCGGGTGCTCGGCATCGTCAACGGCACGACCAACTTCATCCTCGACGCCATGGACTCCACCGGCGCCGGCTACCAGGAGGCCCTGGACGAGGCGACCGCGCTCGGGTACGCCGAGGCCGACCCGACCGCCGACGTCGAGGGCTTCGACGCCGCCGCCAAGGCCGCCATCCTCGCCGGGATCGCCTTCCACACGCGCGTGCGCCTCGACGACGTCTACCGCGAGGGCATGACCGAGGTGACCGCCGCCGACTTCGCCTCGGCGAAGGCTATGGGCTGCACCATCAAGCTGCTCGCCATCTGCGAGCGGGCCGCCGACGGCGCCTCCGTCACCGCGCGCGTCCACCCCGCGATGATCCCGCTCAGCCACCCGCTGGCCAGTGTCCGCGGCGCCTACAACGCGGTGTTCGTGGAGTCGGACGCCGCCGGGCAGCTGATGTTCTACGGGCCCGGCGCGGGCGGCGCGCCCACCGCGTCCGCGGTGCTCGGGGACCTGGTGGCCGTGTGCCGGAACCGGATCGGCGGCGCCACCGGGCCGGGGGAGTCGGCGTACGCCGCGCTGCCCGTCTCGCCGATGGGCGACGTCGTCACGCGCTACCACATCAGCCTGGACGTCGCCGACAAGCCGGGCGTGCTCGCCCAGGTCGCGACCGTGTTCGCCGAGCACGGCGTGTCCATCGACACCGTCCGGCAGCAGAGCCGTCCGGACGGGGACGGCGAGGCATCCCTCGTCGTCGTCACCCACCGCGCGTCCGACGCCGCCCTCGGCGGTACCGTCGAGGCGCTGCGCAAGCTCGACACCGTGCGGGGTGTCGCCAGCATCATGCGGGTTGAAGGAGAGTAACGAGCAATGACCCACCAGTGGCGCGGAATCATCGAGGAGTACCGGGACAGGCTGCCCGTCTCCGACAGCACACCGGTCGTGACGCTCCGTGAGGGTGGCACGCCCCTCGTGCCCGCGCAGGTGCTCTCCGAGCGCACGGGCTGCGAGGTCCACCTCAAGGTCGAGGGCGCGAACCCGACGGGGTCCTTCAAGGACCGCGGCATGACCATGGCGATCAGCAAGGCGAAGGAGGAGGGCGCCCAGGCCGTCATCTGCGCCTCCACCGGCAACACCTCGGCCTCCGCCGCGGCGTACGGCGTGCGGGCCGGCATGGTCTCCGCCGTCCTCGTGCCGCAGGGCAAGATCGCGCTGGGCAAGATGGGCCAGGCCCTCGTGCACGGCGCCAAGATCCTCCAGGTCGACGGCAACTTCGACGACTGCCTCACCCTGGCCCGCGCGCTGAGCGACAACTACCCCGTCGCGCTGGTCAATTCCGTCAACCCGGTGCGCATCGAGGGGCAGAAGACCGCCGCCTTCGAGATCGTGGACATGCTCGGCGACGCGCCCGACATCCACGTGCTGCCGGTGGGCAACGCGGGCAACATCACCGCGTACTGGAAGGGCTACCAGGAGTACGCCGCCGACGGGGTGGCCTCGCGCAAGCCCCGCATGTGGGGGTTCCAGGCGTCCGGCTCCGCGCCCATCGTGCGCGGCGAGGTCGTCAAGGACCCCTCGACCATCGCCACCGCCATCCGGATCGGCAACCCCGCCTCCTGGCAGTACGCCCTCGCCGCGCGCGACGACTCGGGCGGCGCCATCGACGAGGTGACGGACCGTGAGATCCTGCGCGCCTACCGGCTGTTGGCCTCCCAGGAGGGCGTCTTCGTGGAGCCCGCCTCCGCCGCGTCGGTGGCCGGTCTGCTGAAGGCCGCCGAGCAGGGCAAGGTCGACCCGGGGCAGCGCATCGTCTGCACCGTCACCGGCAACGGCCTGAAGGACCCGGACTGGGCCGTCGCCGGCGCCCCGCAGCCGGTCACCGTGCCGGTCGACGCGGCCACGGCGGCCGAGCGGCTCGGCCTGGCCTGACCCGGCCCGGCATCGGGGCGGCCCCTCACGGGTCCCGTGGGCGCGCCGCCCCGACACGCCTCGTGCGCCTCCCGTGCGCCCTGTGTCGCCGCAGAACCTTCCTTCGATAAGCTGGGGGGAACCCGCCCACCGCATATGCCGGTAGGCCGCACCGTCCGTGCGGTCGCGCGTGTGTTCCGTACTCCTCGCATGTCTTTCGACAGCCCCCCAGCGCCACCCAGTTCCAGACAGTCACGCAGTTCAAGGAGAGTCGTCCAGCGATGGCCGGTCCAGCCTTCCGCGCCGCCGCCGTGCGGGTGCGCACCCCCGCCACCAGCGCCAATCTCGGCCCCGGCTTCGACGCCCTCGGCCTCGCGCTGGGCCTGTACGACGACGTCGTCGTCCGGGTCGCCGACTCCGGGCTGCACATCGACATCGCCGGCGAGGGCGGCGAGACGCTGCCGCGCGACGAGAAGCACCTGCTGGTGCGCGCCCTGCGCACCGCCTTCGACCTGCTGGGCGGGCAGCCCCGCGGCCTGGAGATCGTCTGCGCCAACCGCATCCCGCACGGCCGCGGCCTCGGCTCCTCCTCCGCCGCCATCTGCGCCGGCATCGTCGCCGCGCGCGCGGTCACCATAGGCGGCGAGGCCCGCCTCGACGACGCCGCGCTGCTCGACCTGGCCACCGAGATCGAGGGCCACCCGGACAACGTGGCCGCCTGCCTGCTGGGCGGGTTCACCCTCTCCTGGATGGAGGGCGGCGCCGCCCGGGCGATCAGGATGGAGCCCGCCGATTCCATCGTTCCGGTGGTTTTCGTGCCCGGGAAGCCGGTCCTGACCGAGACCGCCCGCGGACTCCTCCCGCGCACCGTCCCGCACGTCGACGCCGCCGCCAACGCCGGCCGCGCGGCCCTGCTCGTCGAGGCCCTGACCAGGCGCCCCGAGCTGCTGCTCCCGGCCACCGAGGACCGGCTGCACCAGGAGTACCGGGCGCCCGCGATGCCGGAGAGCGCCGCCCTGGTGGAGCGGCTGCGCGGGGACGGCATCCCCGCGGTCATCTCCGGCGCCGGGCCGACGGTCATGGCGCTCGCGGACGCCGAGACGGCCGACAAGGTCGAAGCACTGGCCGGCACCGACTGGGCCGCCAACCGGCTGAGCCTGGACGCGCAGGGGGCGAGCGTTCTGCCGCTCGCGGCCTGACACACGGTTGCCGGATTTCGAGAGGGGGAATATTTGTTGGATCCGGTAGTGTTAACCTCAAGTCTGCACCCGACCCCACCATGGCGAGGTGCCTCGTGTCCCCGTCCGGGACAGACCTTCTTCCGGGAGCCCCCCAAGCCGCCTTGTGTGGTGGACGCCGTACGTGATCAGTAGACGCGTGCGGCCGACACGGACACTGAGCGGTCCGCCGGGCAGGCTCCGGAACCGGTGCGACCACGCCGCGTGACCCCGCCACCGGGTGTCATGGCTGGGGGAAGCGCCATCACCAGATATCTCTTCCGCCGAACGGGCGGACCACCGCCCCGGCACGGTTCACACAGCAAGGACCGAAGCCGGACAGCACAACCGGTCGCCGAGCCAGACAGGCCGACGTCCGCTCCAGGGAAGGACCCTTCGTGAGCGACACCACCGATCTGATGGGCGCACGTGTCGAGGAGACCGCTGCCGCGCCCGCCACGGACGCCTCCGCGCCTGCCTCCGGTGCCGGCTCCCGGCGGCGCCGCGGTACCGGCCTCGAGGGCATGGTGCTGGCCGAGCTCCAGCAGGTCGCCTCGGGCCTCGGCATCAGGGGCACCGCGCGGATGCGCAAGAGCCAGCTGATCGAGGTCATCAAGGAGGCGCAGGCCGGCGGCGGGGCACCCGCCAAGGCCGCGCCCGCCGCGGCGGACGACGCCGGCGAGACCAAGCCCAAGCGCCGCGCCACCTCCCGCACCCGCACGGGTGACGAGGCCCCCGCCGACAAGGCGGAGAAGGCCGGCAAGGCGGAGAAGAAGGCCGGCAAGGCCGCCGCCGAGCAGGCCCCCGGGGCCCCGCAGCAGATCGAGATCCCCGGCCAGCCCTCCGGGAAGAACGGCGCCCAGGCCGAGCAGGCCGGCGCCCCCGTCGACGGCGCCCCGGCCGAGCGGCGCCGCCGCCGCGCCACCGCCGAGGCCGGCAGCCCGGCCGGCGGCACCGAGGCGGTCGCCCTCGACACCCGCACCGAGCAGCAGCCGAAGGCCGACCAGGCCGGGCAGCAGACCCAGTCCCAGGGCCAGGGCCAGGGGCAGAACCAGGGCCAGCAGCAGGGCCAGGGCGACACCGACGGCGCCGAGGGCCGCCGCCGCGACCGCCGCGACCGCGGTGAGCGGGGCGCCGACCGCGGCGACCGGGGTGACCGGGGCGGCGACCGCGACCGGGGTGGCCGCGACCGCGACCGCCGCGGCAAGGGCGACGACCAGCAGAACCAGGGCGGCCGGCAGGGCCAGCAGGGCGGCGGCCGTCAGGACCGCCAGCAGCAGGACGACTTCGACGACGACGGCGGCCGTCGTGGCCGTCGCGGGCGCTACCGCGACCGCCGGGGCCGCCGCGGGCGCGACGACGTCCCGCAGGAGCCGCAGATCAACGAGGACGACGTCCTGATCCCGGTCGCGGGCATCCTCGACATCCTCGACAACTACGCCTTCATCCGCACCTCCGGCTACCTGCCCGGCCCCAACGACGTGTACGTCTCCCTCGCCCAGGTCCGCAAGAACGGCCTGCGCAAGGGCGACCACCTCACCGGTGCCGTGCGCCAGCCCAAGGAGGGCGAGCGCCGCGAGAAGTTCAACGCGCTGGTCCGGCTCGACTCCGTCAACGGCATGGCGCCCGAACACGGCCGCGGCCGCCCGGAGTTCAACAAGCTGACCCCGCTCTACCCGCAGGACCGGCTCCGCCTGGAGACCGACCCGGGCGTGCTGACGACCCGGATCATCGACCTGGTCTCGCCCATCGGCAAGGGCCAGCGCGGTCTGATCGTGGCCCCGCCGAAGACCGGCAAGACCATGATCATGCAGGCGGTCGCCAACGCGATCACGCACAACAACCCCGAGTGCCACCTGATGGTCGTCCTCGTCGACGAGCGTCCGGAAGAGGTCACCGACATGCAGCGGTCGGTGAAGGGCGAGGTCATCTCCTCGACCTTCGACCGCCCCGCCGAGGACCACACCACCGTCGCCGAACTGGCCATCGAGCGCGCCAAGCGCCTGGTGGAGCTGGGTCACGACGTGGTCGTGCTGCTCGACTCGATCACCCGCCTGGGCCGCGCGTACAACCTCGCCGCCCCGGCCTCCGGGCGCATCCTGTCCGGTGGTGTCGACTCGACCGCCCTCTACCCGCCGAAGCGCTTCTTCGGCGCGGCCCGCAACATCGAGGACGGCGGCTCGCTGACCATCCTCGCCACCGCCCTGGTGGACACCGGGTCCCGCATGGACGAGGTGATCTTCGAGGAGTTCAAGGGCACCGGCAACATGGAGCTCAAGCTCGACCGGAAGCTCGCCGACAAGCGCATCTTCCCCGCGGTGGACGTCGACGCGTCCGGCACCCGCAAGGAGGAGATCCTGCTCGGCAGCGACGAGCTGGCCATCACGTGGAAGCTGCGCCGGGTGCTGCACGCGCTCGACTCGCAGCAGGCCATCGAGCTGCTCCTCGACAAGATGAAGCAGACCAAGTCGAACGGCGAGTTCCTGATGCAGATCCAGAAGACGACCCCGACGCCGGGCAACGGCGACTGACGCCCGCACGCCCTCCGGAGGAAGCCCCCGTCACGTACGTGACGGGGGCTTCCTCATGCGCGGGGGAACAGGTGTACGATCACCGTCTCTTCAGTGGGCGGCGTCCGGGGGGACCGAACCGCCGCCGCACCACTTTCTTCGCAGCACTCTCAACTCCTGGGGGGACTTGAGTGACCACATCCATGTCCGCGTCCGGGCGGCCTGCCCGCCACCGGCGCCGGACCCGCTTCGCCCTGCCCGCGCTCGCCGCGGGCCTGGCCGGTGCCGTGGCCCTGACGCTGACGACGACCTCGGCGGGGGCCGCTCCGGCCGCGCCGAACCCCGTCGTCACGCCGGACCGGCACACCGTGTCCCGGGCCGAGCTGCTCCAGCGCGTCGCGGGCGCCGTCGCCGGTGACGACACGCCCGGCAAGGGCCACGGCAGCGCACAGAGCGGCAGCGCCCAGAGCGGCAGCGCACAGAGCGGCTCCACTCGGAGCGGCGACGCCGCCCCGGGCAGCAGGATCGACCCGAAGATCATCGGCGGCGTGTCGACCGGCATCTCCACGGCGCCCTGGATGGCGCAGCTCTTCTACACCGACGACCGCGGCACCAGCCGCACCTCGGACGACATCGGCTTCTTCTGCGGCGGTGCCGTGGTCGCGCCGACGAAGATCCTCACCGCGGCGCACTGCGTCAAGGGCTACAACTGGCACGCCCATGGCGCGATCGTCACCGGCACCGCCCAGCTGGCCACCGGCAGCGACCTGCACGGCGGCACCCTCTCGGGTGTGTGGCGGCAGTGGAACCACCCGTCGTACAACGCGGTGACGTACGACAACGACATGGCGCTGCTGACCCTGCCGAACCCGGTCAAGGCCAAGCCGATCCCCATGACGACGGCGTCCGACACCGCCTCCTACCAGCCCGGCACCACGGCCAAGGTCTACGGCTGGGGCCGCACCAGCTCCACCTCGCAGGCCATCTCCCCGGTGCTGAAGTCGGCCTCCCTGCCCATCCGGAGCGACACCGTCTGCTCCGGCGCCTGGGGCGGCGACTACGTCAAGGGCCACATGGTCTGCGCGGGCCTGGCGGCGACCGGCTCCGACACCGGCACCACCACGCCGTGCAACGGCGACTCCGGCGGCCCGCTGGTCGTCGGCGGCCGCATCGTCGGCGTCGTCTCCTGGGGCGTCGAGGACTGCGTCGCCAAGGGCGCCTACGGCGTCTTCAGCAAGGTCGGCGCCTACGCCCCCGCGACCTACCCGCGGGTGGACGACACCGACATCAGCGGCGACGGCCGCGCCGACCTGTGGCTGCGCCGCAAGTCCGACCAGCAGGGCTTCTCCCGCGACTCCAAGGGTTCCTCCTTCGGCGCCGCCGAG
Source organism: Streptomyces sp. NPDC048182 (assembly GCF_043202555.1). Classification (NCBI taxonomy): domain Bacteria; kingdom Bacillati; phylum Actinomycetota; class Actinomycetes; order Kitasatosporales; family Streptomycetaceae; genus Streptomyces; species Streptomyces sp. NPDC048182. The sequence goes on along the minus strand of NZ_JBIDAQ010000012.1, from coordinate 95,676 downwards.
TCCTGGGGGAGCTGGAAGGGCGCCAACCTCGTCGTCCAGACCGACCTGAACCGGGACGGCTACCAGGACCTGCTCTACCGCCTCACCGGCGGTCAGCTGATCTGGTCGCACTACGTGCCCTCCAGCGGCACCTGGGCGAACAAGACCGTCACCACCGGCTGGAGCAGCCGCAAGCAGATCCTGGTGCCGGGCGACCTGACCGGCGACACCCTGCCGGACCTGGTCTCCCTGGACTCCGCGAACAACCTGCTGATGTACGCCGGCCGCGGCGACGGCACCTTCAGCGGTGCCGTGAAGATCGCCACCCGCTTCAGCGCCTTCAACCAGCTGCGCGGCCACGGGGACTTCTCCGGCGACGGCAAGGCGGACATGCTCGCCCGCTCCGGCAGCGGAAGCATCTACCTGTACCGCGGCACCGGCTCGGGCGGCCGCTTCACAAGCGGGGTCAAGGTGGGCAGCTGGCCGGCCGTCACGACCGTCATCACCCCCGGTGACGTCACCGGCGACGGCAGGGCCGACATGGTCGCGGTCACGAAGCCCGGCAACCTGTACCTGTACAAGGGCACCGGCTCGTCCGGCAGCGCGATCTTCGCCACACCGGTGAAGATCGGGACCGGCTACGGCGGCTTCGACCTGTTCAGCTGAAACCGCAGGTGACCGCCTTGCGGGCACTCCTCCTGGTAACTCTCCGTGCCCGGCGCCGTACGCGCCGGGCACGGTGCGTTGTGCAACCCTTGCCCGAGTTCCGTCGTAGCCCGAACGGGGGGACGATGGTGAGGTACCGGCTCGGATCCCCCGTGCCGGCCCGCCGACCCCGAGCAAAGGGGAGCAGCCGACCGGACGATTCGAGGAGCACATGTCCGCCGACAGCACGCCCGACCCCGGCATACCCGGCCCGCCCCGCGGCAGCGGGGCCCGGCACAAGGCCAAGGGCCGCCGCCGCAAGCCCCGCAGCAGGCGGCGCAAGGCGCTGCTGGTGGCCGCCTGGAGCGCCGCGGGCGTCGTGGTGCTCGGCGGCACCGGCGCCGGAGTGCTGTTCTTCAAGCTCAACGGCAACCTCCAGAGCGTCAATATCGACCAGGCCCTCGGCACCGACCGGCCCGACAAGGCCGACGACGGCTCGGAGAACATCCTGGTCCTCGGCTCCGACACCCGGGCCGGCGGCAACGGCAAGCTCGGCGGCGGCGCCGACGACGGCACCGCCCGCTCGGACACCGCGATGATCGTGCACGTCCACAAGGGCCACAAGAAGGCCAGCGTGGTCTCCATCCCGCGCGACACCCTGGTCGACCGCCCCGAGTGCACCGGCACCGACGGCACGAAGCACCCCGCCGAGCACGAGGCGATGTTCAACTCCGCCTACTCCACCGGCGGTGCCGCCTGCGCCGTGAAGACCGCCGAGTCGGTCTCCGGGCTGCGCATGGACCACTATCTGGAGGTCGACTTCGCCGGCTTCCAGCACCTGGTGGACGACCTCGGCGGCGTCCAGGTGACCACCACCAAGGACATCCAGGACCCCGACAGCCACCTCGACCTGAAGGCCGGCGCGCACACCCTGGACGGCGAGCAGGCGCTCGGCCTGGTCCGCACCCGGCACGGCGTCGGCGACGGCTCCGACCTCGGCCGCATCCAGCTCCAGCAGGCTTTCGTCAAGGCGCTGATGCAGCGGGTCGGGAGCCTCGGCCTGCTCGACAACCCGAAGAAGCTGTACGACATCGCGGACACCGCCACCAAGACCGTCACCACCGACTCCGACCTCGGCTCGGTGAACTCCCTGATGTCCTTCGCCTCCGGCCTCAAGGGCATCAAGCCCGGCGGCATGGACATGGTCACGCTGCCGGTGCAGTACGACCCGGCCGACGCCAACCGCGTGCTGGTCGAGAAGGACAAGGCGGCGCAGGTGTGGAGCGCCCTGAAGCGGGACAAGCCGATCCCGGCGGACGCCACCGAGGGCGGCGCGAAGGGCGGCGCCGACGGGGTCGTCTCGGGAGGCTGAGCACCCCGCCGGGGCCCGGGAATACCTGGGCCCCGCCCCCGGTTTTGGGGGATGACGCCAGTGCTGGCAGACTGGTACGTCGGCCCCGGTTCACGCGACCGCAATCCGCGGAAGCGACCCGGCGCCCTCCCGAACCTAGGAGACACCTTGAAGCGCGACATCCACCCCGAGTACACCGAGACCCAGGTCAGCTGCACCTGTGGCGCGTCGTTCACCACGCGCAGCACCATCGACTCCGGCACCATCCGCGCCGAGGTCTGCTCCGAGTGCCACCCGTTCTACACGGGCAAGCAGAAGATCCTCGACACCGGTGGCCGAGTGGCCCGCTTCGAGGCCCGCTTCGGCAAGGCCGCCGCCGGCTCCAAGAAGTAGCGAGCCACCATCGCCGGTCCACGGCCGCGCCCCCGCGAGGGGGAGCGCCGGGACCGGCGTTTTTGGTCGCCCGCCCTTCACCTTTCGTACGCATTCCAGGAGACCGAGATGTTCGAGGCCGTCGAGGAACTCGTCGCCGAGCACGCCGACCTTGAGGTCAGGCTCGCCGACCCGTCGGTCTTCGCCGACCAGGCGAACGCGCGCAGGCTCAACAAGCGCTACGCCGAGCTGACGCCGATCGTCGCCACCTTCCGGTCCTGGAAGCAGACCGGCGACGACATCGAGACCGCGCGCGAACTGGCCGCCGACGACCCGGACTTCGCCGCCGAGGTCAAGGAGCTGGACAAGCAGCGCGAGGAACTCACCGAGCGTCTGCGGCTGCTGCTCGTCCCGCGCGACCCGAGCGACGACAAGGACGTCATCCTGGAGATCAAGGCGGGCGCGGGCGGCGACGAGTCGGCGCTGTTCGCGGGCGACCTGCTGCGGATGTACCTGCGCTACGCGGAGCGGATCGGCTGGAAGACCGAGATCATCGACTCCACCGAGTCCGAGCTGGGCGGCTACAAGGACGTCCAGGTCGCCGTGAAGACCAAGGGCGGCCAGGGCGCCACCGAGCCGGGGCAGGGCGTCTGGGCGCGGCTGAAGTACGAGGGCGGGGTGCACCGCGTGCAGCGGGTGCCGGCCACCGAGTCCCAGGGGCGCATCCACACCTCCGCGGCCGGCGTGCTCGTCACGCCCGAGGCCGAGGAGATCGACGTGGAGATCAACCCCAACGACCTGCGCATCGACGTCTACCGCTCCTCCGGGCCCGGCGGGCAGTCGGTCAACACCACCGACTCGGCCGTGCGCATCACGCACCTGCCGACCGGCGTGGTCGCCTCCTGCCAGAACGAGAAGAGCCAGCTCCAGAACAAGGAGCAGGCGATGCGTATCCTGCGCTCCAGGCTGCTCGCGGCGGCGCAGGAGGAGGCGGAGCGCGAGGCCGCCGACGCCCGGCGCAGCCAGGTCCGCACCGTCGACCGCTCCGAGAAGATCCGCACCTACAACTTCCCGGAGAACCGCATCTCCGACCACCGCGTCGGCTTCAAGTCGTACAACCTGGACCAGGTCCTGGACGGCGACCTCGACGCGGTGATCCAGGCGTGCGTCGACGCGGACTCGGCGGCGAAACTGGCGGCCGCGTAGGTCAGGACCGCACACTCGTCAGAACAGCTCGGAGGCTCAAGCGTGCAGCAACATCCCGGGGGGCGACCCCCGAACCCCCGCAGCGTGCTGCTCGCGGAGGTGGCCCAGGCCACCCAGCGGCTGGCCGACGCCGGCGTGCCCTCGCCGCGCACCGACGCGGAGGAGCTGGCGGCCCACCTGCACGGCGTGAAGCGCGGCCAGCTGCACACCGTGCCGGACGCCGACTTCGACGCCCGGTACTGGGAGGTCGTCGCCCGCCGCGAGGCCCGCGAGCCGCTCCAGCACATCACCGGGCTCGCCTACTTCCGCTACCTGGAGCTCCAGGTCGGCCCCGGCGTCTTCGTGCCCCGCCCGGAGACCGAGTCGGTGGTCGGCTGGGCGATAGACGCCGTGCGCGCGATGGACGTGGTCGAGCCCTGCATCGTCGACCTGTGCACCGGCTCGGGCGCCATCGCGCTGGCCCTCGCCCAGGAGGTGCCCCGCAGCCGCGTGCACGCCGTCGAGCTGAGCGAGGACGCGCTGCGCTGGACCCGCAAGAACGTGCAGGGCTCCCGCGTCGACCTGCGCCAGGGCGACGCCCTGACCGCCTTCCCGGACCTGGACGGCCAGGTCGACCTGGTGATCTCCAACCCGCCGTACATCCCGCTCACCGAGTGGGAGTACGTCGCCCCGGAGGCCCGCGACCACGACCCGGAGATGGCGCTGTTCTCCGGCGAGGACGGCCTCGACCTGATCCGCGGCCTGGAGCGCACCGCGCACCGGCTGCTGCGCCCCGGCGGCGTCGTCGTGGTGGAGCACGCCGACACGCAGGGCGGCCAGGTGCCGTGGATCTTCACCGAGGAGCGGGGCTGGGCCGACGCGGCCGACCACCCCGACCTCAACAAGCGCCCGAGGTTCGCGACCGCCCGCAAGGCGCTGCCGTGACCCTCCCGACGACTGCGCTCCCGCAGTCCTCGCATCAGCATCAGCATGCGCATGACGTGTATGACGTGTACGAGGAGGCCCGCTAGATGGCACGGCGATACGACACCAACGACGCGACCGACCGCACGACCGGTCTGCGCGAGGCCGCGTCCGCCGTCCGCCGAGGCGAGCTGGTGGTCCTGCCGACGGACACGGTGTACGGCATCGGCGCCGACGCGTTCACCGCGGAGGCCGTCGCCGACCTGCTCGACGCCAAGGGCCGGGGCCGCAACATGCCCACGCCCGTCCTCATCGGCTCCCCGAACACTCTGCACGGCCTGGTGACCGACTTCTCGGAGATGGCCTGGGAGCTGGTGGACGCCTTCTGGCCGGGCGCGCTGACCCTGGTCGCCCGGCACCAGCCGTCCCTCCAGTGGGACCTCGGCGACACCCGGGGCACGGTTGCCGTGCGCATGCCGCTGCACCCGGTCGCCATCGAGCTGCTCACCGAGGTCGGCCCGATGGCCGTCTCCTCCGCCAACCTGACCGGCCACCCGGCCCCCGAGGACTGCGACGCCGCCCAGCAGATGCTCGGCGACTCCGTCTCCGTCTACCTGGACGGCGGCCCCACTCCCGGCAACGTGCCGTCCTCCATCGTGGACGTCACCGGCGAGGTGCCGGTGCTGCTGCGCGCGGGCGCCCTCTCCGCGGAGGAGCTGCGCAAGGTGGTACCCGACCTCGAGGTGGCGAATTGACGGCCCCGGGGACGGGGCGTGGGATAGGCGGCGGGGAGCGGCCCGGGGAGATGACCTCGACGTTCGGGCTGCCGCGCGACAGCTTCCGCATCCTGCACGTCAGCACCGGCAACGTCTGCCGCTCGCCGATCACCGAGCGCCTGACCCGGCACTTCGTGGCCGAGCGGCTCGGTGTCCTCGGTGTCGGGCTGATCGTGGAGAGCGCGGGCACCTGGGGCCACGAGGGCGCCCCGATGGAGGCGAACGCCGAGGCCGTCCTGGCCGACTTCGGCGCGGACGCCGCCGGCTTCACCGGGCGCGAGCTGCTCGACGAGCACGTGATCCGGGCCGACCTGGTGCTCACCGCGACCCGGGACCACCGCGCCCAGGTCATCTCCATGGGGCACTCGGCGGGGCTGCGCACCTTCACGCTGAAGGAGTTCACCCGGCTGGTCAAGGCCATCGACCCGGCCACCCTGCCGGCGCTCGACGAGGGCCTGGTCGTGCGCGCCAGGTCGCTGGTCCGCGCCGCCGCCGCCCTGCGCGGCTGGCTGCTGGCGCCCACCGCGGAGGCGGACGAGGTGTACGACCCGTACGGCGCCCCGCTGCCCTTCTTCCGCTCCGTCGGCGACGAGATACACCAGGCCCTGGACCCGGTGGTCACGGCCCTGACCGGCGTCGCCGCCCGCGCGTAGCCCGGGGAACCCGGGGACAACTCGGGCATCCGGGACGCTACGGGCCTACATTGGTCGTACGTCACCGTCGCCGCATGTCCGGAGCGCACCATGCCGGTCACCCGCACATCCGAGGCCGCCGACACCCTGGCCGCCGACACCGATGTCCTGCGGCGGCAGGATCCGGAGCTGGCCGAGATCCTGCTGGCCGAGGGGGAGCGGCAGGCCACCACGCTCCAGCTGGGCGCCGCGGAGAACTTCACCTCGCCCGCCGTCCTCGCCGCGCTCGCCTCGCCGCTGGCCAACAAGTACGCCGAGGGCTACCCGGGCGCCCGGCACCACGGCGGCTGCGCCTACGCCGACGCGGCCGAGCGGCTAGCGGCCGACCGGGCCAGGCAGCTCTTCGGCGCCGGGCACGCCAACGTGCAGCCGCACTCCGGCTCCTCCGCCGTGCTGGCCGCCTACGCCGCGCTGCTGCGCCCCGGCGACACCGTCCTCGCCCTCGGCCTGCCGTACGGCGGCCACCTCACGCACGGCTCGCCGGCCAACTTCTCCGGCCGCTGGTTCGACTTCGCCGGCTACGAGGTGGACGCGGAGACCGGCCTGATCGACATGGCGCGGGTGCGCGCCCTGGCCCGCGCGCGGCGGCCCCGGGCCATCGTGGCCGGCTCCATCGCCTACCCCCGCCACCTCGACTGGGCCGCCTTCCGCGAGATCGCCGACGAGGTCGGGGCCCGGCTCATCGCGGACGCCGCCCATCCGATCGGGCTGGTCGCGGGCGGGGCGGCGCCCAGTCCGGTGCCGTACGCCGACGTGGTGTGCGCCACCACGCACAAGGTGCTGCGCGGCCCGCGCGGCGGGATGATCCTCTGCGGCGCCGAGCTGGCCGAGCGCGTCGACCGGGCGGTCTTCCCCTTCACCCAGGGCGGTGCGCAGATGCACACCATCGCCGCCAAGGCCGCCGCCTTCGGGGAGGCCCGCACCCCCGCCTTCGCCGCGTACGCCCACCGGGTGGTCGCCAACGCCCGGGCGCTGGCGGCCCGGCTCGGCGAGGAGGGCCTGACCGTGGTGACCGGCGGCACGGACACCCACCTCCTGCTGGTGGACCCGGCCCCGCTCGGCGTCGACGGCCGGGAGGCGCGCGGCCGGCTCGCGGCGGCCGGGCTGATCGCCGACTGCTGCGCGCTGCCCCGCGCCGGCGCCCGCGGCCTGCGGCTCGGCACGGCGGCACTGACCACGCAGGGGATGGGGGAGGGGGAGATGGAGCGCGTCGCGGTGCTCCTCACCGACGCGCTGCGCGCCACCCGCGACGCGGTCGCCGCGCGGGCGGCGGTGGGCGCACTGGCGGCGGCCTTCCCGCCGTACACAGCTTCTCGTGGAACCATGGTCGCTACCCGGAAGTCCCCAACCGTATGCGCGCATCGCTAGGGTGTGGGACTGGGAATGGCCAGCGAGACCTGTGGGGAAGCCCGTGCGTGAATACCTGCTGACGCTCTGCATCACGGCCGCGGTGACGTACCTGCTGACCGGGCCGGTGCGGAAGTTCGCGATCGTGGCGGGCGCCATGCCGGAGATCCGGGCGCGTGACGTGCACCGCGAACCGACCCCGCGGCTCGGTGGGATCGCGATGTTCTTCGGCCTGTGCGCGGGCCTGCTGGTCGCCGACCACCTGACCAACCTCCACCAGGTCTTCGAGGAGTCCAACGAGCCGCGGGCGCTGCTCTCCGGGGCGGCGCTGATCTGGCTGATCGGCGTGCTGGACGACAAGTTCGAGATCGACGCCCTGATCAAGCTGGGCGGGCAGATGATCGCCGCCGGCGTGATGGTGGTGCAGGGTCTGACGATCCTCTGGCTGCCCATCCCGGGCGTCGGCACGGTCGCGCTGACCCAGTGGCAGGGCACGCTGCTGACGGTGGCGCTGGTCGTCATCACCATCAACGCGGTCAACTTCGTGGACGGCCTCGACGGCCTCGCGGCCGGTGTGACGTGCATCGCGGCGGCGGCGTTCTTCATGTACGCCTACCGCATCTGGTACTCGTACGGCATCGAGGCCGCCGCCCCGGCGACGCTGTTCGCGGTCATCCTGATGGGCATGTGCCTGGGCTTCCTGCCGCACAACATGCACCCGGCGCGGATCTTCATGGGCGACTCCGGCTCCATGCTGATCGGTCTGGTCCTGGCGGCTGGCGCGATCTCCATCACCGGCCAGGTGGACCCGGACAGCCTCTTCGGCGGCTCCGAGCGCACCACCGTGCACCAGATGGTGCCCGTCTACATCCCGCTGCTCATGCCGCTGACCATCATCGCGATCCCGGCGGCCGACCTGATCCTGGCCATCGTGCGGCGCACCTGGCGCGGGCAGTCGCCGTTCGCCGCGGACCGGGGGCACCTGCACCACCGGCTCCTGGAGATCGGGCACTCGCACAGCCGGGCGGTGCTGATCATGTACTTCTTCTCGGCGCTGATCGCCTTCGGCGCGCTCGCCTACTCGGTGAACGCCGCCTCGATGTGGATCGTCCTCGGCATCGTCTTCCTCTGCGCGATCGGCCTGGTGCTGCTCCTGCTGCCGCGCTTCACCCCGCGCGCGCCGCGCTGGGCCGAGCACCTGGTGCCGCCCCGCTACCGCCGCCGGCGGGCGTCGCTGCGGGCCGCCGCCGGCGAGCCGGTGCCGGCCGCCGGTGAGAGCGAGCCGCGGGTGCCGGTGGGCGCGACGGCCATCGGCGGGCACCGCCACACAAGGTAAGAATCTGACGAGAGCATTGCCGTTCCATGGGTCGCCAAAGCGCCGCAATACCAGACAAGTCGACGCGGTGGACGCACAGACGCGCACCATCACTCTCATGTGTGACAGCAAGCACACCCAGAGGTAAAGACCTCATCAAATAGTTTGTGATACGGTTCACGAGAACCCCCCGGACAGAGCCGAAGGACCGCAGTGCGACGGTCTCTTGGCGTGAGGGCCCGCCTCGACCCGGGACTACGCTCGTCCATGACGACACCTGCCCCCTGTGTGTGAAAGCGGAGTTGCCGCCATGCCGTCCAATGACGCCCGGACCCTGCTCCAGGCTGCCGTGCCCACCGCTGCCGCCGGCGCCGTAGCCGCCGTTGTCAGCGCCGTGGTCGCCGGCGGCGAGGGGGCGTTGGGCGCCGTCGTCGCGACCGTGCTGGCGATGCTGTTCATGGGGGTCGGCCTCTTCGTCCTCCAGCGCACCGCGAAGTCGCTTCCACACCTCTTCCAGGCGATGGGCCTGATGCTGTACGCCGCCCAGATCCTGCTGCTCTTCGTCTTCCTGGCCGCGTTCAAGAACACCACCCTGTTCAACCCCCGTTGCTTCGCCATCACGTTGCTCGTCGCCACCCTCGTGTGGATCGCCGCGCAGACCCGTGCCCACATGAAGGCGAAGATCCTCTACGTCGAGCCCGAGAAGACGGGTCACACGTCGTGAGGGGTAGGGCCGGGATAAAGGGGCTCATGAAGTCCTGCTATCGTCCGGTGCCAACTGCGGCATCGCGGGCGCGGGCATCTCGGCTGACGCCTGCTCATTCGCGAGGCGAGATGCCCCCCAGCCGCCACCACATCCGTAACACCAGTCCCGTGCCGAACCGCGGCTGTCCGCCGCGCCGACACAACGAGGTTGCCGTACCTATGCGCCACGCTGAAGGAGCCCGCGGTGAGTGCTGACCCGACGCAGGTGCTCGCCTTCGAGACCGACTGCCACATCTTCGACGGCTGTGGCTTCCCGGCTCCCGGCCTGCACTCGTTCCTGTTCCAGCCCCTGTGGGGCGACGGCGACAGCAACGTGTACTTCAACAAGACGATGCTGCTGGCGCTGCTCGGTTCCATCATCATCGTCGGCTTCTTCTGGGCCGCCTTCCGCAAGCCGAAGGTCGTCCCGGGCAAGCTGCAGATGGTCGCCGAGGCGGGCTACGACTTCATCCGCCGCGGTGTCGTCTACGAGACCATCGGCAAGAAGGAAGGCGAGAAGTACGTCCCGCTCGTCGTCTCGCTGTTCTTCTTCATCTGGATGATGAACCTCTGGTCGATCGTCCCGCTGGCCCAGTTCCCGGTGACGTCGATCATCTCGTACCCGCTGGTCCTCGCGGTGATCGTCTACATCCTGTGGGTCTCGCTGACCTTCAAGCGGCACGGCTTCGTCGGCTTCTTCAAGAACGTCACGGGCTACGACAAGTCCCTGGGCGCGGTGCTGCCGCTGGCCATGCTCATCGAGTTCTTCTCGAATCTGCTCGTGCGGCCCTTCACCCACGCCGTGCGACTCTTCGCGAACATGTTCGCGGGGCACACCCTGCTGCTGCTCTTCACGATCGCCAGCTGGTACCTGCTCAACGGCATCGGGATCGCCTACGCCGGCGTCAGCTTCATCATGACCATCGTGATGACGGCCTTCGAACTTTTCATCCAGGCCCTTCAGGCGTACGTGTTCGTCCTGCTGACGTGCACGTACATCCAGGGCGCGCTCGCCGAGCACCACTGAGCGCACCCCGCACCCGACACCCCCTGATCGTCCGGTGGCAACGCCCACCGGGTCCGTAAAGAAAAGGAAGAACTGGCATGTCCCAGAACCTTGCCGCTGTTACCGGCTCGCTCGGCTCCATCGGCTACGGCCTCGCTGCCATCGGCCCCGGCGTCGGCGTCGGCATCATCTTCGGTAACGGCACCCAGGCCCTCGCCCGCCAGCCCGAGGCGGCCGGCCTGATCCGCGCCAACCAGATCCTGGGCTTCGCCTTCTGTGAGGCGCTCGCCCTGATCGGTCTGGTCATGCCGTTCGTCTACGGCAAGTGACCGCGGATCCACTTCCAGCCGACTAGACGAAAGGCACTTACATGAGCCAGCTGCTCACGGTAGCGGCCGAGGCGGAGAACCCCCTCGTCCCGCCGATCCCCGAGCTTGTCATCGGCCTGATCGCCTTCGTCATCGTCTTCGGCTTCCTCGCCAAGAAGCTGCTCCCGAACATCAACAAGGTTCTGGAAGAGCGTCGCGAGGCCATCGAGGGCGGTATCGAGAAGGCCGAGGCCGCGCAGACCGAGGCCCAGAGCGTCCTCGAGCAGTACAAGGCCCAGCTCGCCGAGGCCCGGCACGAGGCCGCGCGCCTGCGCCAGGAGGCGCAGGAGCAGGGCGCCACGCTCATCGCCGAGATGCGCGCGGAGGGCCAGCGGCAGCGTGAGGAGATCATCGCCGCCGGTCACGCCCAGATCGAAGCCGACCGCAAGGCCGCCGCGTCCTCGCTGCGCCAGGACGTCGGCAAGATCGCGACCGACCTGGCCGGCAAGCTGGTCGGCGAGTCCCTCGAGGACCACGCCCGGCAGAGCCGCGTCATCGACCGCTTCCTCGACGAGCTGGACGGCAAGGCGACGACGGCAGAGGCGACCCGATGAACGGAGCGAGCCGCGAGGCCCTGGCCGCCGCACGGACGCGTCTCGACGCGCTGACGGACTCCACGTCGGTGGACGCCGGCTCGCTCGCCGAAGAGCTGGCCGCCGTCACCGCGCTGCTCCACCGCGAGGTGTCGCTGCGTCGGGTCCTGACCGACCCGGCGCAGTCCGGCGAGGCCAAGGCGGAACTCGCCCAGCGTCTGCTCGGCACCCAGGTCAGCGGCCCCGCCGTGGACCTGGTGGCCGGCCTGGTGCGCTCCCGCTGGTCGCAGCCCCGCGACCTGGTGGACGCCCTCGAGGAGCTGGCGAACACCGCCGACCTCACCGCCGCGCAGAAGTCGGGCCGCCTGGACGACGTGGAGGACGAGCTGTTCCGGTTCGGCCGGATCGTCTCCTCCAGCACCGAGCTGCGCGCCGCGCTGACCAACCGGGCCGCCCCCGGCTCGGCCAAGGGCGAGCTGCTGCGCGGCCTGCTCGGCGGCCGGTCGGAGCGGGCCACCGAGCGTCTGATCACGCGCCTTGTCACCGCGCCGCGGGGACGTAGCCTGGAGTCGGGCCTCGAGTCCCTGTCCAGGCTGGCCGCCGACCGGCGGGACCGCATGGTCGCCGTGGTCACCTCGGCCGTGCCGCTGAGCGACCTCCAGAAGCAGCGCCTCGGCGCCGCTCTCGGAAAGCTCTACGGCCGTCCGATGCACCTCAACCTGGACGTCGACCCCGAGGTCATCGGCGGCATCCGGGTGCAGGTCGGTGACGAGGTCATCAACGGCTCCGTGGCGGACCGCCTGGAGGACGCCGGCCGCCGCCTGGCGAGCTGACCACAGCAGAACACGCAGTAGTAGGCAGGACGACGGCCCTGGTTGGGCCGTGCAGAGGATTCACCTCGTATCGGGGGGAGTCCCGAATCGTGGAACACCCCCCAAGTGAAACTTCGGGCCCAACAAGGAGAGCAGGGAACTCAGATGGCGGAGCTCACGATCCGGCCGGAGGAGATCCGGGACGCGCTGGAGAACTTCGTCCAGTCGTACAAGCCGGACGCGGCCTCGCGCGAGGAAGTCGGCACGGTCACCCTTGCCGGCGACGGCATCGCGAAGGTCGAGGGCCTGCCCTCGGCCATGGCCAACGAACTGCTGAAGTTCGAGGACGGCACCCTCGGCCTCGCGCTGAACCTGGAAGAGCGCGAGATCGGCGCCATCGTCCTCGGTGAGTTCAGCGGCATCGAGGAGGGCCAGCCGGTCACCCGCACCGGCGAGGTCCTGTCCGTCGCCGTGGGCGAGGGCTACCTCGGCCGCGTCGTCGACCCCCTCGGCGCCCCGATCGACGGCCTCGGCGAGATCGAGACCACCGGCCGCCGCGCCCTGGAGCTGCAGGCCCCCACGGTCATGCAGCGCAAGTCGGTGCACGAGCCGATGGAGACCGGCTACAAGGCCGTCGACGCCATGACCCCGATCGGCCGCGGCCAGCGCCAGCTGATCATCGGCGACCGCCAGACCGGCAAGACCGCCCTGGCCGTCGACACGATCATCAACCAGCGCGACAACTGGCGCACCGGCGACCCGAACAAGCAGGTCCGCTGCATCTACGTCGCCATCGGCCAGAAGGGCTCCACCATCGCGTCGGTCCGCCGCGCGCTGGAGGAGAACGGCGCCCTGGAGTACACGACGATCGTCGCCGCCCCGGCCTCCGACCCGGCCGGCTTCAAGTACCTGGCGCCGTACACCGGCTCGGCCATCGGCCAGCAGTGGATGTACGAGGGCAAGCACGTCCTGATCATCTTCGACGACCTGTCGAAGCAGGCCGACGCCTACCGCGCCGTGTCGCTGCTGCTGCGCCGCCCGCCGGGGCGCGAGGCCTACCCGGGTGACGTCTTCTACCTGCACTCCCGCCTCCTGGAGCGCTGCGCCAAGCTCTCCGACGACATGGGCGCCGGCTCGATGACCGGCCTGCCGATCGTGGAGACCAAGGCCAACGACGTCTCGGCGTTCATCCCGACCAACGTCATCTCCATCACCGACGGCCAGTGCTTCCTGGAGTCCGACCTGTTCAACGCCGGCCAGCGCCCGGCCCTGAACGTCGGTATCTCGGTCTCCCGCGTCGGTGGCTCCGCCCAGCACAAGGCGATGCGCCAGGTCTCCGGCCGACTGCGCGTGGACCTCGCCCAGTTCCGCGAGCTGGAGGCGTTCGCCGCCTTCGGTTCCGACCTGGACGCCGCGTCGAAGTCGCAGCTGGAGCGCGGCCAGCGCATGGTCGAGCTGCTGAAGCAGAACCAGTACGAGCCGATGGCCACCGAGGACCAGGTCGTCTCCGTCTGGGCCGGCACCACGGGCCGCATGGACGACGTGCCGGTCGGCGACATCCGCCGCTTCGAGAAGGAGCTCCTCGAGCACCTGCACCGCAAGGAGCAGGGCCTGATGACCTCCATCAAGGAGGGCGCCAAGATGTCGGACGACACCATCCAGGCGGTCGGTGACGCCGTGGCCGAGTTCAAGAAGCAGTTCGAGACCTCGGACGGCAAGCTGCTCGGCGAGGACGCCCCGTCCGCCGCCAAGTGACGTAAGGAAGGGACCTGACTCATGGGAGCCCAGCTCCGGGTCTACAAGCGTCGCATCCGATCCGTCACCGCGACCAAGAAGATCACCAAGGCGATGGAGATGATCGCCGCCTCGCGCGTCGTCAAGGCGCAGCGCAAGGTGGCGGCCTCCACGCCGTACGCGCGGGAGCTGACCCGCGCGGTCACGGCGGTCGGGACGGGTTCGAACACCAGGCACCCGCTCACCACGGAGGCGGAGAACCCGACCCGTGCCGCGGTCCTGCTCCTCACGAGCGACCGCGGCCTGGCCGGCGCCTTCAACTCCAACGCCATCAAGGCGGCGGAGCAGCTGACCGAGCGCCTGGAGCGCGAGGGCAAGCAGGTCGACACGTTCATCGTCGGCCGGCGCGGTGTGGCCCACTACAACTTCCGTGAGCGCACCATCGCGGAGTCGTTCACGGGCTTCACCGACGAGCCCTCGTACGCGGACGCCAAGAAGGTCGCGGCACCGCTGATCGAGGCCATCGAGAAGGAGACGGCGGACGGCGGCGTGGACGAACTCCACATCGTCTACACCGAGTTCGTCTCGATGATGACGCAGACGGCGGTCGACTCCCGGCTGCTCCCGCTGCGCCTCGAAGAGGTCGCGAAGGAGCAGGCGGCCAAGGACGAGATCCTGCCGCTCTACGACTTCGAGCCCTCGGCGGAGGACGTCCTCGACGCCCTGCTGCCCCGGTACGTGGAGAGCCGCATCTACAACGCGATGCTCCAGTCGGCCGCTTCGAAGCACGCCGCCACGCGGCGCGCGATGAAGTCGGCCACCGACAACGCCGGCGAGCTGATCAACACGCTCTCCCGGCTTGCCAACGCGGCCCGCCAGGCCGAAATCACCCAGGAAATCAGCGAGATCGTCGGTGGCGCCAGTGCCCTGGCCGACGCGAACGCGGGGAGTGACAACTAATGACCACCACTGTTGAGACCGCGACGGCCACGGGCCGCGTCGCCCGGGTCATCGGCCCGGTCGTCGACGTGGAGTTCCCCGTCGACGCCATGCCGGACATCTACAACGCGCTGCACGTCGAGGTGGCCGACCCGGCCAACGCCGGCCAGCTGAAGACGCTGACCCTCGAAGTCGCGCAGCACCTGGGTGACGGCCTGGTCCGCACCATCTCCATGCAGCCCACCGACGGCCTGGTCCGCCAGGCCGCGGTGACCGACACGGGCAACTCCATCACGGTGCCCGTCGGCGACTTCACCAAGGGCAAGGTGTTCAACACCCTCGGCGAGGTGCTGAACGTCGACGAGCAGTACACCGGTGAGCGCTGGGGCATCCACCGCAAGGCCCCGAACTTCGACGAGCTCGAGTCGAAGACCGAGATGTTCGAGACCGGCGTCAAGGTCATCGACCTGCTGACCCCGTACGTCAAGGGCGGCAAGATCGGTCTGTTCGGCGGTGCCGGCGTCGGCAAGACGGTGCTCATCCAGGAGATGATCTACCGCGTCGCCAACAACCACGACGGTGTGTCGGTGTTCGCCGGTGTCGGTGAGCGCACCCGTGAGGGCAACGACCTCATCGACGAGATGAGCGACTCGGGCGTCATCGACAAGACCGCGCTGGTCTTCGGCCAGATGGACGAGCCGCCGGGCACCCGTCTGCGCGTCGCCCTTGCCGGCCTCACCATGGCCGAGTACTTCCGCGACGTCCAGAAGCAGGACGTGCTGTTCTTCATCGACAACATCTTCCGCTTCACGCAGGCCGGTTCCGAGGTCTCCACCCTGCTGGGCCGCATGCCCTCCGCGGTGGGCTACCAGCCGAACCTGGCGGACGAGATGGGCCTCCTCCAGGAGCGCATCACCTCCACCCGCGGTCACTCGATCACCTCGATGCAGGCGATCTACGTCCCCGCGGACGACCTGACCGACCCGGCCCCGGCCACCACCTTCGCCCACCTCGACGCGACGACGGTGCTCTCCCGTCCGATCTCGGAGAAGGGCATCTACCCGGCCGTGGACCCGCTGGACTCGACGTCCCGCATCCTCGACCCGCGGTACATCGCGGCGGACCACTACCAGGCCGCGATGCGCGTGAAGAACATCCTGCAGAAGTACAAGGACCTGCAGGACATCATCGCGATCCTCGGCATCGACGAACTGGGCGAGGAGGACAAGCTCGTCGTCCACCGCGCCCGTCGCGTGGAGCGCTTCCTGTCCCAGAACACCCACGTCGCCAAGCAGTTCACCGGCGTGGACGGCTCGGACGTGCCGCTGGAGGAGTCGATCGCCGCGTTCAACTCGATCTGCGACGGCGAGTACGACCACTTCCCGGAGCAGGCGTTCTTCATGTGCGGTGGCATCGAGGACCTGAAGGCCAACGCCAAGGAGCTGGGCGTCTCCTGAAGCCGCTGAGGGGGCGGGCGCGTCCCGCCCCCTCCGGCACGCCCCTTAGACTTGTAACTGACACCCGGCTCTTCCGGCCGGGTGGTGACCCGAGGAGCCACCTTGGCTGCTGAGCTGCACGTCGCGCTGGTCGCGGCCGACCGAGAGGTCTGGTCCGGCGAGGCCACCCTGGTCGTCGCGCGCACCACGTCCGGCGACATCGGCGTCATGCCCGGTCACCAGCCGCTGCTCGGTGTGCTGGAGTCGGGCCCGGTGACCATCCGTACGAGTGACGGCGGGACGGTCGTCGCCGCGGTGCACGGCGGTTTCATCTCGTTCGCGGACAACAAGCTGTCCCTGCTGGCCGAGATCGCCGAGCTGTCGGACGAGATCGACGTCCAGCGCACGGAGCGGGAGCTGGAGCGCGCGAAGGCGGACGGCGACGCCGCCGCCGAGCGCCGGGCGGACGTCCGGCTGCGCGCGGCGGCGGGCCGCTGACCCACGGGCGGCGCCGTACGATGACGTGAACTCAGCCGCGGCTGGGACC
Source organism: Streptomyces sp. NPDC048182 (assembly GCF_043202555.1). Classification (NCBI taxonomy): domain Bacteria; kingdom Bacillati; phylum Actinomycetota; class Actinomycetes; order Kitasatosporales; family Streptomycetaceae; genus Streptomyces; species Streptomyces sp. NPDC048182. The sequence continues at coordinate 78,971 of NZ_JBIDAQ010000012.1, read as the reverse complement.
GGAGTGATCCGGACCCGGCCGCGGCTGAGGCAGATCCGGGTGGTTTTTCCGTTCCGTTACCTAGGAGACGAGGAGGTCGGTGCCGATGGTCCTCGCTCTGACTGTGTGCGGAATCGTGGTGGCGCTCGTGGTGGTGGGGCTGTTCGTCTTCGGCCTGCGCCGCCGGCTGATCCAGCGCTCCGGCGGAACCTTCGACTGCTCCCTGCGCTGGGACGCCACCGAGTCGGGCGACGGCAAGGGCTGGGCCTACGGGGTGGCCCGCTACAACGGCGACCGGATCGAGTGGTACCGGGTCTTCTCCTACTCCCCGCGCCCGCGCCGCACCCTGGAGCGCTCGGCCATCGAGGTGGCCGGGCGCCGGCTGCCGGACGGCGAGGAGGAGCTGGCGCTGCTGTCCGAGTCGGTGGTCATCGTCTGCGTCCACCGCTCCACGCGCCTCGAACTGGCGATGAGCGAGGACGCGCTGACCGGATTCCTCGCGTGGCTTGAGGCAGCCCCGCCCGGTCAGCGCGTCAACGTCGCTTAGAGGGTCTTGCTAGAGGTTGTCGCTGATGGCGCTGACCAGCTCGCCGTTGCTGGTGTCGCCGCTGAACTCCCAGAAGAACGCCCCGCCCAGGCCCTGGCTGTTGGCCCAGGCCATCTTGGACTTGATGGTGGCCGGGGTGTCGTAGGACCACCAGTTGCTGCCGCACTTGGCGTACGCGGTGCCGCCGACGGTGCCGGTGGCCGGGCAGGAGGTCTTGAGGACCTTGTAGTCCTCGATGCCCGCCTCGTACTTGCCGGGCGCGGCGCCGGTGGCGGTGCCGCCGGGCGCGTCCTGGGTGACGCCGGTCCAGCCGCGGCCGTAGAAGCCGATGCCGATGAGGAGCTTCTTGGCGGGCACGCCGATCGCCTTGAACTTGCCGAGCGCGTCGGCGGTGGTGAAGCCCGCCTTCGGGATGCCCGGGTAGGAGGTCAGCGGGGAGTGCGGGGCGGTCGGGCCCTTGGCGTCCCAGGCGCCGAAGAAGTCGTACGTCATCACGTTGTACCAGTCGACGTACTGCGCGGCGCCGGCGTAGTCGGCGGCCTCGATCTTGCCGCCCGGGGTCGGGTCGGCGGTGGTGGCGGCGGTGACCAGGTTGCCCGTGCCGAACTTGGCGCGCAGGGCGGCCATCAGGTTCTTGTAGGCCGCGGGGCCGCTGGTGTCACAGGAGAGACCGCAGGCGTTCGGGTACTCCCAGTCGATGTCGATGCCGTCGAAGACGTCGGCCCAGCGTGGGTCCTCAACGAGGTCGTAGCAGGACTGCGCGAAGGCCGCCGGGTTCTGCGCGGCCTGGCCGAAGCCGCCGGACCAGGTCCAGCCGCCGAAGGACCACAGCACCTTGATGTTCGGGTACTTGGCCTTCAGCTGGCGCAGCTGGTTGAAGTTGCCGCGCAGCGGCTGGTCCCAGGTGTCGGCGGTGCCGCTGACCGACTGGTCGGCGGTGAACGCCTTGTCGTAGGCGGCGTAGGAGTCGCCGACGACGCACTTGCCGTTGGTGACGTTGCCGAAGCTGTAGTTGATGTGGGTGATCTTGGCCGCGGAGCCGGACGTCACCAGGTTCTTGACGTTGTAGCCGCGGTCGTAGATGCCCCACTCGGTGAAGTAGCCGAGCTTGATCTTGTCGCCGGTGGGCGGGGGAGTGGTGCCGCCGCCGGTGGTGTGCACGGCGACCGCGCCGCTGACCGGTCCGGTCTGGTCGGCGGTGTCGCGGGCCTGGACGGTGAAGGAGTAGTCCGTCCCCTTGGTCAGGCCGGTGTTGGTGTACGTGGTGCCGGTGACCGTGGCGACCTTGGCGCCGTCGCGCAGCACGTCGTAGTTCTTGACGCCCTTGTCGTCGGTCGCCGCCGACCAGGACAGCTTCACCGAAATGTCGGTGATGTCCGAGGCGGTGGGGGTGCCGGGCGCGGAGGGGGCGCTGTCGCCGGTGGGCGGCGGGGTGGTGCCGTCGCAGCTGCCGCCGTTGACCGAGCAGCCGGAGGGGGAGCCGGTGCCGGAGCCGTTGAAGCCGAAGGAGATCGAGGCGCCGGGGGCGAGCGTCCCGTTCCAGCCGAGGTTCTTGGCGATCCAGTGGTTGCCCGAGTTGGTGACGGTGGCGTCCCAGGCGGAGGTCACCTTGGTGCCGGACGGGTAGTCCCACTCGACGGTCCAGGAGGACAGGGAGGTGGTGCCGGTGTTCTTCACCGTCCACTTGCCCTCGAAGCCGGAACCCCAGTCCTGCGTCTTGGCGAAGGTGGCCGTCGCGGTGGTGGCCGCCTGAGCCGGGCTCGCGAGCCCGACCAGACCGGCCAGGGGGAGCGAGAGCGTCGCGAGCAGTGCCGCGGCTCTGGTTCTGAAGCGCATGCTGCGCCTCCTTATGTGGGGATGTCGACACGGGCCGACTGAGCCATCGGCCCGCAGTGCCGCGAGAATAGAAAGGTCTGGACCAGAGGTCAATAGGTCTGGACCAGTGTCCCGATGGCCCGTTAGATCCCCAACTCCCGAGCGAGCACCGCCGCTTGCATCCGGCTGCGCAGCTCCAGCTTGGCGAGCAGACGGCTGACGTGGGTCTTCACCGTCCCCTCGGCCATGTCGAGCCGCTCCGCGACGGCCGCGTTGGACAGGCCCTCGCCGAGGCAGGCGAGGACCTCGCGCTCCCGCCGGGTCAGGGCGTCCAGGGCCGACCGGTCCACGGCGTCGTCGCGCGAGCGGCCCCGACCGGCGGCGAACTCGGCGATCAGCCGGCGGGTCACGGCCGGGGCGATCAGCCCCTCCCCCCGGGCGACCGTTCGCACCGCCTCGACCAGCCCCCGCGCGTCGGTGTTCTTCAGCAGGAAGCCGACGGCGCCGGCCCGCAGCGCCCCGAACACGTACGCGTCCAGGTCGAAGGTGGTCAGCACCAGGACGTCCGCGCTCCGGTCCGCGACCACCTGGCGGGTGGCCGACACGCCGTCCAACTTCGGCATCTGGACGTCCATCAGCACCAGGTCGGGGCGGAGTTCCCGGGCCAGCCGGACGGCCTCCTCGCCGTCCGCGGCCTCGCCGACCACCTCGATGTCCGGCGCGCTGTCCAGGATCAGGACGAGGCCGGCGCGCACCGCCGCCTGGTCCTCGGCGACGACGACACGGATCACGTCAGGTCTCCCTCGGCGAGGGGGATGCAGGCCCGCACCACCCACCGCGTCCCGCCTTCGGCGTGCTCGGGCCCGGCCGCGAAGGTGCCGCGCAGCAGGGCCGCCCGCTCCCGCATGCCGACCAGGCCGGCGCCGGACCCGGGGGCGCCGGGCGCCGCGCGATCGCCGTAGGGGCTGGTCACCGTCACCACCAGGGCGCCGTCCTGCCGGTCGAGCGTCACCCCGACGGGGCCCTCGGCGGCGTGTTTGAGGGCGTTGGTCAGCGACTCCTGCACGATGCGGTAGGCCGCCAGCTCCACCGGCGCGGGCAGCCCCTCGCCGGGCGCCGCCTCCAAGGTGACGTCCAGGCCGCCCGCGCGGACCCCTGCCACCAGGGAGCCGAGGCCGTCGAGGGTCGGCACGGCGGCCGGTCCGGCGTCCCCGCCGGTGTCCCGCAGGATGCCGATCAGCCGCCGCATCTCGGCCAGTCCGGCGACGCTGTTCTCCCGGATCACCCCGAGGGCGCGACGGGTGGTCGCCGGCTCGTCGAGCGAGAGCGCGGCGGTGGCGTGGATGGCGACGGCCGACAGGTGGCCCGCCACCAGGTCGTGCAACTCCCGTGCCATCCGGGCGCGTTCCGAGGTCACCGCCTGCACCCGGTCCTGCTCGGCGAGGAGCGCGGTCTGCTCGGCGCGCAGCCGGGCGGCGTCGGCCGCCACGCGGTGGTCGCGCACGACGAGGCCGGTGGCGGCGGGCGCGAAGGCCACGATGCCGAACACCACCCCGACCAGCAGCGCCTCGGGCACCCGCCACACCGCGTACGGCACCACGGTGGCGGCCACCGTCAGCAGGCCCGCGACCCAGGGGATGCGGCGGGCCGCGGCGGGGGTGCCGTACAGCACCGCGGCGTACACCAGGTCGGTGTACATCACCGCGGTGGCCAGGCTGCCCTGCGTGAACAGGTCGGCGACGACGGCGGCGGTGCCGGCCAGCAGGGCGGTGCGCGGGGCGACCCGGCGCAGCAGCTCGCAGCCGGCCGTCACGGCCAGCGGGACCAGCGGCGGCCAGTGGCCGTCGACCAGCACGGGCGACTGGCCCGCGAGCCGCACGGGCAGTCCGAGGGCCCACAGCAGCAGCCCGCCGAGCAGTCCGCCCGCGGCGGCGCACACGTCGACGCGGTGCGGGCGGGGGAGTCGTACGGCCGTGACCATGACGTCCATCCAACACCGCCCCCCGCCCGGTCGCCTGCTGCCCCAGGAGGGGCCCGGACTGCGTCTTTCGATGTACCGGCGGCTCGTCACCGGCGACGACGACCGCGGTGGCGGGACGCGGCAGCCTGGTGGGACGACCGAGAGGAGCGCACCGTGATCGTCACACTGGTCGTCGTCTGCGAGGTCGGCTTCTGGGTGCTGCTCGCCGCCGGCCTCGCCGTCCGCTACCTGCTGCGCATGCGGCGCACCGGCCTGGCACTGCTGCTGTGCGAGCCGCTCCTGGAGGTCGTGCTCCTGGTCGCCACCGCCGTCGACCTGCGCGACGGCGCCGAGCCGAGCTGGGAGCACGGCCTGGCCGCCCTGTACATCGGCTTCACCGTCGGCCACGGCCACCGTACGGTGCGCTGGCTCGACGGCCACGCCGCCCACCGCCTCGGCGGGGCAGCTGAGCCGGCCGGTCCGCCGCGCTACGGCATGGCCCGCGCCCGGTACGAGGGCCGGGTATGGCTCGGCACACTGACCGCCGCCGCGGTGGCGACGGCGCTCCTTCGGGCGGCCATCTGGTACGTCGACGACCCGAGCCGCACCGGCTCCCTGGAGACCTGGCAGGCCACGGCCTGGCGGGCGGCCGGCATCCACGGGCTGATCGCGCTGACGTACGCGATCTGGCCGAAGCGGGCCCCGCGGGACACGCCCTAGCGGCCCGGGGCCCCTCCTAGCGCTCCCCGCCCGGTACCCACAGCACGTCGCCCAGTTCCTTGTTGGCGGTGCGGGCGAGGATGAAGAGGAGGTCGGAGAGGCGGTTGAGGTAGGTGGCGGTGAGGGGGTTCATCGTGTCGCCGTGCTGCTCCAGGGCCGCCCAGGTGGAGCGTTCGGCGCGGCGGACCACCGTGCAGGACTGGTGCAGCAGGGCCGCGCCGGGGGTGCCGCCGGGGAGGATGAAGGAGCGGAGTTTCTCCAGGTCGGCCAGGAAGCGGTCGCAGTCGGCCTCCAGCTTGTCGACGTAGGACTGCTCGACGCGCAGCGGCGGGTACTCCGGGTCCGGCACCACCGGCGTCGAGAGGTCCGCGCCCACGTCGAAGAGGTCGTTCTGCGCCCGGACCAGGACCTTCACGACCTCCTCGTCGAGGCCGCCCAGGGCGATCGCGGTGCCGATCACCGCGTTCGCCTCGTTGGCGTCGGCGTACGCGGCGATGCGGAGGTCCGTCTTGGGGACCCGGCTCAGGTCGCCGAGGGCGGTGGTGCCCTTGTCGCCGGTGCGGGTGTAGATGCGCGTCAGGTTGACCATACGTCCAGGGTATTCACGCCCCGGCGGTCCGGAAGACGCGTGTGCCCACCGTCACGGAGAGGGCGGTGAGGGCGACGGTGACGAGGGTGCCGTAGAGCATGTGCGCGGTCGCGTAGTGGCCGACGTAGGCGTCGCGCACGGCGTCCACCAGGTAGCGGAACGGCATCAGGTGCGAGAGCACGTCCAGCCACGCCGGTCCCAGGGTCATCGGCAGCATCAGCCCGGACAGCAGCATCGACGGCATGGTCAGCGCGTTGACCGCCGGCCCGAACTCCTGCGGCGTGCGCACCTTCATCGCCAGCGCGTAGGACAGCGCGGCCAGGGAGAGGGTGAGCAGGGCGACGAAGACGAAGCCGATGAGCACCCCGGGCAGCGGGGCGCGCAGGCCCATCGCCACCGCCGCGAGCACCAGCAGCACCGCCTGGAAGGCGAACACGGTGGCGTCCCGCAGCACCCGGCCGAGCAGCAGCGCCAGCCGGCTGACCGGCGTGACCCGCATGCGTTCCAGGACGCCCTGGCCGTTCTCCAAGATGACCGCGAAGCCGGCGAACGAGGCCCCGAAGAGGCCGAGTTGCATCAGCAGCCCCGGCACGAGCAGCTGCCACGAGCTGCCGCTCCCGCCGAGCGGCAGGTCGGTCAGCAGGGGCCCGAAGAAGAGCAGGTACAGCAGCGGCATCAGGACGCCGAAGAGCAGGGCGAAGCGGGAGCGGAGGGACTGGCGGAGGTAGCGGCCGTAGACGAGGCCGGTGTCGTGGAGCAGCAGCATCTTGAGATCCCTGGATGGCTGGATGGCTGTATGGCTGTACGGCTATACGGCGACGGGGGGCGCGTCCGCCGGTGCGGTGGTGGCGGTGCGGCCGGTGATGGCGAGGAAGGTGTCCTGGAGGGAGGCGTCGGGCGCGCCGGCGTAGCGGAGCTTCAGGGCGCTCGGGGTGCCCTCGGCGGCGACCACGCCCCGGTCGACGACGACCAGGCGGTCGGCGAGGGCGTCGGCCTCGTCCAGGTAGTGGGTGGTGAGGAAGACGGTGGTGCCGTGCTCGTCGCGCAGCCGGCGGACCAGGTCCCACAGGGCGGCCCGGCTGCCCGGGTCGAGTCCGGTCGTCGGCTCGTCCAGGAAGAGCACCTTCGGGCGGTGCGTGAGCGCCATCGCGATGTCGAGGCGGCGCCGCTGACCCCCGGAGAGCGCGCCGCACTTGCGGTCGAGCAGCTCGGTGAGGTCCAGCTCGCGGGCCAGCTCCTCGGCGCGCTCGACGGCCCGGCGCTTCGGCAGCCGGTAGAGCCGGCCCTGGGTGACCAGCTCCTCCCGCACGCCGATCTGCGGGTCGACGCCGCCCGACTGGGCCACGTACCCGCAGGCCCGCCGCACCCCGGCCGGGTCGGCGGCGAGGTCGTGGCCGGCCACGGTGGCGGCGCCGCCGGTGGGGGCGAGCAGTGTGGTGAGCATGCGCAGGGTGGTGGTCTTGCCGGCCCCGTTCGGGCCGAGGAGGCCGAGGATCTCGCCCTCGCGGACGGTGAGGTCGATGCCGCGCACCGCCGCCACCTCGCCCTGCTTGGTGCGGAAGGTGCGGGCCAGTCCGGCCGTGCTGATGATGGGCATGCCGAGTAGGAAAGCAGAGTCCCTGTAATTTTGCAATCACCCCAAGTTTTCAGGGGCTCCAGCGAAGCTAGACTGCGGGGCATGGCCGAGGGACTCAGGGAACGGAAGAAGCGGCAGACCCGGCAGTACATCTCCGATGTCGCCACGGGCCTGTTCGTCGAGCGCGGCTTCGACGCGGTGACGGTGGCGGTGATCGCGGACGCCGCGAACGTCTCCGTCAACACGGTCTACAACTACTTCCCGGCCAAGGAGGACCTGTTCCTCGACCGCGCGTCGGGCGTCACGGACCGGCTGGCCCGCTGGGTGCGGGGGCGCCCGGCGGGGGAGTCGGCCGCCGCCGCGGTCCTGCGCGAGCTGCGCGAGGAGGTCGAGGCGGTCTCGCCGCGCGTCGGCCTCTTCGCCGGGTACGCCGCCTTCATGAAGGTCGTGGAGGAGGCCCCCACCCTGCGCTCCCGCCTCTGGGCCGTCGGCCAGGAGGTCCAGGCCACGTTGGAGGAGGCCCTGCGCGAGGAGAGCGGCGCCGGTCCCGAGGACCCCGGCGCCGACCCCTTGCCCTACCTCATGGCCGGCCAGCTCAGCTGGGCCCACGCCACGGTCATGGCGGCCATCGGCCGCGAGATGCTCAAGGGCCGCGCCCCGGCGGAGGTCTCCCGGGAGATCCTCGCCCTCCTGGACGACATCGAGGACGTGCTCGGCGAGCGGGTCCTCGGCTACGCGGTGCGCGGACCGGCGGGAGCCGCGCCGGAGGGCCGCTGAGGCAGCTCCACCGTCACGCGGAGGCCGCCGGCCGGGCGCGGCGTGAGGGTCAGGGTGCCGTCGTGGGCCCGGGTGATGGTCTGCGCGATGGCCAGGCCGAGGCCGGTGCCGGCGTGGTCGGTGTGGACGCGGTCGGTGCCGCGCCGGAACGGCTCGGTGAGGGTCGGGACGAGGTCCCGGGGGACCTGCTCGCCGGTGTTCTCGACGGTCAGCAGCGCGGAACCGGGGCGGACCCGGGTGGTCACCCGCACGGTGCCGTGCTCCGGCAGGTTGTGGACGATCGCGTTGTGCACGAGGTTGGTGGTGAGCTGGAGCAGGAGGGCCGGTGATCCGGTCGTCGGGGCGAACTCGCCCTCCGCCTCCAGGGTGATGGCGTGCTTCTCGGCGAGGGGGAGGAGCGTCTCGGTCGCCTCCTCGGCCAGGAGGGACAGGTCCACCGGTTCGCGGGTGAGGGAGCGCCGGTCGACGCGGCTCAGCAGGAGCAGCGCCTCCGTGAGGTCGATGGCCCGGGTGTTGACGGCGTGCAGGCGGTCGAGGAGCGGGTCGGCGGCGCGGTCCGGGTCGGCGCGGGCCACGTCCAGCAGCGACTTCGTGACCGACAGCGGGGTGCGCAGCTCGTGGGAGGCGTTGGCCGCGAACCTCTGCTGCGCGGCCACGTGCGCTTCGAGCCGCTCGAGCATGGTGTCGAAGGCGTCGGCGAGTTCGGCGAACTCGTCCTGGCGGCCCGGCAGCCGGACGCGGTGGGAGAGCGAGCCGTCCGCCGCCGCGCGGGTGGCGTGCGTGATGCGGTGCAGCGGGGCGAGCATGCGCCCGGCGAGGAACCAGCCTCCGACGAGCCCGAACACCAGCAGGAAGCCCATCGTCACGGCCGCCACGGGAGCGAAGTCGCGCGCGACGGAGAGGCGGTAGCCGGGCGCGAAGACGAGCCCGACGTGCCGCACGCGCGCCAGGAACCACGCCCCGGTCACCAGCATCAGGGTGCCGGCCACCAGGAGGAACCCGGTGTAGCTGAGGGTCAGCCTGAGCCGCGCGCTCAGCCCGGGCTCCCTATCCACGGCCGGCGCCCTCCCCGGTGTCGACCCGGTAGCCGACGCCGGGCACGGTGGCGATGAGCGAGGGTTCGCCGAGCCGCTTGCGCAGCGCCGAGACGGTGATCCGTACGGCGTTGGTGAACGGGTCGGCGTGCTCGTCCCACGCCCGGGCCAGCAGCTGCTCGGCGCTGACGACACCGCCCTCCGCGGCGAGCAGGACCTCCAGCACCGCGAACTGCTTGCGGGTGAGCGCCACATAGCGGCCGTCCCGGTGGACCTCGCGGCGGAACGGGTCGAGACGCAGGCCGGCGATCTCCCGCACGGGGGGCCGGGTGTGCGCCCGTCTGCGGTCGAGTGCCCGGAGCCTGAGCACCAGCTCGCGCATCTCGAAGGGCTTCGTGAGGTAGTCGTCGGCGCCGAGGCCGAAACCGGTGGCCTTGTCGTCGAGCCGGTCGGCCGCGGTGAGCATCAGGATCGGCAGGCCGCTGCCGGAGGCGACGACGTGCGCGGCGACCTCGTCACCGGAGGGCCCGGGGATGTCGCGGTCGAGGACGGCGATGTCGTAGCTGTTGACGTCCAGCAGCTCCAGGGCGGTGTGGCCGTCACCCGCGATGTCGGCCGCGATCGCGGCCAGGCGCAGACCGTCGCGGATGGCCTCCGCCATGAAGGGCTCGTCCTCGACGATCAGCACACGCATGTCCTCGATGCTACGAGCCGGCGCATATCGTCGGCGTATCGGAATCCGCATACGGGCCGGCAACACCGCGCCGCCTTCACTGGCCGCATGCACACTCCCTCACCAGCGCGAACACCGGTCCACCGGACACGCCGGCCGCTCGCCGCCGGGCTGCTCGCCGGCACGGCGGCGGTCACCGCGGCCTGCGGCGCCCCCGGGCAGGAGGCCCCGGCCCCGCGGCCCTCCGCGTCGCCCGCGGCCTCCTCGCCCGAGCCCTCCTCACCCGCACCACTCGCGTCGCCCCCGCGGGGCGCCGCGCCGCGACCACCGGGCCGGGCCGCCCGGCGCGGCCGGCGGCGCGGCGGTCGGCGAGGCCGACGGTGTCGTGCCCGACGGCGCGACGGTCTTCGACGACGCGGTCCCCGCCGTGGCCCGGCTCGACCCGGATCTCCTCGACGCCCTCCGCCGGGCCGCGAAGGCCGCCGCGGACGACCACGTCACCTTCCGCGTCAACAGCGGCTGGCGTTCCCCGGCCTACCAGGACCAGCTCCTGCGCGAGGCGGTCGCCACCTACGGCTCCGCGGCGGAGGCCGCCCGCTGGGTGGCCACCGCGGACACGTCCCCGCACGTCGCCGGGGACGCGGTCGACCTCGGCGGGTCCGGCGCCACGGCCTGGCTGGCCCGGCACGGCGCCGCGTACGGGCTGTGCCGGATCTACCGCAACGAGCCCTGGCACTTCGAGCTGCGCCCAGGCGCGGCCGACGCCGGCTGCCCGGCGATGTACGCCGACCCCACCCGGGACCCGAGGATGCGGCCGTGACCGCCGGTGCGCGGGACCGCCACGGCCCCTGGAAGCGTGGCCCGGTGCCGGCGGCGCTGGCGCTGCTGCTCGGTCTGCTGATGCTGCTGCACGCTTGGATCACCGACCGCGGCGGCCTCGGCAGCCTGGTCGAGACCTTCCTGCCGTGGTGCGGCCTGCTGGTCCCCCTCCTGCTGGCCTGGGCGCTGTGGCGCCGCTCCGCCGCCGCGGCGGTCGCGCTGCTGCTGCCGGCCGTGGTGTGGCTGCACCTCTTCGGCCCACTGCTCGGGGACAGGTCCCGCCCCGGCGGCGGCGACCTCACCGTGGCCGAGCACAACGTCGGCGACGCCAACCCCGACCCCTCCCGCACCGCCCGCGACCTGGCGGCCTCCGGCGCGGACGTGCTGGCCCTGGTGGAGCTGACCGAGCAGGCCGGGGGCACGTACGAGAAGGAGCTGGCGAGGACGTATCCGTATCACTCGGTGCAGGGCACGGTCGGGGTGTGGAGCAGGTACCCGCTGTCGGACACGCGGCCGGTCGACACCGCGATCGACGTCGGGCCGCTCGCGTCCGCCAAGCCGGCCGGCGTCCGGCTGGCCTCCAACCGGGCGCTGCGCACGACGGTGGCCACGGACCACGGCCCGCTGGCGGTGTACGTGGCCCACCTCGGCTCCGTACGGCTGATGCCCCGCGGGGGCTTCTGGACCGACAGCCGCGACCGCAACGCCCAGGCGCTCGCCGAGGCCCTCGCCACCGAGCGCAACGAGCGGGTGGTGCTGCTCGGCGACCTGAACGGCACCACGGACGACCGCGCGCTCGACGGCATCACCGCCCGACTGCGCTCGGCACAGGCCGAGGCGGGCGCCGGCTTCGGCTTCACCTGGCCGGCGACGTTCCCGATGGTCCGGATCGACCAGATCCTGCTCCACGGCGTGACGGCGTACGACGCCCGGGTCCTGCCGGCCACCGGCAGCGACCACCTGCCGGTGGTGGCGAGCGTCGGCTGGTGATCTCCCCGGTCGTCGGGTCACCGTGACAGACAGCGTAGTCGCGCCGCTTCTGGGCCGTGAACGTCACCGCGGGGCCGGCCGACGTGCCCTCCGCCGAGGCCGTCGCCGAGCGCGCCGCGACCGCGCCCCGGGACCGCGAGGCCCTGGCCGCACAAGCCGGCCGCCGTCGGCCTCGTCGCCACGGAGGGCCGCGCCTGGCGCCTCACGCTGGACGGCGGCGGTGCCCGGTTCGCCGCCGGCGTGGGCCAGGACGTGGCCGACGTGTCCGTCCGGGGCACGGCCGGTGAGCTGGTGCTCCACCTCCACGACCGTGTCCCGGCGGACGCCCTGCGGATCGACGGGGGCCCGGGGGTGCTGGACCTGCTCCGCGCCTGGGAGGGCTAGGGCCTGCCCGGAGTCGTCATGACGTGGGGGAAAAAGGAGTTGGGGGGTGATCGTCAGCCGTGTCCGGGGTCCCCGGCGTCCTCTGGTCGCCGGCTTCCGGCGCCGACCGCGCGCCCCTGGTGCTGATGGCCCACGGCGGCGGCAACCACAAGAAGCACCCGGCGATGTCCGGCCGTGCCCGGCGCCTCGTGACCGGCTGCGGTTTCCACGTCGCCGTCATCGACGCGCCCGGTCACGGCGACCGGCCGCGCACAGCGCACGACGAGGCGGAAATCGCCGAGCTGTTCCGGGCGAGGGCGGCGGGCGAGCCGGAAGGCCCGATCGTCGTCCGCTACAACGACCACCTGGCCGAGCTCGCCGTGCCCGAGTACCAGGCGACCCTGGACGCCCTCCAGGAACTCCCGGAGATCGGCACCGATCGAACCCAGGATCACCGCCGCGGTCTTCGGTCAGCACTGGCCCGACACCCTGGCCGAGAAGGCGCGGCAGATCACCATCCCCGTCGAGTTCGACCTGCAGTGGGACGACGAGCACATCTCGCGCGAGGAAGGTCTCGCCCTGTTCGACGCCTTCGCCTCGAAGGAGAAGTCGTTGCACGCGAACTCGGGCAGGCACAAGGAGCTGCCCAGGTTCGAGGCCGACAGCGCGGTCCGGTTCTTCGCCCGGCACTTCGGTCGAGCGGTCACTTCGCCGGCCTGACCTGACCGGTCGCGCGTGGTCAGAGGCTGCCGAGGAGGGCCAGGCGCTCGGCCGTGGGTGAGCCCTGGTCGGCGTAGTAGACGATGATCAGCTGGTGGGCCTGCGCGCGCGCCAGCTTCTCGTAGCGCAGGTCGAGTTCGCCGACGAGCGGGTGGTCGAGAAGGGTGCGGCCGGTGTCGCGGCGGCGGACCTCGCGGCGGGACCACAGCGTGCGGAACCGCTCGCTGGCGACGGTGAGTTCACCGATGGTCTCCAGCAGCTCCGGGTCGGCCTCGTCGACGTCGATCATCGCGCGCAGTCCCGAGACGGCCTTCGCCGTCATGTCGTCCCACCGGGGGTAGAGGCCGCGCATCTCGGGTTCGAGGAAGGCCGCCCGCAGCGGGTTGTGCCCGACGGCGAAGAAGGGGCACAGCAGCACGGCCAGCCGGTTCGCGGCGACGACCCGTCCGCTGGGGCCCTGGATGTAGGCGGGGGTCTGCGGCCAGCTGTCCAGCAGCGGTTGCAGATCGCCCTGGTTCCCGCGGGCGCGGCCCCGCGGCCTGCGGGCGGGCGGGGCGCGGTGGGCGAGACGGTGCAGGTAGGCGACGGCGTCCTCGTCCAGCCTGAGGGCGCCGGCCAGCGCGGTCAGGATCTGGTCGGAGGGGTTGAGGTTGCGGCCCTGTTCCAGGCGCAGGTAGTACTCGGGGCTGATGCCGGCGAGCTGGGCGACCTCCTCCCGGCGCAGCCCAGGGACCCGGCGCCGCGCGCCGACGGGCAGCCCGGCCTCTTCGGGGCTGACCTGCCCACGCCGGGCCCGGAGGAAGTCGCCCAGGGTGTCGGCCGTCTCGCCTGCCATGCGCTCGACGCTAACCGCTCAGCAGCCCGAGGCGGACCAGGCTCTCCGCGGTGGCCACGACGGCGTCCTCGTTGGACCGCGGCGACCAGTCCAGCTCCTTGCGGGCCTTCGCGGCGGAGGCCCGGCGCACCACGCCCAGCTGCGGCACCGTCTCCCGCAGCGCGGGCCTGAACGCGGCCAGCAGGCGCAGCAGCCAGGCCGGGGCGGTGCCGGTGGGGGCCTTGGCGGCTGCCGCGCCGAGCCGCGCGCGCAGTGCCAGGGCGATGTCGTGGAAGGAGACCGGCTCGCCCGCGAGCGCCAGGTACCGCTGCCCGGCCGCCTGCGGCGCGGTCATCGCACGCAGGTGCAGGTCGGCCGCGTCCCGGACGTCCACCGTGTTGGTCCAGATCGGCGGCGCGGCCCGCATCCCGCCGGTCAGCATCGCGTGGACGATGCGGATGGACGCGGAGTAGTCCGGGCCGAGGACCGGGCCGAAGATGCCCACCGGGTTGACGACCGCCAGCTCCATGCCGTCGCCCTCGCGCTCGACGAAGTCCCAGGCGGCCCGCTCGGCGATCGTCTTGGACTTGACGTACGCGGACACCCCCGGCCCGTCGGTCCGCGTCCAGTCGTCCTCGGCGAAGGTCCGCGCGGTCGGGCCGTGGCCGTAGCCCACCGCCGCGAAGGAGGAGGTCAGCACGGTGCGCCGGACCCCCGCGTCCCGGGCGGCGCGGAGCACCCGCAGCGCCCCGTCACGGGCCGGGACGATCACCTCGTCCTCGTGCGCGGGCTGCCCGGCGGGGAACGGCGAGGCCACGTGCAGGACGTGGTCGGCTCCGTGAACGGCCCGGTCCCAGCCCCGGTCCGCGGTCAGGTCCGCCGCCACGTAGGCGACTTTGTCCGCGCCCGGGGCACCGGCCACGGCGAGCATCCGCTCGACGTCGGGCCGTCGGGACAGGGAGCGGACCGTGGTCGTGACGGTGTGCCCGGCGGTCAGGAGCTGCGCGATGGTGTGGGAACCCAGGAAACCGGTTCCGCCCGTGACGAGTACATGTGCCATGTGCCCATGGTCGGCGGCCGGATTGTCCGGTTCCAGATCCCGCCGGTACCAGTACTCCCAGGGACAGGCTCAGCGCCGCCCAGGCGAGCGTGCCCGTCTTCACGGCGGCCACGAGGCCGGACCAGGAGGCGTCGGTGAAGAGGAGGGCGGGGCCGTCGGGGGGCGGTCCGGAGCAGGCCCGGCGGCGCGCTCACCGCGTGGTGCCACAGGCTCATCGCCTCCGGCTCGAGTCTCCGCGACGAGTGCGTGACTGTCCGGACATCGAGCGTATCGACCGGCCGTCCCCCGGTGGGGCGATTCCGTCGATTCGGTCCCTCAACTCCCCGCATCCCCGGCGTTGGTGTGATGTCCGCCGATTGAGACGTGACGCGCGTTACTTACCGGTCACACAGCGGCGCGGGACCGCTAGGGTCCGCCGGAGAAGCGAAGTCCATAGCGTTCAGGGAGTCGGAGTGGCACGCAAGCTCGCCGTCATCGGGGCCGGTCTCATGGGGTCCGGCATCGCCCAGGTCTCCGCGCAGGCGGGCTGGGACGTCGTCCTGCGCGATGTCACCGACGAGGCCCTCAAGCGCGGCACCGACGGCATCCGGGCCAGCTACGACAAGTTCGTCGGCAAGGGCAAGCTCGCCGCCGAGGACGCCGAGGCGGCGCTCGCGCGGATCACCCCGACCACCGACCTGGACGCCGTCGCGGACGCGGACGTCGTCGTCGAGGCCGTCTTCGAGCAGCTCGACGTCAAGCACGGCATCTTCCGCGAGCTGGACAAGCTCGCCAAGGAGGACGCCGTGCTGGCCTCCAACACCTCCGCCATCCCGATCACGAAGATCGCGGCGGTCACCGAGCGCCCCGAGCGGGTCGTCGGCGTGCACTTCTTCTCGCCGGTGCCGATGATGCAGCTGGTGGAGCTGGTCCGGGGGTACAAGACGAGCGACGAAGCCCTCGCCACCGCGCGGGAGTTCGCCGAGTCGGTCGGCAAGACCTGCATCGTCGTCAACCGGGATGTCGCCGGGTTCGTGACCACCCGGCTCATCTCCGCCCTGGTGGTCGAGGCCGCCAAGCTGTACGAGTCGGGCGTGGCGAGCGCCGAGGACATCGACCTCGCCTGCAAGCTGGGCTTCGGGCACGCGATGGGCCCGCTGGCCACGGCCGACCTGACCGGCGTCGACATCCTGCTGCACGCCACCGGCAACATCTACACCGAGTCCCAGGACGAGAAGTTCGCCCCGCCGGAGCTGATGCGCCGGATGGTGGACGCCGGTGACATCGGCCGCAAGAGCGGGCAGGGCTTCTACACGTACTGAGGTCGAACCCGTCACGCACGATCACCCCCGAGGCGTCACACGCAGGGGTGAATTCGGTATCGGTTCGCTTACAAACAGCAACCACGCCGCCACGCGCACAGTCAGAGGTTGTCAGAGCTACGAGACGCACGCCGGGGAGCGCATATGCACATCAGGGGCGACCACGTCGAGCTGGTCGTCGGGGGCCGCCTCGACGTCCGCAGCGCGGCGGACGCCCGTACGGTCCTGCATTCGGCCGTCGACGACGGAGTCGGCGACCTGGTGCTCGACCTGTCAGAGCTGGACTCCTGGGACGCCACCGGACTCGGGGTGATCATGGGGGCCCACCGGCGGGCCGGCCGGTGCGGGCGCCGCCTCGTGCTGCGCGGGGTGCCGACGCAGATGCAGCGGCTGCTCGTCGCCACCCGGCTGCACCGCATCCTCGCCATCGAGGGCGGCATCGGTCTGGAGTCCCTGCCCCGGGTGTGACGCCCGGCGTCATGGGTGTGACGCCGTCTCCACCGGACCGGCACACGCAATCCTCACGAGACCGTGACCTCCGGGCCGGTCCGGCCGAGCGGGCCGTCGGTGATACTGGCCGGAGGTCCGGGGTCTGCTCGCCCATGGACCAGGAACCCGCCCGGCGGGCCCGGACCAGAAGCGACAGCGTGGTGTGCGGCACGGACGGGAGGGCGGTCCCGACCGGGACCCGGCACGGACGACGCTTTTGGGGGCTTGAGCCAGATGGACCCGACGAACCGGGGAGCCGAGGAGTACGGCCCGGACGGCGAAGGCCACGCGCCGCGCCCGCGTCCGGCCCGGGACCCGCTCACACCCGACTTCGGCCACCCCGCCGCCCCCGCCCGCACCGCCCGGCTGGTCTCCGGCGAGTTCCTGCTCACCGTCAACCCCGTCGACGGCAGCGAGATAGAGGCGTGCCCGCCCGCCGACCGGCCCTCCGCGCCCCGCAGGCGCGACGCGCAGGGGCGCGCGGAGGCCGACCGCGCCGCCCGGCCGCCCGTGCCGCCGGGGCCGGCCGCCCCGGAGCTGCCGCTGCTGGCCCGCCGGGACGAGCGCGAGCGCCTGGTGCGGCTCCTCGCCCGCGGTCGCTCGGTCCGCCTGACCGGCCCGGCGGGGTCCGGCCGCACCAGCCTCCTCGACGTGGTCGCCGAGGACTGCGCCGACCTCGCGCCCGACGGCGTGGTCCGGCTCAGCGGCCTGCGCCGCACCGCCGACGACCTGCTGCACGACCTCTTCCACGCCGTCCACGACGCGCCCCGGCACCGCCCGTCCCGCGAGACACTGCTCGGCGCGGTGCGCGAGGTCGGCGCGGTCGTCGTCCTGGACGACCTGGAGTTCGGCGGCACCGCCCTGGACGACCTGCTCGACGCCACCCCCGAGTGCGCCTTCCTCCTCGCCGCCACCCCGGACGTCCCCGCGCCGTCGGCCGACTCCGCCGTGGAGGAGGTCTTCCTCACCGGCCTGGACCGCGCGGACGGCGTGCGGCTCCTGGAGCGGGCCGCCGGGCGGACGCTCACCGAGGAGGAGGCCAACTGGGCGGGCGACCTCTGGTTCGAGTCCGAGGGCCTGCCGCTGCGCTTCGTCCAGGCCGGCGCCCTGCTGCGCCGCCGCGACCGGCTGCGCGCCGACGCCGACGCCGTGGACGAGTACGGCGTCTTCGCCGGGCCCAGGACCGCCGACGAGGGACCGCAGGACCAGGTGCCCCACGAGGCCGCGGAGGGCGACGACGTCCCGCTGCCCTCCCTCGGCGAGGCCGCCGCGCCCGCGCCGCTGCTCGCCGCCCGGCTGAGCGGCGCCGCCCGCACCACCCTGGAGTTCGCCGTCGCCCTCGGCGGCGAGGTGCCCCACCAGGCCCACCTGCCGGCCCTGGTCGGCGACACCCACGCCGACGCGGCGCTGGGCGAGCTGGCCGGGTGCGGGCTCATCTCGCCGGCCGGCGCGCACCACCGGCTGGCCGCCGGGGTCCTCGCCCAGCTGGCGGACGCCGGGTACGCCGACGACAGCGGGGAGCGGCTGCGCACCGCCGCCCGGCACTACGCCTGGTGGGCCGGGCACCCCTCGGTCACCCCGGAGCGCGTCTCGGCCGAGGCCGACGCCGTGCTCGCCGCCCTCACCGCGCTGGCCCCGGCCGCCGCCCCGCCCGCCGACGGCGAGGCCGACCCCGCGGTGCTGCTCGCCCGCACCGCCGCGCCCGCCTTCGCGGCCGGGCCGCAGTGGGGCGCGTGGGAGCGGGCGCTGCGCTCGGGCACCCAGGCCGCCAGGCTCGCCGGTGACGTCGCCGAACAGGCGTACTTCCACCACGAACTGGGCGTCCTCGCGCTGTGCGAGGGACACCTCGACCGGGCCCGCGCCGAGCTGGAGGCGTCCATCGGGCTGCGCGGCGCGCTCTCCGACAAGCGCGGCGCCGTCGCCGGGCGCCGGGCCCTCGCCCTGGTCGCCGACCGGGCGGGGGACACGCCGGGGCTCACCGCGAGCGCCGGGCCGCTGGGCATCGCGGGGGCCGCCCTGGCGCTCGGCGGGGGAGCGGCGGAGGAGACGCCCGATTCCTGGCCGGACACCCGGGCCGCGACAAGCGCGACAAGCGCGGAGGCCGGGACAAGGGCGGACGCGGGGGTCGAGGGCCGGCCGGACGCCGGTACCGGGGCCTGGCCGTACATCCTGCCCGGCGACGCCCGCCCCGGGGCCGGGGCCGGGTCGGGGTCCGACGCCCTCGCCGACGGGCCGGCGACGCCCGTCGGGGGCATACCGGTGCCCTTCCCGCCGCTCCAGCCCTCCCCGCACTCCCCGACCCTGGTCACCCGCCGGGACGACACGAACGCGGGCCCGCACCGCAAGACCGGCGGCGTGCGCGGCTTCGCCCGGCGCAACCTGGTGGCCGCCGGGGCCGGCGCGCTCCTGGTCGCCGTGCTCGGCACGGTGGTGACGCTGGGCGCCACGTCGGAGAACGGCGCCGGGGACCCGGCCGACCACGTCGGCGGCAACCCGTCGTCCAGTCAGGGCGTCGACGACGGCGGCCTCGACGCCGGCCCGCCGACCGACGACGCCAACGCCGACCCGGCCGCCGACACGCCGACCGTCCGGCCCACCGATCCCGGCCCGGACGGCACCCTCGGCACCGCCGACGACCCGACGCCCACCGCGCCGACCCGGCCCTCGGGCGGCCCGAGCGCCACCGGCGACCCCGGCGACGACCCGGAGGAGCCCGGCGACACCGGCGCCCCGACGCGGCCCGGCACGCCGTCGAGCCCCGGCAGGCCGACGACGCCCACCAAGTCGCCGAAGCCGACCAAGCCGACGACGCCCCCGACGACGCCGAGCAAGCCGCCGACCCAGACGCCCAGCTCCCCGTCGCCCACGCCCAGCGAGACCGAGCCCGCCCCGCCCGCCCCGCCGCCCGCGGAGCCGCAGACGTCCGGCACGGCGAGCCGGCCGATGGCCTCCACGCCGGCCGACAGCGCGGCGCCCTCAGAGACCGGCCAGGTCGCCTGAGGGCGCGGGGGCACCACGTAGGGGTCTAGAACAGCCGCAGCTTGTCGTCCTCGATGCCGCGCATCGCGTTGTAGTCGAGGACCTGGCAGCCGATGCCCCGGTCCGTGGCGAGCACGCGGGCCTGCGGCTTGATCTCCTGCGCCGCGAACACCCCGCGCACCGGCGCCAGATGGGGGTCGCGGTTCAGCAGCTCCAGGTAGCGGGTGAGCTGTTCCACGCCGTCGATCTCGCCGCGCCGCTTGATCTCGACGGCGACGGTGCCGCCGGCCGCGTCCCGGCACAGGATGTCGACCGGGCCGATCGCGGTCGGGTACTCGCGCCGGATCAGGGTGTAGCCGTCGCCGAGTGTCTCGATCCGATCGGCGAGCAGCTCCTGAAGGTGTGCTTCCACGCCGTCCTTGATCAGGCCGGGATCCACGCCCAGTTCGTGCGAGGAGTCGTGCAGGATCTCCTCCATCGTGATGATGAGCTTCTCGCCCGCCTTGTTGACGACGGTCCAGACGCCCTCCTCCTCGCCCGCGCCCTCCTTCAGGGTGCAGGGCGGCGACATCCAGTTGAGGGGCTTGTAGGCCCGGTCGTCGGCATGGATCGAGACGCTGCCGTCCGCCTTGACCAGGATCAGCCGGGGCGCCGAGGGCAGATGGGCGGTGAGCCGTCCGGCGTAGTCGACGGAGCAGCGGGCGATGACGAGACGCATGGTCGGCAACGCTACTCGACGCGCCGGGCCCCGCGCGATCCGCCTCCGGCCCGCCACCGCCCGGCCCGGCGGGCCGCCCCACTTCTCCCATTGGCCCCGTGTTGCGCAGTGGCCGATTGTGCGCCGGTCGGAAGCAGCCCATCTCGGCAATGTCCTGGTGGGTTCACGTTCGGTTGCTTACGGTAGTGAACGGGAGGTCGCGGTCTGTGTACGCAGCGTGTTCGATGCCGCCAACTCCCTCCTACTGTCCGGCAACCCCTGCCCGTCGGGGGTGCGAGAGGAGAACCCATGTCGCTCGACGTCTCACCGGCCCTACTCGAAGCGGCCGAGCGAGGCGAGGTCGACGAAGCGGAATTCGTCGACTGCGTCCGGACCTCCCTGCCCTACGCGTGGGAGATGATCAGCTCCCTGGTGGCCCAGCTGAAGGTGGACGGCGGCGCGTTCGCCGACAACCAGACGCCCCCGCCGGACGAGCGGGCGAGGGGCCAACTGCTGCGCGCGCTCGCCAGCGACGCGATACGCGGCGCGCTGCAACGGCACTTCGGGGTGCGGCTGGCCTTCCAGAACTGCCACCGGGTGGCGGTCTTCCCGCTCGACCCGTCCGTCGACGAGAAGCTCACCCGCTTCACCTCGGTGCGCAGCCAAGTCCTCAACCAGTCGCCGGAGTTCCGGGACTGCTGAGCAGACGCCGTCCGCCTGCCGCTCCGCGTGGGGGAGGTGCTGCGCGACCGGGGCGGCGGGCCCGGCGGCGGGCGTCAGGGCAACCGGGGGAGCACCTCGGCGCCGAGCCGCCGTACGTTCTCCTCGGTCGCCGCGAGGTCGCCCGAGCCCTCGGTGAGCAGGGCGAAGCGGGTGATGCCGGTGCGCTCGGCGGTCGCCGCGAGCCGGTCGGCGCAGAGCGCGGGCGGGCCCACCGGGTGCAGTCCGCAGAGCAGTTCGGTGTACGCCACCGGGTCGCGCATCCGCCGGGCCCGGCCGTCCACCGTGACGTGGGCGCCCAGGCCCTGCCGCAGCCAGCCGGGCATCGCCTTCACCAGCGTCTCCACCGCGTCGGTGCGCCGGTCCGCGAGCTGGCAGACGCCGGCCGAGACATGCGCGGCGCCCGCGATCTCGTCCGCCGGGCGGCCCGCCTCGCGGGCGTGGCGCCGCCACAGGGCGACCATCTCGGCCTTCTCCGCGTCCCCGATGTGCATCCCGAGCAGCATCGGCAGCCCCCGCTCGGCGGCCAGCCGCACGCTGCCCGGCGAGGTGCAGGCCACGACCACCTCGGGCCCCGACTCCTCCGACAGCGACTCCGACGGACGGGGCACCACCGGCACCTCGCGGAACCGGAACCGCTCGCCGGCCGCGCCCACCGACGGCTCGCTCAGCCAGCGGAGGAGCAGGTCGAGGGATTCCGGGAACCCCTCCTCGTACGCCGCGAGGCCCGCCCCGAAGACCTCCAGGTCGACCCACGGCCCGCCCCGGCCCACGCCCAGCGAGAACCGGCCGCCGCTCGCCACGTGCAGCAGCGCGGCCTGCTCGCCGAGCGCCACCGGATGCACGGTGGGCAGCACGCTGACCGCGGTGCCGACCCGGATCCGCCGGGTGCGGCCGAGCAGCAGCGCGGCCAGGGTCACCGCCGACGGAACTGTGCCGTACGGCACGAAGTGGTGCTCGCCCAGCCAGACCGCGTCCAGGCCGGCCGCCTCGGCGACCTCGGCCGAGCGGACGGCGCGGTGCAGCGCCTCCCCCTGGCCCTGGCCCGGGAACTGGGCACCCAGTACGAAACTTCCGACACGCATGGCTCTTACCCGCTTCCTCGGCTCCGACAGGGAGCTCCCCCGCAGGGCATAACCGCTCGACACGTGCCGAGGACACGGCCGTTCGGGGAGTTTTGCGGATTGTCTGCAGAATCGGCCACGCGGCCCCTGGACGTGCGGATACCCGGAGGCGTGCCGCGTAGGCTGGAGTCGGCCCGTCTCCGTTCCGCCCCGTGAGGTGTCCCGTGTCCCCGCGTCGCAACCGACCCAAGGCGGCCGGCCCGGCCGGCCCGAGCGCCGAGGACGACGGCGGCCGGTACGGCGGCTGGCAGAGCTCGGAGCAGTGGCAGGGCGAGGACTGGTGCGTGCGGCACGTGGCCGGCTCCAGCGCCCGCGGCAAGGCGTACCGCTGCCCGGGGTGCGACCAGCTCATCCCGGACGGCGTCCCGCACGTGGTGGCCTGGCCCGACCACGCGGGCGTCGACGACCGGCGGCACTGGCACAAGGCGTGCTGGAACGCCAAGGACCGCCGCACCACGCCGGTGCGGCGGTCCCGGAACGCGCCGAGGTTCTGAGCGCGACCCCTTGAGGAGCGACCCCTCGATCAGATGTCCCGCTTCTCCAGCAGCGCGAAGGCGCCGCCGAATACGACGGCCGTGACGCCGAGGATGATCCACAGCGGCTGCCAGCCCGTCGGTCCCGTCTCGCTCAGCGAGCTGGAGTAGAAGACGCCCAGCTGGTTCGGGATGGAGTACTCGAACAGGGCCTCGCGCACGTCCTGGAGGGACTCCGAGAACATGAACAGGGCGATCACCAGCGGCGCGAGCACCGCCCCGATCATCAGGGTGATGGCGCCCGCCGAGTGCCGGACGACCGAGCCGATCGCGAGCGAGAGCAGGCCGAGCAGCGCGACGTAGAGGGAGACGCCGACCGTGCCCTTCAGCCAGTCGCCGCCGCTGGGCGAGCCAGCGCCGTTGCCCTCCAGCATGGCCGCGTGCAGGAGGCCGACGAGGGTGGTGGAGACCAGCGTCACGACGAAGGCGACCAGGAAGAACACGATGCCCTTGGCGGCCAGCACCCGGCCGCGGCTCGGGCAGGCGGTCATCGTGGTGCGCACCATGCCGGTGCCGTACTCCGAGGCCGTGGTGAGCACGCCGAGCGTCATCAGGCACATGCTGCCGAGCAGCAGCCCGAAGAAGCCCATGGTGAGCGGGTTCTCGCCGTCCAGGTCCGAGGAGGAGTTGGACACGATGAGACCGGTCAGCAGCCCGATGCCGAGGACCAGCGCCACGAACACGCCGAGCGTCCACATCGTGGAGCGCACCGACTTGATCTTCGTCCACTCCGAGGCCAGCGCGTGCCCGAGGTGGGCCGGCGTCACCGGGATCGGCGAGGTGTAGGTGGGGTACGCCGGACCGGGCGCCTGCTGCCAGTCGGGCGCGGCCTGCGGCATCGGGGGCTGGGGCGTGCTCATCGGGCGTCCTCGGGCTGGGTCGGGGCGGTGACGGGCGCGGCGGCGGGGGCGGCCGGTGCGGCGGCGGGCTGCGCGGGAGCCGCCGCGGGCTGCGCGTAGGGGTTGGCCGGGGCCGGGGCGCCGTACGGGCCCGGGGCGCCCTGCTGGGGCGGCGGCGGGGCGTACCAGCCGGGCTGGCCCTGCCCGGGCATCGGCGCCGGCGGCTGCGCGCCGGGCGGCAGCGGCTGCTGGAGACCGGCCTTCTGGTCGATGGTCGACCGGTAGTCCACCGCGCCCTGCGTCATCCGCATGTACGCCTCCTCCAGCGAGGCCCGATGCGGGGACAGCTCCCACAGCCGCACGTCGGCCTCGTGCGCCACGTCGCTGATCCGGGGCAGCGGCAGGCCGGTCACGCGCAGCGCGCCGTCCTGCTCGGGCAGCACGTGCCCGCCGGCCTCGGTCAGCGCCGAGGTCAGCTTCTCGCGCGGCTCCGGGTCGCCGTCCGGGGTGCGCACGCGCGCGAAGTCGGCCGAGTTGGCCGTGATGAAGTCGGTGACGCTCATGTCGGCGAGCAGCTGGCCGCGTCCGATGACGATCAGGTGGTCGGCGGTGAGCGCCATCTCGCTCATCAGGTGCGAGGAGACGAAGACCGTGCGGCCCTCGGCGGCCAGCGCCTTCATCAGGTTGCGCACCCAGAGGATGCCCTCCGGGTCGAGGCCGTTGACCGGCTCGTCGAAGAGCAGCACCTGCGGGTCGCCGAGCAGCGCGGCGGCGATGCCCAGCCGCTGGCCCATGCCGAGCGAGAAGCCCTTGGAGCGGCGCCGGGCCACGTCCTGCAGGCCGACCACGCCGAGCACCTCGTCCACCCGGCGGGCCGGGATGCCGGACAGCTGGGCGAGGCTCAGCAGGTGGTTGCGGGCGGACCGGCCGCCGTGCACCGCCTTGGCGTCGAGGAGCGCGCCGACGTGCCGGGGCGCGTTGGGCAGCCTGCGGTACGGGTGACCGCCGATCGTCACGTGCCCGGCGGTGGGGTTGTCCAGGCCGAGGATCATGCGCATCGTCGTCGACTTCCCGGAGCCGTTGGGCCCCAGGAAGCCGGTGACGGCGCCGGGCCGCACCTGGAAGGACAGGTTGTACACAGCGGTCTTGTCGCCGTAGCGCTTGGTCAGGCCGACTGCCTCGATCATGCTCCGCACCCATCGAAAGGTTCAGGACAGCGGGGCACACGCCCCCCGTAAGGGTTAGGAGGATATCCAGGCGTTGACGGTTCCGCCCAAGTGTTCCGGCTCAGGCGTCCCGGCGCTTGAGCACCAGGTAGCCGCCGACGAGCGCGGCGATCACCCACAGCGCCATGATGCCGAGGCCGCCCCAGGGGCCGTACGGGGTGTCGTCGTCGAACGGCGTGACCACCTGCATGATCTTGCTGCCGGCCTGGTCGGGGAGGTACTGGCCGACCTTCTTGGTGGCCGAGACGTTCCCCAGGATGTTGGAGATCAGGAAGAAGAACGGCATCAGGATCGCCAGCGACAGCATCGGCGAGCGCAGCATCGAGGCCACGCCCATCGAGAACAGCGCGATCAGGGTCATGTACAGCCCGGCGCCGAGCACCGCGCGCAGCACCCCCGGGTCGCCGATGGACGCCTTCAGGTCGCCGAGCATCAGCTGGCCGAGGAAGAAGGTGAGGAAGCTGGTCACCATCGCGACGAGCAGCGCGAGCCCCGCGGCCACCGCGATCTTGCTGAACAGGAAGGTGCCGCGCTTCGGCACCGCCGCCAGCGAGGTGCGGATCATGCCGGAGCTGTACTCGTTCGTCACCACCAGGACGCCGAACACGATCATCGCCAGCTGGCCGAGGCCGGTGCCGGCGAAGCTGATGAAGGTCGGGTCGAAGGTGAGCTGGTCCTGCCGGCTCATGTCGTCGAACTGGCTCTTCGACAGCGCCGAGATCAGTATGCCGAGCGCGACCGTGACGACCACGGCGAGGGCCAGCGTCCACACCGTGGACGCCACCGACCGGATCTTGGTCCACTCGGACCGGACGACCTGGTTCACGGCCGTGCTCATCGCTGCCTCCACTCGCTGCCCCACTGCTGCTGTCCGCCCGCTTCGGGCTGCTGCTGCCCCGGCACGGCGTCGGCGCGCGGCTGTCCGTCGTGCGCGTGGTACTCCACCGACTCGGCGGTCAGCTGCATGAACGCCTCCTCCAGGGAGGCCCGCTGCGGGGACAGCTCGTGCAGCACGATGCCCTGCCGCGCGGCCAGCTCGCCGATCGCCTCGGCCTGCTCACCGTCCACCTCCAGGACCTCGGCGTCCGGACCGGTCACCGGGATGCCGGCCTCCTTCAGCGCGTCGCGCAGCTGCTCGCGCTGCGGGGAGCGCACCCGCACGTAGGAGCGGGAGTTCTCGGCGATGAAGTCGGCCATCGAGGTGTCCGCCATCAGCCGGCCCTGGCCGATCACCACCAGGTGGTCCGCCGTCAGCGCCATCTCGCTCATCAGGTGCGAGGAGACGAAGACGGTGCGGCCCTGCGAGGCCAGCGTCTTCATCAGATTGCGGATCCAGTGGATGCCCTCGGGGTCGAGGCCGTTGACCGGCTCGTCGAACATCAGGATCCGCGGGTCACCGAGGAGCGCCCCGGCGATGCCGAGGCGCTGGCCCATGCCGAGGGAGAACCCCTTCGCCATCTTCTTCGCCACCGACGTCAGGCCCACCGTGTCCAGGACCTCGTGCACCCGCTTCGCGGGGATGCCGTTCGCCTGCGCCAGGCACAGCAGGTGGTTGTAGGCGCTGCGCCCTCCGTGCACGGCCTTCGCGTCAAGGAGGGCGCCGATGTACGTCAGCGGGTCCTTGAGCTGGTCGTAGTGCTTGCCGTCGATCCGCACGTCGCCGGAGGTCGGCCGGTCGAGGCCGAGCACCATGCGCATGGTCGTCGACTTGCCCGCGCCGTTGGGACCGAGGAAGCCCGTGATGATCCCCGGTCTCACGGTGAAGGTCAGGTCGTTGACCGCCGTCTTGTCGCCGTACCGCTTGGTCAGCCCCTCCAGCTCGATCATGCCCCACACGTTAGAGCGTGCCGAAGCCCTCTGCCACCCAATGGCAGAGGGCTTCGCGATCTCGTGCTACGACGTGGAGCCCGCGGTCACCGGGACTGCTGGGCCGGGACGCCGCGGGAGACCTGCTCGTCCTCGGCAGGCGCGCCGGCGGCGGCCACCGCGGCGCCGGTCAGGGTCGCCAGCATCTCGCGCACGTTGGTGAGCTGCGCGTTGATGGAGTCGCGGCGGTTGGTCAGGGCGGCCAGCTCGCGCTCGGACTCCGAACGGATGCGGTCGGCCTTGGCGTTGGCGTCGGCCACGATGTCCTCGGCCTGGCGCTGCGCCGTCTCCACGGTCTGGCGGGCGCGGCGCTCGGCGTCGGTGCGCAGCTTCTCCGCCTCCAGGCGGAGCTGCTCGGCGCGGTGCTCGATCTCCGCCAAGCGCTTCTCGGCCTTCTGCTGACGCGAGGCCAGGTCGCGCTCGGACTGCTCGCGGCGCTTGGCCAGGTTGGTCTCGAAGTCGGCGGCGGCCTGCGCGGCCTTGGCGCGGGTCTCCTCGAAGAGGGCGTCGGCCTCCTCGCGCTTGGACTGCGCGTCCTTCTGCGCCTCGGAGCGCAGCTGGGAGGCGTCGGACTTGGCCTTCTCGACGATCCGGACGCCCTCGTCCTCGGACTTGGCCTTGCGGTCGGAGGCGTACGCCTCCGCGTCGTTGCGCACCTGCTGGGCGGCCGACTCGGCCAGCTCGCGGTGCTGCTCGGACGCGCGCCGGGCCTCCTCGCGCAGGTCCTTCGCCTCTTCCTCGGCGAGGCGCAGGATCTTCTCGACGCGGGCGCCGAGGCCGGCGTACGACGGCTCCGCGTCGTTCACCTGGGCCTGGGCGTTCTGCGTCTCGAGGTGGAGTTCCTCGATGCGCTTCTCCAGAGCGGTGATGCGGGTCAGAGCGCTGTCACGGTCGGAGACGAGCTTGGAGATCCGTTCGTCCACCTGAGCGCGGTCGTACCCACGCCGCACAAGCTCGAAGCCGTAGGGGGAAGTGTCGCTCATGGGGTTCCTGTCGAAGAGACCGGTCGGTGAGGTGATAGAGGGAATCCTAGGCGCCGATGCGGTGTGTCATCGAGCGGATGCGCGTTTGATCTGGAGAATGACACCCCTTTCGGGTGGCTGACTCCCGTCCGGCTTGCCAAAGATCCGGCCAAAGACCTCATCAAGGCACCGAACGGGCCTCCTACGCTACCCCTCTGACGGTTTGCCACCCGAACGTGGGGCCCCCACCGTCGCCCCGGCCTTCACGCCGGTGTCCTTGCCGCCGGCGCCCGGCGTCTCGAAGGACTCCAGCGCCTCCAGGACGTCCTGGACCCGGCCGATCTCGGCGTTGATGTCCTCGCGGCGGCGCACCAGGGTCTCCAGCTCGCGCTTGCCCTCCTCGACCGTGCGGCGCGCCTCGCGGACCGCCTCGGCCTTCAGCTCCTCGGCCTCCCGGACGAGGCTGGCCTTCTTCTGCTCGGCCTCCTTGAGCAGGCCCTCGGCCTTCTTCACCGCGGCGATGCGCACCTTGCCGGCCTCGGAGTTGGCGTCCGACACCAGCTCCTTCGCCTTCGCCTCGGCCTTGGCGAGCTGCTCCTCGGCCGCCTTGATCAGCGCGTCGCAGCGGTCGCCGGCCGACTTCATGGTCTCGGCGGCCTCGCGGCGGGCCCGCTCGTGCAGCTCCTCGATCTCCGAGGTGAGGCGCTCGCGCAGCTCCTCCGCCCGCTCCCTTATGGCGGTGGCGTCCCGGCGCGCGCCGACCAGCAGCTCGTCGGCGTCCGTGCGGGCCTTCTCCACCCGGCCGTTGCCCTCCACCGTCGCCTCGCCCACCACGCGGTCGGCCTCGGTGCGGGCCGCGCCGACCATGGTGTCGGCCTGCGCCTCGGCGTCCGCGGTGGTCTGCTGGGCCTGCTGGCGGGCCTCGGCGAGCAGCTTGTCGGCCTCCGCCGTGGTCTCGGTGATGAGCGTGTCGACCTGCTCGGCCGCCTCCGAGCGCCGCTTGTTGGCGTCCTGGCGGGCCTCGTCCAGGGTCCGGTCGGCCTCCTCGCGGGCCGCCGCGGTGACCCGCTCGGCCTCCGCCGCCGCCTCCGCGCGCACCCGCTCCGCCTCGGTGCGGGTCCGCTCCGCGTGCTGCTGGGCGGAGCCGACCGTCTCGGCGGCCTCGGCGCGCAGCCGCTCCGCGTCGCCCGCCGCGTCCGACAGCAGCCGGTCGGCGCGGGCGGTCGCCTCCGCGCGCACCCGCTCCGCCTCGGCGGTGGTCTCCTCGCGCAGCCGCTCGGCCTCCGCCACCGCCTCGCCGCGCACCCGCTCGGCCTCGTTCGCCGTCTCGGTGCGCAGGTTCTCCGCCGCGGCGGTGGTCTCGGTGCGGATCCGCTCGGTCTCCGCGGCCGTCTCGGTGGTGAGCCGCTCCGCCTCGGAGCGGGCCTCGGTGATCAGGGTGTCCGCCTGCGTCGCCGCGTCGGAGCGGATGCGGTTGGCGTCCTCGCGGGCGTCCGCCCGGGTGCGCGCCGCGCTCTGCTCGGCCTCGGCGATGGCGTCGGACGCCTCGGTGCGCACCCGCTGGGCGTGCTCGGCGACGTCCGCCCGAAGCCGCTCCGCCTCGGCGGCGGCCTCGGCGACGGTGCGCTCGGCGAGCGCCTTGGCGGCCTCGGTCTCCTCGTACGTCTCGACCTGGAGGCGCTGGGCCTGCTCGGCGGCCTCGGAGCGGACGCGGTCGGCTTCGGTGCCGGCCTCGGTGAGGGCGTGCTCGGCCCGGGCCTTGAGGGCGTCGGTCTGCTCGCGCGTCTCGTGCTGGACGCGCTGGGCGTGTTCGGCGGCCTCGGTGCGGATGCGCTCGGCTTCGGTGCCGGCCTCGGTGAGGGCGTGCTCGGCCCGGGCCTTGAGGGCGTCGGTCTGCTCGCGCGTCTCGTGCTGGACGCGCTGGGCGTGCTCGGCGGCCTCGGTGCGCAGCCGCTCCGCCTCGGCGCCGGCGTCGGTGAGGGTGCGCTCGGCTTCTGCGGCGGCCTCGGTGAGGGTGCGCTCGGCCTCGGTGCCGGCCTCGGCGAGGGCGCGCTGGGCCTCGGCCTTCGCGGCCTCCGTCTCCTCGCGGGCCTCGTGGCGCAGCCGGCCCGCGTCCTCGCTCGCCCGCTCGCGCTCGGCGTAGGCGTCGGTGCGGACCCGGTCCGCCTCCTCCTCGGCCTCGCGGCGGGTGCGCTCGGCCGCGTGCTCGGCGGCGCTGCGCAGCCCGGTGATCTCCTCCTGCGCCTGCTCGTGCAGCCCGGCGACCGACTCGCGCACCTGCGTCGCGTGCTGCTCGGCGGCGGCCACCAGCTCGCCGGCGCGCCGGTCGGCCTCCTCGACCAGGCGGACCGCCTCGGCCTGCGCCTCCTCGACGCGGGTGCGGGCGGCGGCGAGCAGCTCCTCGCTCTGCTCCCGGGCCCGCTCGCGCTCCTGCCCCGCCTCCTCGCGGGCGGCGCCGAGCAGCTCCTCGGCCTCGCGGCGGCGCCGGGCGGCCTCCTCCTGGGCGCCGGCCAGCGCCTCGGACGCCTCGCCGGCGATGCGCTCGGCGGCGGCCTGCGCCTCCGCCCGCATCCGGTCGGCGCTCTCCTGCGCCTCGGACTTCAGCCGCTCCGCCTCGCTCGCCGCCTCCGAACGCAGCCGCACGGCCGTGTTCTCGCCCTCCGCGCGGGAGGCGGAGGCGTCGGCGGCGGCCTCGGTGCGCAGCCGCTCGGCCTCGGTCTCGGCCTGCTCCTTGAGCGTACGGAGCCGCTCGGCGGCCTCGGTGCGCAGGCGCTCGGCCTCCTCGGCGGCCTCGCGGCGGATCCGCTCGCCCTCCTCGCGGGCCTCGCCGAGGGCCTCCTCGGCGGCGGCGCGGCGCTCCCCGGCCTCCTCCTGAAGCCGGGTCAGTTCGGCGGCGGCCTCCTCGCGGCGGGCCTCGACGGCGCGCTCGGACTCCTCGCGCAGCTCGCGGGCGGCCGTCTCGGCCTCCTCCTGGAGGGCCTCGACCCGCTCGGCGGCCTCGGCGCGGTGCCGCTCCGCCTCGGCGCGGGTGCGCTCCAGGGTCTCCTCGGCCTGGCGGCGCAGGGTGGTGGCCCGCTCGATGGCCTCGGTGCGCACCTTCTCGCTGTCGGCGGTGGCGCCCCGGCGCAGCTCGTCGGCGTCCACCCGGGCCTTGCCGAGCAGCTCCTCCGCGGAGTTCGCGGCCTCCTCGATCTGCGCCACGGCCTCCTTGCGGGCCTCGGCGCGGATCTTCTCGCCCTCCGCGACCGCGTCGGCGCGCAGCTGCTCGGCCTCGCCGCGCAGCCGGCGGGCCTCCTCCTGCAGCTCGACCGTCTTGGCCCGGTACTCCTTGGTGTCGTCCTTGGCCGCGCCCTTGAGCCCCTCGGAGATGTCGTGCGCCTCGGCGCGCAGCCGGTCGGCCTCGGTCTCCGCCTCGGTGCGGATCCGCTCGGCCTCCTCGGCGGCGGCCCTGGTGGTCTGCCGCGCCTCCTCGGACGCCTTGGTCAGCACCTCCTCGGCGGTCCTGGCCGCCTTGGACAGCTGGGTGGCCGACTCCTCGGCGGTGTGGGCACGGGCCTGCTCGCCGGCCTCGGCGACGATCTTCTCGGCCTCGGCGCGGGCGTCCGCGACCAGCTGCTCGGCCTCCGCGCGGGTGGTCTCGGCGTCCTTGGTGGCCTCGCCGACCAGCCGGGCGACCTGCTCCTTCGCCGTCCGGGTGCGCTGCTCGTTGACCGACTCGGCGCCCGCGAGGGCCTTCGCCGCGGCCTCCTCGGCCTCCGCGACCAGCTTCTCGGCCTCGGTCCGCGCCGAGCGCAGCGCCTCCTCGGCCTCGGTCATCCGCTGCTCGGCGGCCCGGCTCAGCTCCTGCGACTGGCGGCGCGCGGACTCGGTGTCGCTCGCGCTGGAGCTGCGCAGCCGCTCGGCGTGGTCGGTGGCCTCCTGGGCCTGCGTCGAGGCGGCCTCCAGGAGCCGCTCGGCGTCCGCGCGGGCCCGGCGCAGCAGCGCCTCGGCCTCGGCGCGGGCGCTCTCGGCGTCGGAGGTCAGCCGCCGGCGGGCCTCGCCGGTCAGCCGCTCGGCCTCCGCGCGGGCCTGGGCGAGGGCCTGCTCGGCCTCGGCGCGGGACTCGTCGAGCAGCCGGCGGGCCTGGCTCTCGGTGCGGGCGCGCAGCTGCTCCGCCCAGGACACGTTCTCGTTGACGTGCGACTCGACGGTCTGCCGCCGCTCGGCCAGCTCCTGGTCGAGCTGCTGGCGCCGGGTCACCGCCTCCTGGTGCAGCTCCGCCTGGAGGCGGGCGGCCTGCTCGGCGTGCTCCTGGAGGATGCGCTGCGTCTGCGCGCGGGCCTGGGACAGCTCCCGCTCGGCGTCGGTGCGGAGCTGGTCGGCCTGCAGCTGCGCGTTGCGCAGCAGCTGTTCGGCCTGGTACCCGAGGTCGCCGCCGTCGAAGGCGGGCCGGGACATGATGGTGCGGCGCGCCTCGTGCAGCTTGGCGCGCAGCACCTCGACCTGGTAGCCGAGGTCCTCGGCGTGCTGGAACGCCTTCTCCCGCTCGGTCCTCAGCCGCTTCATCTCGGCCTCGAACCGAGAGAGGTGGTCGACGTCAGCCGCCGGCTCTCGCTCCTGGCTCTCGTAGCCCCGCACTGCGCGGTCCCATCCGTCCCCTGGTCGCAAATCTCCGAACGGGCCCCGCCCGTGGATCCGGACGGCGCCCCCGGGGAATGGTGTCAGATCAACGGCGGAGCATGGGCTGCTGCCCCGTCGCTCGCCCCCCGAAACACCCGGACCCCGGCGGCCCTGCCGTCAGCGACGACGGGGCCGGGTCACCCCGGACTGAGCGGCGACCGCGCCCAACCCTACCGGCCCCTATGTACGAAGGTCAGTGCTCAGGTGACTCAACGGCCGCCGAAGTGACCAGTTCGGTCAGCACGCCGTGGCAGTCCTTGGGGTGCAGGAAGGTGATCCGGGACCCCATCGAGCCGATCCGGGGCTCGTCGTACAGGACCCGGACGCCCTTCTCCCGGATGTCCGCGGCGTCCTGGTCGACGTCGGCCGTGCCGAAGGCGATGTGGTGGACGCCCTCGCCGTTCTTCGCGAGCCACTTGCCGACCGCGGAGTCCTCGCGGGTGGGCTCCAGGAGCTGGAGGTAGGAGGCACCGCCGTCCGAGGTCTCGTTGATCTTCAGCATGGCCTCGCGTACGCCCTGTTCCTCGTTGACCTCGGTGTGGAACACCTCGAAGCCGTAGGTGGCACGGTAGAACTCGACGGTGGTGTCGAGGTCGTGGCAGGCGATTCCGATGTGGTCGATGCGCGTCAGCATGGACCCAGTGCAGCGCTCCCCGCGGGGTGGCGCAACGTGCGGGCGATCACACCCACCGCGAGGTGACGCGCGGCATACCGCTCAGTACATTCGAGTAAACCCTCGTTCACCACCCTCGTTCACTCCTCGGCCAGTGCGGGCCGGAAAAGGGGATCGCAGCTCATGGCTACTTCTGCACAGAAGCCCTCCGCCTCGAACGGCACGACCTCCGTCATCGTCGCGGGTGCCCGCACCCCGATGGGGCGGCTGCTCGGCTCGCTGAAGTCCTTCTCCGGGGCCGACCTCGGCGGCTTCGCGATCAAGGCGGCCCTGGACCGCGCGGGCATCGGCGGCGACCAGGTCCAGTACGTCATCATGGGCCAGGTCCTCCAGGCCGGCGCCGGCCAGATCCCGGCCCGCCAGGCCGCCGTCAAGGCCGGTATCCCGATGAGCGTCCCCGCGCTCACCATCAACAAGGTGTGCCTCTCCGGCCTCGACGCCATCGCCCTCGCCGACCAGCTGATTCGCGCCGGCGAATTCGACATCGTCGTCGCCGGCGGCCAGGAGTCGATGACCAACGCGCCGCACCTGCTGCCCAAGTCCCGCGAGGGCCACAAGTACGGCGCGATCGAGATGCTCGACGCCATGGCGCACGACGGGCTCACCGACTCCTTCGAGAACATCGCGATGGGCGCGTCCACCGAGAAGCACAACACCCGCCTCGGCATCGAGCGCGCCCCGCAGGACGAGGTGGCCGCGCTCTCCCACCAGCGGGCCGCCGCCGCGCAGAAGAACGGGGTCTTCGAGGCCGAGATCGCCCCGGTGGAGATCCCGCAGCGCAAGGGCGAGCCGGTGGTGTTCAGCCAGGACGAGGGCATCCGCGGCGACACCACCGCCGAGTCGCTCGGCAGGTTGCGCCCCGCCTTCACCAAGGACGGCACGATCACCGCGGGCTCCTCCTCGCAGATCTCCGACGGCGCGGCGGCCGTGGTCGTCATGAGCCGGGCCAGGGCCGAGGAGCTGGGCCTGGAGTGGATCGCGGAGATCGGCGCGCACGGCAACGTCGCCGGACCGGACAACTCTTTGCAGTCGCAGCCGTCCAACGCCATCCGCCACGCCCTGACGAAGGAGGGCCTGGAGGTCTCCGACCTCGACCTGATCGAGATCAACGAGGCGTTCGCCGCGGTCGCCGTGCAGTCGATGAAGGACCTCGGGGTGTCCACCGAAAAGGTGAACGTGAACGGGGGCGCGATCGCCCTCGGCCACCCGATCGGCATGTCGGGGGCCCGCCTGGTGCTGCACCTCGCCCTGGAGCTGAAGCGGCGCGGCGGCGGCACCGGCGCGGCGGCGCTGTGCGGGGGCGGCGGGCAGGGCGACGCGCTGATCGTGCGGGTCCCGCGGCGCTGACCTGAGATCCTCGGACCCCACCGGCACTGTAGGTCACTGAACGGAGCTGTGATGCAGGACGTCTCCTCGCTGGTCGCCCAGGCCAGGGAAGGCCGGCCGCGGGCCGTGGCCCGGCTGATCTCCCTGGTGGAGGGGGCGTCCGGGCAGCTCAGGGAGGTCATGCGGACGCTGGCGCCGCTGACCGGCGGGGCGTACGTCGTCGGGCTCACCGGCTCGCCGGGCGTCGGCAAGTCGACGTCCACCTCGGCGCTGGTGACGGCCTACCGCAAGCAGGGCAGGCGGGTCGGCGTCCTCGCCGTCGACCCGTCCTCCCCCTTCTCCGGCGGCGCGCTGCTCGGCGACCGGGTGCGGATGTCGGAGCACGCCTCCGACCCCGGCGTCTACATCCGCTCCATGGCCACCCGAGGTCACCTCGGCGGCCTCGCCTGGGCGGCGCCGCAGGCCATCCGGGTGCTGGACGCGGCCGGCTGCGACGTGATCCTCGTGGAGACGGTCGGCGTCGGCCAGTCCGAGGTGGAGATCGCCTCGCAGGCCGACACCTCCGTGGTCCTCCTCGCCCCCGGGATGGGCGACGGCATCCAGGCGGCGAAGGCCGGGATCCTGGAGATCGGCGACGTCTACGTGGTCAACAAGGCCGACCGGGACGGCGCCGACGCCACCGCGCGCGAGCTGAACCACATGCTCGGCCTCGGCGAGTCCCGCGGCCCCGGCGACTGGCGCCCGCCCATCGTCAAGACGGTCGCCGCGCGCGCCGAGGGGATCGACGAGGTGGTCGAGGCCCTGGAGAAGCACCGGGCCTGGATGGAGGAGCGCGGTGTCCTCGCGGAGCGCCGCCGCACCCGGGCCGCCCGCGAGGTGGAGGCCATCGCGGTCACCGCGCTGCGCGAGCGCATCGGCGACCTGCGCGGGGACCGGCGCCTCGGCGCGCTCGCGGAGCGGATCGTCGCCGGAGAGCTGGACCCGTACCGGGCGGCGGACGAGCTGGTCGAGGGGCTGACGGGGGGCTGAGTCCGGGCCGCCGCAACGGGGTGGGCCTCCGCGCGCCCCGCTGCTAGCCTCACCCCCGTGTTCCTCCTCCTGGCGTAGGGCCCGCCCCGCCCGCGACCGCCGCACCGGCCGTCGCGGAGTTCCGGCGTCCCCTGATTCCGCCTCTTCCGCGAGGAACTCCCATGTCCACACCCTCGCCGCGGCCTTCGTACGCCGCGGTCCTCCGTGTTCCGCACGCCCGCCGGACCTTCGCGTCCGCCCTGGTGGGCCGCCTGTCCTACGGCACGGTCTCGTTGTCCGTCCTGCTCTCCGTCAACCGCTCCACCGGCTCCTACGCCGTCGCGGGCACGGTCATGGCGCTGTTCGGCGCGACGAGCGTCTTCCTGTCGCCGGGCCGGGCCGCCCTGCTCGACCGGTACGGCCCGCGCCGGGCACTGATCCCCATGGCGCTGCTGTACGCCGCCCTGCTCTGCGCGCTGGCCGCGGTGTGCCGGTCCGGAGAGGTGTCGGTGCCCGTCCTCGCCGTGACCGCCGCGCTCGCGGGTGCGTGTACGCCGCCGCTGGGTCCGACGATGCGCGCGGTCTGGGCGGGGCTGCTGCCCGACCGGGCCCTGCTCCAGCGCGCGTACAGCCTGGACGGCGTCTGCGAGGAACTGCTCTTCGTCTCCGGCCCGCTGCTGGTGGGGGTGCTGATCCGGTTCGCGCCGCCGGAGGCGGGGGTCGTGCTCAGCGCCTTGCTGGTGACGGTCGGCGCGGTGGCCTTCGGCACGTCGCCGGCGGTGCGGGCGGGCTCTTCTCGGGCCGAGGCGGCCGTACGGGGCGGGCGTCCCGCGTTCCGCGCGCTGCGCCGGCCGGTCGCCGTCGCCGCTGCCGCCGGGCTCGCGGTGGGCGCGGTCGAGCTGCTCGTCGTCGCCTTCGCCGAGCGGCACGGGCTGGGGGACGGCGCCGTGGCCTGGACGCTCGCGGCGATGTCGGCGGGCAGTGCGGTGGGGGGTCTGGTGAGCGGCGCGGTCGCCTGGCGGCGGCCTGCGCGTGTCCGGTTGCGGTACCTCGCGGCGGGGCTGGGCCTCTCCGTTGCCGCCACCGGTCTCGCCCCTGCCGTCTTCGTCTCGGCCGTCGCCTGCGTGGGCCTCTTCGTGGCGCCGCTGCTGACCACGGCGTACCTGATCGTCGACGAGAGCGTGTCCGCGTCCCATCGCATCCGAGCCGGCGCCTGGGTCAACACGGCGGTGAACGCCGGGGGTTCGACCGGCGCCGCCGCGGCGGGCCTCCTGATGGCCCACGTCCCCCTCGCCCTGTGCTTCACGGCAGCGGGTGCACTAGCGGTGACGACGGCGCTGATGCCGACCCGGCGAGCGGCACCTCACAGCGCCGAGCCCGCACCGGACGCCTTGGTCGTGACCCCGTCCCGCTGACGAGGGCGCCGACGGGGGGCGTTGGCGCAACCCGGCGCGACGGGTTGCCTCCCCCAAGCTCTTCGAGCAGGGGGGACCCCCAGCGCCCACCCGTGCCGCCCCAGCGGCACGACTGCCCGCGGCTGGGGAGCGGGCGGGACTGCATGCCCCAGGGGCGCGGGGAACTGCGCGACCAGCCACAGTGGACCCGCACCCGGCAGACGGCCCGCGGCTCAGTCGTCGTCCGCCGTGAGCTTGCCGGACCTGGTGTCCACCAGCCACTCGTGCTCGGGTTCGCCCTTCGTGTGCGTCTCCGCCTCCCACGCCGCGTCGTCGAGGTCGACCGACGTCACCCGGCCCTTGGCGGAGGCCGCCTCCACCGCCTCCGTGGCGGTGAGCGTGGTGTGCTTCAACGCCGCTCGGATTTCGACCGCGTCGTCCTCGTCGTCGGCATACGACCCGCGCACCTTCCCCCCGACCGGGTCGACACGGACGCTGTGCCACGTGTCGTCGGGCGCGAGGACGTCCACCTCCCAGGCGGCGCCGCCCTCGTCGTCGTCCAGCTCGGCGGAGACGGCCGTACCCGGCGTGTCCTTCAGCGCGGCGGCGATGGCCTCGGAGGCCGTGACCTTCGCCGACGGGGCGGCGGCGTCGTCGTCGTCCCCCGAGGCCGCCAGGGCCGTCGCCGTGCCGCCCACCGCAAGGGCGGCGGCCGTGACGGCGGCGATCACGATGTTGCGCTTCATAGGGGTCCCTCCCAAAGGGGCTCGGTGTTCGATGCCCCCACCGTCCCGCACCGACGCTGAGCCCCCGCTGAAGCCACCTGAAGGGCTCTTCAGCGAGCCTTTGCGACCCTTTACCCATGCGCATCCTGATAGTGGAGGACGAGAAGCGGCTGGCCCTCTCCCTCGCCCGGGGCCTGACCGCCGAGGGCTACGCCGTGGACGTCGTCCACGACGGCCGGGAGGGGCTGCACCGGGCCACCGACGGCGCCTACGACCTCGTCGTCCTCGACATCATGCTGCCCGGCCTCAACGGCTACCGCGTCTGCGCCGCCCTCCGCGCCGCCGGCCACGACGTGCCGATCCTGATGCTCACCGCCAAGGACGGCGAGTACGACGAGGCGGAGGGCCTGGACACCGGCGCCGACGACTACCTCACCAAGCCGTTCTCCTACGTCGTCCTGGTCGCCCGGGTGAAGGCCCTGCTCCGCCGCCGCGCGCACCACGCCCCGCCCGTGCACGTCCTCGGCGACCTCAAGGTCGACACCGCCGCCCGCCGGGTGTTCCTCGACAAGGCCGGGGACGAGGAGGAAGTCGTCCTCACCGCCAAGGAGTTCGCCGTACTGGAACACCTCGTGGTGCGGGCAGGCCAGGTGGCCTCCAAGGCCGACATCCTGGAGCACGTCTGGGACTTCGCCTACGACGGCGACCCCAACATCGTCGAGGTCTACGTCAGCGCCCTGCGCCGCAAGCTGCGCCCCGGCCTCATCCGCACCGTACGCGGCGCCGGTTACCGCCTGGACGCCGAGCGGTGAGCCGGCACCTCGGCTCGGTCCGCGCCCGCGCCACCCTCGGCGCCGTCCTCGTGGTCGCCGTCGCCCTGCTCGCGGCCGGCGCGGCCGTCCTGCTCTCGCTGCGCGCCAACCTGCTGGGCGAGGCCGGCACCCAGGCGGAGCGCTCCGCCCGCGAGGTCGCCGCCGAACTCGCCGTCCGCACGCCCTACGACGGCCTCTCCCTCGACGTGGACGACCGCCCCGTCCAGGTCGTCGACGAGGACGGCCGGCTCGTCGCCGCCAGCGAGGACCTGGAGCGGATCAGCGGCGCCGGCACCCCGGACGTACGCCCGCGCCCGGCCCCGAGCGCCACCGATGACGACGACGGCGACGACGACCGCGACGCCGACGACCTGAAGCCGGGGGACATCGGCGACCGCACCACCGTCGGCGACGGCTCCGCCACCATCGACGGCGACACGGAGGACTACCGCTTCGCCGCCGTCCCCGTCGAGACCCCCGACAAGGGGCGGCTGACCGTCTACGCGGGCGCCCCGCTCTCCGCCGAGCACGGCGCCGTGGACACCGCGCTGACCGCGATGCTGGTCGGCTTCCCGCTGCTGCTCGCCGTGGTCGCCGCCGTCACCTGGCTGGTCACCCGGCGCGCGCTGCGCCCGGTGGAGGGCATCCGGCGCGAGATGGCGGCCATCACCGCCTCGGCCGACCTCGCCCGCCGCGTCCCGGTGCCCGGCGCCCACGACGAGGTCGCCCGCCTGGCGCGCACCACCAACGAGACGCTGGCCGCGCTGGAGACCTCCGTCGAGCGCCAGCGCCGGTTCGTCGCCGACGCCTCGCACGAGCTGCGCAGCCCGATCGCCTCACTGCGCACCCAGCTGGAGGTGGCTGCGGCCCACCCCGAGCTGCTCGACCTGCCCGGCGCGGTGGCGGACACCGTACGGCTCCAGCGGCTCGCCGCCGACCTGCTGCTGCTCGCCCGCCTGGACGCGGGGGAGCGACCCGCCGGCGCCCGCGTGGACCTGGCCGCCCTCGCCCGGGAGGAGGCCGCGGGGCGGGCCGGGGTGCGGGTGCGGGCCGAGGGGGCGGTGCCGGTCGCCGGGTCGCGGGGGCAGCTCGGGCGGGTGCTCGCCAACCTGCTGGACAACGCCGAGCGGCACGCCCGTACGGCGGTGGAGGTGACGGTGCGGCGGGAGGGCGGCACAGCGGTGGTCGGCGTCGCCGACGACGGGGAGGGGGTGCCGGCGGCCGACCGGGAGCGGATCTTCGAGCGCTTCGTGCGCCTGGACGCCGCCCGCAGTCGGGACGACGGCGGCGCGGGCCTCGGCCTGGCCATCGCCCGCGACGTGGCCGCCCGGCACGGCGGCACCCTCACGGTGGCCGACGCTCCGGCAGGCGGGGCCCTGTTCGAACTCCGCCTGCCGTCAGCGCCCTAAGGGATGCTCACGGGCGCCCGCGCTGCCCCCGCAGGTGCTCCGCGATGGGCTTGAGTGCCTTGTCGAGGTCGGTCAGGGACTCGGGGGCCAGCAGGTCGATGAAGTGCCGGCGCACGGACGCCACGTGGTGCGGCGCGACCTTGCGCATCGTCTCCCTGCCGTGCTCGGTCAGCACGGCGTAGAGCCCGCGGCGGTCGGACTCGCAGTTCTCCCGCCGGACCAGGTCCGCGTTCTCCATGCGGGTGATCTGGTGCGAGAGGCGGCTCTTGGACTGCAGGGTCGCGGAGGCGAGGTCGCTCATCCGCATCCGGTCGTCCTCGGACTCGGAGAGGTTCACCAGGATCTCGTAGTCGTTCATCGTCAGGCCGAACGGCTGGAGGTCCTTCTCGAGCTGGTACGTCAACAGCCTGTTGACCTCCAGGTGGGTGCGCCAGGCGCACTGCTCCGCATCGGTCAGCCAGCGGGTGGCCGTCTCGGTCTCCATGTATGAAGTCTACCTAAAAGGTTGAAAGGCGAACTAGTGAGGGGTCGGTGTGGCGCCCGCGGGTGCGCACGCGTTCGAGGTCACACTCCGCAGATTACCGTTCACAGCCCGAAGCGGCGCTGGAGGTCGCCGAGCTGTCCGGGAAGACCCGGTAGCCCCGAGCGACCTGGTGGGGTGCCCGTCGTGCCCCCACCCGGCACGCCCCCGGTCTGCGGGACCGCGCCCGTCGCCTGCTCCGCCATCAGTGCCTCGCTGGACTGCAGCAGCACCGTCCCGGCGCCCACGAACTCGAACTGGTGCTCCTCCCCGCTGGCCCCGCCCAGGCCCGTCATGGCCCGTAGGCCGCCCAGCAGACCGGTCATGTACTGGTGGTCGTAGTGGTGGCACGGCGAGGGGCAGTCCGCCCAGCCGACCAGGGCCTCCGGGTCGACCTGGATCGGGGGCTCCATGAACACCACCGGACCGTTCGACGCGGCCACGAACTTCCCGGTTCCGATCAGCGTCAGGAAGCCCGGCACGATCGACTGCTTCAGCGCGAGACTTGGCTGAAAAGCGAGAAGGTTGCCTGAGCGAATGGTCAGGTTGCCGTCTTCCAGATCGTACGAATTCACGTCGAAGGCCCGGTCGGCGAGGAGCATCTTGCCCGAGCCCTCGGCCACCACCCAGTCGCTCGCGTGCAGTGGCGAATGGAAGGACGTGCGCACCAGCCGGTCCAGCCGGCCGTGCCCGATCCCGTTGAACTCGATCGTCCCGTAGTAGGCGATCATCTTCCCCTTCTGCAGGAACCACTGGCTCCCCGTCAGCTCCACCGAGAAGGTGTACGCGTTCACGTTGTCGTCCACCGGCAGGGACGCCGGGTCGTGCTGGACCGTGCTCACAGCTTCTCCTCGGATGCCTGGACGAACACCGCGCCGTTGCCGCTCAGCTCCAGCTGGAACGCCTCGCCGGAGCCGCGGCCCACCATGTCCCGCCAGCCCAGCGCCGTGGACAGCTTGTTGCGCAGGTCGCCGTGGTGGGCGACGTACGCCTGCGGGTCGACGTGCACCGGGCGCTGCGGGGTGACCGGGATCTCGAAGACGCCGCCGTGCGCCATCACCGCGACCGCGCCGTGGCCCTTGAGGGTGGTGGTGAACAGGCCCTGCCCGGTGACCTGCCCGCGCACCATGCCCATCACCCCGCCCTGTGCGCCGAGGAAGAGGGTGCCCTGCTCCAGGGTGCCCTCGAAGGCGAGCAGGCGGTCGGCCTCGACGTGCAGGGTGTCGCCGGAGAGGTTGATCACCTGGACGTGGTGGCCGCCGTGCCCGAAGAGGACGGTGCCGCTGCCCTCGACGGTCATCAGCGGGGTGTCCTCGTTCGCCACCCGGCGGCCGATCATCGACATCACGCCGCCCTGGCCGCCGCGCACGTTCGGGGTGAAGGACACCTCGCCCTGGTAGGCGAGCATGGCGCCGCGCTGGCTGTAGAGGCGCTGCCCGGGGGCGACGGTCGCCTGCACCATCTTGGAGTTGATCTCACGGAAGGCCATCTCACACATCCCCCGCGATCGTGTTCCGCTCGCTCGGCTGGACGTAGACCAGCCCGTCGCCCTCGAAGCGGATCTGGAACGCCTCGCCGCCGCCCTCGCCGAGGAGGGTGCGGAAGGTCACACCGGACTGGAAGGACTGCCGCAGGTTGCCCTGGTGCGCGACGTAGGCGCCGGGGTCGACGGTCAGCGGATACTGCCCGCTCACCCGCAGCACCACCGCGGGACCGTCGGACATGATCGCCGCCTGCCCGTGCCCCTCGACGGTCGTCGTGAACAGGCCGTTGCCCTGGGAGGCGCCGCGCAGGCCGGTGAACTCGGTGCCGGTGCGCAGGCCGGCGTCGGCGGCGAGGAAGTTGCTGGACTCGACGTACAGCCGGTCCCCCTGGAGCCGCACGAGGTTGATCTCGGAGGCCCGGTCCGCGAACCAGCAGGTCCCCCGCCCCTTCACCTCCATCACGGTCATCTGCTCGCCGGTCAGGCGCCGGGTCACCATGCCGCGTATGCCCTCACCACCGCCGCTCAGCTTCTTGAACGCCATCTCGCCGTCGTACGCGACCATGGAGCCGTTCTTCGCCTTCACGGCGTCCCCGGTCATGTCGACGGCGAGCACCTTGCTGCCCTGGAGTCGGAACATCGCCACGAAGGTGACGGTAGCCCCCGGGGGGTGTCGGCGAACAGGGCCGCCGCACCCGGGCGCGGGGGCGGGCGGGTGGTTTGCCACAATGGGGTGGTCGCTTGTGCGCCGGTTCACAAGTGATCAAACCCCGCCCCTTGAAGGTGACCCGTGGACCTGAAGACCGCATCCGCCCTCCGCCGCCTCCGCCTGGTCTCGGCGCCGGAGGCGATCTCCTTCCTCCTGCTGCTCACGTGTTCCGTCCTCAAGCGGACGACGGAGTTCGACGCGGTGAAGCCGATGGGATACATCCACGGCTTCCTGTTCGTCCTCTACGTGCTCTTCTGGGCGGACGCGTGGAACCGCGCGAAGTGGCCGCTCGGCCGGGCGGCCCTGTACTTCGTCCTCTCCGTCCTCCCCACCGGCGGCTTCTTCGCCGAGCGCAAGCTCAAGGGGGAGGCCGAGAGCGCGGTCATCGCCTCCCGGGCCCGCCGCGAGGGGGTCGTGAACGCATGATCGTCGCCTTCTCCGTGACACCGCTGGGCGTCGGCGAGGACGTCGGGGAGTACGTCGCCGACGCGGTCCGGGTGGTCCGCGAGTCCGGCCTGCCGAACCGCACGGACGCGATGTTCACGTCCGTGGAGGGCGAGTGGGACGAGGTGATGGACGTGGTGAAGCGCGCCACCGCCGCCGTCGAGGCCCGGGCCGGGCGGGTCTCGCTGGTCCTCAAGGCGGACATCCGCCCCGGCGTCACCGACGGGCTCACCTCGAAGGTGGAGACGGTGGAGCGGCACCTCGCCGAGGGCTGACCCGCTCACACGGCGTGTACGTGCACGTCCTGGGCGTTCAGCACCGCCAGGTACGCGGCGATGTCCTCCTGGTCCCAGGGCGGTGCCGACGCGGCGCCGGTCCGTCGGGTCGAAGCCGGACGCGCAGGCGACGCACTCGGGCCGGCCCGCTCGGCGTGCTGCTGTATGACGCGTAATACGTCCGGCCAACCGCGGTCGACGGGGTCGTCGGCGACCAGAGTCCGAGACGGGGCTGACCGGCATGTGACCGGCCGGTAAGGTCTTCTCCCGTGCCGAAGCCCCTCAGTCTCTCCTTCGACCCCATCGCCCGCGCCGACGATCTCTGGAAGCAGCGCTGGGGCGGGGTGCCGTCGATGGCCGCGATCACCTCGATCATGCGGGCGCAGCAGATCCTGCTGGCCGAGGTCGACGCGGTGGTCAAGCCCTACGGGCTGACCTTCGCCCGCTACGAGGCCCTGGTCCTGCTCACCTTCTCCAAGGCGGGCGAGCTGCCGATGTCCAAGATCGGCGAACGCCTGATGGTGCACCCCACCTCGGTCACCAACACGGTCGACCGCCTGGTCCGCTCCGGCCTGGTCGCCAAGCGCCCCAACCCCAACGACGGCCGCGGCACCCTGGCCGCCATCACCGACCGCGGCCGCGAGGTCGTCGAGTCCGCGACCCGCGACCTGATGTCGATGGACTTCGGCCTCGGCGCGTACGACGCGGAGGAATGCGCCGAGATCTTCGCGATGCTGCGGCCCCTGCGGGTGTCGGCGGGGGACTTCGCGGAGGACTGAGGGTGGTACCGGGCCCCCCGCAAGATCGTGCGAATCGGGCGGTTACGCTCGTACGCATGAAGAAGAGCGTGCTGACCCGCTACCGCGTCATGGCGTACGTCACCGGCGTGCTGCTGATCCTGCTGTGCCTGAGCATGATCGCCAAGTACCTGCTGAAGATGGACGGCGCCGACGACCTCACCCGCGTCGTCAGCATCGCGCACGGCTGGCTCTACGTCATCTACCTGATCTTCGCCTTCGATCTGGGCGCCAAGGCGAAGTGGCCGGTCAAGAAACAGCTCTGGGTGCTGCTGGCCGGCACGGTGCCCACGGCCGCCTTCTTCGTGGAGCGCCGCATCAGCAGGGAACTGGAGCCGCGCGTCGCCGACGGCTCGCCCGCCGTCGCCAAGGTCTAGCGAAACCGCCGTACGAACGCTCGTACGGCGGTACGCCATCGACATTTACTTGGACGTCCTAGTAAATTGGTGCCCATGGACGCTGACGCCATTGAGGAAGGCCGCCGACGGTGGCAGGCCCGGTTCGACGGGGCGCGGAAGCGCGACGCCGATTTCACGACGCTGTCCGGGGATGCCGTGGAGCCCGTGTACGGGCCGCGGGACGGGGACGTCTACGCGGGGTTCGAGCGGATCGGGTGGCCGGGGGAGTACCCGTTCACCCGCGGGCTGCATCCGACCGGGTACCGGGGGCGGACGTGGACCATCCGGCAGTTCGCCGGGTTCGGGAACGCCGAGCAGACCAACGAGCGGTACAAGATGATCCTCGCGAACGGGGGCGGCGGGCTGTCGGTCGCGTTCGACATGCCGACGCTCATGGGGCGGGACTCCGACGATCCCCGGTCGCTCGGCGAGGTCGGGCACTGCGGGGTGGCCATCGACTCCGCCGCCGACATGGAGGTGCTGTTCGGGGGCATCCCGCTCGGGGACGTCACCACCTCGATGACGATCAGCGGGCCCGCCGTGCCGGTGTTCTGCATGTACCTGGTGGCCGCCGAGCGGCAGGGTGTCGACCCCGGCGTGCTCAACGGCACGCTCCAGACCGACATCTTCAAGGAGT
This sequence comes from Streptomyces sp. NPDC048182, assembly GCF_043202555.1. Taxonomy (NCBI): domain Bacteria; kingdom Bacillati; phylum Actinomycetota; class Actinomycetes; order Kitasatosporales; family Streptomycetaceae; genus Streptomyces; species Streptomyces sp. NPDC048182. The sequence continues at coordinate 34,530 of NZ_JBIDAQ010000012.1, read as the reverse complement.
ACATCGCGCAGAAGGAGTGGCTCTTCCAGCCCGAGCCGCACCTCCGCCTCATCGGCGACCTCATGGAGTACTGCGCCGCCGGCATCCCCGCCTACAAGCCGCTCTCCGTCTCCGGCTACCACATCCGCGAGGCCGGGGCCACGGCCGCGCAGGAGCTGGCGTACACCCTGGCCGACGGCTTCGGGTACGTGGAGCTGGGCCTCAGCCGCGGCCTCGACGTGGACGCCTTCGCCTCGGGGCTCTCCTTCTTCTTCGACGCGCATGTCGACTTCTTCGAGGAGATCGCCAAGTTCCGGGCCGCGCGGCGGATCTGGGCGCGGTGGATGCGGGACGTGTACGGGGCGCGGAGCGACAAGGCGCAGTGGCTGCGCTTCCACACCCAGACCGCCGGGGTGTCGCTCACCGCGCAGCAGCCGTACAACAACGTCGTCCGCACCGCCGTCGAGGCACTCGCCGCCGTCCTCGGCGGGACCAACTCCCTGCACACCAACGCCCTCGACGAGACCCTCGCCCTGCCCAGCGAGCAGGCCGCCGAGATCGCGCTCAGGACCCAGCAGGTGCTGATGGAGGAGACCGGCGTCGCCAACGTCGCCGACCCGTTGGGCGGTTCCTGGTACATCGAGCAGCTCACCGACCGCATCGAGGCCGACGCCGAGGCGATCTTCGAGAAGATCAAGGAGCGGGGCCTGCGGGCCCACCCCGACGGGCGGCACCCCATCGGGCCCGTCACCTCCGGCATCCTGCGCGGCATCGAGGACGGCTGGTTCACCGGCGAGATCGCCGAGTCCGCCTTCCGCTACCAGCAGTCCCTGGAGAAGGGCGACAAGCGCGTCGTCGGCGTCAACGTCCACACCGGCTCCGTCACCGGCGACCTGGAGATCCTCCGGGTCAGCCACGAGGTGGAGCGCGAGCAGGTGCGCGCCCTCGCCGAGCGCCGCGCCGCCCGCGACGACGCCGCCGTCCGCACCGCCCTGGACGGCATGCTCGCCGCCGCCCGCTCCGGCGCCAACATGATCGAGCCGATGCTGGACGCGGTGCGCGCCGAGGCCACTCTCGGCGAGATCTGCGGCGTCCTGCGCGAGGAGTGGGGGGTCTACACCGAGCCCGCCGGGTTCTGACCGCCCCGGACACCGGCCGGGCGGCGGCTCAGGGCTCAGGACCTTCAGGACCCCGCCGCCGCCAGGCCCAGCAGCAGCACCCGCGTGAGCCCCCGCACCCACTCCCCGTCGGCCGGCTCCGCGCTCACCAGCGTCCGGTGCACCACCGCGCCCGCCACCACGTCGAAGATGAGGTCCGCCGTGCGGGCGGCCTCGGCCGGGTCGGCCTCGGGCGGCAGTTCGCCGCGCTGCTGCGCCCGCGCCCGCCCCTGGAGGACCAGCCGCTTCTGCCGGTCCACGATCGAGGCCCGGATCCGCTCGCGCAGCGCGTCGTCCCGGACGGACTCCGCGACCACCGCCATCAGCCCGCTCTTGGCCTCGGGGCGCGCGAGGATCGCCGCGAACTGGAGCACCACACCCTCGATGTCGGCGGCGAGCGACCCCCGGTCGGGCAGCTCCAGCTCGTCGAAGAGCTCCGCCACCGCGTCCACGACCAGCTCGTTCTTGCCCGCCCAGCGGCGGTACAGCGTCGTCTTGGCGACCCCGGCCCGCGTCGCCACGTCCCCCAGCGTCAGCTTCGACCAGCCCAGCTCCACCAGCGCCTCCCGGGTCGCGGCCAGGATCGCGGTGTCCGCGGTGGCGCTGCGCGGACGGCCGGCCCGGCCGGCGGGGGTGCTGCTCTGCATTCCCCGACCCTATCGCCGGGTCTGCCGGCGGCCGTGAGGGAGATCACCGGAAAGGGCTCGCCCGACGCCCCGTCATGCCATTACGCTACGACTCGTAGCGAAAGCGCGGGCCGCGGTCCGCGCCGAGCGACGACCACAGGGCGCGGGTGGGGACCCGGCGCCGTACATGACCCTTCAGAGCGGGCTTTCACCCCGCTTTTCACGCACGCGCCGGGGACGGGGGAGGATAGACCCATGCAGCCACGGAACATGTCCATGAGCGGGGTCGTCGACCTCGCCGCGGTGAAGTCGGCCCAGGAGGCCAAGGCGAAGGCGGAGCAGGCGCGCGCCGACGCCGCACGGCACGGCGGGGCGGGGGCGATCTCCCCGGCCGACCTCGTCATCGACGTCGACGAGGCCGGCTTCGAGAACGACGTCCTGCAGCGGTCCACCGAGGTCCCGGTCGTCATCGACTTCTGGGCCGAGTGGTGCGAGCCCTGCAAGCAGCTGAGCCCCGTGCTCGAGCGGCTCGCCGTCGAGTACGGCGGCCGCTTCCTGCTCGCCAAGATCGATGTCGACGCCAACCAGATGCTGATGCAGCAGTTCGGCGTCCAGGGCATCCCGGCCGTCTTCGCGGTCGTGGCCGGCCAGGCGCTGCCGCTCTTCCAGGGCGCCGCGAGCGAGACCCAGATCCGCCAGACCCTGGACCAGCTGGTGCAGGTCGCCGAGGAGCGCTTCGGTCTGACCGGCCTCGCCGTCGACCCGGAGGCCGAGCCGGGCGCCGCCCGCGCCGCTGCCCCCGAGCGCCCCGCCGGGCCGCACGACGCGGCCCTGGAGGCCGCCGTGGTCGCGCTGGACTCCGGCGACCTGGGCGGCGCCGTGCAGGCGTACAAGAACGTGCTGGCCGACGACCCGGGCAACCCCGAGGCCAAGCTGGGCCTGGCGCAGGCCGAGTTGCTCCAGCGCGTGCAGGACGCCGACCCGCAGAAGGTGCGCCAGGAGGCCGCCGAGAAGCCCGGCGACGCCGCCGCGCAGATCGCCGCCGCCGACCTGGATCTGGTGGGCGGCCATGTGGAGGACGCCTTCGGGCGCCTCGTCGACGCCGTGCGCCGCACCGCGGGGGAGGACCGGGACGCCGTACGGCTGCGGCTCCTGGAGCTGTTCGAGGTCGTCGGCTCCGACGACCCCCGGGTCGCCACCGCGCGCCGGGCCCTGGCGCGGGCCCTGTACTGACGGACGGTCGGGACCGCAGCGGTCGCGCTTTGCCAAAACTTGGCAATCGCGGCCGCTGTTACTCCCAGTAAGACAGGGTCGTCGGTCTGCCGCGCTCTGTCCGCACATCAACCATTTTGCTCCTCCCCTTTGACGCACCCAGCGTCGCGGTTCGCGGCCGGTACGTCGCATTCCGGTTATCCGGCCGTTACTAGCCAGTAACGAACCCCCTTGTGTCGGCGGCGTAAATGGACCACGATCGGCCACGCTCGGTCCATTTCCCGCACCCCGCAAGCCAGTCGGGTCACGGGCATCCTGGGTCCCCACCGGGCAGAGTCGGCAGCAGTGGTGCCGGCTCTCGGACAGGGGGGTCTTCGCCCACCGGCGAAGCCTGTCCAGCAGGGTTGTGCGTGATGCGTGTCAGGCGCGACCAGTGGTTGTCGCTCGGGGGTGATCGCCGGTGATTCGGGCGCGTGGTTGGCGCCGCCGAGCGCGGGCGCTCTCCTTCCCGAGGACGTAGCACTTCTCCCATCCCTGCCAGGCCGAGCCGCCGCTCAGGAGGCGGACCTGGAACAGGAGATGTACGTCCGAGAAGGAGGAACATATGGAGTCCCAGGTGCGTGGCGGGACCAGATGGAAGCGGTTCGCTGTGGTCATGGTGCCCAGCGTGGCCGCCACGGCTGCGATAGGCGTCGCGCTGGCGCAGGGCGCGCTCGCCGCGTCGTTCAGCGTGTCCGGGCAGTCGTTCAAGGTGACGGCGGACAAGCTCGAGGGCAAGGGCTTCGCCCAGTACGGGGCGATCGACTCCGGCTACACGCTCGACGGCAAGAAGACGGCTCACCCCGTCGCCGTGTCGTCGTTCAAGTCGGCTGACATCACGAAGATGTGCCAGTCGGTGGTCACCCCGAACATCCCGCTCATCGGCTCGGTCAGCCTCGTGCTGAGGGCCGGTGGCAACGGGACGCCGGTGCACGCCGACAACCTGTACATCGACGTCGAGGACCTCGAGGCCGATGCCACGTTCCGCGGCATCGACATCGGCGTGGCCGCGAAGGACGCCGCCAAGGGTCCGAAGATCAAGCAGGGCGAGACCGTGAATCCCTACGGTTTCGCGCAGCAGGCCAACTCGGCCACGCTGACCGGTGTGAAGCAGACGGCGTGGGCGACCACGGCGGGCACCTTCAAGCTCAGCGGGCTGAAGATGTCGCTGTCCACGGGTGTCAAGGAGTGCTACTAAGCACTCGCTGACGGGCGGGGGAGCCGACGGCGCCCCCGCCCGTCCACTCTCCGGCCGCGCCCTCGTACGCGGCCCACATCTCCACCCCAGCAAAGCCGTACCAGGGAGCTGTTTTCCATGAGCGCCGAGACTCCTGCCGCACCCGGTCCCGCCGCACCCGGCCAGTTCACCGTCCGGAGGCAGCAGTTCCGCACCTGGCGAGGCTCGCGGCCGTTCTGGGCCGGCCTGTTCATCGCCCTCGGCGGCATCCCGATCGCCTACTTCCCCTACGCGAACCTCCAGATCGGCCACCTGACCCTGGCGATGTCCACCACCGCCGGCGCCGGGTCCCTGATCATCGGCGTGCTCCTCGTCGTGCTGGGCATCAGCCTGTGGTTCCAGAAGCACGTCCGGGTCTTCGCGGGTGTGGCGGCGATCCTGCTGGCGCTGGTGTCCATCCCGGTCTCCAACCTCGGCGGCTTCCTCATCGGCTTCCTGTTCGCCCTGGTCGGCGGCGCGATGGCCGTCTCCTGGGTGCCGGGCACGCGGCAGCGGGCCGCCGAGCCGCCGGCGGGTGACAAGAGCCTGGGACACACCCCCGAGGGAACGCTGCCGCACGTGCCGCAGCAGGGCCCGGGAGCGGACCAGCCGAACGATCTGTCAGGAACGAGCCCGGCCAACGGGGCGAACGGGAGGCACAGTGCCGGCTGACGAGGTGACCCGCGGGACTGACGTGGAAGCGTCCCGCGTGAGAACCGGGCCGCGCCACGCGGCAGCCAAGAAGCCGTTGTTCACCCGGTTCCACGTGCCGGCCGGCAAGGCGATAGCCCTGGCGGCGATGCCGACGGCGGTCCTCATGGGGATGGGGTTCACGCCGACGCTGGCCCTCGCCGACGGGGGCGACGGCCCGGCGCCGAAGGCCAGCAGCCTGACGGTCGACGAGTACAAGGCGTGCGTCGAGGCGCTGAAGGGCGACGACGCGTCCGAGTCGCCGAAGCCGTCCGACTCGGAGCCGTCCGACTCGAAGCCGTCCGCCTCGGAGTCGGCGTCCGGCAAGGGCGACGCCGAGGCGGACCAGGACGACAAGAAGCCCGAGACGGGTACGGACGCTTCGCCGGATTCAGGTTCCGACGACGCGGCCCAGCCCGCTCCCGAGCCCACCGCGTCCTCGGACACGCCGGACAAGGCGCCCGACACCAAGACGCCCGAGAACAAGGCCCCGCAGAGCAAGGAGGACGACTCCGCTCCGGCTCCCTCCCCGTCCGCCTCCACGTCGGACGAGAAGGACGAGGACGGCGGCCTCCTCGGTGACATCGGCAGGGGCATAGGCGACGCCGTCGGCGGCATCCTCGGCGGCGGCAAGAAGACCGAGAGCCCGAGCCCCACGCCCTCCGCGAGCGCCACCGGGGACGACACGGCGAAGGACACGCCGGAGAAGTCCACCGGCACGGCGAAGGACACGGCGGACACGGCGAAGGACACCGCCCCCGCCGCGAAGCCCGAACCGAAGAGCACCGCCTCCGCGGACACCCTCCAGAAGGCCAAGGAGGCCCTGGAGAAGGCGGACAAGGCGGCGAAGGAGGAGAAGGCGGCGAAGGAGGCGCAGGACAAGGCGGCCGAGGCGACCCCGTCGGCCACCCCCGGTGCCACCCCCGACCCCTCCGAGAGCCCCGCCGCCGATCCCGAGGACTGCCCGGTCGCCACCGAGGCCGAGGGCGGCGTGGACAACAAGATCCCGCTGCCGGACGACCCTTGGTACCTCAACGCCAGCTCGCTGACGCTGAAGGGCGCCGACTACAAGGGCGTCGTCGAGGTGCGCACGGCCAACGGCACCGTCAAGAAGGTGCTGAAGTACGTCATATCCAACGGCACCGACATCGGCGACCTGCACCAGACGGTGAACGACAAGCAGTCCGGCAAGACCTACCACGTGCAGGCGGCCAAGGGCTCCAAGTCGACCATCACCGACGGCGACACGGTGATGTACACCGAGTCCATCTCCGGGAACCTGCTCGGGCTGATCCCGATCACCTTCGACCCGGACAACCCGCCGCCCCTGAACATCCCGCTGATCTACTTCACCAAGGTCAAGGTCGTCCAGGCCGGCCAGTTCGGCGGCACCCTGCACATACCCGGGCTGCACCAGTACACGACGGACTGACACCGCGCGGCACACCGCGTACGGCGGCGAGGGCGCCCCCTGCCGCAGGGGGCGCCCTCGCCGCCGTTCACCGGTCCGTCAGTTGTGGCGGGTCTCGCCCAGGTGGAGCACGCGGACCATGTTGGTGGTGCCGGAGACCCCGGGCGGGGAGCCGGCCGTGATCACGACGATCTCGCCGTCGCTGAACCGGCCGAGGCGCACCATCTCCTGGTCCACCAGGTCCACCATCTCGTCGGTGGTGTTGACGAACGGCACCACGTGCGGCTCGACGCCCCAGCTGAGCGCCAGCTGGTTGCGGACCGACTCGTCGGTGGTGAAGGCCAGGATCGGCTGCGCGGCGCGGTAGCGGGAGAGGCGGCGCGCGGTGTCGCCGGACTGGGTGAAGGCCACCAGGCCCTTGCCGCCGAGGAAGTCGGCGATCTCGGCGGCGGCGCGGGCCACCGAACCGCCCTGCGTGCGCGGCTTCTTGCCCGGCACCAGCGGCTGCAGGCCCTTGGAGAGCAGCTCGCCCTCGGCCGCCTGGACAATCTTCGACATCGTCTTGACGGTCTCGATCGGGTACGCGCCCACACTGGACTCGGCGGAGAGCATGACCGCGTCGGCGCCGTCCAGGATCGCGTTGGCCACGTCGGACGCCTCGGCGCGGGTCGGGCGCGAGTTGGTGATCATCGACTCCATCATCTGGGTCGCCACGATCACCGGCTTGGCGTTGCGCCGGCACAGCTCGATGAGGCGCTTCTGCACCATGGGGACCTTCTCGAGCGGGTACTCGACGGCCAGGTCGCCACGGGCGACCATCACACCGTCGAACGCCAGCACGACGTCCTCCATGTTCTCGACCGCCTGCGGCTTCTCCACCTTGGCGACGACGGGGACGCGGCGCCCCTCCTCGTCCATCACGCGGTGCACGTCGGCGACGTCCTTGGCGTCCCGGACGAAGGAGAGCGCGACCAGGTCGGCGCCCATCCGCAGGGCGAAGCGCAGGTCCTCGATGTCCTTCTCGCTCAGCGCGGGCACGTTGACCGCCGCGCCGGGCAGGTTGATGCCCTTGTGGTCGGAGATGACGCCGCCCTCGATGACGATCGTCCGCACCCGCGGGCCCTCGATCGCGACGACCCGCAGCTCGACGTTGCCGTCGTTGATGAGGACCTGGTCGCCCTTGGAGACGTCACCGGGCAGGCCCTTGTAGGTCGTGCCGCAGATCGTCCGGTCGCCCGGCACGTCCTCGGTGGTGATGGTGAACTCGTCGCCCCGGACCAGCTCGACGGGGCCCTCGGCGAAGGTCTCCAGGCGGATCTTCGGGCCCTGGAGGTCGGCGAGGACGCCGATGGCGCGGCCGGTCTCCTTGGCGGCGGCCCGGACCCGGTCGTACCGGCCCTGGTGCTCGGCGTGGGTGCCGTGGCTGAAGTTGAAGCGGGCCACGTTCATGCCGGCCTCGATCAGCGCGACGAGCTGCTCGTGGGAGTCGACCGCGGGGCCGAGAGTACAGACGATTTTCGAACGGCGCATGGGGGCGATCCTATCCGTTTGTTTCGCTGCGGAATATTCCGTCTGGCGGAAAGTACAAATGGGCGCCTCGGTGCTCACAAGTGAATTGCGGAGGCCGTCAGGCGGTCACCAATGCGTAGGTCTGGGTGGCGATCTCCAATTCCTCGTCGGTCGGTACCACGGCCACCGCCACGCGCGCCTCCGCGGGCGAGATCAGCCGCGCCCCGCCGCCGCGCACGGCGTTCAGCCCGCTGTCCACCGCGAGGCCGAGCCCCTCCAGGCCCGCCACGGCGGCCTCCCGCACCGGCGCCGCGTTCTCGCCGACGCCCGCGGTGAAGGCCACCGCGTCCACCGTCCCGAGTACCGCGTAATAGGCGCCGATGTACTTCTTCAGCCGGTGAATGTAGATGTCGAAGGCGAGCGCCGCCGCTTCGTCGCCCCCGTCCACCCGGCGGCGGATCTCCCGCATGTCGTTGTCCCCGCAGAGTCCGAGGAGACCGCTCCCCTTGTTGAGGAGAGTGTCGATCTCGTCCATGGACATTTCGCCGACCCGGGCCAAATGGAAGATGACGGCCGGGTCCAGATCACCGGAACGCGTCCCCATCACCAGCCCCTCCAGCGGGGTCAGCCCCATGGAGGTGTCCACGCACACCCCGCCGCGCACGGCCGAGGCGGACGCCCCGTTGCCCAGGTGCAGCACGATCACGTCGACCTCGGACGGGTCCTTGCCGAGCAACCGCGCGGTCTCCCGGGAGACGTAGGCGTGCGAGGTGCCGTGGAAGCCGTAGCGGCGGATGCGGTGGCGGTCGGCGACCTCCGGGTCGATGGCGTAGCGCGCCGCCGACTCCGGCATCGTGGTGTGGAAGGCGGTGTCGAAGACGGCGACCTGGGGCAGGTCCGGGCGCAGCGCGCGGGCGGTGCGCAGGCCGGCCAGGCCCGCCGGGTTGTGCAGCGGGGCGAGGGGGATCAGCCGCTCGATCTCGGCGAGCACGTCGTCGTCGACGACCGTCGGCTCGGTGAACCTGAGGCCGCCGTGCACGACGCGGTGCCCGATCGCCGCCAGTTCCGGGGAGTCCAGGCCGAGTCCGTCCTCGGCCAGCTCGGCCGCCACCGCCTTCAGCGCGGCCTCGTGGTCGGGCACGGGCGCGGTCCGCTCCCGGCTCTCCCCGTCGGCCGGGGTGTGCTTCAGCCGGGAGGTCTGCTCGCCGATCCGTTCGACCAGGCCCACCGCGAGGCGGCTGCTGTCCCGCATGTCGATCAGCTGGTACTTCACCGACGACGAGCCGGAGTTGAGGACGAGGACGCGGGTGGGGCCGGTGCTCACTGGGCGGACGCCTTCTCGGTCGGGGACTGCGGGTCACGGGGGGACTGCCGGCCGTCGGGAGCCTGCTGGGCCTGGATCGCCGTGATGGCGACGGTGTTGACGATGTCCTGGACGAGCGCGCCCCGGGACAGGTCGTTGACCGGCTTGCGCAGGCCCTGCAGGACCGGGCCGACGGCGATGGCGCCGGCCGAGCGCTGCACGGCCTTGTAGGTGTTGTTGCCGGTGTTCAGGTCGGGGAAGATCAGCACGCTGGCCTGCCCGGCGACCGCCGATCCTGGCAGCTTGGTCGCGGCCACCGACGGCTCCACGGCGGCGTCGTACTGGATCGGCCCCTCCACCCGCAGGTCGGGCCGGCGGCTGCGGACGATCTCCGTCGCCTCGCGCACCTTGTCCACGTCGGCGCCCGAGCCGGAGGTGCCGGTGGAGTACGACAGCATCGCGATGCGAGGGTCCACGCCGAACCGCGCCGCCGTCGCCGCCGACTGGGTGGCGATGTCGGCGAGCTGCTCGGCGCCCGGGTCGGGGTTGACCGCGCAGTCGCCGTAGACGAGGACCTTGTCGGCCAGGCACATGAAGAAGACCGAGGAGACGATGGCGGCGTCCGGCTTGGTCTTGATGATCTCGAAGGCCGGGCGGATGGTGGCCGCGGTGGAGTGCACGGAGCCGGAGACCATGCCGTCGGCCAGGCCCTCCTGCACCATCAGCGTGCCGAAGTAGTTGACGTCGGCGACCACGTCGTGGGCCAGCTCCACCGTGACGCCCTTGTGGGCCCGCAGGGCCGCGTACTTTTCCGCGAAGCCCTGGCGCAGGTCCGAGGTGGCCGGGTCGATCAGCTGGGCGGCGCCGAGGTCGATGCCCAGGTCGGCGGCCTTCTTGCGGATCTGCTCCTCGGGCCCGAGCAGCGTCAGCTCGCACACGCCCCGGCGCAGCAGCACCTCCGCCGCGTGCAGGACGCGCTCCTCGGTGCCCTCCGGCAGGACGACCCGGCGCAGGTCGGAGCGGGCCTGTTCGAGCAGGGAGTGCTCGAACATCATCGGCGTGACGCGGTCGCCGCTGGGCGCGGAGACGCGGCGGCTCAGCTCGGCGGTGTCGACGTGGCGCTCGAAGAGGCCGAGGGCGGTCTCCGCCTTGCGCGGGGTGGTCGCGTTGAGCTTGCCCTCCAGGGAGAACAGCCGCTCGGCGGTGGGGAAGCTGTTGCCCCGCACCGAGAGCACCGGCGTGCCCGGGGCGAGGCGGGCGGCCAGCGTGAGGATCGCGTCGCCCGGCACCTCGTCCAGGGTGAGGAGTATGCCGGCGATGGGCGGGGTGCCGGCGCTGTGCGCGGCGAGCGAGCCGACCACCAGGTCCGCGCGGTCGCCCGGGGTGACGACCAGGCAGCCGGGGGTCAGGGCGCCGAGCAGGTTGGGCAGCATGGCCCCGCCGAAGACGAAGTCCAGGGCGTCGCGGGCCAGGCCCGAGTCGTCGCCGAGCAGCACCCGGGCGTCCAGGGCGTGCGCGATCTGCGCGACGGTCGGCGCGGCCAGGGCGGGCTCGTCGGGGACCACCCAGCACGGCACGGGGAGCCGGTCGGCGAGGCGGGCGGCGATCTCGTCGCGGTCCTCGCGGGCGACGCGGTTGGTGACCATGGCGAGCACGTCGCAGCCGAGGCCGTCGTAGGCGCGGAAGGCGTTGCGGGTCTCGGCGAGCACCGACTCGGCGCTCTGCCCGCGCCCGCCCACCACCGGGACGACCGAGGCGCCGAACTCGTTGGCGAGCCGCGCGTTCAGCGACAGCTCGTCGGGGAGCTGGGTGTCGGCGTAGTCGGTGCCGAGGACGAGGACCACGTCGTAGTCCCGGGCGACCAGGTGGAAGCGGTCGACCAGCGCGGACACCAGCTCGTCCGTCCCCTGCTCGGCCTGGAGCACGGACGCCTCCCGGTAGTCCAGGCCGTAGACGGTGGCCGGGTCCTGGGAGAGGCGGTAGCGGGCGCGCAGCAGCTCGAAGAGCCGGTCGGGGCCGTCGTGGACGAGGGGCCGGAGGACACCGACCCGGTCGACCTGACGGGTCAGGAGCTCCATGACCCCCAGCTCCACGACCTGGCGGCCGTCGCCGCGGTCGATGCCGGTCACGTAGACGCTGCGGGTCACGCGTGCTCTCCGTTTCGTGTGCGGGACGGTGTGGGCGTAGGACGCTCTTGACAATACCTCTGGCGGGGGATAGGGCGCCTGCCAGTGGGTGCGGCGCACACCCCCGGGGGACGTGAAAGAATCGGACGCGGCTCACCGGTCTCAACAGCGAGCAGGAGACACAGCACGATGCGTATCGGAGTTCTCACCGCAGGCGGCGACTGCCCCGGCCTGAACGCAGTGATCCGGTCGGTCGTGCACCGAGCGGTCGACAACTACGGCGACGAGGTCATCGGCTTCGAGGACGGCTACGCCGGCCTGCTCGACGGCCGCTACCGCAACCTCGACCTGAACGCGGTCAGCGGCATCCTGGCCCGCGGCGGCACCATCCTCGGCTCCTCCCGCCTGGAGCGCGACCGGCTCCGCGAGGCGTGCGAGAACGCCTCGGACATGATCCAGAGCTTCGGCATCGACGCGCTGATCCCGATCGGCGGCGAGGGCACCCTGACCGCCGCCCGGATGCTCTCCGACGCCGGTCTGCCGGTCGTCGGCGTCCCCAAGACCATCGACAACGACATCTCCTCCACCGACCGCACCTTCGGCTTCGACACGGCCGTCGGCGTCGCCACGGAGGCGATGGACCGCCTCAAGACCACCGCCGAGTCCCACCAGCGGGTGATGGTCGTCGAGGTCATGGGCCGGCACGCCGGCTGGATCGCCCTGGAGTCCGGCATGGCGGCCGGCGCCCACGGCATCTGCCTGCCCGAGCGGCCCTTCGACCCCGCCGACCTGGTCAAGATGGTCGAGGAGCGGTTCGCCCGCGGCAAGAAGTTCGCCGTGGTCTGCGTCGCCGAGGGCGCCCACCCCGCCGAGGGCACGATGGACTACGGCAAGGGCGCGATCGACAAGTACGGCCACGAGCGCTTCCTCGGCATCGGCACCGCGCTCGCCTACGAGCTGGAGCGCCGCCTCGGCAAGGAGGCCAAGCCGGTCATCCTCGGCCACGTCCAGCGCGGCGGCGTCCCCACCGCCTACGACCGCGTCCTCGCCACCCGCTTCGGCTGGCACGCGGTGGAGGCCGCGCACCAGGGCGAGTTCGGCCGGATGACCGCGCTGCGCGGCACGGACGTGGTGATGGTCCCGCTGGCGGAGGCGGTCACGGAACTGAAGACGGTCCCGAAGGACCGGATGGACGAGGCGGAGTCGGTGTTCTGCTGAGGCTTGCCGCGGGCCCGGTTCTAGGGCTGCTTTCTCGGGCTGCTTCTCGGGCTGCTGCTAGGGCTGCTTCTCCACGGCGGCCCAGAAGTGGTCCACGATCCGGTCGAGGAAGTCCCGGCCCTGGGCGTGGGAGTCGCCGCTGCCGCCGCCCCAGCTGAGGGTGGCGGCCATGTGGCCCTGGTAGTCCTGGTGCAGCTGCTGGAGCACGTTCTCCAGCACCCGCCGGTCCAGCGGCGCGACCTTCGCGACCGGCCGCACGTATCCCTGCCACCGGGTGCTGACCGCGCTGCTCAGCAGCTCGGCGAGCTGCTCCTCGCGGCCCGTGACGGCGACGAAGTCCGGCAGCGCGAGGCCCAGGACGTCGGCCAGCAGCGCCGACTGGCGGTCGGTCCCGCGCCAGGCGTCGGTGTCCTCCATCTTCAGGTACGCCCGCAGCTCCACCCCGACGGTCCGCGCGACGTCCTCCGGAGCCAGCCCCCGCGCGATCCGGTGCTCGCGCAGCGTCTCCGGCCGCCCGATCAGCTCACCCGGCGAACACCACAACACCCCGGCCAGCGCCGTCAGTTCCGGATTCCCGGGCGAGGCGATCCCGCGCTCCCAGGCGATGATCAGATCGGGCGTGACATAGGGCAGCCCGTACGACACCCGCATGCCGTGGGCGACATGCTCGGGCCCCATGCCGAGCCCGGCACGAAGCCGCCGCGCGGCAAGGGCGTTGAACGGGGGTCCCGGCTGCTCCGGGCGAGATGAGGGTCGGCGCACGGGCCACACCGTAGGGGTGCACGGGGCCGGTGACTACGGGCCGTTCGGACAGGTTCACGGATTGTAGGAACATACGGGAGTCGATTCGGACGATCTTCCCGAACCGCGCGCCGTTCTCGGGAAGGCTTGTGGCGTCAGCAGCTGGCCAGCGGCACCGCCGAGGTGCTCTCGGCGCCGGCGGGCGGGTCGAGGAGACGGGTGAACTGGTAGCACTGAGCCGTGGGTGCCTGGGCCACCGCGTCCCGGACGAGCACCGTGACGCGCACCGCGTGCTCGTCGCGGACGGCCTGCCGCACGTCGTAGCGGTGCTGTCGGCCGGTGGGATCCAACGCGCGGGCCACCTGGGCGCGCGTCAGCCGCTCGGTCGGCGTGTTCCTGAGGGAGACGAGGGCCAGATCCACCCGGTCGCGGATGACGCGGCTCGCCTCGCAGGCTTCGCGGGTGCCTCCGGCCGGCCGCGTCGTCCAAGTGGTCCCCGACCGGCGGGCGGTGAGGGTGAAGCACCGGTCCACCTCGATGGGGCCGCCGCTGAGCACGACCCCCTTCTCCGTGTACGTCGCCGACCAGGAGCCGGTGGCGGTGAGCGTGCCGCGCGCGGCGTCGGATTCCTGCCGGGCCCGCAGCACTACGGACGCCTCGGCGCTCTCCTTCGCCTCACGGTTGAGGTGCCCGTTGTGCCAGACCGTGTACCAGAACCAGACGAGCAGACAGGCTGGGAGGAGCAGTAGGACGAGGCACCCTGTGGTGGCGCCGCGGAGGAGTGGCCCCGGCGGTGCGGGACTGTTCGCGGTGAGGGTCATCAGCCGAACATTTTGGCATGGCGCCCGCCCGGTCGGATTGTCCTCTTCAAGGGCACGTTGAGGTTGGGCGCATCGCGCATCGCCCACGAGTTGCTCACCGTTCTGGACGACGGCGTCCCCGGACGTGGGCGTCGGCGGTGTGTGGTGCCGACACGACGCTGTGGGCGGGGACGGTGCGCGCGGCGAGGGTGACGCCGCTCGTGATCCGGCAGTCGCGGCCGACGGCGAGGCCCGGGCCGAGGCTGATGCCGTTGCCGGTCTGGACGCGGTCACCGATGAGGGCGCCGAACCGGGGCGTGCCGCAGCGGTAGAGGCCGTCGGGGGTTCGCAGGACGATCTCGCGTTCGGGGTCGCTCATGCGCGGGCTCCACATGCTGATCGCCGCGACGGTCAGGTTGGCGGACAGGTGTGCGTCAGCGCCCACGACGGTGCTGTTGATCCCGATGCGGTGGCCGAGCACGGTTCGTTCGCCGAGGAAGGAGCGCGTCACCTCGCAGTTGAAGCCGACCGAGACGTCGGCGCACAGCACCGAGCCGGCGCGAACGGTGGAGAACTCCCACACCCGTACGCGAGGTCCGACGATCACGTCGTCGCCGATGATCGCGGTCGGATGGATCTGTGCGGTCGGGTCGATCCGGCAGGGGATACGGGAGAGGGCGCGGCGGTGCCAGTCCTCCCAGTGCATGAGGAAGTCGACCAGGTCCGCATGGCCCATGACCTCGTAGGGCGTGCCTTCGAGCGGGGTGCCGCCGGGGGTGCTGAGGTAGTCGCCGAGCCGGATGAAGGGCATGGGTGGCCTTCCGTCGTGTGGTCGTCGGACGTCCCTGCGGGCCGTTAGCATCGCGGCACCGGACCGGAGGAACGGGGAATTCATCTGTGCGTCATCCGCGCGTAGGCGTCGCCATCCTGACCATGGGCACGCGACCCGCCGAACTGGCAGATCTGCTGGCGTCGATCGCCGGGCAGGACACACCTGCGGCACGGGTGGTGGTCGTCGGCAACGGCTCGCCGCTGCCGCCGCTGCCGGAGTGGGCCACCGGTGTCGAACTCCCGGAGAATCTGGGCGTCGCCGGTGGTCGTAACGTCGCCTTGGCCCGGCTCCGGGAGTTCGGGGACGTCGATGTGGTGGTGGACCTGGACGATGACGGCCTGCTGATCAGCCCGGACGTCTTCACCCGGCTCACGGAGATGTACGCGGCGGACCGACGGCTGGGTGTCGTCGGCTTTCGCATCGCCGACGAACGAGGCCGCACCCAGCGCCGTCACGTCCCCCGGTTGCGGGCGGCCGACCCGATGCGGGGCGGTCCGGTGACGACCTTCCTGGGCGGCGGACACGGGCTCTCCGTGCGGATGCTCGACCAGATCGGCGGCTGGCCCGAGCCGTTCTTCTACGCGCACGAGGAGACGGACCTGGCGTGGCGGGCGCTGGACGCGGGCTGGAAGGTCCATTACGAGCCCGAGTTGGTCCTCCGCCACCCGTGGACGTCGCCCACCCGGCACGCCGTGTTCCACCGCATGGTCGCCCGCAACCGGGTCTGGCTCGCCAAGCGCCACCTGCCCGCCCTGTTGGTCCCGCTCTACCTCGCCACCTGGACCGCCATGACCATCGTTCGCACGCGGTCGGCCGCAGGGCTGCGCGCCTGGTTCGGCGGATTCGCCGAGGGCGTACGGGTCCCGTGCCCACCGCGTCGCCCGATGCGGTGGGCCACCGTGTGGCGGATGACCCGCCTGGGGCGGCCACCCGTCATCTGAATCAGCTGGTCGGCCCCTCGGACGCGGCCCGCAGCCATCGCGGAACGGCCTCAGGTGTCTCGCTCAGCCAGCGTGCGTAACGGGCCACTCCTTCACGCAAGGCGATCTGCGGACGCCAGCCGAGCACCGCTTCCATGCGATGGATGGACGCATAGCCGCCGAGCGGATCGCCGGTGGGCAAGGGTGACTGCGCGAAGCGGGTGCCCGGGTACTGGTCGGCGATCAGGTCGGCCACCATCCTGATGGTGGTGGGGACGCCGGTGCCGACGTTGATCGTCTCGTCGTGCGCCCGCGGCGCGACCAGCGCTCGCACCGTGGCTGTGGCGACGTCGTCGACGTGCACCAGGTCGCGGACCTGGTGGCCACCGCCATTGAGGTGGAGCGGGAGCCCGAGCGCGGCACGGCTGGCGAACCAGGCGACCACCCACGAGTGGCTGTCCTCCTTGACGACCTGAGGCTCTCCGTAGACGGAGAAGTACCGGACGATCGCGTACGAGGTGCCCGCCGCGCCCAGTGCCAGAGCGGTCTGCCTCTCGCCCCACGCCTTGCTGTTGGCGTAGGCGGACATCGGCCGCAGGGGCGCGTGTTCGTGGAACTGCGGAGGCACCCGGCCGTGTACGGCTTCCAGCAGCTTTCGCACCGTCCGGTGCTCCTCGTCAGGGCGCGTCCAGTCGTCGGGGTCACCGTTGCCGTAGACGCTGGCCGAGGAGACGAAGACCAGCCGGCGGATCCGCCCGCACGAAGCGACCGCGTCCAGCAGCACCTGCGTGCCGCTGATGTTGGTGTGGATCGCCGCCATTGGCCTGCGGGTGCAGGCGGCTACGTCCGCGAGGGCGGCGGCGTGGATCACGTAGTCGCACTCGGCCACCGTCCTCCCCACCAGGGCCGGGTTCTGGATGTTGCCGACGATGACGTTCGGGTCGGTGGGGTCCACGCCGAACAGATCCCGGTAGGTGCGCCGGGGGTAGGCGTCCAGCGTGCACAGCGAGACCGGACGGGCCCCCACACGCCTGAGGCAGGCGGCGATACGGCTGCCGATGAGGCCGGCCCCGCCCGTGACCAGGACGGTCCGGCCGGCCAGCTGCGCCGACAGGTCGTCGGCCACGGCAGCTCCCTGTCGGGCTGCGGTGTGCGACATCAGCGGCCCTCCTGCCGGGCCTTCTCCCGCTGGGCGATGAGCTGCTCGAACTGGATCGCGTACAGCTCCACCTGGTCCGGCGTCAGCACGAGCAGCGACCGGACCTTCTCGCCGTCGGTGTGGCTTCTGCGGTGTTGCGTGTGTGATCGCCTTCACGGGGTGTCCTCCTCGGTGTCCTGGGCGCTGCCGCTCGGGTACGGGCCGCCCGTCGCCATGAGGACACCGCAGGCCGCCGGGTGACGGGGAGGGGGTGCATCCTGGTGCGCACACGGTGTGCACCAGGCGTAAACGGCTTGCAACTCCCTGTGCTGCCTGAGGTCTCGAGGCGACAATGAGCCGGGCAGGAGGTGAGGCGTGGACCGGAACCACCCGATCTGGCACTCGACGGCCATGAGGGACGCTCTCGCGCGCCGCGATCCCGGCGCGATCGTCCGGTTGGCGCGTCGGGCCGCCGACATCACGCTGGCCGGGCTGGGCGGTCAGGTCGGTTACACGGCCGCTTCCCTGTCCCGGATGGAACGGGGCAAGCAGCCCATGCGTGACCTGGTGCTGCTCCAGCGTCTCGCCGCCTGCCTCGACATTCCCCCGCATCTGCTCGGCCTCGCGCCGCCACGCGAGGGAGCCGCCTCGGAGCGGCTCGACGCCACTAGGGTGGGCACGCAGACCCTGATCGGCGAAGAGGGGGACGACCCGGTGCGACGCCGTGAACTCCTGGCGACCCTGTCCGGTGCCACCGCAGGCGCGCTCGTCGGCCCACCGACGGCCGCCCACGCCTCGCCGCAGCCCAGCCTCTCCGGGCTGGCCGACCTTCTGCTCCACCGGCAAATTCCGGGACTTGCCGCCGATCCCAGCCCGACCACCGTCACCGCAGCGGTGGACGCCTCCCGGCGGGACTTCGGCGCGTGCCGCTACGACGCCCTCGCCCGCGCGCTTCCGGCCCGGATCGCGCTGGCCCAGGCTCTCTGTGCACAGGGACACACGGAGCCGGCCGCCACCGCGGTCGCCGAGCTGTACACCACCGCGGCCCGCCTGTGCATCAAGCTCGGCGAGGACACCCTGGCCGCCGTCACCGCCGACCGAGCCCTCACCGCGGCCCTGGACGGCGGCGCGGACGCCCTGACCGTCGCAGAGGCGCACCGCATGGTGTCGTCCGCCTGGCGCCGCCACGGGCACCACGCCCGGGCGACGGACGTCGCCGTCACCGCCGCCCAGCACCTGGCCGCCGACCGCAGCACCGACGCGACCGAACGCCTCTCCGTGCAGGGCAACCTGTATGCCACCGCCGCCTACACCGCCGCGAAGCAGGGCGACCGGCACACGGCCCACAGCCTGATCGCCGAGGCCGAGGACACCGCCGGGCGGCTCGGCCATGACGCGCTGCTGCGCGGTACCGTCTTCGGCCCCAGCCAGGTGCTCCTGCACCAGGTCTCCATCAGTCACCTGCTGGGCGACGCGGGTCAGGCCATCGAGCATGCCCGGCGGATCGATCCCGCCGCCCTGCCCACCACCGAGCGCCAGGCCCGCTACTGGATCGACGTCGCCCGCGCCTTCGACCAGTGGGACAAGCCCGACCGCTGCTACCGGGCGCTGCTGGCCGCCGAGCGCGCGGCACCGCAGGAGGTGCGGCGGGGTTCGGTCCGGACCATGGCCGACGGTCTCCTACGGCACGACCGCACGCTGCCCGGCGTACGAGCGTTCGCGGGGCGGGTCGGCGTACTCGCCTGATCTGCCGGGCCGGTCGCTGTGGTTAGGATACCGGGCATGTACATGCGGGGGCGGACGGTCAGGTTCGCGGTGATGACGGTGGCGGTGGTGCTCGCCCTGACCGGGTTTTCGACGGGTCACCGCCACCGGCACAGCAGCGGTGGCGGTTGCAGCAGTTCGCGGCAGGATCACGACGGTTCTACGTCGTCCCACTCGTCGTCCTCGTCGAGGGCCGGTGGGGGTGGGTATCGGGCGCGGCCCACTCACCGTGCGTCGCCCACCCCGTCCTCCGCCAAGCCCTCCTCGCCCCCGAAGGACGGCGTCGCGAAGCTCGTGCGGTGTGGGGATCTGGAGGGGGATCCGGACACCGTCATCGAGGTGCGGAACCCGAACCCGCGCGAGGCCGACTTCTTCGTGAAGGTCCAGTGGAAGGACAGCGCCGGCAACACCGCGGGCGAGTCCGGCCGCACCATCACCGTGCCGGCGAAGGGCGTCGGCACGGCCCGGATCTCCGCCGCCAGCTCCGGGGTCGCGGACCGGTACGACCACTGCCACGTCGAGCCGCGGGTCGACGGCATCTGGTGACCCGCGGGCCGCTCACCGGCCCGGCACCCACCGGTACATCAACTCCGGCCGCCCCACCTGCCCGTACAGCGGGCGGCGTTCCGCCTGGCCCGTGGTGACCAGGTGTTCCAGGTAGCGGCGGGCCGTGATGCGGGAGAGGCCCGTGGTGGTGCCCAGGGTGGTGGCGGTGAGGCCCTCGGGGGCGGCGCGGAGGGCCGAGGTCACGCGGGTCAGGGTCGGGGCGCTCAGGCCCTTCGGGAGCGTGGCCGGGGCCGGGGTGCGCAGGGCGGCCAGGGTGGCGTCGACCTCGTCCTGGCCGCTCGCCTCGCCTGCCGCGCTGCGGAACTCGGCGTAGCGGACGAGGCGGTCGCGGAGGGTGGCGAAGGTGAAGGGCTTCAGGACGTACTGGACCACGCCCAGGGAGACGCCCTCGCGGACCACCGCCAGGTCCCGCGCCGACGTCACCGCTATCACGTCGGCCGGGTTGCCGGCCGCGCGCAGGGAGCGGGCCAGGGCGAGGCCGTGCACGTCGGGGAGGTGCAGGTCCAGGAGGAGCAGGTCGACCGGCGTGCGCTCCAGGGCGCGGCGCGCCTCCGCGCCGGTGTGCGCCTTGCCGACCGGTGTGAAGCCCGGCACCCGGCCGACGTAGAGGACGTGGGCGTCCGCCGCGACCGGGTCGTCCTCCACGATCAGGACGCGGATGGGTGTCGAGGTCATGCCGGCTCCGCCAGTGGCAGGCGGGCCTCGAAGCTCGCGCCGCCCCGCGACGCCTCCGCCACCGTCAGGGTGCCGCCGTGCCGGAGCACCGCCTGGCGGACCAGGGCGAGGCCCAGGCCGCGGCCGTCGGGGCCGGCCGGCTTCGTGGACCAGCCGCGTTCGAAGACCAGGTCGGCGTGGGCCGGGTCGACGCCCGCGCCGGTGTCCGTGACGCGCAGGACGAGTTCCGGTCCGGCGGGCTCGGTGCGCGCCGTCACCGTCACCCGCGGCGGCACGCCCGACTGGGCCGCGTCCACCGCGTTGTCGATCAGGTTGCCCAGGATCGTGACCAGGTCGCGGGGCGGGAGGGACGCCGGGAGCAGGCGGTCGTCCAGGCGGCTGTCGTCCGACACCACCAGCTCCACGCCCCGCTCGTTCGCCTGCGCCGCCTTGCCGAGCAGCAGCGCGGCCAGCACCGGCTCGCTCACCGCCGCCACCACCTGGTCGGTCAGCGCCTGCGCCAGCTCCAGCTCGGCCGTGGCGAACTCCACCGCCTCCTCGGCCCGGCCCAGCTCGATCAGCGAGACCACCGTGTGCAGCCGGTTGGCGGCCTCGTGGGCCTGGGAGCGCAGGGCGCGGGTGAAGCCGCGCTCGGAGTCCAGCTCCCCGGTGAGCGCCTGGAGTTCCGTGACGTCCCGCAGCGTCGCCACCGTGCCGCGGCGCTCCCCGCCGGAGACCGGGGAGGTGTTCACCACCAGGACGCGGGAGGCGGTCAGGTGCACCTCGTCCACCCGCGGCTCGGAGGCCAGCAGCGCCCCCGTCAGCGGCGGCGGCAGCCCGAGGTCGGCGACCGGCACGCCGAGCACGTCGGCGGGCAGGCCGAGCAGCTCGCGCCCGCCGTCGTTGACCAGCGCCACCCGGTACCGCCCGTCCAGCATCAGCAGCCCCTCCCGCACGGCGTGCAGCGCCGCCTGGTGGTAGTCGTGCACCCGGCTCAGCTCGTCGGCGTTCATGCCGTGCGTGTGCCGGCGCAGCCGCGCGTTGACCACGTACGTGCCGACCGCGCCGATCAGCAGCGCCCCGGCCGCCACCCCGAGCAGCGCCCTGAGCTGGTCCCGCGCCCGCTTGCTGATCTCCTCCACCTTGATCCCGGCGCTGACGAGTGCGGTCACTCGCCCGCCGTCCCGCACCGGCGTGACCGCCCTGACCGACGGGCCGAGCGTGCCGGTGTACGTCTCGGTGAAGGTGCCGCCCGCGCGGGCCCGCTCGATGTGGCCCCGGAAGGGCCGGCCGATCTCACCGGGCTCGGGGTGGGTCCAGCGGATGCCCGCCGGATCCATGATCGTCACGAAGTCCACGCCGGTGTCCCGCGTCACCCGCACCGCGTACGGCTGGAGGCGGGCCGTCGGGTCGGGCGTGCGGACCGCCTCCCGCACGGAGGGCGCGTCGGCGATGGCCCGGGCCACCGCCTCGGCCTGCCGCCCGGCCGCGTCCTCGGCCTGCCGCCGGTCGCTGAAGTAGGTGAACAGCGCGCTCCCGGCGACCACGACCGCGATCAGCACGGCCTGCACGGCGAAGAGCTGGCCGGCCAGGCTGCGGGGGCGGGGGACGCGGAGGCGCATGCGGACAGTCTCCCTGCCCGCCGCGCGGTGAACTCAATGAACGCAAGGGTGACCGCGCTCACACTCCCCGGCATAGTCGCCGCATCCCCACCCGACCGCCCGGACGTGAGCCGCACGCCGGTGATGCCGACGATGTCGTCAAGCCAAGGAGGGCCGCCATGACCGGCGCAGCCGCTACGGCACCAGCCACCCCACCAGGACCGCGCGCCAAGAAGGACCGCACGCACTACCTCTACCTGGCCGTGATCGTCGCCGTCGCCCTCGGCATCGCCGTCGGGCTCGAGGCGCCGGACTTCGCCGAGGAGCTGAAGCCGCTCGGCACCGGCTTCGTGAACCTGATCAAGATGATGATCTCCCCGATCATCTTCTGCACGATCGTGCTGGGCATCGGCTCGGTCCGCAAGGCCGCCAAGGTCGGCGCGGTGGGCGGCATCGCGCTCGGCTACTTCCTGGTGATGTCCCTGGTGGCGCTGGCGATCGGCCTGGTCGTCGGGAACATCCTGGACCCGGGAACCGGGCTGTCGGTGACCGACGCCGTCAAGGAGACCGGGCAGGCGCAGATCGACGCGGGGGCCAAGGACACCACCGCGTTCCTGCTCGGCGTCATCCCGACCACCCTCGTCTCCGCCTTCACCGAGGGCGAGGTCCTCCAGACCCTGCTCGTCGCCCTGCTGTGCGGGTTCGCGCTCCAGGCGATGGGCCGGGCCGGGCGGCCCGTGCTGCGCGGTGTCGAGCACATCCAGCGGCTGGTCTTCCGCGTCCTCGCCATGATCATGTGGGCGGCGCCGATCGGCGCGTTCGGCGCCATCGCGGCCGTCACCGGCTCGGCCGGCGTGGAGGCGCTCAAGAGCCTGGCCGTGCTGATGCTGGGCTTCTACGTCACCTGCTTCCTCTTCGTCTTCCTGGTCCTCGGCGCCCTGCTCCGCCTCGTCGCCGGCGTCAATGTCTTCGCGCTGCTGAAGTACCTGGGCCGGGAATTCCTGCTGATCCTCTCCACCTCGTCCTCGGAATCGGCGCTGCCCCGCCTGATCGCGAAGATGGAGCACCTGGGCGTCGCCAAGCCGGTGGTCGGCATCACCGTCCCGACCGGCTACTCCTTCAACCTCGACGGCACCATGATCTACATGACTATGGCGTCGCTGTTCATCTCCGACGCCATGGGTACGCCGATGTCGCTGGGCGAGCAGATCCCGCTGCTGCTCTTCCTGCTCGTCGCCTCCAAGGGCGCGGCCGGTGTCTCGGGGGCGGGGCTCGCCACGCTGGCCGGCGGCCTGCAGTCGCACAAGCCCGCCCTGGTGGACGGCGTCGGCCTGATCGTCGGCATCGACCGCTTCATGAGCGAGGCCCGCGCGCTGACCAACTTCGCGGGCAACGCGGTGGCCACCGTCCTGATCGGCACCTGGACCAAGGAGATCGACCACGACCGGGTGGCGGCGGTGCTGGCCGGGCGGGCGCCGTTCGACGAGAAGACGCTCCTGGACGACGAGCACGACGAGCACGACGAGCACGACGGTGACGGTGCCGGCACCGACCCGGACGCGCCCGACCAGGGCGGCGGGAAGGAGCTGGCCAAAGCCTGACACCTGAAGCCCGACGCTTGCCTTGACGTCCGCGTCAAGGCGTACGTTCCTCCGTATGCGCATCGGCGAGCTGGCCGCACGGGCCGGCACCACCACCCGGACGCTCCGGTACTACGAGTCGCGCGGTCTGCTGGCCGCGCGGCGCACCGGCAACGGATACCGGACGTACGACGAGGACGACCTGAAGCTGCTGCGGCAGATCCGGACGCTCCAGGACTTCGGGTTCGACCTGGAGGAGACCCGGCCGTTCGTGGAGTGCCTGCGCGCCGGGCACCCCGAGGGCGACGCGTGTCCGGCCTCGCTCGTGGTCTACCGGCGCAAGCTGGCGGAGCTTGACGCGCTGATCGAGCAGCTCACGTCGGTGCGGGCGCAGGTCGGCGCGCAGCTGGCGCGGGCCGAGGCGGCGGTTCCGGGGGGTCCGGAGCCGAGGTGCGAACTGGGAGGGCACGGATGACGGGCAACGGGGTGGCCGAGGTGACGGACGCGGAGTTCGGCACGGAGGTGCTGGGCAGCGAGCTGCCGGTGCTGGTGGAGTTCACCGCGGACTGGTGCCCGCCCTGCCGCCAGATGGCCCCGGTGCTGGACGCCGTGGCCGAGGAGGAGGCCGGGCGGCTGAGGGTGGTGCAGCTGAACGTCGACCGGAACCCGGCGACCACCAACGCCTACCGGGTGCTGTCGATGCCGACCTTCATGGTGTTCCGCGGGGGCGAGCCGGTGAAGTCGATGGTGGGATCCCGGCCCAAGCGGCGGCTGCTGGCGGAACTTGCCGACGTGCTCTGACCCGCGCCCCGTACAGAGAAAATCCCCCGAGCGATTGCGCTCGGGGGATTTCTCCGCGTATATTCTTTCATTCGTGACTTCGATAAAAAGAAGGCGCGAAGAAGTTCAGTAGGCACAGTATATCTGGGCGGGAGTGGAATTGTCAAACACCGAATTGCCGGACGATGAATTGCGCCACGAGCAGGAATTCGTCGACGGACTCCACGCACGGGTGGACGCCCTGTGCGGCGACGCCGAGACCTCGGTGACCGACGCCCTCGGGCAGGGCAGCACCCCCATGCAGGCCCGCCTCGAACGGGACATCCTCGTCGCCGAGCGCTCCGCCCTGCTCGCCGCGCTCGACGCGGTGGACGGCGGCCTCTGCTTCGGCCGCCTCGACCTCACCTCGGGCGAGGCCCACCACATCGGCCGCATCGGCCTGCGCGCCGACGACGCCGAGCGCACCCCGGTGCTGATCGACTGGCGCGCCGACGTCGCCCGGCCCTTCTACCTGGCCACCGGGCACACCCCGATGGGCCTGCGCCGCCGACGGCACATCGCGAGCGAGGGCCGCCGGGTCACCGCCCTGCACGACGAGTTCCTCGACGTGGGCGACCGGACCCGCACCGGCCACGAGGACCCGGCCGGCGACGACGTGCTGCTCGCCGCGCTGAACGCCGCCCGCACCGGGCGCATGGCCGACATCGTGCAGACCATCCAGGCCGACCAGGACCGCATCATCCGGGCCCCGCACCGCGGCGTCCTGGTGGTGGAGGGCGGCCCCGGCACCGGCAAGACCGCCGTCGCCCTGCACCGCGCGGCCTACCTGCTCTACGAGCACCGCGAGCTGCTCGCCAAGCGAGCCGTCCTCATCGTCGGCCCCAACCCGGCCTTCCTCGGCTACATCGGCGAGGTGCTGCCCTCCCTCGGCGAGACCGGCGTACTGCTCTCCACCGTCGGCGAGCTGTACCCGGGCGTGCACGCCACCGGCACCGACACCCCCGAGGCCGCGGCCGTCAAGGGCCGCGCGGAGATGGCCGGCGTGCTCGCCGCCGCCGTACGCGACCGGCAGGCGCTGCCCGACCCGGTGATCGCCATCGAGCACGACCGCGAGGTCCTGATGCTCGACGACGACCTGGTCAACGTCGCCCGGGAGCGGACCCGCGCCGCGAAGCTGCCGCACAACGCGGCCCGCGAGCACTTCGAGGGGCACGTCCTCAACACCCTCACCGACATGGTCGCCGAGCGCATCGGCACCGACCCCTACGACGGCACCAACCTGCTCGATCCCAGCGACATCACCCAGATCCGCGACGAACTCGCCGAGAACCCCGAGGTCTGGTCGGCGATCGAGCAGCTGTGGCCCCGGCTGACCCCGCGCCGCCTGGTCGCCGACCTGCTGGCCGCGCCGGAGGCGTACCTCCCCGCCGAGGACGCCGCCGCCGTGCGCCGCCCGGTCACCCGGCACTGGACGGCCGCCGACGTGCCGCTGCTGGACGAGGCCGCCGAACTGCTCGGCGAGGACGACCGGATCGCCCGCTCCCGCGCCGAGCGCGAACGCCGCGCGCAGGTCGCCTACGCGCAGGGCGTCCTCGACGTCTCCTACGCCTCGCGGACCTACGAGTTCGAGGACAAGCACGCGGAGGACGCGGAGGTGCTCTCCGCGCACGACATCATCGACGCCGAGCGGTTCGCGGAGCGCCAGGAGGAGGCGGACCACCGCAGCGCCGCCGAACGCGCCGCCGCCGACCGCACCTGGGCGTTCGGGCACATCATCGTGGACGAGGCGCAGGAGCTGTCCCCGATGGCCTGGCGCCTGCTGATGCGCCGCAGCCCGACCCGCTCCATGACCCTGGTCGGCGACCCCGCCCAGACCGCCGAGGCGGCCGGCGTCGGCTCCTGGGCGGAGATCCTCGCCCCCTACGTCGAGGACCGCTACGAGCACACCCGCCTCGGCGTCAACTACCGCACCCCCGCCGAGATCATGGACCTCGCGGCGGCCGTCGTACGCGCCGAGGACCCGGCCTTCGAGCCGCCCAGCTCGGTGCGCTCCACCGGCGTGGAGCCCTGGATCCGCGAAGTCCCCGGCGACCTGCCGGGCGCGGTCGCCGAGGCGGCCCGCGAACTGACCCCGGACGAGGGCCGCCTCGCGGTCATCGCCCCGCGCGAGCTGCACCGCGCGCTCGCCGCCCGCCTCGACGGCGTGACGGCGGACGCCGAGCCCGACCTGACCCACCGTGTGGTGCTGCTCGACCCGCGCCAGGCCAAGGGCCTGGAGTTCGACTCCGTCCTGGTGGTCGAGCCCGGCCGGTACGGCACCAGCGACCTGTACGTGGCCCTCACCCGCGCCACGCAGCGGCTCGGCGTGCTGCACACCGAGCCGCTGCCGAAGGGTCTAGTGATGACGGTCTAGCGTGCCACGGTCCCTGTTCAGTCCTGCCGGAGACCGAGCAGGGACCTAGGTCCGGACCACCCGTCATTTTCAGCTCGCGTGCGCCGCACCGTTCTCTACGTCGTCGGGGTGCACGATGATGTCTGGGATAGCCAGGTAGCTCATGAGAGCCTTCATGTACACCTGGTGCTTTCGCCCCATGAAAGTCGTGGGGCAAGGGAACGTGCCCGCTCTGACCATGCGGTAGGCGGAGGACGGAGCGATTCCCAGTACCTCTGCAGCGATCGGAAGGCCCACGAATGTAGGGTAGAGGTCCGAAGCGTAGTAGTAATGATTGCCACCCGTGACAAATGTCCGCGTGAGCATTGATTCAGTCGCGAGGCGGTTCGGCACGCTGGGGCGACGGCCCGTCCGAATGTCCTGGTGGAAAGCTTCGATGAGGTGTGAAGGTACGAACCTCTGCAGTTTGGCCCCGTGGCTCTCACCCAGGATCTGCTCGGCGACGGCCGGGTCTCGAACGTTGGCGTTGTGGATCACCGCAGAGGCGTTGATCGTGAATTCTTTCGGAGCTTCTGCCTGAGCGCGTAGAACATCTGAGTCACCAATGGTGCTTTCGTTGTCATGAACCTTCGCGCACGCGTAGGCGGCGTTGACCGCCGCTTTGAGCATCAGCCCCGGAACCTCGCTCGGAGGTGTCCCCACCTCCGTGGCGACCCAGGTGTCAAGGGCGGCTGCGACCATCTCGGATCGGATATCTTCCAGATCTGCGTAGAATTCCCGGGAAATGATTTCTGACCGCTTGCGAAGAAATGAGGTCAAGCAGTCCACGACGGCCATCCGCCATTTGTCGTCGCCTCGCATGTCGGACAGTCTTCCCATGGCCACCATAGAGTCCCACAGGCGGGACCTCGTGCGGCGTGCCGCTCGTTCGACTACTGCCTTGGAGCGGAAGTCGTCGTAGTGGTGGTGGCGCTTGATTTCGCACTCTTGTGCATTGTCCACGTGGACGCAAACGGGCTCACCGCTGAAGGCGGACCGCACGTGTGCTGTAACGCAATCGAATGCGTCGGACATTATCGGGCTCCAAACTCTATCCTCTGATGTCGAGCAGAATAAGAGTATGGCGCTTGATCCAGCTTCTGATCCTATGAACAGATAGTGATGGAAGATGCTCCCTAGTGACACCTTCAGTGCAGTATGGCAACGATGATTGGCGTCATTTGACTTGATGGCAGTGTCTGGTCCGACGCAGGAAATGGCCCGTGCGGCGCCGAGCACGGCGGACGCGACGGCTTCCCGTCCGCGTCCGCCGATTCATACCGTTCGTTCCGCCCTGCCGGACTGAGGTGTCATGGCGTTACGCGGGGCGCAGCCAGACCGTCGCCAGGGGCGGCAGGGTGAGGCGGATGCTGGCCGGCCGGCCGTGCCACCCCTGCGCCTCCGCCTTCACCGGGTCGGGGTTGCGCACGTCCCCGCCGCCGTAGCGGGCGGCGTCGGTGTTGAGGACCTCGTGCCAGGCGGTGATGTCGTCGGGGACGCCGAGGCGGTACTCGGGCCGGGCGACCGGCGCGAAGTTCGACACCGCGAGCAGCGGGTTGCCGTCCGCGTCCAGGCGCAGGAAGGCCAGCACGTTGTCCTCCGAGGCGTCCCCCACCACCCAGGAGAAGCCCGAGGGGTGGATGTCCCGCTCCCACAGCGCCGGCACGTCCCGGTAGGCGCCGTTCAGGTCGCGCACCAGGTCCAGGACGCCCCGGTGGTCGGCGGACGCCCCGTACTCCGGGTCGAGCAGCCACCAGTCGGGGCCGCGCGA
The DNA here is from genome assembly GCF_043202555.1 of Streptomyces sp. NPDC048182. Lineage (NCBI taxonomy): Bacteria > Bacillati > Actinomycetota > Actinomycetes > Kitasatosporales > Streptomycetaceae > Streptomyces > Streptomyces sp. NPDC048182. Next base: position 6,465 of record NZ_JBIDAQ010000012.1, on the reverse strand, counting down.
CTCCGACCACTCGGCGCCCTGCGCGAACTCCTGCCCCATGAAGAGGAGTTGCTTGCCGGGGTGGGCCCACATGAAGCCCAGGTAGGCCCGCAGGTCGGCGCGCTGCTGCCACCAGTCGCCCGGCATCTTCGACACCAGCGACCGCTTGCCGTGCACGACCTCGTCGTGGGAGATCGGCAGCACGTAGTTCTCGCTGTATGCGTACACCATCGAGAACGTCATCTCGTGGTGGTGGTACTTGCGGTGCACCGGCTCGTGGCTCAGGTAGTCCAGCGAGTCGTGCATCCAGCCCATGTTCCACTTCAGCCCGAAGCCCAGGCCGCCGAAGCCGCTGGGGCCCTGGTGGTGGGTGGCGCGGGTGACGCCGTCCCAGGCCGTCGACTCCTCCGCGATGGTCACCACACCCGGCACCCGCCGGTACACCGTCGCGTTCATCTCCTGGAGGAAGGCCACCGCGTCCAGGTTCTCCCGGCCGCCGTGCTCGTTCGGCGTCCACTGGCCCGGCTGGCGCGAGTAGTCCAGGTAGAGCATCGAGGCGACCGCGTCCACGCGCAGGCCGTCGATGTGGAACTCCTCGCACCAGTACACCGCGTTGGCGACCAGGAAGTTGCGCACCTCGCGCCGGCCGAAGTCGAACTCCAGCGTGCCCCAGTCGGGGTGGGCGGCGCGCAGCGGGTCGGAGTGCTCGTACAGCGGGCGCCCGTCGAACTCGGCCAGCGCCCAGTCGTCGCGCGGGAAGTGCGCCGGCACCCAGTCCATCAGGACGCCGATCCCGGCCCGGTGCAGGGAGTCCACCAGGAACCGGAAGTCGTCCGGCGTGCCGAGCCGGGCCGTCGGCGCGTAGAAGCCGGTGACCTGGTAGCCCCAGGAGCCGCCGAAGGGGTGCTCGGCGACCGGCATCAGCTCCACGTGCGTGAAGCCGAGGTCGCCCACGTACGCCGGGAGCTGCTCGGCGAGTTCGCGGTAGGTCAGGCCCGGGCGCCAGGACGGCAGGTGGACCTCGTAGACCGAGAACGGGGCCTCGTGCGCGGGGCGTTCGGCGCGGCGGGCCAGCCACTCCTCGTCGCCCCAGGTGTACTCCGAGGCGGTCACGACGGAGGAGGTCGCGGGTGGTGTCTCGGTGCGCCGGGCCATCGGGTCGGCGCGGAAGGTGCGGGAGCCGTCCGGGCGGGTGATCTCGAACTTGTACAGCTCGCCGGGGCCGATCCCGGGCAGGAACACCTCCCACACGCCGGTGCCGCCCAGGGAGCGCATCGGGTGGCCCGTGCCGTCCCAGAAGTTGAAGCCGCCGGCCACCCGCACGCCGCGCGCGTTCGGCGCCCAGACGGTGAAGCGGGTGCCGGGCACGCCCTCATGGGTCATCGGGTGCGCGCCGAGCGCCTGCCACAGCTGCTCGTGCCGGCCCTCGCCGATCAGGTGCAGGTCGAGGTCGCCGAGGGTGGGCAGGAAGCGGTACGGGTCCTCGACCTCCTGGACCGCGCCCTCGTACGTCACGACCAGCCGGTACTCGGGGACCTCGGCGAGCGGCAGCAGGCCGGAGAAGAAGCCGTCCCCGTCGTGGGTCAGCTCGGTGCGCCGCTCCCCGGAGACGACGGTCACGGCCTGCGCGTACGGCCGGAAGGCGCGCAGCGCGACGCCGCCGGGCACCGGGTGGGCGCCGAGCACGGTGTGCGGGTCGTGGTGCGTGCCGGCCAGCAGGCGCTCGCGGTCGGCCTGGTCGAGGGCGGGGGAGGCGGGGGGCTCGGCCAGGGCCGGTATCGGGGCCGGGGCGGTAGCCGCCTTGCGGGCGGGCGCCTTGCGGGCGGGGGTGGCCTTACGGGCGGTAGCCGCCGCCTTCGTGGCCGGCGCGGTCTTCTTGGCCGTCGCCTTCGTGGCCGGCGTGGTCTTCTTGGCCGTCGCCGACTTCTTCGCAGTGGCCGCCTGCTTGACGGTCGCCGTCTCCTTCGCCGGCGCCGCCTTCTTGGCGGCCGGCACCGTCTTCTTCGCCGTGGCCGCCTTCTTCGCCGGGCCCGCCTTGGCGGTCGCCGCCTTCGCCGTGGTCTTCTCGGGCGTGGCCGTCTTCACGGGGGCGGGCCGGGCCGGGGCGGCCTTCTTCTCCGCTGCCGTCTTCTTCTCCGCTGCCGTCCTCTTCACCGCCGCCGTCTTCTTCCCGGCCGCCTTCTCGGCCGGCGGCAGCGCCTCCTCGGCCGTCCGCTCGGCCACCGCCTTCTTCGCTGCGGACTTGGTCGCCGTCGCCTTCTTCGCCACGGCCTTCTTCGCGGCGGCGGCCTTCTTGGTCACGGCCTTCTTGGCCACCGCCTTCTTGGTGGCGGCCTTCTCCGCGGGCGGCGGTGTCGTCTCGCTGGGTTCCGGACCGCTGGACGGGGGGCGGGGGGTCACGGCGCAGCCTCCTGGGCGATGGGGGATCGAGAGGTGGGTGGGGCGGGCGGGTCAGGCCGGGCCGGGCTCGGCCAGCCGGCGCACGGCGGAGAGCGGGACCGGGAGCCAGTCGGGCCGGTGCCGGGCCTCGTAGACGACCTCGTAGACCGCCTTGTCGGTCTCGAAGGCCCGCAGCAGCACCGGGTCGGTGCGCGGATCCTCGCCGGCCACCTCGGCGTAGCCCGAGCAGTACGCGGCCCGGCAGGTCTCGGCCCAGCCGGGGACCGGCGTCTCGGCCGAGTGGGCGGCGTAGTCGAAGGAGCGCAGCATGCCCGCCACGTCGCGGACGGTCGGCCCGGGCAGCCGGCGCTCGGCCAGCGGCTTGGCCGGCTCGCCCTCGAAGTCGATCAGCGACCACTCCCCGGACGCCGAGCGCAGGCACTGCCCGAGGTGCAGGTCCCCGTGCACCCGCTGCCCGGTCCAGGTGCGGCCCTCGGCGGACAGGTCCTCCAGGGCCGTGAACGCCGTGCGCAGCCCGGGCGCGTACTGCCGCAGCGCGGGCACCGTGCGCACCGCCTCCTCGAGCCGCGCGGTCATGCCGGCCACCAGCCCCCGCAGCTGGGCGTGGCCCAGGGTGACCGTCGGCAGCGCGCGGGCCAGCGCGGTGTGCACCTCGGCGGTGGCCCGGCCGAGCGCCCGCGCCTCGGCGGCGAAGTCCTCGCCCTTGGCCAGTTCGCGCAGGGCGAGGTCCCAGCCGTCCGAGGCGCCCTGCACGAAGGGCTGGAGCACGCCGAGCACCCAGGGCTCGCCGCCCGGCTCGGCCGTCAGCCAGCCGGTCGGCGCCGGGACGCGGGAGCAGCCCTCGCGGGCCAGGGCCAGCGGCAGCTCCAGGTCGGGGTTGATCCCCGGGACCACCCGGCGCAGCACCTTGAGAATGAACGTATCTCCGAAGACGACGGAGGAGTTGGACTGCTCGGCGGTCATCAGCCGGGGCACCAGGCCCTCGCGGATCTCCTGCTCCGGGTCCCGGTCGAAGCGGAGGTCACCGATCCGCGCCCGGGTGCGCAGCGCCTCCAGGAGCAGCTCGGCGGGCCGGGTGTCGTAGAGGGCGTCGTAGGCGGTGCGGCCAGCCAGCGGGCCCTCGGTCACGTGTCCGATCAGCGCGGGCGCGAGCCGGGGCGGCAGCGCCTCGCGCACGCCTATCAGGAGCTGGTAGCAGTCGCCGGCCTGCTCGGACTCCTGGTGGGCGCGGACCAGCAGGTGGTACAGGCCGAGCCGGCCCTCGGGCGGCAGCAGCTCGACCGCCGCGACCAGGGAGAACCCGGTGACGGGCCGCCCCTTGCCGGCGAACCAGCGCTGCCGTGGCAGCCAGCCCCGCAGCAGGGGTTCCAGGGACGCGAGCAGTCCGGGCGGGCTGGTGACGGTGCGAAGGGCGGCTTCCGACATGGCGTCGCGTCCTTTCCCCGGTCGTCGGGGTGTCGAGTGTGTGCGTGCTCGGGGCGGGAGGGCGGAAACCGGTCCCGCCCCGGGCACGGGGGGCCTAGACGGCGTCCTTGCGGAGCCGGAACCAGTAGAAGCCGTGCCCGGCCAGGGTCAGCAGGTACGGCAGTTCGCCGATGGCGGGGAAGCGCACCCCGCCGAACAGCTCCACCGGGTGGCGCCCCGCGAACTCGCGCAGGTCCAGCTCGGTGGGCTGGGCGAAGCGGGAGAAGTTGTTCACGCAGAGCACCAGGTCGTCCTCGTACTCGCGCAGGAAGGCGAGGACGGCCGGGTTGGAGGAGGGCAGTTCGGTGAAGGTGCCCAGGCCGAAGGCGGGGTTCTGCTTGCGGATCTCGATCATCCGGCGGGTCCAGTGCAGCAGGGACGAGGGCGAGGCCATCGACGCCTCGACGTTCGACACCTGGTAGCCGTAGACCGGGTCCATGATCGTGGGCAGGTAGAGCCGGCCCGGGTCGGCGGAGGAGAAGCCGGCGTTGCGGTCGGGGGTCCACTGCATCGGGGTGCGCACCGCGTCGCGGTCGCCGAGCCAGATGTTGTCGCCCATGCCGATCTCGTCGCCGTAGTAGAGGATCGGCGAGCCCGGGAGGGCGAGGAGCAGGGCGGTGAACAGCTCGATCTGGTTGCGGTCGTTGTCGAGCAGGGGCGCGAGGCGGCGGCGGATGCCGATGTTGGCCCGCATCCGCGGGTCCTTGGCGTACTCCGCCCACATGTAGTCGCGTTCCTCGTCGGTGACCATCTCCAGGGTCAGCTCGTCGTGGTTGCGCAGGAAGATGCCCCACTGGCAGTTGGACGGGATGGCCGGGGTCTTGGCGAGGATCTCGGAGACCGGGTAGCGGGACTCCCGGCGCACGGCCATGAAGATGCGGGGCATCACCGGGAAGTGGAACGCCATGTGGCACTCGTCGCCGCCGGTGGAGTAGTCGCCGAAGTAGTCGACCACGTCCTCCGGCCACTGGTTGGCCTCCGCGAGGACCACCGTGTCGGGATACTGCGCGTCGATCTCCTTGCGCACCCGCTTGAGGAACTCGTGGGTGCGCGGGAGGTTCTCGCAGTTGGTGCCCTCCTCCTGGTAGAGGTACGGCACCGCGTCGAGCCGGAACCCGTCGATGCCGAGGTCCAGCCAGAACTTCAGCGCGGAGATCATCTCCTCCTGCACGGCCGGGTTCTCGTAGTTGAGGTCCGGCTGGTGGGAGAAGAAGCGGTGCCAGAAGTACTGCTTGCGCACCGGGTCGTAGGTCCAGTTGGACGCCTCGGTGTCCACGAAGATGATCCGGGCGTCCTGGTACTGCTTGTCGTCGTCGGCCCAGACGTAGTAGTCGCCGTAGGGGCCGTCGGGGTTCTTGCGGGACTCCTGGAACCACGGGTGCTGATCGCTGGTGTGGTTCATGACGAAGTCGATGATGACGCGCATGCCGCGCTGGTGGGCGGCGTCGACGAACTCCACGAAGTCGGCGAGGTCACCGAACTCGGGGAGGACGGCGGTGTAGTCGGAGACGTCGTAGCCGCCGTCGCGCAGCGGCGACTTGAAGAACGGCGGCAGCCAGAGGCAGTCCACGCCCAGCCATTGCAGGTAGTCCAGCTTGGCGGTGATGCCCTTGAGGTCGCCGACGCCGTCGCCGTTGCTGTCCTGGAAGGAGCGGACCAGGACCTCGTAGAAGACGGCTCGTTTGAACCAGTCGGGGTCGCGGTCCTTGGCCGGGGTGTCCTCGAAGGTGTCCGGTACGGGCTCATTGACGATCATGTTGAGGGTCAGCCTCCGATCTGCGGGGTGGGCGGTCGCAGCACCGTGAAGACATGCGCGGGCGCACGGCCCGGTTCCAGCCGCACGTAGTTGGCCCTGCCCCAGTGGTATGTCTCGCCGGTCAGCTCGTCGCGCACCGGCACCGACTCGTGCCAGTCCAGGCCGAGTCGCGGCATGTCCAACGAGACCGTGGCCTCCTGGGTGTGGTGGGGGTCGAGGTTGGCGACCACCAGAACCGTGTTCGAACCCTGGCGTTTGGAGTACGCGATGACCTCCTCCTTGTCCACGTGGTGGAAGGTGATGTCGCGCAGCTGCTGGAGGGCCGGGTTCTCCCGCCGGATGGTGTTGAGGCGGGTGATCAGGGGGGCGATGGTGCGGCCCTCGCGGGTGGCGGCGTCCCAGTCGCGGGGTTTGAGCTGGTACTTCTCGGAGTCGTGGTACTCCTCGCTGCCCTCGCGCAGCGGGGTGTTCTCGCACAGTTCGTAGCCGCTGTACATGCCCCAGGCGGGGGAGAGGGTGGCGGCGAGGACGGCGCGGACCTCGAAGGCGGGCCGGCCGCCGTGCTGGAGGGTGGCGTGCAGGATGTCGGGGGTGTTGGGCCAGAAGTTGGGTCGCATGTAGGCGGCCGCCTCGCCCGACAGCTCGGTGAGGTACTCGGTGAGTTCCTGCTTGGTGTTGCGCCAGGTGAAGTAGGTGTAGGACTGCTGGAAGCCGACCTGGGCGAGGGTGGCCATCATCGCCGGGCGGGTGAACGCCTCGGCCAGGAAGATCACGTCGGGGTCGGCGGTGTTGATCTCGCCGATGACGCGTTCCCAGAAGACGACCGGTTTGGTGTGGGGGTTGTCGACGCGGAAGATGCGTACGCC
>NZ_JBIDAQ010000011.1:0-257485 GCF_043202555.1 Streptomyces sp. NPDC048182 | reverse complement strand
TGCGGTGCAGTCCTAGACAGCTCCACCACACCGGAGGTCTTCGCCATGATCAAGCACCCACGCGTGTCAACAACGCTCGTGATCAATACACCTAGCCCCGCACCCCGCACAGGTGCAGCAGCGCCGCCACCCCGCGGTACGGGTCCGTGCGGCCGGCGCGCTCCTCGGCAGCCAGCAGGGTCTCCACGTCGGCCGGGACCGGGGCGTCGTCGGGGGCCGTGTCGGTGAGGACGCGGACGCCGTACCAGGCGTGCAGCGGGGCGCCGATGCCGGCCAGCCGGGCCGTCAGGGTGGACAGGCGGTCGGCGCGGACGTCCAGGCCGAGGCGGTTGCGGTACGACGTGGTGTCGAAGGCGGCGAGGGCGCCGGCCCAGTCGCCGCCGAGGCCCGGGCGCAGCGCGAGCGCGTCGCCGTTGCGGGCCAGCAGGGAGAGCAGGCCGCCCGGGGCCAGCATGCGGGCCAGCCCCGCGAGCAGGGGGTCGGGCTCGTCGACGTACATCAGCACGCCGTGGCAGAGCACCACGTCGAAGGCGCCCGGCAGGAAGTGCACCCCGGTGTCCCGGCCGTCCCCCTCGATGATCCGCATCCGCTCCCGGATGCCCTCGGGCTGCCCGGCGACCGCCGCGCGGGCCGCCGCGATCATCGTCGCGTCCCGCTCCAGGCCGGTCACCTGGTGCCCGGCGCGGGCCAGGCGCAGCGCCTGCGTGCCCTGGCCCATGCCGACGTCCAGCACCCGCAGCCGCCGCCCGACCGGGAAGCGGCCGGCTATCTGCTCGTCCAGCTGCCGCGCGACCAGTTCCTGCCGCACGACGTCGCGCAGACCGCCCGAGAGCGAGAGCCAGGCGTCGGCCGCGCCGCCGGCGAACGGTGTCGTGCTCAGGGCCGCTCTCCGCGCTTGACCTGCGGCTTGGGCAGCCGGAGCCGGCGCATCTGGAGGGAGCGCATCAGACCGTAGGCCACCGCGCCGCGGCGCGGCTGGTCCGGGAAGCGCTCGGCGAGCCGCTTCTTCAGCCGCACCCCGTTGACGAGCGAGTCCAGCACGATCAGCACGATCACGACCAGCCACAGCAGCAGCACGATGTTCTGCAGCGCGCCCACCCGCACCATGCTCAGCACGAGGATGACCACGGCCATCGGCAGGAAGTACTCGGCGATGTTGAACCGCGCGTCGATCGAGTCGCGCACGAACTTGCGGACCGGGCCCTTGTCACGGGCCGGCAGGTACCGCTCGTCTCCACTGGCCAGCGCCTCGCGCTGCCGCTGCATCGCCGCACGCCGCTCGTCGCGCTGCTGCTTGGCGGCGCCCTTGCGGGTCGTCGGTGTCTGGGCGACGCTGCGGCGCTGGGTCTGGGCCGCACTGCGCTTGGGCGTCGGCCTGCCCTTCGGGGCCTGCGGATCGCGGGGCTGCTTGGAGTCGGTCACCACCGGCGCCTTCACGACGCCCGGGGCCTTCTCTTCCTTGACACGGCTACGGAACACGAAACCCAAGGGTACGGGGTGGTGAAGGATGGGTCCCGATCCGATCGGGAACGATCCGGCAACGCCGGACGTCCTAACAGGGACAGACCGGACGTCCCGCACCGGCCGACCCCGACAGGCACCTACTCCCTGGGCCGGACCGGAAGCACGCGGGCTCGTCCTTGGGGAGGAGCGCATCCGCCCCCGAACAGTGCGGTAATGGATGCAGGGCCCGTACTGTGGGTTCTGTCGCAGGTGCTGGAGCCGGAGTCGGTCAGAAGGGGGCGCGCGAAGCCCATGAGCGGTGTCATGAAGCGTATGGGGATGATCTTCCGCGCGAAGGCCAACAAGGCCCTTGACCGGGCCGAGGACCCGCGCGAGACCCTCGATTACTCGTACCAGAAGCAGCTGGAGCTGCTCCAGAAGGTGCGCCGCGGCGTCGCCGACGTGGCGACCAGCCGCAAGCGCCTGGAGCTGCAGCTCGGCCAGCTCCAGTCGCAGTCCGGCAAGCTGGAGGACCAGGGCCGCAAGGCGCTGGCGCTCGGCCGTGAGGACCTCGCCCGCGAGGCGCTCTCCCGCCGTGCCGCCCTCCAGCAGCAGGTCACCGACCTGGAGACGCAGCACGCCACGCTCCAGGGCGAGGAGGAGAAGCTCACCCTCGCGGCCCAGCGCCTCCAGGCCAAGGTGGACGCCTTCCGGACGAAGAAGGAGACCATCAAGGCCACCTACACCGCCGCCCAGGCCCAGACCCGCATCGGCGAGGCGTTCTCCGGCATCTCCGAGGAGATGGGCGACGTCGGCCTGGCGATCCAGCGCGCCGAGGACAAGACCGCCCAGCTCCAGGCCCGGGCCGGCGCCATCGACGAGCTGCTCGCCTCCGGCGCCCTGGACGACCAGTCCGGCATGCACAAGGACGACATCCAGGCCGAGCTTGACCGCCTCTCCGGTGGTACGGATGTGGAGCTGGAGCTCCAGCGCATGAAGGCCGAGCTGGCCGGCGGCAGCGGCGCCGACCGGCAGGCCATCGAGGGCGGCGCCGGCCAGGCGCAGCCCCAGCCCCAGCAGCAGCCGCAGGACACCCCGCGCTTCGACAAGCAGTAGCCGAGGCAGTAGCCGAGCAGGAGGAGGCCGACATGATCGTACGGATCATGGGGGAAGGGCAGCTGGAGCTGGCCGAGAGCCGCCTGCCCGAGCTGGACACGCTGGACGACGAACTCCTGAAGGAGATGGAGCACGGCGACGGCCCCGGCTTCCGCGCCACCCTCCACGCCCTCCTGGCCAAGGTCCGCGACCTGGGCACCCCCCTCCCGGACGACTCCCTGGACCCGTCCGACCTGATCCTCCCGTCCCCGGAGGCGACCCTGGAGGAGGTCCGGGACCTCCTGAGCGACGACGGCCTGATCCCGGGCCCATAAAACGCCCAGGATGGGCGGCGGGTGGGCATAGGCCGGGGTCCAGGGGCGGGAGCCCCTGGCGGGGTACGGGGCAACGCCCCGTGCACCCTCCACCGGGCGCAACCCGGCTACCGTACGCAGACGTGACCACCCTCACCCGCGCCCGCTGCAGAATCCACGCCCACCCCACGGCGTGGGACGCCGCGATCGCCGCCGGCGTCCTCGCCTGCATGGTCGCCGGCTCCTTCGTGGACCCGCACGACCCCGAGGGCGTCACCTGGGGCGTCCGCACCCCGGACGCCCTCAGCCTCGCCCTGATGACGGCCGGCGCCGTCGCCCTGGCCTTCCGCCGCCGCGCCCCCCTCACCGTCCTCGCGGTCACCGGCGCCGTCTCCGTGGTGGAGCTGGTGACCGGCGACCCCCGCGCCCCCGTCGTCATGACCGCGGTCGTCGCCCTGTTCACCGTCGCCGCCCTCACCGACCGCCCCACCGCCTGGCGCACCGGCCTGCTCACCATGACCGTGCTGACCGCCACCGCCATGCTGGCCGGACCGCTGCCCTGGTACGCCCAGGAGAACCTCGCCGTCTTCGCCTGGACCGGCATCGGCGCCACCGCCGGGGACGCCGTCCGCAGCCGGCGCGCCTTCGTGCACGCCATCCGGGAGCGGGCCGAGAAGGCGGAGCGGACCCGCGAGGAGGAGGCCCGCCGCCGGGTCGCCGAGGAGCGGCTGCGCATCGCCCGCGACCTGCACGACGTCGTCGCCCACCACATCGCCCTGGTCAACGTGCAGGCCGGGGTCGCCGCCCACGTCATGGACAAGCGCCCCGACCAGGCCAAGGAGGCCCTCGCCCACGTACGGCAGGCCAGCCGCTCCGCCCTGGACGAGCTGCGCGCCACCGTCGGCCTGCTGCGCCAGACCGGCGACCCGGAGGCCCCCACCGAACCGGCGCCGGGCCTCGACCGCCTCGCCGAACTCGCCGGCACCTTCCGCCACGCCGGCCTGCACGTCGAGGTGGCCCGCGCCGACCAGGGCACCACGCTGCCCGCCGCCGTCGACCTGGCCGCGTACCGGATCATCCAGGAGGCCCTCACCAACGTGCAGAAGCACGCGGGGACCGGCGCCCGCGCCGAGGTCAGCGTGGTCCGGGTCGGCCCGCGCATCGAGGTCACCGTCCTGGACGACGGCGCCGGCGCGGACGCGACGGCACCCGAGGCCACCGCCCCGGCGGACGGCGGCGGCCACGGCCTGCTCGGCATGCGCGAGCGCGTCGCCGCGGTCTCCGGCACCCTCACCACCGGACCCCGCTACGGCGGCGGCTTCCGCGTCCATGCCATCCTGCCGGTCACCATCCGCCCCGAGACCGCCGAGGACCCCGTATGACGATCCGTGTCCTGCTCGCCGACGACCAGGCCCTGCTGCGCAGCGCCTTCCGGGTGCTGGTCGACTCCGAGCCGGACATGGAGGTGGTCGGCGAGGCGTCCGACGGTGCCGAGGCCGCCCGGCTAGCCGCCGAGCACCGCCCCGACGTCGTCCTGATGGACATCCGCATGCCCGGCACCGACGGCCTCGCCGCCACCCGCCTGATCAGCGCCGACCCCGACCTCGCGCACGTCCGCGTGGTCATCCTGACCACCTTCGAGGTCGACGACTACGTGGTGCAGTCGCTGCGCGCCGGCGCCTCCGGCTTCCTCGGCAAGGGCTCCGAGCCCGAGGAACTGCTCAGCGCCATCCGCGTCGCGGCCGGCGGCGAGGCGCTGCTCTCCCCGTCCGCCACCAAGGGCCTGATCGCCCGCTTCCTCGCCCAGGACGGCACCGCCGAGGAGCGCGACCCCGCCCGCGCCGAGAGGCTGGACGCGCTGACCGTGCGGGAGCGCGAGGTGCTGGTCCAGGTCGCCGGCGGGCACTCCAACGACGAGATCGCCGAGCGGCTCACGGTCAGCCCGCTCACCGTGAAGACCCACGTCAACCGGGCCATGGCCAAGCTGGGCGCCCGCGACCGGGCCCAACTGGTGGTCATCGCCTACGAGTCGGGGCTGGTACGTCCGAGGGTGGACTGAGCGCTCACGGGCGTACTGCGCCGGGAGTAGGCACCGGATAAGGAACGGGACCTGGGAGCTACGGAACCCGGCCCGGGCATGGCCCAGGGTGATGGGGTGGCCGCCCCGCGCGCCCCCTCCTCCGCTCGGTGAACAGAAGAGAGACCCTCACCCATGTCCTGGCTGTCGAGATTCAGCCTCGCCCAACGCGCCCTGATCGGGCTGGTGTCGCTCGTCGCGCTCGTCTTCGGCGCGATCGCGATCCCCCAGCTCAAGCAGCAGCTGCTGCCCACCATCGAACTCCCCATGGTCTCCGTGCTCGCCCCCTACCAGGGCGCCTCCCCGGACGTGGTGGAGAAGCAGGTCGTCGAGCCGATCGAGGACAGCCTCGAAGCCGTCGACGGGATCTCCGGGGTCACCTCCACGGCCAGTGAGGGCAACGCCGTCATCATGGCGTCCTTCGACTACGGCAACGGCACCCAGCAGCTCGTCGCCGACGTCCAGCAGGCCGTCAACCGGGCCCGCGCCCAGCTCCCGGACGACGTCGACCCGCAGGTGATCTCCGGCTCCACGGACGACATCCCCACCGTCGTCCTCGCCGTCACCTCGGCCGAGGACCAGCAGGCGCTGGCCGACCGGCTCGACAAGACGGTCGTCTCGGAGCTGAAGGACATCGACGGCGTCGCCCAGGTGACGGTCGACGGCGTCCGCGACCTCCAGGTCGCCGTCACCCCCGACCCGGCGAAGCTGGCCGCCGCCGGCGTGCCCCCGCAGGCCCTCGCCCAGGCGCTCCAGGCCGGCGGCGCCACCGTCCCGGCCGGCTCCTTCGACGAGGGCGGCGCCAACCGCACGGTCCAGGTCGGCGGCGGCTTCACCTCGCTGAAGCAGATCCAGGACCTGATGGTCACCGGCGGCAAGAAGCCGGTGCGCCTCGGCGACCTCGCCACCGTCCGGCAGGAGGAGGCCAAGGCCGACTCCCTGACCCGCACGAACGGCCGGCCCAGCCTCGCCGTCGCGGTCACCATGGACCACGACGGCAGCGCCGTCGCGATCTCCCGGGCCGTCGAGGACAAGCTCCCGCACCTGCGCGAGCAGCTCGGCGCCGGCGCCACGCTCACCGTCGTCAGCGACCAGGGCCCGGCCGTCTCCGACGCCATCGAGGGCCTCACCACCGAGGGCGGGCTCGGCCTGCTCTTCGCCGTCCTGGTGATCCTGGTCTTCCTCGCCTCGATCCGCTCCACCCTGGTCACCGCGGTCTCCATCCCGCTCTCCGTGGTGCTCGCGCTGATCGTGCTGTGGACGCAGGACCTCTCCCTCAACATGCTCACCCTCGGCGCGCTCACCATCGCCATCGGCCGGGTCGTCGACGACTCGATCGTGGTCCTGGAGAACATCAAGCGCCACCTCGGCTACGGCGAGGAGCGCCAGGAGGCCATCCTGCGTGCGGTGCGCGAGGTGGCCGGCGCGGTCACCTCCTCCACCCTCACCACGGTGGCCGTCTTCCTGCCGATCGGCCTGGTCGGCGGCATGGTGGGCGAGCTGTTCGGCTCCTTCAGCCTCACCGTCACCGCGGCACTGCTCGCGTCCCTGCTGGTGTCGCTGACGGTCGTCCCGGTCCTCTCCTACTGGTTCCTGCGCGCCCCCAAGGGCACCCCCGAGGACGCGGAGGAGGCCCGGCGCCTCGCGGAGGAGAAGGAGGCGAAGAGCCGCCTCCAGCGCTTCTACGTCCCCGTCCTGCGCTTCGCCACCCGCCGCCGCCTCACCAGCGTGGCCATCGCGCTCGTCGTGCTGGTCGGCACCTTCGGCATGGCGCCGCTGCTCAAGACCAACTTCTTCGACCAGGGCGACCAGAAGGTGCTCAGCGTCAAGCAGGAGCTGAAGCCCGGCACCAGCCTGAGCGCCACGGACGCCCAGGCGCGCAAGGTCGAGAAGCTGCTCGGCGGCACCGAGGGCGTCAAGGACTACCAGGTCACCATCGGCTCCTCCGGCTTCATGGCCGCCTTCGGCGGCGGCACCGACTCCAACCAGGCGTCCTACCAGGTGATGCTGGAGGACGACGCCGACTACGCGGACGTCCAGGACCGCGTCGAGGACGGCCTGGCGAAGCTCGACGGCATCGGCACCACCACCGTCTCCGCCGGCGACGGCTTCGGCAGCCAGGACCTCAGCGTCGTCGTCAAGGCGGCCGACGCGGGCGCCCTGCGGCAGGCCGCCGAGCAGGTCCGTCAGGCCGTGGCCGGCCTGGACGACGTCACGGACGTCACCAGCGACCTGGCCCAGAGCGTGCCGCGCGTCTCGGTACGGGCCAACGCCCGGGCCGCGGCGGCCGGCTTCACCGACCAGAGCCTCGGTGCGGCCGTCGCCCAGGCGGTGCGCGGCACCCCGGCGGCCAAGGCGGTGCTCGGCGACACCGAGCGCGACGTGGTGATCCGCTCGGCGCGGCCCGCCACGACACTGGCCCAGCTGAAGGCGCTGAACCTCGGACGGGTGACGCTCGGCGAGGTGGCGACCGTCCAACTGGTCGACGGCCCGGTCTCGATGACCCGCATCGACGGCCGCCGCGCGGCGACCATCAGCGCCAAGCCGACCGGCGACAACACCGGCGCCGTCGGCCAGGACCTCCAGAAGAAGATCGACGCCCTGGACCTGCCGGCCGGCGCGACCGCCGAGATCGGCGGCGTCACCGCCGACCAGGACGACGCCTTCGCCAACCTGGGCCTCGCCATGCTGGCGGCGATCGCCATCGTGTTCATGCTCCTGGTCGGCACCTTCCGGTCGCTGGCCCAGCCGCTGATCCTGCTGGTGTCGATCCCGTTCGCGGCGACCGGCGCCATCGGCCTCCTGGTGGCCACCGGCACCCCGATGGGCGTCCCGGCGATGATCGGCATGCTGATGCTGATCGGCATCGTGGTCACCAACGCCATCGTGCTGATCGACCTGATCAACCAGTACCGCAAGCAGGGCTACGGCGTGGTGGACGCGGTGGTGGAGGGCGGCCGGCACCGCCTGCGCCCCATCCTGATGACCGCCCTGGCGACCGTCTTCGCCCTGCTCCCGATGGCCCTCGGCGTCACCGGCCAGGGCGGCTTCATCGCCCAGCCGCTGGCGGTGGTGGTGATCGGCGGCCTGATCACCTCGACCCTGCTCACCCTCCTCCTGGTCCCGACCCTCTACGCGATGCTGGAACTCCGCAAGGAGCGCCGGGCGAGGAAGCGGGCGGCGAAGAGGGGCGGCGGGGTCCCGCCCCAGGCGCCGGCGTCGGAGCAGCCGGAGCCGGCGAAGGTCTGAGGCAAAGGGAACGCCCGTACGGGATTCCCCACCGGGGCAGAAGCCTGTGTCGGTATGAGGCTGGGCCTCTTCGCCGCTGACCCGACCGTCCTCCTCGAAGGCGAGAGCCCACTCGGCTGCATGCAACAGGTCGGCAGACGTCAGGACCTGGTCAGAGACAGGTGGATGTTGTAGGTCCTGATCGTCTGGTCGATCTGCTCGCGAGTCGCGACATCCGTTCGCTCGGGGAAGCCGATCACGACCGTGGCGCGAGCGCGTCGGTAGTCGTAGAACAGGCCTTCGGGATGCGGCCGGCCGTCAGCTCAGCCGGCGGGGAGAGCCCGGAGGCGCTCGCGGAACGCCCGCACGGCCGGTACCGCAGAGTGCGGTTCGAGGTGTCGGCTGAACTTGGTCAGTCGGACGTGCGCCCGGTCGGAGCGGACGCGGCTCTCCAGCAGTTCCAGGCCGATGTTGGCGGCGTCCAGGGCGCCGTCGAGGTCTCGGGCGACCAGTCGTGCGGTGGCAAGGCGTCCAGAGCGGACGGCCCGGTCGCGCGGTACCGCCTGGTGCACCGCGTCCGCGAGGGCGCTGGTGGCGCGTTCAGGGAAGCCGGAGCGGAGCATGATCTTGCCCTCGGTCGACTTCAGCTGGGCCTCCCCGTACCAGCCGAGCCAGTCGGGGCGGTCGCCTTCGCAGTGGGCGCCCCACAGGTCGTAGGCCCGGTTGAGGGACTTGCCGGCCGCCTCGTGCCGGGTGTCTCGGGACAGGGCCTCGGCCTGATGGAGATGGAGGTATGAGGCCGCCGCCGGCGGTAGGGCCGAGGGCGCGTTGCCAATGGCGGTGTCGATGAGCTTCACGCGTGCGGCCGTATCGCCGGAGTCGGAGATGTGGACGCCCATCTCGGCGAGGACGAAGGCGCCGAAGCCGTCGTCCTTGGCGCTGTGGGCGCTGCGGAGGGCGCCGACGTAGTAGCGCTGGCCGAGGGAGCGGAGACCCTTGTCGTAGGCCATCCATCCTGCGAGGTAGGACACCCGGGCTGCCGTGGCGTAGAGGCGGTGCTCGATGGCGTCGGTGTATCGCCCGTGGTCGAGGAGGCTGGTGATCAGTGCGAGGTCGCTGGTGGCCTGGTCCAGGAGTCGTGCGCCGCCCATCTGGTCGTCGAGCGCGCGGAGGGTGTCCACGCGCGCTTCGATGGTGGTCACCATCGTGTCGGTGACGCGGTCGCCATCGATTGCCGAGGCGAATGCCTCTGGGGCGGCCGCCCAGTTGGCGGCGACTCCCGTCAGCGCGACGCCAGTGATGGACAGGAAGCCCCGACGATCCATGTGACCGCTTCTGACCAGATCGGCGAATACCCTCACGGTGCCGGCCGGAGTCCACGGGGCCGCCAGGGCGGTCGACTCCCACGCCGGCAGCCACCGCGGCCAGGACACCGAGCGTACGTAATCCTCGGCGACGCCCAGCAGGTCGGCGAGCACCCATTGCGCGTCCGCGTCAGGCGCCTGCCCCTGCTCCCACTTCCAGACCGTCGTCCGGTTGGTAGCCAGCGGTACGCCCAGCTCGGCCCCGCGTTCGCGCATGAGCCGGGCTAACTCGGCCTTGCCCCAGCCCTTGCCCTCTCGCACGTAGGTCAGCGGGTGCAGGGCCATCGGGTCGGACATCCCACCCTCCCCTCAGGTTGGTGGTCAGGAGGCTACTCCCCGTGTGTGCGGGAAACGGGGGTTTCTCTCGCTGGAGGAACCCCCGGGAATCGTTCCGGGCCCGTGGGCCACGGCCGTTCACTGGGCCTCACGCCGTTCGGAGCTGAGCACCCGGGTCAACCGGCTCCCCCGCCCCGCTCCGGACGGCTCCCAGGACCGCAGCCCGTCATCGACGTCCCTCGCGTGGGTGACGGGCTGCACCGCCCCGAGGAGGTCGTGATGAGCCAGCCTCTGCCCGTCCGTACGCCCGGCGGCAGCGGACGACAGCACACGGTTCCCGAGCCGCCGGCCGGTCCGAGCCCGGCCCCCCGAGCCCGCGCCGAGTCCGGGTGGGAGAGATTCCTCCGCCGCGCGGCCAGCGACCGCGAGGAGTCCGAGCAGTGAATCCGGTCGACGCCGAAGGCCGGGAGGACCACCCCCTCCTTCACTGCCTGGTCCGTGACATCGCGAGCGGTGGTGAAGGGGAGCTGACGGCTGTCGTCCATGAGAAGCACGGCGGCCGGCTGATCCGCATCGCCCACATCCAGCCCGCGAACGGCATCGCCTGGTCGACCGCGGCCGACAACGTCGGGCCCGCCCGATGAGGCAGCGCCTCGCTGTCGCGGCCTACGTGATCGTCATCAGTGCGCTCGTCGTCACATTGGCCATCGCTGGAACCCCCGACCACTGAGAAATGGGAGGAGCACCATGAGACCTACCGCGAACCCGCGGCTTCAACCATCGCCAGGCCGTGGCCGAGGAGTGGTTCCGCACCCAGGTCCTGCCTCGCGTGTCCGGTGCGCGGTTTCTCCCCTGCCAGGTGCGGCAGCTGCGGAGCGAGCACCTGCCGGCGATGCTGCGCGACGAGGACAGGAAGAGCCTGGCCCGCATCACCGGGGACTTGGTGAAGGTCTCCGCGCGGTGGCGCTGCCTGCCCTTCCACTACTTCCGCTACGGCGGGTACCGGCGCGAGGTTTCTGCCGAGCGGGCCTGCTCGTATCTGCCGGAGAGCGCCCTGTTCCACCGGCTCCTTCCCCGCGTGAACCGGGACGCGATCGACCTGGACGACAAGACGTCCTGCAAGAGGATCCTCGCCTCCGCCGGCGTCCCGCAGCCCGCGCTCATCGCGAGCGGTGACGGCCGCACGGGTCTGACGTCCGGCGGTGATGTGGTGCCGCTGGCGGAGGTCCTCGACCACGCCTCCGGATTCGGCCGCGTGGTGGTCAAGCCCTCCCGCTACTCCAGCGGTGGGTCCGGCGTCGCAATCGTGCGGCCTGGCGAGGGCGCCTTCGACCTGCCGGCCTACGCGAAGCGGTGGGGCACATGGCTGGTTGAGCAGCACGTGCCGCAGCATCCCGACCTGGACGTACTGAACCCGTACGCACTCAACACGTTCCGCGTGATCACCCTGCTGCGTGAAGGCAAAGCCGAGGTCCTGTACGTGATATTGAAGCTCGGCGGCGCCGAGAGCACCACGGACAACTCGGCCGCCGGCGGGATGCAGATCCGTGTTCACCCCGACGGGCGACTCGACCGCCACGGCTACGACCGGTACCTGCATGCCCACACCCGCCACGAGGTCAGTTCGGTGCAGTTCGCCGACCACCGGATCTCCCCCATGACGGAGGTCCGAGAGCTGGCCGAGCGCTGTGCCCGCCTCTTCCCGCAGGTGCCCTTCATCGGCTGGGACATCGCGCTTACGCCGGGCGGGCCCGTGGTCATCGAGGGCAACAGCAGCCCTTCCCTCGCACACATCCAGCGCACTCACGGTGGCGTCGCGCTGGAGCTCGTTCCCGCGCTCCGCTCCGTGATGGATCGCCCGATCACCTGACCAAGGAGTTCCCGTGGAAAGCCTGAGAATGCAGGCCCGTGCCGCAGCCGGAGGTCTGCTCGACGCGCTCAAGTCGATGCCCGAGGTCCAGGCGCTCTACGTCCTGTCCTCCTCGGCGGTCGCGCCCCGCAACGTCACCCGGTTCAGCACCGACTCCGACTTCGACCTGGCCGTCATTCTCGACGTCGCGATCAAGGAGGACGAGTGGAGGTCGCGGCCGGCGGACACGTACGCCCTGGTCCGCGACCGGCTTCCCGCCTGGATCCCGGAGTTCAGCTTCCACCTGCCGGTCCCCTGGGGACGCATGGAGGTCAACGTCCACCAGCTCCTCTTCCAGTACGAGGCCGACCCGCGCACAACGTGGAACAGCGACAAGTGCGACGCCTACGGGAACAAGGGCGAGCCGCTCTTCGACCGCGAGGAAGCCTTCGGGGTACTGATCTCCCACAAGTCGCGCGAGCAGCTCCAGCGCCTGGAGGGTGAGACCTACCGGCTGCACAACCGGCTCACCTGGGACGTACGCGAGATCCCGCTGCGGATGGCGCGGCGGGTCGGAGTACCCACGGGCCACTTCGTCCTCTCCAGGGCGCTGGACGAGGTCGTGGACTGGATGTACGCGCGATCGGGCCAGATGCTGCCGAACATGAAGTGGAAGCTGTACTCCCTCAGCGCGCTCGGCCTGATCAGTAGCGAGCAGGAGAACCTGCTGATCGAGGCCCAGCAGTGCGACCCGCTGTCGATGGTCGACCTGGAACGTCGGTGCGAGGCCCTGACCGAGTTCTGCCGAGTGGTCGGGATGGACCTCAGCCCCGGGGCGATCGAGGCCGTGAGGAAGGCGTATCAGCAGGCCACCCACCACCTTCTCGGGCAGGAGGCGGCGATCTTCGCCACCCTGCCGTCCCCGCAATTCCTCCCCTTCGGGGAGCGCGACGGTTCCAGTTAGACGCTTATGTCCGGGCGTCAGTACGCTGCGTGATCCGCTTACACAGGAGGCATGATGTCGATCAAGGTCCACAACACGCTCACCGGTCAGACGGAGGAGTTCCGCCCCGAGCGGGAGGCCGAGGTGCGGATGTTCGTGTGTGGACCCACGGTGTACGGCCCGAGCCACGTCGGGCACGCGAAGACGTACACGCAGTTCGACTTCATCGCCCGGTACTTGGAGGCGAGTGGGTACAAGGTCACGTACCTCCAGAACATCACCGACGTCGATGACAAGATCATCCGACGGTCGGCGGAGGAGGGTGTCCCGCCGGAGGAGATCGCGGCGCTCTTCGAGAGGCAGTACCTGGAGGACATGGCCG
Organism: Streptomyces sp. NPDC048182; assembly: GCF_043202555.1. Lineage (NCBI taxonomy): Bacteria > Bacillati > Actinomycetota > Actinomycetes > Kitasatosporales > Streptomycetaceae > Streptomyces > Streptomyces sp. NPDC048182. The sequence continues at coordinate 244,514 of NZ_JBIDAQ010000011.1, read as the reverse complement.
CGCTGGGGAACACCCGCGTCGACGTCCACGCGCGGGCCCACGACTACATCGACGGCATTGTGGACCAGATTAAGCGGCTGATCGAGCGGGGGCACGCCTATCAGCTCGATGACGGCTGGTACTTCGACCTGGCCTCGTTCCCTGCGTACGGCAAGCTCTCCGGCCGCACCGACCTATGCCCCGAGGACGCGGTGTCGCGGATCGATGATAACTCGAAGAAGCGCAACCCGGGCGACTTCGCGCTGTGGAAGGGCCGCAAGGAGGGTGAGCCTTTCTGGGAGACCGAACTGGGCCCCGGCCGGCCGGGCTGGCACATCGAGGACACCGCGATCACGGAGACGTTCTTCGGGCCCTCGTACGACCTGCACGGCGGGGCCGTCGACCTCATCTTGCCGCACCACGAAGCCGAGGTCGCCCAGATGGAAGCCGCGTCCGGCATCGAGCCGCTGGCCCGCCACTGGATGCACACAGGTCTGCTGCGGGTCGACGGCGAGAAGATGTCGAAGAGCACCGGCAACTTCCTCACCATCCGCGATGCCCTCGCCCGGACGGACTTCCGGACCCTGCGGCACGCCTTCCTCTCCCAGCACTACCGCTCCTCCATGGAGCTGAACGACTCCACCCTGGAGCAGGCCCGAGGGGCACGCCGCCGGATCGAGAATTTCGCCCGGACCATCGACCCCGCGCACACCGACAGCCCGGACAACGCCGCACGCACGACGGACGCCTGGAAGGAGGTGCGCGAGCGCTTGGACGACGACTTCGACACTCCCGGCGCCCTCGCCGTCCTGTTCCAGTACATCCGCGAGCAGAACCGCACGGATGAACCGTCCGGCCCGGCCGCCCTGCGGCTGATCGAGGACGCGAACAACCTCTTCGGCACCTTCGACATCCACGGCTCCGCCCAGAGCGACGCCGCCGTCGACGAACTCGTGAAGGAACGCGACCGGCTCCGCGCGGCGAAGAAGTTCGCCGAGGCCGACGCAATCCGCCACCAGCTCACCCAGCGGGGCGTCGGCCTTGAGGACTCGCCCGAGGGCACCCGTTGGTGGAAGGAGACCACCCCATGACCTGGAAGAGCCGCTTACCGCTCGTCGTAGAGAGCGCCATCCCCCTCAGCCTCTGCGGAGCGCTGATGGACCACGTGAAGAACCACACCTCCCGCCCGCGCACGTACCAGGGCGCCATCGACGAATCGCTGCGCAAGAGCGAGTACGTCGAGATCCCGACGCACCTGCAGGAGGCGGTGACCTCCCACTGCGCCGCCCACATCAGCAGCCACTTCGAGATCGTCCCGAGGCACATACCCACCCAGCCGGCGGTCGTCTACCGCTACGGCCCCGGCGTCGGCTTCGTCGCCCACCACGACGAGGTCACCGACACCGAACGCGAGCGGGCCAGGACCAACGGCCAGCCCGTAGTCGGCGGTGACCTCACCCTCGTGGTCTGGCTCAGCACGCCGGATTCCTATGGCGGCGGGGAGCTGTTCTTCGAGAACCCCGCCCAGGAGATCAAGCCGCCCTGCGGCACCCTTGTCGCTTTCCCCGCCACCCGCGATCACATCCACGGTGTACGGCCGATCACGAGGGGTGAACGCGTGACGCTCGTTATACGCGTCGACGCCGAATGCCTTTGAATCAGAGGTCAGTTCTCCCGTCAGTGAGGGCAACTCGGCTGCCAGGATGAACGGTATGACGACGATCAACGGTGAGGTAGCGCCCGGATTCGAACCGGTCCGCGAGGCGTTCGCAGCGAACTTCACCCAGCACGGGGACATCGGCGCGGCCGTGTGCGTCTACCGGCACGGCCGGCCGGTGGTCGACCTGTGGGGTGGCGTCGCCGACGTCGACACCGGCCGTCCGTGGACGCGGGATACCTTGCAGCTGGTCTACTCGGCGACCAAGGGAGCCACTGCGACCGCGGCGCACATACTGGTAGAGCGCGGCATGCTCGACCTCGACGCCCCGGTGGCGAAGTACTGGCCGGAGTTCGCGGCAAACGGCAAGGAGGACATCCCCGTGCGCTGGCTCCTGTCCCACCAGGCCGGCTTGGTCGCCCTGGACGATCCGCTTCCGCTGCCCGAGGCGTTGGCCTGGGACCCGATGGCAGCAGCGCTGGCAGCCCAGCGCCCGCTGTGGACTCCAGGCACAGCACACGGGTACCACGGCCGCACCTGGGGCTGGCTGGTCGGCGAGGTGATCCGCCGCGTCTCCGGCAGTTCGCCGGGCCGTTTCTTCGCCGAGGAGATCGCGGGCCAGCTCGGGCTGGATTTCTTCATCGGCCTGCCGGCGAGCGAACGCGGTCGAGTCAGCCGCATGGCGTACCGGAGCCCGGCCGTCGACCTCACCGCCGTTCCCCCCGAGGACGTTCCCGAGGAGCTCCGTGAACAGGTCGCCGCCTGGCGCGACCCGAACTCATTCAGCAATCGGGCCTTCGCGGTCACCACCCCGGCCGCGATCGACTTCGGCTCCCCCGAGGTGCAGGCCGCCGAACTCCCGTCCTCCAACGGAATCGGCACCGCGCAGGCACTCGCCCGCATGTACGCCGCCCTGATCGGCGAGATCGATGGCGTGCGCCTGATCGCCCCGGAGACATTGGCGTCGGCGACGGAAGAGCAGGCCGGTGGGAAGGATCAGGTACTGGTGTTTCCGAGCCGATTCAGCACCGGATACATGTTGCCCACCGAGGGCAACCAGATGACCGGCCCGAACGCCTTCGGCCACACCGGCCGGGGCGGCTCACTCGCCTTCGCCGACCCCGAGCACGGTATCGCCTTCGGCTACGCGATGAACCACATCATCAGCGGAGCCGACGACGTGCGCGCAGCTGCTCTGGTCGAAGCAGTGCGCACGTCGCTGGCGTGACGATTTGACCGGGGGCGGCCGTGTAGACGACAGGGTGTGGCTGGTGCTTTGCCTGTGTGCTCAGTCCTCGCTTCCCGGTGTCGGATGGAGTGAACGTGGACCGCGCCCAGAACTCGGGGAAGTACGGCGACACCGACGAGTGAGAGATCAGGCGTCAGCGGGGTCGGGCTCGCCGTCCGGGGGGCTCATCCCCTCCGGCTGCTCTTGCCGGGCTGGGATCTCGACGGGATGGGTGCAGCGCCACAAGGCCCTCGTCCCTGACTCCGTGCGGACGGTTTCCTTGAGGCCCTGGTGGTCGCATTGGGCGCATGAGCCGATGACTGCGGCGGAGTCGGCAGAGCGCCATGCGAAGCAGATGATCTGACCATGGGTGTACCCGTGCTTGAAGCCCCTCTGGATGACGTCCGTGGGTTCCTCACGTCGAGCTTCGGGTACCTCGGGATAGCCGTACTACTTGGTGAGCGGGTTGTTGAGGTAGGCCGCGATGTCCGCGATCTCCAGCCGGCCCATCAGGTGATTTCGTTGGCGCGTTTACCACGCGGCAGCCAGACCACCGATGACCCGCCATGCGACCTCTGTGGAACGCGCCGCCGCCTCCGCCGCGCTGGGATGCCCGCCGTGGGAGCTAGGGCTGTGTGCCGGCTGCGGCCAGCTGATGCGGCGCTACGGGCGGAACGCTGCCATGTACTGCAACGTGTGCCGGTCCGTCCTCAACGGTCGGTAGACGGGGAACTGCAACCAAAGCGGCAACCACGCAAACGACGAAGGTCCCGACCGCTCAGCGGTCGGAACCTTCGTTTCGACTGGCCAGCCGTGGCGGAGGATACGAGGCCTTACGGCAACGCCAGCATCCGCTCAAGCGCCAGCTTCGCGAAGGCTTCCGTCTCCGCGTCCACCGAGATCCGGTTCACCAGCGTCCCCTCCGCCAGCGACTCCAGCGTCCACACCAGATGCGGCAGATCGATCCGGTTCATGGTCGAGCAGAAGCACACCGTCCGGTCCAGGAAGACGATCTCCTTCCCCTCGGGCGCGAACCGGTTCGCCAGCCGCCGTACCAGGTTCAGCTCCGTCCCGATGGCCCACTTGGACCCGGCCGGCGCGGCCTCCAGCGCCTTGATGATGTACTCCGTCGACCCGACGTAGTCCGCCGCGGCCACCACCTCGTGCCGGCATTCCGGATGCACCAGCACGTTCACCCCCGGCATCCGCGAGCGCACATCGTTCACCGACTCCAGGCTGAACCGCCCGTGCACCGAGCAGTGCCCCCGCCACAGGATCATCTTGGCGGCGCGCAACTCCTCCACCGTCAGCCCGCCGTTCGGCTTGTGCGGGTTGTAGAGGACGCAGTCCTCCAGCGACATCCCCATGTCCCGCACCGCGGTGTTGCGCCCGAGGTGCTGGTCGGGAAGGAACAGCACCTTCGAACCCTGCGCGAAGGCCCACTCCAGGGCCCGCTGCGCGTTGGAGGAGGTGCAGATGGTGCCCCCGTGCTTGCCGGTGAACGCCTTGATGTCCGCGGAGGAGTTCATGTACGACACCGGCACGACCTGCTCGGCGACGCCCGCCTCGGTCAGCACGTCCCAGCACTCGGCGACCTGCTCCGCGGTGGCCATGTCGGCCATCGAGCAGCCGGCCGCGAGGTCGGGCAGGACCACCTTCTGGTCGTCGGAGGTGAGGATGTCCGCCGACTCGGCCATGAAGTGCACACCGCAGAACACGATGTACTCGGCCTCCGGACGCGCCGCCGCGTCCCGGGCCAGCTTGAAGGAGTCGCCCGTGACGTCCGCGAACTGGATGACCTCGTCGCGCTGGTAGTGGTGACCGAGGACGAAGACCTTGTCGCCGAGCTTCTCCTTGGCCGCGCGGGCGCGCGCGACCAGGTCCGGGTCGGAGGGCGAGGGCAGGTCGCCGGGGCACTCCACGCCGCGCTCGCTCTTCGGGTCGGCCTCGCGGCCGAGCAGCAGCAGGGCGAGGGGCGACGGCTGCACGTCGAGGTCCTGGGCTTGGGCGGTGGTCACGACACGCACCCTTTCTACTTTTCGTCTAACTGACGCTATATATCATAATCGCTTCACGTCAGTTTGACGATCCCCATCGTGTCGATGTGACGTGAATCCCGGTATCCGGGTCACTGTCCGCGTACGGGGGCATGTGCGAGCATGAGGGGACGGGCCGAGGAAGAAGACGACGGATTCCGCGCCCGGAATGAATCGGCGTTCCCGTCGGTTGGAACCGTCGGCAAGCAGTCTCCGTACAACCCGGGAGAGATGTAGATGTCCGTATCGGACGAGACCACCACCGTCACCGACGGCATCATCCTGACCGACGCCGCCGCGGGCAAGGTCAAGGCCCTGCTCGACCAGGAAGGCCGTGACGACCTGGCGCTGCGCGTCGCCGTCCAGCCCGGTGGCTGCTCCGGCCTGCGCTACCAGCTGTTCTTCGACGAGCGCTCGCTCGACGGCGACGTGGTGAAGGACTTCGGCGGAGTCAAGGTGACCACCGACCGGATGAGCGCCCCGTACCTCGGCGGCGCCACCATCGACTTCGTGGACACGATCGAGAAGCAGGGCTTCACGATCGACAACCCGAACGCCACCGGCTCCTGCGCCTGCGGCGACTCCTTCAGCTGACCGGCGCCCCGCGCGCACGAAGGGCGGCGGCCCCGGGGAACCCTCCCCGGGGCCGCCGCCCTTCCGTCTGCCCTCAGCGGCCCTCCGCCGACGGCGCCGGCAGCCGCGCCCCCGGCTTGTACCGCGGAACCTTCGCACCGTCCGAGCCGATCACCGTCCGGTCACCGAGCGGACGCTCCAGCGGCACCGTCCGCTCGTACGCCTTGGCGATCATGATGCACACCTCGTCCGGGTGCTCCGTCGCGGTCACCGTGACCCGCACCTCGCCGCCGCTCTCCTGCGCCGCCGCGTCGTAGTCCGCGCACACCCCGCCGGTGAAGTGCACGGTCAGCTCGCGGCCCGCGCTGGTCCAGCCGTCCACGTGCATCTTCCGTGAGGTGCCGGGGCCGCCGGTCGGCTGCTGCGACGGCGAGGCCGCCGCGGGCGTCAGATAGGCGGGGTCGACGGCCGGATGGGTGACCGTGTACGTGTCCTTCGCGCCCGGCGCCCGCACCTGGAACAGCCAGGACGGCACCAGCACCGGGCGCCCCCGCGCCGTACGCACCGCGAGACCGAACACCGCGCTCTCCACCGTGGCCGTCTCCCGCTTGCCGGGCTCACCCGCCGACACCGTCGCGCAGGACGTGGACTCGTCGTCCCCCAGCGGCACCGGGCTCGCGCAGCCGCCCACCCCGGAGCCGGGACCCGCGCCCTGGCCCGGCCGGTTCAGCAGCGCCAGCGTCCGCTCGGCGTCCAGGACCGGGTACGTGTCCGACCTGGCCGGCGCCGCCAGCTGCCCGCTGCCGCCGACCACCTCGCCGCCCGCGCCGACCACCAGGCCGGTCGTCCAGCCGTAGGTGGGCAGCCCGCCGACCCGCGGCTCGGCGTTCACCGCCCGCTCGGCGCCCATCACCTGGCGCGTGTCCAGCGCGGCCGTCTCCTGGCCCAGCGCCCGCAGCACCGGCGCCGCCGCCTTCTTCGCCGCCGCCTCGCTCACCGGCGTACCGCCCCCGGCGCCCGCCGAGCCGGCCGAGGAGCCCTTGCACACCGGGCCCGTTCCGCAGTCGTCGGTGCCCGGCGCGTACCGGGCGAAGGTCCAGGTGCCCGGCGCCTGCCGCCGCACCGTGAGCAGCGGGCCCGAGCCGTCGCGCGCGGTGCCGACCCGCCACTCCTCGCCCCGCGCCACCGGCGCCCCCGGCACCCCGAGCGCCTTCGCCAGCCTGGCGACCTGGGCGTCACCCACCTCGGCGCCCGTCCGGTACACCGGCGCCGAGCCGGGGCCCTTCGGCAGCGGTCCCTCGGCGCGGTAGACCACCCCGCCCGGGTCGGGTTCGCCCGGGGCGATGCCGTTGCCGCCGCCCTGCTCGGCGGGCCGGCCGTCCAGGGCGAGCGGCGGGGGAGTGGGCTGAGTGGGCCGCGCCGCCGCGGCCTTGTCGTCCGCGCGGCCGTCGCCGGACGCGGACGTCGCCAGATACGCCCCGCCGGCCCCGGCGAGCAGCACCGCCGCGGCGACGGACGCGACGACCGCGGGGGAGCGGCGGCGCCCGCCGGGACGCCCGGTGCCGGTGGGGTCGGCGTGCTCGTCGTGGTCGGGTCGCTCGGTGTTCACCACATCGCTCCCTCGGCTGCGAAAGGCTGCACAGGCTCTGCAGCGGACGCCGGTTGGACGTGGCGGGGAGCGATCCGGTTCCGGGTACGCCGGAGCGTCACCCGGACGGCGGATCAGTCGCCGTACTCCTCCATCGCGTCGAGCAGCTCCGCCGAGGTCTGCGGCACGCGCACCCCGTGCGGCAGCGACACCGGGGTGTCGTGCTCCGGACCGCGTTCCGGCGCCGTCCAGCGCGGGGCCATCCGGGCGCAGTCGCCGCGCAGTGACGCCAGGTCGCCCTCCAGGTCGGCGGGGGCGGGGGCGGCGGTCTCGAGCTTCGTCATAGCGGCACCGTAGGCACGTCCCGGACCGCGAAGAAAGTCGTACTACCGGGTAGTTTTGCCTGCTTCGGACTCGGCGTCCGCGCGGGTAGCGTGAGCAGTCCACCCGCCCTCCCCCCAGGAGAGAGTCCACGCCGTGCGCATCGCAGTCACCGGCTCCATCGCCACCGACCACCTGATGACCTTCCCCGGCCGCTTCGCCGACCAGCTCGTCGCGGACCAGCTGCACACGGTCTCGCTCTCCTTCCTGGTCGACAAGCTCGACGTGCGGCGCGGCGGGGTCGGCGCCAACATCGCCTTCGGCATGGGCCAGCTGGGCACCCGCCCGGTCCTGGTCGGCGCCGCGGGCCCCGACTTCGACGAGTACCGCGCCTGGCTGGAGCGGCACGGCGTCGACACCGACTCGGTGCGCATCTCCGAGACCCTGCACACCGCGCGCTTCGTGTGCACCACCGACGCCGACCACAACCAGATCGGCTCCTTCTACACGGGCGCGATGAGCGAGGCCCGCCTGATCGAGCTGAAGACCGTCGCCGACCGGATCGGCGGCCTCGACCTGGTCTCCATCGGCGCCGACGACCCCGAGGCGATGCTCCGGCACACCGAGGAGTGCCGGGCCAGGGCCATCCCCTTCGCCGCCGACTTCTCCCAGCAGATCGCCCGGATGAGCGGCGACGAGATCCGGATACTGCTGGACGGGGCGACCTACCTCTTCTCCAACGAGTACGAGAAGGGGCTCATCGAGACCAAGACCGGCTGGAGCGACGCGGAGATCCTCGACCGGGTCGGCCACCGCGTCACCACCCTCGGCCCCCGCGGCGTGCGCATCGAGCGGACGGGCGAGGAAACGATCGAGGTCGGCGTGCCCGACGAGGAGCGCAAGGCCGACCCGACCGGCGTCGGCGACGCCTTCCGGGCCGGCTTCCTCTCCGGCCTCGCCTGGGGCGTCGGCCTGGAGCGCGCCGCCCAGGTCGGCTGCATGCTGGCCACCCTGGTCATCGAGACCGTCGGCACCCAGGAGTACCAGCTGCGCCGCGGCAACTTCATGGAGCGCTTCACCAAGGCGTACGGCGACGACGCCGCCGGCGAGGTGCGCACCCACCTCTCCTGACGCCCCGCCAGGCGTCAGCCGAGCCGGCGGACCACATAGACCGCGCCCCGGTCCGCCGGCTCCTCGCCCACGTACTCCTGGCCGCGCATCTCGCACCACGCCGGGATGTCCAGGCGGGCCGCCTCGTCGTCGGAGAGCACCCGCACCGTGCCGCCCACCGGCACGTCGCCGATCACCTTCGCCAGCTCGATCACCGGAACGGGGCAGCGCCGCCCCAGCGCGTCCACCGTGAGCGCGGGAGCCGACGGCCGGCCGACGGGGGAGGGGGCCGCCGGGACGCCGAGCCGCTCCCGCATCCCCGCCACCGCGCCCGGCAGCACCGCCAGGAACCGCTCGACGTCCTCGGCGGCCGTCCCCGGTGGCAGCGACACCCGGACGTTGCCTTCGCTGAGCACGCCCATCGCCCTCAGGACGTGGCTGGGCGTCAGGGTGCTGCTCGTGCAGGACGATCCGGAGGAGACCGAGAAGCCCGCCCGGTCCAGCTCGTGCAGCAATGTCTCCCCGTCGACATAGAGACACGAGAAGGTGACGATGCCGGGCAGCCGCCGCACCGGATCGCCGACGACCTCGACGTCCGGCACCAGTTCGGGCACCCGGGTCCGGATCCGCTCCGTCAGCTCCCGCAGCCGCCCCGCCTGCTCGGCCGCCTCGGCGCGCGCCGCCCGCAGCGAGGCCACCGCCGCCACGATCGCCGGGATGTTCTCGAAGCCGGCCGCCCGTCCCGACTCCCGCTCGTCCACCGGCCCGCGCGGCGCGAACCGCACGCCCTTGCGCACCACGAGCAGCCCCACGCCCGACGGTCCGCCCCACTTGTGCGCGCTGGCCGTCAGCAGCGACCAGCCACCGGGCACCTGCCCCCAGCCCAGCGACTGGGCGGCGTCCACCAGGAGCGGCACGCCCGCCGCCCGGCACGCCTCGGCCACCTCGGCCACCGGCTGCTCGGTGCCCACCTCGTGGTTGGCCGACTGGAGCGCGGCCAGCGCGGTGTCCGCGCCGAGCGCGTCGGCGTACGCGGAAGGGGCGACGGCACCCGTACGGTCCACCCCGACCCGGGTGACCGTGCCGCCGTCCGCCTCGTGGGTCTCCGCCGCGTGCAGTACCGAGGAGTGTTCGACCGCTGACACGATCAGGTGACGGCCGCTGCGGCGACGCCCGGCCAGCGCGCCCGCCACCCCCGTGTGCACCGCCCGGGTCCCCGAAGGGGTGAACACCAGCTCGTCCGGACGGCACCCCACCGCCTCCGCCGCCGCCTCCCGCGCGGCGTCCAGCAGCAGCCGCGCCCGCCGCCCCTCCCGGTACAGCCGCGCCGGGTCCGCCCACCCCTCGTCGAGGGAGGCCAACAGCGCCTGACGGGCGACGGGGTGGAGCGGAGCGGCGGACGCCGCGTCGAAGTAGGCCATGCCGTAAAGCTAGCTCCGACGCGCCGACTCCCACCCTTCGGAGTGACCGGCGGCGCGTATGCCACCCTCCCCGCGAACCCCCGAAGGGCGTCGGCTAGGGTTTGGTCCGCATAAACATCCAAACCCCTGCCCGACGCAGGGCGGCGACCGACCAGCGAGAAGGCCGCAGCCGTTACGCGCGGGCGAGACTCTCGGGAAGGCGCTACGTGAGTCCCAACGGCTCCGACCTCCCCCACTGCCCGAAAGGCGTGGGCGGGACCCCCACTCCGCGGCGCCCGTTGCGGCGGAAGCTGCTGCAGGCACTGACCGCGGCCGCGGTCCTGGCGACCGCCACCGGTTGCACATCCGAGGACTTCCCCCGCCTCGGCATGCCCACCCCCACCACGGAAGAGGCTCCCCGGATCCTCTCCCTGTGGCAGGGCTCGTGGGCCGCCGCGCTCGCCGTCGGCGTGCTGGTGTGGGGTCTGGTCCTGTGGAGTGCTCTCTTCCACCGGCGCAGCCGCACCAAGGTCGAGGTCCCCCGGCAGACCCGGTACAACATGCCGATCGAGGCGCTGTACACCGTGGTCCCGCTGATCATCGTCTCGGTGCTCTTCTACTTCACGGCCCGCGACGAGTCCGACCTGCTCAGCCTGGACAAGAAGCCCGCCCACACGGTCAACGTGGTCGGCTTCCAGTGGAGCTGGTGCTTCAACTACGTCGAGGCCGTCCCCGGTTCCCCCGGCGACGCCAAGACCTCCGCCGACCTGGCCGCGATCCCCAACCGCTTCAAGGACGCCTTCCCGGCGAACGCGGGCGGCGTCAACGACTGCGGCACCCCGGGCACCCGGAACCCGCAGAACAACAACCCCGGTCCGACCCTCTGGCTGCCCAAGGGGGAGAAGGTCCGCTTCATCCTGACCTCTCGTGACGTCATCCACTCCTTCTGGGTGCTGCCGTTCCTCATGAAGCAGGACGTCATCCCGGGCCACACCAACGCCTTCGAGGTGACCCCCAACAAGGAGGGCACCTTCCGCGGCAAGTGCGCCGAGCTGTGCGGCGTCGACCACTCCCGGATGCTGTTCAACGTCAAGGTCGTCTCCCCGGAGCTCTACCAGAAGCACCTCCAGGACCTCGCGCAGAAGGGGCAGAAGGGTTACGTGCCCGCCGGCATCGAGCAGACGGGCCACGAGAAGAACCGGGAGACGAACAACCTGTGAGCATCCTCAACGAACCCCAGGGTGCCGAGGCGGCGGGGTCCCACTACGCGGACGAGCTGCCGGTCAGGCGCCAGAGGCGCGGCGAAGTCGTCGTCAAGTGGCTCACCACCACCGACCACAAGACGATCGGCACGCTGTACCTGGCCACCTCGTTCGCGTTCTTCGTCATCGGTGGCGTGATGGCGCTCGTGATGCGCGCCGAGCTGGCCCGCCCGGGCCTGCAGATCGTGTCGAACGAGCAGTTCAACCAGGCGTTCACGATGCACGGCACGATCATGCTGCTGATGTTCGCGACGCCGCTGTTCTCCGGCTTCGCGAACTGGATCATGCCGCTCCAGATCGGCGCGCCCGACGTCGCCTTCCCGCGGCTGAACATGTTCGCCTACTGGCTCTACCTGTTCGGCTCGACCATCGCGGTCGGCGGCTTCCTCACCCCGCAGGGCGCGGCCGACTTCGGCTGGTTCGCCTACTCGCCGCTCTCCGACGCGGTGCACTCGCCGGGGATAGGAGGTGACCTGTGGATCATGGGTCTGGCCTTCTCCGGCTTCGGCACCATCCTCGGCTCGGTCAACTTCATCACCACCATCATCTGCATGCGCGCGCCCGGCATGACCATGTTCCGCATGCCGATCTTCACCTGGAACGTGCTGCTGACCGGTGTGCTGGTCCTGCTGGCCTTCCCGGTCCTCGCCGCCGCCCTGTTCGCCCTGGAGGCCGACCGCAAGTTCGGCGCCCACGTCTTCGACGCGGCCAACGGAGGGGCGTTGCTCTGGCAGCACCTCTTCTGGTTCTTCGGGCATCCAGAGGTGTACATCATCGCGTTGCCGTTCTTCGGCATCATCAGTGAGGTCATCCCGGTCTTCAGCCGGCGCCCGATCTTCGGCTACATGAACCTGATCGCGGCCACCATCGCCATCGCCGGTCTCTCGGTGACGGTGTGGGCGCACCACATGTACGTCACGGGCGGTGTGCTGCTGCCGTTCTTCTCCTTCATGACCTTCCTGATCGCGGTCCCGACCGGTGTGAAGATCTTCAACTGGATCGGCACCATGTGGAAGGGCAGCCTGTCCTTCGAGACGCCGATGCTGTGGGCGATGGGCTTCCTCATCACCTTCACCTTCGGTGGTCTGACCGGTGTCATCCTGGCCTCGCCGCCGATGGACTTCCACGTCTCGGACTCGTACTTCGTGGTGGCGCACTTCCACTACGTGGTGTTCGGCACCGTGGTGTTCGCGATGTTCTCCGGCTTCCACTTCTGGTGGCCGAAGTTCACCGGCAAGATGCTCGACGAGCGGCTCGGCAAGATCACCTTCTGGACGCTGTTCATCGGCTTCCACGGCACCTTCCTGGTCCAGCACTGGCTGGGCGCCGAGGGCATGCCCCGCCGGTACGCGGACTACCTCGCGGCCGACGGCTTCACCGCCCTGAACACGGTCTCCACGATCAGCTCGTTCCTGCTGGGCATGTCGATCCTGCCGTTCTTCTACAACGTCTGGAAGACGGCCAAGTACGGCAAGCCGGTCGGCGTGGACGACCCGTGGGGCTGGGGCCGCTCCCTGGAGTGGGCGACCTCCTGCCCGCCGCCGCGGCACAACTTCCTCACGCTGCCGCGCATCCGCTCGGAATCCCCCGCCTTCGACCTCCACCACCCGGAGATCTCGGCGATCGACCAGCTGGAGAACGTCGGCCCGGCCGAGGACAAGGCCCTCGCCGGCGGCAAGGAGGCCGGTCAGTGAAGATCCAGGGCAAGATGTTCATGTGGCTGAGCGCCTTCATCCTGGTGATGGCGATCGTCTACGGCGTGTGGTCCAAGGAGCCGGCCGGCACCACCGCCCTCTTCCTGGCCTTCGGCCTGTCGATCATGATCGGCTTCTACCTGGGCTTCACCGCCCGGCGGGTCGACGCGGGCGCGCAGGACAACAAGGAGGCGGACGTCGCGGACGACGCCGGCGAGGTCGGGTTCTTCAGCCCGCACAGCTGGCAGCCGCTCGCGCTCGGCTTCGGCGGCGCCCTCGCCTTCCTGGGCGTGGCCGTCGGCTGGTGGATCCTGTTCTTCTCGGCGCCGCTCATCCTGGTCGGCCTGTGGGGCTGGGTCTTCGAGTACTACCGCGGTGAGAACCGCACCCAGTAGCACCGCCGCGAGGCCGTGAAGGGGCCCGGACACTCCGTCAGGAGCGTCCGGGCCCCTTCCGTTCGTCCCCTCGTCCCCGTCCCGTCGTCCCCGTCCCGCCGTCCGGGCGACCCCCTCACCCGTCCGGCTCACCCCCCGTGCCGCCGCGGCCGACCCTTCCTACGTTTGGGCCATGAGCATCATGGTTCACTCACAGGCGCGGGGGCGCACCCTCGCCGGCTGCACCCTCCTGGTGCTCGCGCTCGGCGCGAGCGTCACCGCGTGCAGCGCCGGCGGCGACGACAACCCGCTCTCCGCGGCGCCCTACGACGCCGCGGACCAGATCTCCTTCAACGCCCCCGAGGACGCCGGGAAGAAGGCCGACCCGGACAAGCCCCTCGAGGTCAAGGCCGAGGGCTCCGGCGGGCGGCTCACCGACGTCACGGCCATGGACGCCACCGGGCGCTACGTGGCGGGCGAGCTGTCCGCCGACGGCTCCCGCTGGCACAGCACCTCGCCGCTGGCCGCCGACGCCCGCTACACGGTGCGGGTCTCCACCGAGGACGGCGACGGGGCGCCCGGCCGCAAGGTCCTCACCTTCCAGACGGGCCGGCCCAGCGCCAAGAAGACCCTGGGCGTCGTCTTCGGGCCCGACGCGGGCTCCTACGGCGTCGGGCAGCCGGTCACGGCGGAGCTGAGCCAGCCGGTCACCGACAAGGCCGAGCGGGTCACGGTGGAACGCGCCCTGAAGGTCGACTCCACCCCGGCGGTGGACGGCGCCTGGTACTGGGTCAGCGACAAGGAACTGCACTACCGGCCCCGCGAGTACTGGCCGGCCCACGCCACCATCCAGGCGCACAGCAACCTGGACGGCATCAAGATCAGCGACCGGCTCTGGGGCGGCAAGTCGGCCCCGCTGAAGCTCTCCACGGACGACGCGGTGGTCGCCGTCACCGACGCCTCCACCCACCAGCTGACGCTCTACCGGGACGGCCAGGAGGTCCGCTCGGTCCCCGTCACCACCGGCAAACCCGGCTTCGAGACCCGCAACGGCGTCAAGGTCGTCCTCGGCAAGGAATCCTTCGTACGGATGCGCAGCACCACCGTCGGCATCTCCGAGGGCTCCTCGGAGGCGTACGACCTGCCCGTCCACTGGGCCACCCGGGTGACCTGGAGCGGCGAGTACGTGCACGCCGCGCCCTGGTCGGTGGGCTCGCAGGGCTCGGCCAACGTCAGCCACGGCTGCACCGGCATGAGCACCGAGAACGCCGAGTGGTTCTTCAACGAGGTCGAGGAGGGCGACGTGGTGCAGGTCGTCAACTCCGACGGCGAGACCATGGAGCCCTTCGGCAACGGCTTCGGCGACTGGAACCTCGACTGGAACAAGTGGCGCACCGGCAGCGCCCTGGTCGGCGGCGCCGGCTCCGCGGACTCCCAGGACGCGGCCAGGCTGCGCCCGACGGCCGTGTGAGGCGGGCGGGGCCCGACCGGACGGTCAGGCCCCGCCAGGCCCGTACGGGCGCCTCCTAGGCGCTCTGGAGCCGCTTCTGGCGCAGCAGGTCGGCCAGGGCGGCGGCGAACTCCACCGGCTCCACCGGCAGCGTCACGGCGGCCTCCGCGCGGCTCCAGGTGGCCAGCCAGGCGTCCTGCGGCCGGGCGATGAGCAGCAGCACCGGCGGGCAGTGGAAGACCTCGTCCTTGATCTGGCGGCACACGCCCATCCCGCCCATCGGCACGGCCTCGCCGTCCAGGACGCAGACGTCGATGCCGCCCTTGTCCAGCTCCCGGGTGACGGCGGCCGGCGTCGCGCACTCCACGAACTCCACCACCGGCACGTCCGGGGCCGGCCTGCGCCCGGTGGCGAGCCGCACCTGTTCGCGGACGCCCGAATCGTCGCTGTAGACCAGCACGGTGGCGGTCGGCTGCATGCTTCCTCCGATACCCAGGGGAGAACGGCGTGGCCCGTCGCGCCGGAGCCTACTCCCTCGAACTGCCCCTCCACACCGGTCGCGACACTCCTTCGAGGGGCCGTTCGATGGGCCATCCGGGCAGTACAGACGGGGCGGACACTCCGAACGGCACCCCCCGGGGTGAGGGCGGGATAAGCGACCGACATAATGTCGGTCGTGGCGACAGCAACGACAGTAGAAACCGGGCACGCGCACCCGTCGGTCAACCGGCCGAACCTCACCAGCGTCGGAACCATCATCTGGCTGAGTTCCGAGCTGATGTTCTTCGCGGCCCTCTTCGCGATGTACTTCACCCTGCGATCGGTGACCGGATCGGACTTCTGGTCCGAGAAGGCCGGCGCGTTGAACTTCCCGTTCTCCGCGACGAACACCACGATCCTGGTGCTCTCCTCCCTCACCTGCCAGCTCGGCGTCTTCGCCGCCGAGCGCGGTGACGTGAAGAAGCTCCGGGCGTGGTTCACCGTCACCTTCATCATGGGCGCGATCTTCATCGGCGGTCAGGTGTTCGAGTACACCGAGCTGGTCAAGAAGGACGGGCTCTCGCTCTCCTCCGACCCCTACGGCTCGGTGTTCTACCTGACCACCGGCTTCCACGGACTGCACGTGACGGGCGGGCTCATCGCCTTCCTGCTGGTCCTCGGGCGCACCTACGCGGCCAAGAGGTTCACGCACGAGCAGGCGACCGCCGCGATCGTCGTGTCGTACTACTGGCACTTCGTCGACGTCGTGTGGATCGGCCTCTTCGCCACGATCTACATGATCAAGTAGTCGCGGCACGCACCCGCGCAATTCCCGAAGCATCGACGCAGAAGATCCTGACACCGGGGTAATCCGTGAAAAAGCTCTCCGCACGACGGCGCCATCCGCTGGCCGCGCTCGTCGTCCTACTCCTCGCGCTGGCCTGCACCGGGGGGCTGTACGCCGCGTTCGCGCCCGCGAGCAAGGCGCAGGCAGACGACTCAGCCCAGTCCCTCGCCATCAGCGAGGGCAAGAAGCTCTACACCGTGGGCTGCGCCAGCTGCCACGGCACCGGGGGCCAGGGCACCACCGACGGCCCGAGCCTGGCCGGTGTGGGCGCCGCGTCCGTGGACTTCCAGGTGGGCACCGGCCGCATGCCGGCCCAGCAGCCGGGCGCGCAGATCCCCAAGAAGAAGGTCATCTACTCGCAGGCCGAGATCGACCAGCTCGCGGCCTACATCTCCTCCCTGGGCGCCGGTCCGGCGATCCCGACCAAGGAGAACTACGGCCCCGAGGGCGCGGACATCGGCAAGGGCGGCGAGCTGTTCCGCTCCAACTGCGCCCAGTGCCACAACTTCACCGGCAAGGGCGGCGCGC
Source organism: Streptomyces sp. NPDC048182 (assembly GCF_043202555.1). Lineage (NCBI taxonomy): Bacteria > Bacillati > Actinomycetota > Actinomycetes > Kitasatosporales > Streptomycetaceae > Streptomyces > Streptomyces sp. NPDC048182. The sequence continues at coordinate 227,987 of NZ_JBIDAQ010000011.1, read as the reverse complement.
TCACACACGGCAAGTTCGCCCCCTCGCTGGAGGGCGTCAGCCCCAAGCACATCTACGAGGCCATGCAGACCGGCCCGCAGAACATGCCCTCCTTCCCCGACACCACCATGTCGGAGCAGAACAAGAAGGACATCATCGCGTACCTGAACGCGGTCAACGGAGACGAGACCACGAGCCCCGGCGGCCTGGAGCTGGGTGGGCTGGGGCCGGTCAGCGAGGGTCTGTTCGCCTGGGTCTTCGGGCTCGGCGTGCTGGTCGCGGTCGCCGTCTGGGTAGCCGCTCGGACCGCAAAGGCCAAGAAGTCATGAGTAGCCAAGACATCCCCGAAGAGAACAACCTCCCCGCCGCGCCGCACGCCGCGCGCGGCCAGGTCCGCCTCGCGGACGAGGAGAACCCGTTCGCCGACCCGGGCCTGCCGCCGCACGAGCACCGGGTCCAGGACATCGACGAGCAGGCCGCCAAGCGGTCCGAGCGCGCCGTCGCCCTGCTGTTCACGCTGTCGATGCTGGCCACCGTCGGCTTCATCGCCGCCTACGTGAGCATCGACGTCGACCAGTCGGTCTACATCTTCCCGATCGGTCACATCAGCGCGCTGAACTTCGCGCTCGGCCTGACCCTCGGCATCGCGCTCTTCGCGATCGGCGCGGGCGCGGTCCACTGGGCCCGCACCCTGATGTCCGACGAGGAGCTGACCGACGAGCGCCACGACATCGCGGCCTCGGCGGAGCTGCGCGCCAAGGTGCACGCCGACTTCAAGCAGGGCGCCAAGGAGTCCGCGATCGGGCGCCGCAAGCTGATCCGCAACACGATGCTCGGCGCGGTGGCCCTGGTGCCGCTCTCCGGCGTCGTGCTGCTGCGTGACCTCGGCCCGCTGCCCGGCACCAAGCTGCGCCACACCATCTGGTCCAAGGGCAAGCTGCTGGTCAACGTCAACACCAACCAGCCGCTGCGCCCCTCCGACGTCGCGGTGGGCTCGCTCACCTTCGCCCGGCCCGAGGGCCTGGAGGAGAGCGACGAGGAGTTCCAGAACGAGATCGCCAAGGCCGCCCTGATGATCGTCCGTATCCAGCCGGACAACATCAAGGACAAGCGCGAACTCGAGTGGTCGCACGAGGGCATCGTCGCGTACTCGAAGATCTGCACCCACGTCGGCTGCCCGATCTCCCTGTACGAGCAGCAGACGCACCACGTGCTCTGCCCCTGCCACCAGTCCACCTTCGACCTCGCCGACGGTGCCCGGGTCATCTTCGGTCCCGCCGGTCACGCCCTGCCGCAGCTGCGCATCGGTGTGAACGACGAGGGTTACCTCGAAGCGCTCGGCGACTTCGAAGAGCCCGTCGGTCCTGCCTACTGGGAGCGCGGATGAGCACTTCAGCAAGCACCACGCCCGCCGGCCGCACCCGCGGCAAGGCGCCGGCCGGCGAGCGCGTCGCCGACTGGGCGGACGGCCGGCTGGGGATCTACGCCCTGGCCAAGTCCAACATGCGCAAGATCTTCCCCGACCACTGGTCGTTCATGCTGGGCGAGATCTGCCTCTACAGCTTCATCATCATCATCCTCACGGGTGTGTACCTGACGCTGTTCTTCCACCCGTCGATGACCGAGGTCACCTACCACGGCTCGTACGTGCCCCTCCAGGGCCAGATGATGAGCGACGCGTACGCCTCGACGCTGCACATCAGCTTCGACGTCCGCGGCGGTCTGCTCATCCGGCAGATCCACCACTGGGCGGCGCTGATCTTCCTGGCCGGCATGTTCGTGCACATGATGCGCGTGTTCTTCACCGGCGCGTTCCGCAAGCCGCGCGAGGTCAACTGGCTGTTCGGCTTCCTGCTGCTCGTCCTCGGCATGTTCACCGGCTTCACCGGCTACTCGCTCCCGGACGACCTGCTCTCCGGCACCGGTATCCGCTTCATGGAGGGCGCGATTTTGTCCGTGCCGATCGTCGGCACGTACCTGTCGTTCTTCCTCTTCGGCGGAGAGTTCCCCGGCCACGACTTCGTCGGGCGGTTCTACTCGGTCCACATCCTGCTGCTGCCGGGCATCATGCTGGGTCTGGTGGTCGCCCACCTGATCCTGGTGATCTACCACAAGCACACGCAGTTCGCGGGCCCCGGCCGCACCAACAAGAACGTCGTCGGCATGCCGCTGCTGCCGGTGTACACGGCCAAGGCCGGAGGCTTCTTCTTCCTGGTCTTCGGCGTGATCGCCGTGGTCTCGGCCATCGCCACGATCAACCCGATCTGGGCCATCGGCCCCTACCGCCCGGACCAGGTCTCCACCGGCGCCCAGCCCGACTGGTACATGGGCTTCTCCGAGGGCCTGATCCGCGTGATGCCGGGCTGGGAGGTCAACTTCTGGGGCCACACGCTCGTCCTGGGCGTGTTCATCCCGCTGCTGATCTTCCCGCTGGTCCTGGTGGCCATCGCGGTGTACCCGTTCATCGAGTCCTGGGTCACCGGGGACAAGAGCGAGCACCACATCCTGGACCGCCCGCGCAACGCCCCGACCCGCACCGCCTTCGGTGTGGCCTGGATGACGGTCTACTTCGTGCTGCTCATCGGCGGCGGCAACGACCTGTGGGCCACGCACTTCCACCTGTCGCTGAACGCGATCACCTGGTTCGTCCGGATCATGTTCTTCGTCGGCCCGGTACTCGCCTTCGTGGTCACCAAGCGGATCTGCCTCGGCCTGCAGCGCCGGGACAAGGAGAAGGTGCTGCACGGCCGCGAGTCGGGCATCATCAAGCGCCTGCCGCACGGTGAGTTCATCGAGGTGCACGAGCCGCTCAGCCAGGAGGCGCTGCACACCCTCACGGCGCACAACCAGTACGCCCCCGCCGAGATCGGCCCGGCGACCGACGAGAACGGCGTCGAGCGCAAGGTCGCCGGTCCCGAGCGGCTGCGCGCCAAGCTGAGCAAGGCGTACTACGGCGAGGACGCGCAGATCCAGAAGCCGACCGTCGAGGAGTACAAGGAGATCACCAGCGGCCACGGCCACCACTGATCCTCTCTCTCCCGCCACGTCGCCACACGACGGGCCGAGGGCCCCCGTCCGGGAATCGGACGGGGGCCCTCGGCGCTGCCCGGGCCTGGATAGGGTGGGGTGTACGTCGGGTGTGTGTACACCCCAGGACCCTGAAACCCCCAGGAGCGGCTCATGAGCGCTGTTACCCCCGCCGGAGGCGACACCGCGGCGGACCGCTCCTGGCCCGCCCTGCTGAACGGCCTCCTGGAGGGCCGCGACCTCTCCGCCGACGACACCGCCTGGGCGCTGGACGTCATCATGCGCGGCGAGGCCACCGACGCGCAGATCGCCGGCTTCGCGGTGGCGCTGCGCGCCAAGGGCGAGACGGTCGAGGAGATCTCCGGGCTGGTCCGCACGATGTACGCGCACGCCAACGTGATCGAGGTGCCGGGGGAGACGGTCGACATCGTCGGCACCGGCGGCGACGGCGCGAAGACGGTCAACATCTCCACCATGTCGGCCATCGTCGTGGCCGGCACCGGTGCGAAGGTCGTCAAGCACGGCAACCGGGCCGCGTCCTCCGCCTCCGGCGCCTCCGACGTGCTGGAGAAGCTCGGCGTGAACCTCCAGCTGACGCCGCGCCGGGTCGCGGAGGTCGCCGAGGAGGCGGGGGTCACCTTCTGCTTCGCCGTGAAGTTCCACCCGGCGCTGCGGCACGTGGCCGGGGCGCGGGGGCAGCTGGGCATCCGGACGGTGTTCAACTTCCTCGGCCCGCTCACGAACCCCGCGCAGGTCAAGGCGCAGGCCATCGGGGTCGCGGACGCCCGGATGGCCCCCATCATCGCCGGTGTCTTCGCCGAGCGGGGGCACTCCTCGCTGGTCTTCCGCGGCGACGACGGCCTGGACGAGCTGACCACCACCGCGACGTCGCGGGTCTGGGTGGTGCGGGACGGCACGGTCACCGAGGAGGCCTTCGACCCCCGGGACGTCGGCCTGGACCTGGTCCCGGTGTCGGCGCTGCGGGGCGCTGACGCGTCCTACAACGCGGACGTCGCGCGCCGGCTGCTGGCCGGTGAGCGAGGTCCCGTGCGGGACGCGGTGCTGCTCAATTCGGCGGCGGCGCTGGTGGCCCTGGAGCCCGGCGCCGGGTCGCTGACCTCGCGGCTGCGGGCCGGGATGTCCCGCGCCGCCGAGGCGATCGACTCCGGCGCGGCCCTGCGGGCGCTTGAGCGGTGGGTGACGGCGAGCAACGCGTAGGGGGTGGCCGGGGGTTTGGTTCTCGTCCGCGGGAGCGTCGTGGCTGGTCGCGCAGTTCCCCGCGCCCCCAAAAACAGGCCAGCGTAGCTGCGGGCAGTCGTGCCGCTGGGGCGGCACGGGTGGGCGCTGGGGGTCCCCCCTGCTCGAAGAGCTTGGGGGAGGCACCCCGCAGCGCCGGGCTGCGCCACGCCCCCCCGTAGTGCCGGGTTGCGACACGATGCCGGGTGCGGGCGCGTCGTGGCTGGTCGCGCAGTTCCCCGCGCCCCTGAGGGGGTTGCAGTCCCGTGTCCCGCAATTCGGACTCGGGTTGCGGGGTGCCGCGGGCATCCCGTACGTTCCTTGGCAGGTCATGAGCGACAGTCATTCGGCCCCGGCCGACTGTCCGGCAACCCTCCGTCCGTGGCGGGGTGCCCCGGGTGAAGACCAGGTCGTAGGCAGCGAGGTCTGCGGCAAGCGCGGACTCCTCGCGTCACCAGGGGTCCTGGTCGTTCGAGGGAGCCTTCCGTGAATCAGCGAATGCGATAGGGCCGCAGAGCCCCGCCTCCGCATCCCCCTTCACCTCTCCGTCACGCTCGAGCACACCCGCTCGCGTGGTGGATTCCGCCTGCCTTCACGGGAGTTCCCCCATGACCGTCGCCGCCGTTCCCGCCGTCTGCGCCCCGCTGCCCGTCCTCGGCCGGGACGTCACCGTGCCGCTCGTCACCGGCGGCGAGGTCACCTACGCCGCGCTCGACTACGCCGCCAGCGCCCCGGCGCTCCAGCGGGTCTGGGACGACGTGGCCGCCTACGCCCCGTACTACGGCAGCGTCCACCGGGGCGCCGGGTACCTCTCGCAGCTCTCCACCGACCTGTTCGAGAACGCCCGCCGGGACGTCGCCGCGTTCCTCGGCTGCCGCGAGGGCGACCAGGTCGTCTTCACCCGGTCCACCACCGACTCGCTGAACCTCCTGGCCGCCGCGCTCCCGGCCGGCTGCGAGGTCTTCGTCTTCGAGACCGAGCACCACGCCTCCCTGCTGCCCTGGCGGAACGCCGAGGTCACCTACCTGGACGCCCCGAGCAGCCCGGCCGAGGCCGTCGAGACGCTGGAGCGCGCCCTCGCCGCCAGGGAGCCGTACGGCCCCGCCCTGGTCTGCGTCACCGGCGCCTCCAACGTCACCGGCGAGCTGTGGCCGGTGCGCGAACTGGCCGCCGCCGCGCACGCGCACGGCGCCCGGATCGTCCTGGACGCCGCCCAGCTCGCCCCGCACCACCCGGTCGACGTCCGCGACCTGGACGTGGACTGGGTCGCCTTCTCCGGGCACAAGCTGTACGCCCCCTTCGGCGCCGGCGTGCTGGCCGGCCGCTCCGACTGGCTGCGCGAGGCCGACCCGTACCTGGCCGGCGGCGGCGCCAGCCGCAAGGTCAGCCGGCGCGCCGACGGGGGCGTGGACGTGGAGTGGCACGACAGCGCCGCCCGGCACGAGGCCGGCTCGCCCAACGTCATCGGCGCCTACTCCATCGCGTCGGCCTGCAAGGCGCTCACCGAGGCCGGCTTCGAGGCGCTGGTCGCCCGCGAGGAGTACCTGATCGCCAAGGTGCGCGCGGGTCTCGCCGAGGTGTCCGAGGTGCGCGTCCTGTCGCTCTTCGGCGACGACGCCCCGCGCGTCGGGGTCATCTCCTTCGTCGTCGAGGGCTGGAACAGCTCCCACTTCGCCGCCGCCCTGTCCGCCGAGTACGGCATCGGGGTGCGCGACGGGCTGTTCTGCGCCCACCCGCTGGTGCGCACCCTGCTCGGCAGCGACCCGCAGACGCAGGGCGAGTGCGGGGCGCCCGAGGCGGCACCGGGGGAGAAGTCGCTGAACGCCATCCGGGTCAGCTTCGGCGCGGGCACGCCGGACGAGCACGTCGAGCGGTTCGTGGGCGCGGTGCGCACGCTGGTGCGCGAGGGCGCCCGGTGGAGCTACCGCACCGAGGAGGGCCGCTGCGTCCCGGACACCTCCGCCTGAGCCCCGGGTGCCGAGATCCTCAGTTGTCGAGGCCGATGGCGAAGGCGGCCTCCAGGTCGTGCTGGGAGTAGGTGCGGAACGCCACGTGCGTGTCCGTGCCCTCCACGCCCGGGATCTTGCTGATCCGGCCGGGGATCACGTCGGCCAGGTCCTCGTGCCGGGCCACCCGGACCATGGCGATCAGGTCGTAGGTGCCGGTGACGGAGAAGACCTCGGAGACGCTGTCCAGCGCGGCGATCTGCTCCGCGATCTCGGGGATGCGGTCCACGCTGGTCTTGATGAGGACGATCGCGCTGATCACGGCTGGTTCTCTCCCTCGGGGGCGGCGGTCGCTGGGGCCGTCCTCACTCTAGGCCCTGCCCGCCCCGCCCCCGGCTTCCGCCCGAACCGCAGCCAGGCGTAGCAGAAGCCGAGGCCGAAGCCGACCAGGTGGGCCAGGTAGGCCACGCCCGGGCCGTCCCCGGCGCGCCCGGCCGCCATCCACTGCAGGGCCGCCCAGAACGGCAGCACCAGCCAGGCCGGGAAGCGCAGGGGCAGGAAGAAGGCGAACGGGAGCAGGCTGATCACCCTGGCCCGAGGGAAGAGGAACAGGAAGGCGCCGAGGACCGCCGAGATCGCCCCGGAGGCGCCGACCAGCGGCTGATCGGAGTCGGTGTTGGCCAGCGCGTAGCCGAGCAGCGCCAGGTAGCCCGAGCACAGGTAGAAGAGCAGGAACCGGAGCCGGCCCATGCGCTCCTCCGTCATCGCGCCGAAGACGTAGAGGAAGAGCATGTTGCCGAGCAGGTGCACCCAGCCGCCGTGCACGAACAGCGCCGTCGCCGGGGTCAGCGCGGACCAGGGGGAGTCCTCGAACAGGTCTGCGGGGATCACGCCCCAGCGGTGGAAGTAGGCCCGCTGCGCGGCGAGCGCCTCCTCGCCCGTGCCGTACGCCGGATTCAGCCCGGCCGCCGGGCTGACCAGGAACAGCAGGCAGCAGGCGGCGAGCAGCGCACTTGTCACCGGCGCCTGCGGCCGGCCGCGGGTGAGCAGGCGGCCGGCCGAGCGGACGGCCCTGGTGGTCCAGTCGCGGATCATGGACACAGAGCATGGCGCAAGCGGACGCATGGACCCATACCGCCTCGCCGCCGTGGACGCGTGGACGGCGGGTACCCGCCAGGCCGTAGGGTTACGAGCCACACGCACCGGGCGCCCCGGCGCGTCGCCGACACTGGAAGCACGGAAAGAGAGCGGACAGCCACGATGACGGTTCCCCTGCCGACCGACACGACACGGTGGCGCTGCACCCTGTGCGGCAACCTCACCCGGTTCGACGTGACCCGGGCGTCGAAGGTCGTCGAGTACGTCCACCTCGACCTGGCCGGTGAGCCGTCCGTCGAGGAGCGCGAGGTGCTCAGTGAGACCATCGAGTCGGTGCGCTGCCGCTGGTGCAACGCGGTGGACCAGGTGGAGCTCGTGGACAGGCCGGGCGCCGGCTCCTGAGCGGAGCGGGCCCCGCTGACGGCATTGGGGTGACGGATGGTGGAGACACACGGCGGGGGGCCGGGCGACGGCGCCGCTGAGGTGCTCGACCGTCCGCTGCCGGACGCGGTCCGCCGCAGGGTCGTGCAGATCGTCTCCGACGGCTTCGGCGGCCTCACCCTCGGCGAACTCCCCGCCCAGCTGCGGCAGTACGCCCGGTTCGCGCCGAACCGCCGCGCAAAGTTCGCCGGCAACGCGATGGCCGCCGCGGTGGAGGCCGACCCGCTGTTCCGCCAGCGCATCGGGGAGAAGCTCAGAGAGGCCCAGCCGGAGCTGACCGGCGCCCTGGACTCCGGCTCCCCGCCCCCGGCCGCGGACCCGCTCGACGTGGCGGCCGCGGCCTATGTGCTGCGCCCGCACGGCTGGGCGAAGCTGGTGGCCGCCGCCGGCGAGGAGGCGCAGCGCGCGGACGCCGAGCGGGCCGGCGAGGAGAGCCGGGCCGAGCTGGAGCGGCTGCACGAGGAGCTGGGCCGGGCCCGGGAGCACACCAGGGCCGAGACCGAGCGGCTGCGCGCCGAGCTGGACGCGGCGCGGAAGGAGGCCGACTCGCTCGCCCGCAAGCTGCGCTCCGCCGTCAGTGACGTACGCCGCGGCGAGGCCGCCCTGCGCAAGCTGCGGGGCGAGTCGGACGCCGCGCGCGCCGAGGGGCAGACCCAGCTGTCCGCCGCCGAGAGCGAGAACCGGCGGCTCAAGGCCCGGCTCGGCGAGGCGGAGGCGGCCCTGGAGGCCACCCGCAAGGCCGCCCGCGAGGGCCGCAGCGTCGAGGACATGCGGGTACGGCTGCTGCTCGACACCCTGCTCGACAGCGCGCAGGGGCTGCGCCGCGAACTGGCCCTCCCCCCGGTGTCGGTGCGCCCCGCGGAGACGGTGGACGCCGTCGAACCGGGCCGGATGACGCCCAAGGACATCGCCAACCGGGCCCTGTCGGACAGCGACCCGGCCATCCTGGACCAGTTGCTCGCGCTGCCCCAGGCGCACCTCGTCGTCGACGGCTACAACGTCACCAAGACCGGCTATCCGCAGATGCCGCTGGAGAAGCAGCGCCTCAGGCTGCTCGGCCAGCTCTCCCAGCTCGCCGCGCAGACGGGCGCCGAGACGACCTGCGTCTTCGACGGGGCCGAACTGGCGGCGCCGGTGCTGCTCGCGCCGCCGCGCGGGGTGCGGGTGCTGTTCTCCAAGCCGGGGATCACGGCCGACGAGCTGATCCGCCAGCTGGTGCGGGCCGAGCCGCCGGGCCGGCCGGTGATCGTGGTCTCCACCGACCGCGAGGTCGCCGACGGCGTGGCCCGGGCGGGCGCCCGCCCGGTGGCGTCGGCGGTCCTCCTCAAGCGCCTCCCCTGACGCCTCCCCGGAATCTGCGGTTCTGTCCGAACTGGACCTCAATTGAAGGTTTCGTCACGCGACGTAGTGTCATTCGCGCGTCACCACTGGTGAGTTGAGGCAAAAGATGCGGTCAGTGACCGGATATTTTCGGCCGAGGATTTGAACTGATCACGAGTGGGTCACTAGGGTCTGCCTTCGAACCCGTTCTCGGGTGATCACTCTCAAGAAGGAGCTCGACTCCGTGGCGTCCCACCGTCGTCCCAAGCAGCCGAGCCGCACGCGTGTGACCGTGCTCACCACCGCTGCCGCCGCCGCTGTCGCTCTCAGTGCGCAGGCCGCCAACGCCGCGCCCAGCGAGAAGCCGAGCAAGGACGAGGTCAAGGCCAAGGTCGACAAGCTCTACGAAGAGGCGGAGCAGGCCACCGAGAAGTACAACGGGGCCAAGGAGAAGCAGGAGAAGCTCCAGAGGGAGATATCCACCGTCCAGGACAACGTCGCCCGCGGCCAGGAAGAGCTCAACGACCTGCGCGACGGCCTCGGTTCGATGGCGAGCGCCCAGTACCGCTCCGGTGGCATCGACCCCTCCCTGCAGCTCTTCCTCTCCGCCGACCCGGACGACTACCTGGACAAGGCGTCCACCCTGGACCAGCTCAGCGGCCAGCAGGTCGAGGCGCTGAAGAAGATCCAGGACAAGCAGCGCGACCTCGCCCAGCAGCGCGCCGAGGCCGCCGAGAAGCTCAAGGACCTCTCCGCCACCCGCACCGAACTGGGCAACAAGAAGAAGGAAGTCCAGGGCAAGCTGGCCTCCGCCCAGAAGCTGCTGAACACCCTCACCGCCGCGGAGAAGGCCGCCCTGGAGGAGCAGGAGCAGCGCGCCACCCGCAGCAGCGAGCGCCAGGCCCTCAACACCTCCACCGGCTCCAGCACCCCCGTGGGGCACGGCAGCGGCCGGGCCGGCGCCGCCTTCGCCGCCGCGCAGGGCCGGATCGGCTCGCCCTACGTCTACGGCGCCACCGGCCCGTCCTCCTTCGACTGCTCCGGCCTCACCTCCTGGGCCTACGCCCAGGCCGGCGTCGGCATCCCGCGCACCTCGCAGGCCCAGGCCAACGCCGGGCAGCGCATCTACTCCACCAGCGACCTCCAAGTCGGCGACCTGGTCTTCTTCTTCGGCGACCTGCACCACGTCGGGCTCTACGCCGGCAACGGCCAGGTGCTGCACGCCCCGCGCACCGGCACGGTCGTCCGCTACGAGTCGATGGGCACGATGGGCGGCCCGTTCATGTTCGGCGTCCGGGTCTGACCGTTCCGGGTCCGACCGTTCCGACGCCCGGACCTGACCGGGGGCCCCGGAAAGGTCGCTCCAAACCCCCTCACGTGCCGCCCGTTCGGGCGAATCGCGGCACGGCGTTCTGACTCCCCGCCCCGCCGGTGACCTGCGTCAGCGGCGGGGCGGACGCGTGTACGCCGCCGGAGGTCGTTGGCCGGTGCCCGGTGGCGCGGCTACTGTCTGCCGCGTTTCCCGTCCGCCAGCGGAAGGAGTGCGGCAACCCGTGGGGTCCCATCGCCGTCTCGCACCGACCGGTTCCGACCGCGGCACCGCCGCCGTCGGCCTCCTCTCCGTCGCCGCCGCCGTCCTCGGCGCCGTGCCCGCCGCCGCGGCGCCGCACGACGACCGGCGGGCCGAGGTGGACCGCCTCTACTCCGAGGCCGAGGAGGCCACCGAGGCGTACAACAAGGCCGACGAGCACACCGACGAGCTGCGCCGCCGGGTGGGCGACGCGCAGGACGCGATCGCCCGCCAGCAGGAGCGCATCAACACCATGCGGGACGCGCTCGGTTCGCTGGCCGGCGCGCAGTACCGGGCGGGCGGCGTCGACCCGTCGGTGGCGCTGCTCTTCGCCGACGACCCCGCCGACTACCTCGACAAGGCCGCCACGCTCGACCGGATCACCGCCCAGCAGGCGGGCCGGCTGGGGGAGTTGCAGGAGGCCATGCGGCACCTGGCCCAGGACCGCGCCGAGGCCCGCCACCAGCTCACCGAGCTGGAGAAGGGCCGCAAGGCGGTCGCCGCGCACAAGCGCACCGTGGAGCGCAAGCTCGCCGCGGCCCGCCGGCTGCTCGACTCCCTGCCCGACGGCGAACGCGCCGCCTTCGCCCACGCCTCCCGCTCCGGCCGCGACGACCTGCCGGCGCCCGGCGGTGTCGCCGCCTCCGGCCGGGCCGCCGCCGCGCTCGCCGCCGCCCGCTCCGCGCTCGGCCGGCCCTACGTCTGGGGCGCCAACGGCCCCTCCGGCTTCGACTGCTCGGGCCTCATGCAGTGGTCCTACGCCCAGGCCGGCATCGGCCTGCCCCGCACCTCCCAGGCCCAGCGCTACGCCGGCCGGCAGGTCCCGCTCTCCCAGGCCCGCCCCGGCGACCTGGTCGCCTACCGCGACGACGCCAGCCACATCGGCATGTACGTCGGGGGCGGCCGGGTCATCCACGCGCCCTACCCGGGCGCCCCGGTGCGCTACGACCCGGTCGGGATGATGCCGGTCTCCTCCGTCACCCGGGTCTGAGACCCGGGGGCCCGGTCCCGCCCGTACGATCGGGGCGTGGCGGGTCGTCGTGGGCGGGTGGTGCCGGGTACCTCGGCGGTGGCGGTGGTGTGCCTGCTGCTCGCCGCCCTGGTCGGCTGCGGCGGCCGGGACGACGGCGCCGGCACCGCGCGGGCCGAGGTGCAGCGGGTGCTCGACCGGCGCGCGGCGGCCGTCCTGCACCGCGACCGGGACGCCTACGCCGTCACCGGCACCGCCGCGGGCTTCGACGCGCTGCGGGCGGTGCCGCTGGCCGCCTGGGCGTACCGGGTGACCGCCCTGGACCGCGCCGGGGACACCGCCACCGCCACCGCCGAGCTGCGCTACCGCATCGCCGGCCACGACCGCGGCTCGGTCACCGCCCGCCGCAGCGTGGGGCTGCGGCGCGACGGCAACGGCCGCTGGTCCGTCACCTCCGAGGGCCCCGCGCCCAAGGCCGCCCGGCAGTTGTGGGACGAGGGCACCGTGCAGGCCGTGCGCGGCACGCACAGCCTCGTCCTCGGGGTCGGCCAGAGCACCGGGACGCTGCGCGGCTTCGCCGACCTGGCCGACCGGGCGGTGCCGGCCGTCTCGGACGCCTGGGACCGTCCCTGGGCCCGCGGCGTCGTCCTCCTCGTCCCGCGCTCCCTGGCCGGCATGGCGGACCTGCTCGGCTCACCGGCCGCGTCCTACCGGGGCATCGCGGCGGTCACCACCGGCGAGACCGGCGGCCACGAGCGGGCCCCCGCCGACCGGATCGTCATCAACCCCGACGCGTACGGGATGCTCGGCACGCTGGGGCGGCAGGTCGTGCTCACCCACGAGACGACCCACGTCGCCACGCGTGCCGACACCACCGCCGCGACGCCGCTGTGGCTGTCGGAGGGGTACGCCGACTGGGTCGGCTACCGCGCCGCCGGCCGCACCCCCGGCCAGGCCGCCCCCGAACTGGCCCGCGCCGTCGAGGCGGGCCGGCTCCCGGACGCCCTGCCCTCGGACAAGGCCTTCGCCTTCACCGGTGACGCGGAGGGGCTGGCGCGGGCCTACGAGGGGGGCTGGCTGGCGTGCCGTCTCATCGCCGAGCGGTGGGGGGAGGACCGGCTCGACGCGTTCTACCGTGCGGTGGGGGCCGGCGCCGAGCGGGCGGGCGCGGTGGACAAGGCCCTGCGCGAGGCCCTCGGCACGACGGAGGCGGACTTCACGGCGCGGTGGCGGGAGTACGTGGCGGAACAACTCGGCTGACCCGGGGTGGGGGGTGGCGGCCCGTCCGTTGCCTGCGAGCACGTCGTGGCTGGTCGCGCAGTTCCCCGCGCCCCTAGGTACGCCTAGCTGCGGGCAGTCGTGCCGCTGGGGCGGCACGGGTGGGCGCAGCGGCACCCCGCCGCGCCGGGCTGCGCCACGCCCCCTCGGCCCGCACCACCGTGTCCCGCCACAGCGAACGGGCCGCCACCAGCGCCGCGCACGCCAGCAACCCGTCGCGGACCGTCAGCAGCCCGATGCCCAAGGGGTCGCTCGCCACCACGTGGGCGAACCAGACCGGGAACTCGAGGGTCGTCACCGGCACCGCCACCAGCACCAGCGCCGCAGGCACCCGCATCCGGCTCCCCGCCAGGCACCCGCACACCGCCGCGAGCCCCACCAGCCACACCAGGTACTGGGGGCTGATCACCCGGCTCGTCACCGTGAACAGCAGCACCGCCGTGAACGCCGCGTCCGCCACCGTGTGCGCCCCGAACCGCACCGCCGCCACCCGCCACACCAGCAGCCACGCGAACGCCGCCGCGCTCAGCACCAGGGCGCACGTGCTCACCGTGGACACCCACGGGCCGAGGAACTCCACCGAGCCGTAGTGCAGCAGCACCTGGCCCTCCCACACCCCGAGCCACCGGGCGACGTGCAGCGGCAGCGCGCCGAGGGACTCCACCTCGGTGCCCCGCCCCCGTTGGAAGGCCAGGAACGCGAAGGCCCCCGGCGCCGCCGAGGCGAACAACGCCACCAGCCCCGAGCCGGTCAGCAGGGCCGTCGTCCAGGAGGCCCGGCGGCGCACCCCGGCCAGGAGCAGCGCCGGCCAGATCTTGAGCAGGGCCCCGAGGGCCGCCAACGCCCCCGCCGTGCGCGGGTGCCGCCCGGCTGCGAGGAGCGCGGCCACCGCGACGGCCGTCACCAGCACGTCGTAGCGGGCGTACACCGTCGGGCCGAGCAGCGGCACGCCCGCCACCCACAGCCACGCCCCGCGCGGGGAGCGCCCGGCGCCCCGGCCCGCCCGGCGCAGCAGGAGCAGCACCGCGAGGTCGGCGGCGCAGGCCAGTACGTAGAAGGCCGTCGCGTAGTCCAGGAACGGCAGCAGCGCGGGGGCGGCGAGGGCGAGGGCGGCGGCGGGCGGGTACTGCCAGGTGACGTCCGCGCGCGGGAACGCACCGGTGCGCAGCACCTCGTACCAGTCGCGGTAGATGACCGAGACGTCCACCGTGACGTCGGGCCCTGGGAAGATCCACACCCGCAGCATGAACAGCAGCAGCACCGCGCGCGTCGCGGCCCAGGCCGCCGGGAGCGCCCACCGCGTCCAGCCGCGTCCCGCCTGCGTCGTCTCCACGTGCTCCCTGCCCGTCCCCGTCCGCGTCACCGTGCCGGTCCGGCCATCATGGGTGCGCGGCCGTGCCCCTGCCACACGGGCGGGCGGGGCCGATAGGGTCGTCGGCGATGCGCAAGACCCTGATCGTCACGAACGACTTCCCGCCCCGCCCCGGCGGCATCCAGGCCTTCCTGCACAACATGGCCCTGCGGCTCGACCCCGACCGGCTCGTCGTGTACGCCTCCACCTGGAAGCGCGGCGCCGAGGGCGCCCGGGCGACGGCCGCCTTCGACGCCGAGCAGCCCTTCACCGTCGTACGGGACACCACGACGATGCTGCTGCCGACCCCGGGCGCGACCCGGCGGGCCGTCGGGCTGCTGCGCGAACACGGCTGCGAGGCCGTGTGGTTCGGGGCCGCCGCGCCGCTCGGGCTGATGGCGCCCGCGCTGCGCCGGGCCGGCGCCGAGCGGATCGTGGCCACCACCCACGGCCACGAGGCCGGCTGGGCCCAGCTGCCCGCCGCCCGGCAGCTGCTCGGCCGGATCGGCGACGCCACGGACACGCTGACCTATCTGGGGGAGTACACCCGCTCGCGGATCGCCCGCGCGCTGAGCCCCGAGGCCGCCGCGCGGATGGCGCAGCTGCCGCCCGGCGTGGACGAGAAGACCTTCCACCCCGGCTCCGGCGGCGCCGAGGTCCGGGCCCGGCTCGGGCTGACCGACCGCCCCGTGGTGGTGTGCGTGTCCCGGCTGGTGCCGCGCAAGGGACAGGACACCCTCATCCGCGCGCTGCCCCGGATCCTCGCCGCCGAGCCGGACGCCGTCCTGCTGATCGTCGGCGGCGGCCCCTACGAGCAGGACCTGCGCCGCCTCGCCCACGAGACCGGCGCCGCCGCCTCCGTGCGCTTCACCGGCGCGGTGCCCTGGGCGGAGCTGCCCGCCCACTACGGCGCCGGGGACGTCTTCGCCATGCCCTGCCGGACCCGGCGCGGCGGCCTGGACGTGGAGGGGCTCGGCATCGTCTACCTGGAGGCATCCGCGACCGGCCTGCCCGTCGTCGCCGGCGACTCGGGGGGCGCCCCGGACGCGGTCCTCGACGGGGAGACCGGCTGGGTCGTGCGGGGCGGCTCCGCCGAGGAGACCGCCGAGCGGGTCGGCGCCCTGCTGGCCGACCCGGAGCTGGGCCGCCGGATGGGCGAGCGGGGCCGGGCCTGGGTGGAGGAGAAGTGGCGCTGGGACCTGCTGGCGGAGCGGCTGAAGGACCTGTTGTGAGCAGCCCGGGGGGCTACTTCGCGTACAGCGCCTCGATCTCGTCCGCGTAGTCCCGGGCCACCACGTTCCGCTTGAGCTTCAGGGACGGCGTCAGATGGCCCGTCTCCTCGGTGAACTGGGCGGGCAGCACGCGGAACTTGCGGACCGACTCCGCCTTGGACACCGCCGCGTTGCCGTCGTCCACGGCCGCCTGGACGGTGGCCAGCAGGTCCGGGTCGTCCCGCAGGGACGCGGCCGTGGCGCCGGCCGGCTTGCCGTGCTCGGCGCACCAGCGGCCCAGGAACTCCTCGTCGAGCGTGACCAGGGCGCCGACGAAGGGGCGGCCGTCGCCGACCACCATGCACTCCGCGACCAGCGCGTGCGCGCGGATGCGGTCCTCGATCACGGCCGGCGCGACGTTCTTGCCGCCCGCCGTGACGATGATCTCCTTCTTGCGGCCGGTGATGCGCAGGTAGCCGTCCTCGTCCAGGGTGCCGAGGTCCCCGGTGTGGAACCAGGCGTCGGCCAGCGCCTCGGCGGTCGCCGCCGGGTTGTTCCAGTACTCCGTGAACAGGTGCTCGCCGTGCAGCAGCACCTCGCCGTCGTCCGCTATCCGCACCACCGAGCCCGGCAGCGGCTGCCCGACCGTGCCGATCTTCGTCCGGTCCCAGGGGTTGAAGGCGGTGGCCGCGCAGGACTCGGTCAGGCCGTAGCCCTCCAGGACGGTGAAGCCGATGCCGCGGAAGAAGTGGCCGAGCCGCTCGCCGAGGGGGGCGCCGCCGGAGATGGCGTACTCGCCGCGCCCGCCGAGCACCGCGCGCAGCTTGCCGTAGACCAGCCGGTCGAAGACCTTGTGCTTGATCTTCAGGCCCACCGAAGGACCCGCGGGCGTGTCCAGCGCCTTGCTGTACGCGATCGCCGTGTCCGCGGCCCTGTCGAAGATCTTGCCCTTGCCGTCGGCCTGCGCCTTGACGCGCGCCGAGTTGTAGACCTTCTCGAAGACCCGGGGCACGCCCAGGATCAGCGTCGGCCGGAAGGCGGCCAGCTCGTCGGTGAGGTTCTTGATGTCCGGGACGCAGCCCAGCTTGATCGGCGCCATCATCGGCGCCACCTGCACCAGGCGCCCGAAGACGTGGGCGAGGGGCAGGAAGAGCAGCACGGAGCACTCGCCGGTGCGGAAGAGGGGGCGCAGCCGCTCCACCACGTTGCCGCACTCCGCGAAGAAGCTGCGGTGGGTGAGCACGCAGCCCTTGGGGCGCCCTGTGGTGCCCGAGGTGTAGACGATGGTCGCCGGGTCGTCCGCTTTGGCGACCGAGCCGCGCTCCTCCACCGTCGTGTCCGCGACGTCCTGCCCGAGCCGCCCCAGCTCCTCCACGCCCCCGGCGTCGATCTGCCAGACCTGCTTCAGCCCGGGCAGCCCCTCGCGCACCGACTCCACGGCGGCGGCGTGCTCGCCGGTCTCCACCACGCAGGCGGTGGCGCCGGAGTCGCCGAGGATCCAGCCGACCTGCTCGGGAGAGCTGGTCTCGTACACCGGCACGGTCACCGCGCCGGCGCTCCAGATCGCGAAGTCGAGCAGCGTCCACTCGTAGCGGGTGCGGGACATCAGGCCCACCCGGTCGCCCGGCTGGACGCCGGCGGCGATCAGGCCCTTGGCGGCGGCGTGCACCTCGGTGCGGAAGTCACGCGCGGTGACGTCCTGCCAGGCGCCGCCCACCTTGCGGGCGATCACGGCGACGTCGGGGTGCTGCGCGGCGTTTCTGCGGACGATGTCGGTGAGATTTCCGTCCGCGGGGACCTCGTACAGGGCCGGAAGGCTGAACTCGCGCAAGACTGCTGCTCCTCATAGGCGCCGGCGCCACGACGTCGGGTGATGCGACTGCCCGGACGTTACCCGTCGGTATGCGGTTCCCGACAGGGGGTCCTCGCGAGATGTTCGCTGCGTCACACGGCTGAAAGTTCCTTCGCGCAGAGTAGTCGACGTATCAACCGACCAGCCAGTAAGCGCAGGTCCGGCCGCCATTGTTCACGCGGACCGCACAGAACTACCCTTGATCGCCATGGCACCCACACGCGTCCACGTGGTCAGCGACGTGCACGGCAACGCCCGCGACCTGGCCCGGGCGGGAGAGGGCGCGGACGCCCTGGTCTGCCTCGGCGACCTCGTCCTCTTCCTCGACTACGCCGACCACTCGCGCGGCATCTTCCCCGACCTGTTCGGCGTCGAGAACGCCGACCTGATCGTGGCGTTGCGCACCGCCCGCCGCTTCTCCGAGGCCCGTGAGCTGGGGGCCCGGCTGTGGGCCGAGGTGGGCGGGGGCCGGGCCCGGCTGATCGAAGGGGCGGTGCGGCGGCAGTACGCCGAACTGTTCGCGGCCTTCCCCACCCCTACGTACGCCACGTACGGCAATGTCGACATGCCGACCTTGTGGCCGGAGTACGCCGGCCCCGGCGTCACCGTCCTGGACGGCGAGCGGGTGGAGATCGGCGGGCGCGTCTTCGGCTTCGTCGGCGGCGGCCTGCGCACGCCGATGCGGACGCCGTACGAGATCTCCGACGAGGAGTACGCGGCGAAGGTCGAGGCGGTCGGGGAGGTCGACGTGCTCTGCACGCACATCCCGCCGGAGGTGCCGGAGCTGGTCTACGACACCGTCGCGCGCCGCTTCGAACGGGGGAGCCGGGCGCTGCTCGACGCGATCCGCCGCACCCGGCCCCGGTACGCCCTCTTCGGCCACGTCCACCAGCCGCTGGTGCGCCGGATGCGGGTCGGGGCGACCGAGTGCGTCAACGTCGGCCACTTCGCGTCGACCGGGCGGCCGTGGGCCCTGGAGTGGTGAGGCCGAGGTGGGGCGGGCAGCGGGTGCCGTCGCGGTGTGTGCCGCGCGGTAGCCTTCACGCTGCGTACCGCGTACCGCGCGCGACGCACACCTGAGTACCGGCCGCATCTGGAGGAGCCACGGCGATGGCGGAACACACCAGCTCGAGCATCACGATCGAGGCGGCAACGGCCGACGTCATGGCGGTGATCGCCGACTTCGCCCGCTACCCGGACTGGACCGGCGAGGTGAAGTCGGCGGAGGTCCTCGCGTCCGACGCGCAGGGGCGTGCCGAGCAGGTGCGGCTGGTCATGGACGCGGGGGCCATCAAGGACGACCAGGTGCTCGCGTACACCTGGACCGGGGCGGACGAGGTGTCCTGGACGCTGGTGAAGTCGCAGATGCTGCGGTCCCTGGACGGGGCGTATGTGCTGCGCGCGGTGGGCACCGGGACCGAGGTCACCTATCGGCTCACCGTCGACGTCAAGATTCCGATGCTGGGGATGATCAAGCGGAAGGCCGAGAAGGTCATCATCGATCGGGCGCTGGCGGGGTTGAAGAAGCGGGTGGAGTCGACCGCCGGGAAGTAGGGGGCTGCGCGGGTGCCGTGTGGGGCTCCGCCCCACGCCTCGCCACGGGCTCCGCCCCTGGACCCCGGGCCTGTGCCCACCCGCCACCCGTTTCGGGTGAGTAGAGAAGTGCGGGTTCTAAGCTTCGCTGCATGCGCAGCATTCTCATCACCGGGCCCGGCGGCAGTGGGCGCAGTACCGTCGCCGCCGCCACCGCGCTCGTCGCCGCCCGGAGCGGGTACCGGGTCCTGTTGCTCGGGGCCGACCGGGACGACACCCTCGGGGCCGCGCTCGGGGTGGCCAGCGGGCCCGAGCCGGTCGACGTGGAGCCGGGGCTGCGGGTGTGGCGGCCGGACCCCGCACGCGGGTTCCGGGACGACCTCGCCGCCCTTCAGGACCGCGCCGCCTCCGCCCTCGACCTGCTCGGCGCCGCCCGCCTCGACCCCGAGGAGCTGACCCCGCTGCCCGGCGCCGGCGAACTCGCCCTGCTGCGCGCCCTGCGCGACGCCGCCCTCGCCGAGGCCCACGACGTCCTCGTCGTCGACCTGCCGGCCGCCCCGCAGGCCCTCGCCCTGCTCGCCCTCCCCGAGGAGCTGCGCCGCTACCTGCGCCGCCTGCTGCCGCCCGAGCGGCAGGCCGCCCGCGCCCTGCGCCCGATGCTCGGCCGCCTCGCGGGCGTCCCCGTACCCACCGAGGCGCTGTACGAGGCCGTCGCCCGCTGGGACCTCGAACTGGCCGCCGCCGAGGCCGTCCTCGCCGACCGGGACACCGTCGTCCGGCTGGTCGCCGAGCCGGGACCGGCCGGCGCCGACGCCGTCCGCCTCGCCCGCCTCGGGCTCGCCCTGCGCGGTCTGCGCACCGACCTGCTGATCGCCAACCGGACGCTGCCCGAGGACACCCACGCCGACAGCTGGCTCGCCGGGCCGCTCGCCCAGCAGCGCAAGACCCTGGACGAGTGGCGGGCCGGCCACGCCGTGCACACCCTGCCCCACCTCGGCCGCGACCCGCGCGGCACCGACGACCTGACCGCCCTCGCCGCCCCCGGCGCTCTCGGCTCGGACCCGGGCGACCCGGTCGACCCGGGCGGTCGGGTCGCCTGGCCCGTCACCGACCGGCGGGCCGAGGACGGCGTCCTGGTCTGGCACATCCCGCTGCCCGGCGCCACCCGCGACGACCTCGACCTGGTCCGCCGCGGCGACGAACTCGTCGTCACCGCCGGTCCGTTCCGCCGCATCGTGCCGCTGCCGTCCGCGCTGCGCCGCTGCACCGTCGCGGGCGCCGCCCTGCGCGAGGGCACCCTCGCCGTCCGGTTCACGCCCGACCCGAGGCTGTGGCCGTCGGGTAACGTCGTAGGGACGAACCGTAACGACGAAGCGTGACGACGAACCGCAGTCAGGAGTCCGTCATGGGTAGCGAAGACGACGAGGTGCGCGTCGGCGACGCCGACGCCTGGTCCACGGCCGCCGCCGAGGACCTCAGGGCGGAGCAGGCCCGGCGGCGGGGCGCGTCCGGGCCGCCGCCCGGCTCGGCCGCCGAGGAGCTGCGCCGGCTCGTCGAGGGCGTCGCCGACCGGCTGTCCGACCTCCGCTCCCCGCTGCTCGGCCAGCTCGCCGGGCCGGCGGCCCAGCAGGCGGTCCGGCAGGCCGTCCAGCAGGCCAGGGCGGCCGTCGAGCCGGTCATCGAGCGCAACCCCCAGGTCTTCGACCACCTCGCGGCGGCCGGCGGCGAACTCCTCGCCGCCTACCGCTCCGCCGTCGCGGGCCAGGAGCGCCGCTGGACCGCGGAACGCCCCGGCGCCGCCCCGGATCCCGGCGAGGGCGACGAGGGCACCGGCCCGGGCAAGCGCATCGACTTGGACTGACGGCCCTCGGGTACGGTGGGCCGTAGCGGGGCTCGACCGAACTGAGGGATTCATGGGACTCACCATCGGCGTCGACATCGGCGGCACGAAGATCGCGGCCGGCGTGGTCGACGAGGAAGGCAACATCCTCTCGACCCACAAGGTGCCGACCCCCAGCACCGCCGAGGCCATCGTGGACGCCATCGCCTCGGCGGTGGAGGGCGCGCGCGTGGGACACGAGATCGTCGGCGTCGGCATCGGCGCCGCCGGCTACGTCAACCGCCAGCGGTCCACGGTCTACTTCGCCCCCAACATCGACTGGCGCCAGGAGCCGTTGAAGGAGAAGGTCGAGGCCCGCGTCGCCCTCCCGGTCGTCGTGGAGAACGACGCCAACGCCGCGGCCTGGGGCGAGTACAGGTTCGGCGGCGGCAAGGGCCACCGCAACGTCATCTGCATCACCCTCGGCACCGGCCTCGGCGGCGGCATCATCATCGGCAACAAGCTGCGCCGCGGGCACTTCGGCGTGGCCGCCGAGTTCGGCCACATCCGCATGGTGCCGGACGGCCTGCTGTGCGGCTGCGGCTCCCAGGGCTGCTGGGAGCAGTACGCCTCCGGGCGCGCCCTCGTCCGCTACGCCCAGCAGCGTGCCAACGCCACCCCCGAGCGTGCCGAGGTGCTGCTCGCGCTCGGCGACGGCACCCCGGACGGCATCGAGGGCAAGCACATCTCGGTCGCCGCCCGGCAGGGCTGCCCCGTCGCCGTCGACTCCTACCGGGAGCTGGCCCGCTGGGCCGGCGCCGGCCTCGCCGACCTGGCCTCCCTCTTCGACCCGTCCGCCTTCATCGTCGGCGGCGGCCTCTCCGACGAGGGCGACCTGGTCCTGGACCCCATCCGCAAGTCCTACAAGCGCTGGCTGGTGGGCGGCAACTGGCGCCCGGTCGCCGACGTCGTCGCCGCCCAACTCGGCAACAAGGCGGGCCTGGTGGGCGCGGCGGACCTGGCCAGGGAACCCGACCCGATCATGTAGAAGGCTTTTGTCTTTTGCTTTAGGGGCGCGGGGAACTGCGCGATCAGCCACAACGCACCGCCACTCGCGCATGAATCCCCGCCCCCCACCCCCTTGGGCGTAGATTGATCAACATGGACCAGCTCCCCAACTCCCGCACAGAGTCAGACGGTTCCGCCGTCATCCGCGTCCTCACGTACAACGTCCGCTCCCTACGCGACGACACAGCCGCCCTGGCCCGCGTCATCACCGCCTGCGCCCCCGACCTGGTCCTGGTCCAAGAAGCCCCCCGCTTCTTCCGCTGGCGCAAGAAGCTCACCCGCGTAGCCGACGCCGCGGGCCTCACCTACCTCGCCGGCGGCGCCCCCGCAGCGGGCCCCGCCCTCCTCTGCACCCTCCGCGCCGACATCGAGCGCACCGAGGACACCCTCCTCCCCCTCACTCCCGGCCAGCACCGCCGCGGCCTCTCCACGGCAGTCCTCCGCTTCGGCCAGGCCCGCATCGGCGTCCTCAGCTGCCACCTCTCCCTGCGCCCCGACGAGCGCCACGCCCAGGCCGGCCTGCTCCTGGACCAGCTCGCCGCCCTCGACGTCCCGCACGCGGTGGCCGGCGGCGACCTGAACGAGCCCCCCGGCGGCCGGGTCTTCCGGCGCCTGGGCGACGGACTGCGGGACGCCTGGACGACCGCGCCCCACGGCGGCGAGTACACCTTCCCCGCCACCGCCCCCGACCGCCGCATCGACGCCCTCTTCACCACCGAGGGCGTCGAGGTGCTCGGCTGCGGCGTGCCGACGGACCTGCCCGGCGTGGCCGAGGACGACCTGAGGGCGGCCACCGACCATCTGCCGGTCCTGGCCGCCCTCCGCATCCCCGCGAGCTGACCCCTGCCGGGGCCCATGGGGTCTCAGCCCCACCGCGCTCAGACCACCGCGCCCCGCCCCGGGTCGTCGTCCTCCTCGTCACCCGGTCGCATCCGCACCACCAGCGTGGCGAAGCCGCCGAGGAAGCCGCCGATGCTCAGCGTCGTCAGCCACCAGGTCATCTCCCAGCCCAGCAGCACCGCGAGCAGCAGCAGCACCGGGCCGCCGAGCACGCCCAGCCAGGCGAACCGGGCGGTGGTGTCGCCGTCGGGCAGCGGCGGCGGCTCGGGCGGCACGAAGTGGCCCTCGTCGTCCGCGCCGAGGTCGTCGTCGGAGGGCTCGGCCGGCGAGTGGTCGCGGGGGCCGACGCCCGGCGCGAAGGCCACCGAGCCGCCCAGTGGGCGGGCCGAGGCCGGGCGCTCGGGCTCCGGGCGCTCGTCGTTGGTCTCCGGCTCCAGGAGCGCCAGGTCCTCCACCGACTTGAACGGCTTGGCGCCCGGCGGGTCCTTCGGCTCGTCCCCGTACCCGGCGACGATCGCCGCCCAGGCCGCGTCCTCGTCGAAGGGCACGCCCTCGGCCGGCGCCGCGGCGGCGCCGCTCGCCGGCTGCTCGGGCTCCGCCTTCTCGGGCTCCGCCTTCTCGCGCCCCACCTGCCCGCGCTCCACCTGCCCGCGCTCCCGCTCGTCCTCGCGGTCCGCGTTGTGCTCAGCCACCTGCGGCCGTCCCTTCCTTGCCGAGACCGGGCTCCGGCTCACCGACGGAACCGGGCGCGAGCCGGCCGATGAACGCGACGCTCTCCGCGAAGATCCGGTCCGCGTCATGGTCCAACGTCGCCACGTGGTAGCTCTGTTCCAGCAGGATTTCCGTCACGTCCACCGAGGACACCCGCCCGAGGATCCGGGCCGAGTCGGCCGGCGGCACCACATGGTCCTGCGGGCTGCGCAGCAGCAGCAGCGGCTGCGTGACCTGCGGCAGGTCGCCGTCGGCGAGCCGGAAGAAGGCGCGCAGCGAGTGCGCCGCGTGCAGCGGGACCCGGTCGTACCCCAGCTCGGCGGCGGCCGGCTTGGCGATGTCGCTGGCGATGCCCTTCGTGGCCGGCACGAGGTGGCGCAGCACCGGCAGGGCGTGCTGCGCGACGCCGTGCATCCTGTTCGCCGGGTTGACCACCACCACGCCGCTCACCGCGTCCCCGTGCTTCGCGGCCAGCCGCAGCGCCAGCGCGCCGCCCATGGACAGGCCGGCCACGAAGACCCGCTCGCAGCGCGACCGCAGAGCGTGCAGCTCGCGGTCCACCTCCGCGTACCAGTCCTGCCAGCCGGTGAGCTGCATGTCCTCCCAGCGGGTGCCGTGGCCCGGCAGCAGGGGGAGCGCGACGGTCAGGCCGCGCGCGGCGAGATACCGCGCCCAGGGGCGCAGCGACTGCGGGGAGCCGGTGAAACCGTGGCAGAGGAGGACGCCGACGTCGCCGCCCTCGTGGCGGAACGGCTCGGCTCCGGGCAGGACCGGCACGTCGCGGTCTCCTGTCGTCAGGGGGCCGGCACAGCCGGCGGGTCGGATGCGGTACTTCACGGTACGCGACCGGGCTGACACCGACCAGGGCCGTCGGCGCCATCGGCGGTGCACCGGGATAAGGTCGAAAGTCACAGACACGGGAGGCACTCGGTTGTTGTACGGCGCGATGAAGGTCACCATCGGGGGTTCGCTGAAGCTCGCCTTCCGGCCCTGGGTCGAGGGCCTGGAGCACGTCCCGGCCGAGGGCCCCGCCATCCTGGCGAGCAATCACCTCTCCTTCTCCGACTCCTTCTTCCTGCCCGCCGTCCTCGACCGCAAGGTGACCTTCATCGCCAAGGCCGAGTACTTCAACACCCCCGGGATCAAGGGCCGGCTGACCGCCGCCTTCTTCAAGGGCGTCGGCCAGCTCCCGGTGGACCGCTCCGGCGCGCGCGGCGCGGGCGAGGCGGCGATCAAGAGCGGCATAGAGGTCCTGGAGCGCGGCGAGCTGTTCGGCATCTACCCCGAGGGCACCCGCTCCCCGGACGGCAAGCTCTACCGGGGCAAGCCCGGCGGCCTCGCGCGCGTGGCGCTCGCCACCGGCGCGCCCGTCCTGCCCGTCGCCATGATCGACACCGAGAAGATCCAGCCGCCCGGCCAGGTCATGCCCAAGCTGATGCGCCCCGGCATCCGCATCGGCCGGCCGCTGGACTTCGGCCGCTACCAGGGCATGGAGCACGACCGCTTCGTCCTGCGCGCGGTGACCGACGAGGTCATGTACGAGATCATGAAGCTCTCCGGTCAGGAGTACGTCGACATGTACGCGACCGCCAGGAAGCGGCAGCTCGCGGACGCGGCGAAGGCCGAGAAGGAGGCGGGCAAGGCGGCCAAGGCCGCGCTCGCGCAGGCCGAGAAGGACCAGGCCCAGAAGGAGAAGGCGGCCGAGCGCGCCGAGGAGCGGTAGCCGGGCCGGCGGGGGGAACACGGGGGAGGGGCGCATGCCCGGACGCGAGCGCGTCATGAGGATGTCGGTCGAGCAGCCGCTGTGGCGCGCGCTCACCGCCTACCGCGTCCTGACCATGCTGTACGCGATCGGCTTCTTCGCCTCCGCCTACGACGGCTTCCACCGCCCCTGGCTCGCCATCGGCTATCTGGCCGTCCTCGCCGTGTGGACCCTCGCCACCCTGCCCAGGGTCGCCGGCGCGGCGAGCTGCACGAAACCCTTCCTCGCCGCCGACCTCACCATCGCGCTCACCGGCATCCTGCTCACCCCCGCCACCGACGCCCACGCGCGCATCGTGGACGGCGGCCCGACGCTGCCCTCGATATGGACCGCAGGCTCGGTCCTCGCCTTCGCCCTCAAGGGCGGCTGGCGCTGGGCCGCCCTCGCCTCCACCCTGGTCGCCCTCGCCAACCTGGCGGAACGGGGGAGCCCCGCCCGGGACACCGTGCACAACGTGGTCCTCGTCTGGGTCGCCGCCATCGCCATCGGCTACGTCGTCGAGGTCGCCCGCGCCTCCGAGCGCACCCTCGCCCGCGCCCTGGAGATCGAGGCCGCCACCCGGGAGCGCGAGCGCCTCGCCCGGGACATCCACGACAGCGTGCTCCAGGTGCTCGCGATGGTGCAGCGGCGCGGCGCCGTCCTCGGCGGCGAGGCGGCCGACCTCGGCCGGCTCGCCGGGGAGCAGGAGATCGCCCTGCGCACCCTGGTCTCCGGCGGCCTGGTGCCGGTCTCCCGGGTCTCCGAGGACGCCGCCGAGGGCGCGCTGGTCCGCGTGGTGGAGGAGCCCGACCCCGAGGTCCAGGACGCCGTCGCCGACCTGCGGGCGCTGCTCGCCCCGCACGCCTGCGCGCGCGTGCACCTCGCCGAGCCCGGCGCGCCGGTCCCGCTGCCCGCGCCGGCGGCCCGGGAGCTGGCCGCCGCCGTCGGGGCCGCCCTGGACAACGTCCGCCGACACGTCGGCGCGGACGCGCGCGCGTGGATCCTGGTCGAGGACGAGCCGGACCGGGTGATCGTCACCGTCCGCGACGAGGGCCCCGGCATCCCCGAGGGGCGGCTCGCCGAGGCCGAGGGCGAGGGGCGGCTCGGCGTCGCCCTCTCCATCCGGGGCCGCCTGCGCGACCTCGGCGGCACGGCGGAGTGGGTCTCGGTGGCGGGGCAGGGCACGGAGGTCGAACTGGCGGTCCCGAAGGCCGCCCCCACCGGCCCGGTACGACGAGGAGAGTGAGCCGAGCGTGAGCGAACAGCAGGGTCCGATCCGGGTCATGGTCGTCGACGACCACCCCATGTGGCGCGACGCCGTCGCCCGCGACCTGGCCGAGTCCGGCTTCGAGGTGGTCGCCACCGCGGGCGACGGCGAGCAGGCGGTGCGCCGCGCCCGCGCCACCGCCCCGGACGTCCTCGTCCTCGACCTCAACCTGCCCGGCAAGCCCGGCGCGCAGGTCTGCAAGGAGGCCGTCGGCGCCGACCCCCGGCTGCGCGTCCTGGTGCTCTCGGCGAGCGGCGAGCACGCAGACGTCCTGGAGGCGGTGAAGTCCGGCGCCACCGGCTACCTGCTCAAGTCCGCCTCCACCGAGGAGCTGCGGGAAGCCGTGCGCCGCACCGCCGCAGGGGACGCGGTGTTCACCCCGGGCCTGGCCGGCCTGGTCCTCGGCGAGTACCGCCGCCTCGCCTCCGAACCGGCCCCCGCGAAGGACACCGGCGAACCGGGCGCGCCCCGCCTCACCGACCGGGAGACCGAGGTGCTGCGCCTGGTCGCCAAGGGCCTCAGCTACAAGCAGATCGCCGAACGCCTGGTCATCTCCCACCGCACCGTGCAGAACCACGTCCAGAACACCCTCGGCAAGCTCCAACTGCACAACCGCGTCGAGCTGGTCCGCTACGCCATCGAGCGCGGCCTCGACGACGACTGACCCGGCCTCGCCCGGCCCGCGAGGCCCCCGACGCCCCCTGCCGAAGTGACCCACGTCACCGCTACCGTGTGAGACAGCTCACGCACCGCACTCGGCAACGCCGGCGAAGGGACACTTCCATGCGGGTCGGAGTACTCACCGGGGGCGGCGACTGCCCCGGCCTCAACGCAGTGATCCGGGCGATCGTCCGCAAGGGCGTCCAGGAGTACGGCTACGACTTCACCGGCTTCCGGGACGGCTGGCGCGGCCCCCTGGAAGGCGACACCGTCCGCCTCGACATCCCGGCCGTGCGCGGCATCCTGCCCCGCGGCGGCACCATCCTCGGCTCCTCGCGCACCAACCCCTTCCAGCACGACGACGGCGTACGCCGCATCAAGGACAACCTCGCCAAGCTCGACGTCGACGCGCTGGTCACCATCGGCGGCGAGGACACCCTCGGCGTCGCCGCCCGCCTCACCGACGAGTACGGCGTGCCCTGCGTCGGCGTGCCCAAGACCATCGACAACGACCTGTCCGCCACCGACTACACCTTCGGCTTCGACACCGCGGTCGGCATCGCCACCGAGGCCATCGACCGGCTGCACACCACCGCCGAGTCCCACATGCGGGTCCTGGTGGTGGAGGTGATGGGCCGGCACGCCGGCTGGATCGCCCTGCACTCGGGGCTGGCCGGCGGCGCCAACGTCATCCTCATCCCCGAGCAGCGCTTCGACACCGGGCAGGTCTGCGAGTGGGTGACCTCCCGGTTCCGGGCGTCCTACGCGCCCATCGTGGTCGTCGCCGAGGGCGCGATGCCGCGGGACGGCGAGATGGTGCTCAAGGACGGGTCCCTCGACTCCTTCGGGCACGTGCGGCTCTCCGGGGTGGGGGAGTGGCTGGCCAAGGAGATCGAGCGGCGCACCGGCAAGGAGGCCAGGACCACCGTCCTCGGGCACGTGCAGCGCGGCGGCACGCCCAGCGCCTTCGACCGCTGGCTCGCCACCCGGTTCGGCCTGCACGCCGTGGACTGCGTGCGCGACGGCGCGTTCGGCAGCATGGTCGCCCTGCGCGGCACGGACATCGTGCGGGTCCCGATCTCCGAGGCCACCGCCCGGCTGAAGACCGTCGACCCGGCGCTCTACGCGGAGGTGGGGGTGTTCTTCGGCTGACCCGACCCCACCTGACCTGACCTGACCCGACCCGCCCCGCCCCGACCGGCGCTCCCCGCCCCGGGCCCGTATCGTCGGCCCTCAAGGGGGTCCGCCCGGCACCGGCACAGAACGGGAGCGGTCATGGAGATCCTGGCCTTCGGCGTCCAGGCCGACGAGCGGCCCCTGATCGAGGAGGCGTTCGCCGGCCACGCGGCCGTGCACAGCCTGGAGGTCTTCCTCAGCGAGGACACCGCCCCCATCGCGGCCGGCCACGAGATCGTCTCCACCTCCGTCAACGCCGACCTCGGCGCGGGCGTCCTGGAGATCCTCGCGGCCGGCGGCACCCGGATGGTCGCCCAGCGCTCCACCGGCTTCAACAACATCGACCTCGCCGCCGCCGAGCGCCTCGGCCTGACCGTCGCCCGGGTGTCGTACTACTCCCCGTACGCGGTCGCGGAGTTCGCGTGGACGCTGGCGATGGCCGTCAACCGGCGGATCGTGCGGGCCGCCACCCGCACCCGGGACTTCGACTTCCGCCTCGACGGCCTGATGGGCCGCGACCTGCACGGCCGCACCGCCGGCATCCTCGGCACCGGCAAGATCGGCGAGGCGTTCGCCCGGATCGCCCACGGCTTCGGCATGCGGCTGCTCGGCTGGGACGTCGCCGAGAACCCGGCCTGCCGGGAGCTGGGCATGACCTACGTGCCCAAGGACGACCTCCTCGCCGCCGCCGACCTGGTCACCCTGCACGTCCCCCTGATGCCCGAGACCCAGCACCTGATCGACGCGCGGGCCCTGAAGGCCATGCGGGACGACGCGATCCTGGTCAACTCCAGCCGGGGCGGCCTGATCGACACCGCCGCCCTGGTCGAGGAGCTGCGCGCCGGGCGGTTCACCGGGGCGGGCCTGGACGTCTACGAGGCGGAGGCGGGCCTGTTCTTCCTCGACAAGTCCCTGGAGGCCATCGCCGACGACACCCTGGCCCGCCTCGTCACCTTCCCCAACGTCCTGGTCTCCTCGCACCAGGCGTACTACACCGAGGACGCCGTCCGGCAGATCGTCGACGCCACCCTCGCCAACGTCCTGGACTACCGCGCCGGACGCCGCTCGGAGAACGTGCTCGTGCCCCGGGCCACCTGACCCGCCAGCTCCCGCACGATCACCGCGCCGGCCAGGGTCAGCACCGACTCCGGGTGGAACTGCACGCCGGCGAAGCCGGGCCCGCGCAGCGCGTGCACCTCGCCGCCCGCCGAGCGGCTCACCTCGACGCCGTGCGCGGCCAGTTCCGCGGCGGCCTCGTCGTCGCAGCGGGCGGTGAAGCTGTTGTAGAAGCCGACCGTCTCCCGCCGCCCGAACAGCTCGATCTCCGTCTGCGCCCCCTGGTAGGGCACCTCCTTGCGGACGACGTCCAGGCCCAGCTCCGCCGCGATCAGCTCGTGGCCGAGGCAGACGCCCAGCACGCCGTGCCGGTGGCCGCGCAGCACGTCGGCGGTGAGGGCGCGCAGGAAGCGCATCTTCGGGTCGGCGGTGTCGGAGGGGTCCCCGGGGCCCGGGCCCAGGACGAGGAGCCCCTCGTGCCCGAGCGCCGCCTCGCGCAGCCCCGGTTCGTCGTAGCGCCGGACGGTGACGGCGAGCCCGGCCGAGCGCAGCACGTGCGCCAGCATCGCGGTGAAGGTGTCCTCCCCGTCAACGACCAAGGCGTGCCCGGCCGGCGCCCCCGACGGCTCCTCCCGCATCCGCAGCCAGAACGGCGCGAGGGCGGCCCGGCGCCCGTCGAGTGCGGCCCGTACCCGCGGGTCGTCGGCGAGCCGGGGCCGCGCCGCCTCCGCCCGCGGCCGGCCCGGGCGGACCCCCAGCGCGGCCAGCACCCCGGCCGCCTTGGCGTGGGTCTCCGCCACCTCCCCGGCCGGGTCCGAACCCCGCACCAGCGTGGCGCCCACCGGGACGCGCAGCCGCCCGGCGGCGTCGATGTCGGCGGTGCGGATCAGGATGGGGGAGTCGAGGGTCTGCGCGCCGCCCGCGTCCCGGCCGAGCAGGGCCAGCGCCCCCGCGTAGTACCCGCGCCCACCGGATTCGTGCCGCTGGATCACCCGGCAGGCGTTCTGCACCGGCGAGCCGGTCACCGTCGCCGCGAACATGGTCTCCCGCAGCACCTCCCGCACATCCAGGGAGGACCGGCCGCGCAGCTCGTACTCGGTGTGCGCGAGGTGCGCCATCTCCTTCAGCCGGGGCCCGACGACCACGCCGCCCATGTCGCCGACGGTGCACATCATCTTCAGCTCCTCGTCGACCACCATGGACAGCTCCTCGGTCTCCTTGGCGTCGCCGAGGAAGTCGAGGAGGTGCTCGGGGGTCGGCCCGCCCGCCGGGTAGCGGTACGTGCCGCTGATCGGGTTCATCACCACCGTCCCGCCCGACATCCGCACGTGCACCTCGGGGCTGGCGCCGACCAGCGTCCGCTCCCCGGTGTGCACGACGAACGTCCAGTAGGCGCCCCGCTCGCCCTCCAGGAGCCGCCGGAACAGCGCCAGGGCGGTGGCCCGGCCGAACCCCGGGAGCGTGCCCTCGTAGGTGCGCCGGATGACGAAGTTGGCACCCTCGCCGCGCCCGATCTCCTCCTCCAGGACCCGGCCGACGATCCCCGCGTACTCCTCGTCCCCGACGTCGAAGCCGCCGCCCTCGACCCGCACCTCGCCGGCGGGCAGCTGGGCCAGGGCGTCGGCGAGCGGGATCTCGTACCGCTCCTCCGGGGTCAGCACGAGCAGCGGGGTGCCGTCGTCGCGGATGTCGAAGCCGCGCTCCCGGATCTGCCGGAAGGGCACCAGGGCGAGCCCCTCGGCGGGCAGGTCGGCGAGGCGGTCGTGCTCGGTGACGGGGCCGAGCAGCAGCTCGACGGTGTCGTGGTCGCGGCCCGGGGTGCGGCGGCGCAGCAGGGCGAAGGGGCGGGGGTCGGTCAGCAGCCGGTCGAGCTGTGTCATGGTCCGTGTCCTTCTCGGTGATCGGCGGGAGATGATCGGCGAGAGGAACGGCCAGGGTCCGGAAAACACCGAAGGCCGCCTCTCGGGCGGCCTTCGCGAAGTCTCGAGCTACGCGCAGTCAGTGGGCCGCCGGATGAGCGGTCCACCACCAGGTACGGGTCGAATGCGCGAACATGAGCCGGAGCGTACCGCACGACGGCCCGGCGGGACCCCCTGTCCGCAGGGTGTACTCCCTGTCTCATTCCATGGGCATGGCGCGGAGGCCCCGGTACGACCCCGTAGTGTTGACGTCGTGACCGTGAACGCTAAGACCAGCGCCGGCGCTGGCAACACCTGGCGAGACCTGCCCGCGGCGCAGCAGCCCGAGTACCCCGACACCGAGGCTCTGCGCGCAGTGATCGCGGACCTCGAGTCGTATCCGCCGCTCGTCTTCGCGGGCGAGTGCGACCAGCTGCGCGCCCGGATGGCGGCCGTCGCCAAGGGAGAGGCGTTCCTCCTCCAGGGCGGCGACTGCGCCGAGGCCTTCGACGCGGTGTCCGCGGACCACATCCGCCAGAAGCTGAAGACGCTGCTCCAGATGGGCGCCGTCCTCACCTACGCCGCCTCCGTGCCCGTGGTGAAGGTCGGCCGGATCGCCGGGCAGTACTCCAAGCCGCGCTCCAAGCCCACCGAGACCCGCGACGGCCTGACCCTGCCGACCTACCGCGGCGACTCGGTCAACGGCTTCGACTTCACCGAGGCCGCCCGGGTGCCTGACCCGGAGCGCCTGAAGCGCATGTACCACGCCTCGGCCTCCACGCTGAACCTGGTGCGCGCCTTCACCACCGGCGGCTACGCCGACCTGCGCCAGGTGCACGCCTGGAACCAGGACTTCGTGAAGTCCTCCCCCTCCGGGCAGCGCTACGAGCAGCTCGCCCGGGAGATCGACAACGCGCTGAACTTCATGCGGGCCTGCGGCACCGACCCGGCGGAGTTCCAGACGGTCGAGTTCTACGCCTCCCACGAGGCGCTGCTGCTCGACTACGAGTCGGCGCTCACCCGCGTCGACTCCCGCACCGGGCAGCTCTACGACGTCTCCGGGCACATGGTGTGGATCGGCGAGCGCACCCGGCAGCTGGACCACGCGCACATCGAGTTCGCCTCCCGGATCCGCAACCCGATCGGCATCAAGCTCGGCCCGAACAGCACGCCCGAGGAGGCGCTGCAGTACATCGAGCGCCTCGACCCCGACCGCGAGCCCGGCCGGCTGACCTTCATCGTCCGGATGGGCGCGGACAAGATCCGCGACCGGCTCCCGGAGCTGGTGGAGAAGGTCACGGCCTCCGGCGCCACCGTCGCCTGGGTGACCGACCCGATGCACGGCAACACCTTCGAGGCGGCCTCCGGGCACAAGACCCGCCGCTTCGACGACGTGCTTGACGAGGTCAAGGGCTTCTTCGAGGTCCACAAGGGCCTCGGCACCCACCCGGGCGGCATCCACGTGGAGCTGACCGGCGACGACGTCACCGAGTGCGTGGGCGGCGGCGACGAGATCTTCGTCGACGACCTGCACCAGCGCTACGAGACGGCCTGCGACCCGCGGCTCAACCGCAGCCAGTCGCTCGACCTGGCCTTCCTGGTGGCGGAGATGTACCGGGACCAGTGAGGGCGGCGGCCGGACACGGCTGAATGGGGCGCGGGTCACAAGGGATCCGCGCCCCATCCGCTTTTGCCGTTCGGCCGCTCTGGGTAAGGTTAGGTTTGCCTCACCGCTTCCCGGGTCCCCAGGTCGCCGGTTCGGCACGACCTTTACCCCGCCCGGGAGGTGACCTCCGCGTGTTCGTCTGCAGCTGCTTCCAGGTGACCGAGGAACAGGTGAAGAGCCACGCGGCGGCCGGCGCGTGCACGCCCCGGCAGATCGCCTCCGCCTGCAAGGCGGGCACCGATTGCGGCGGCTGCGTGCGGCGCATCCAGGCCCTCCTCGGGCGCGGATCCTGCCCGCGCCGCGGCCTCGCCGACCAGGGCCGGCCGGTTCTCGCGGAGCTGCCGGAGGCCGCGTAGGGCCTCCCGCGGGTCAGCTGGTGGAGAAGCCGCCGGTGCCCGGTCCCGAGGCGTCCGGCTGGGCCTGCTCGATGACCGTCGTCAGGTAGAGCGACTCGCCCAGCTTCTCGACCAGGTCCAGCTGGGTCTCCAGGTAGTCGACGTGGTGCTCCTCGTCGGCCAGGATCGCCTCGAAGATGTTCGCCGAGGTGATGTCGTTCTTGTTGCGCATCACCTCGATGCCCCGGCGCAGCCGGTCGATGGCCTCGATCTCGACCTCCCGGTCGGCCTGGAACATCTCGGTCACCGTCTGCCCCACCCGGACGTGGAAGAGCCGCTGGTAGTTGGGCAGGCCGTCCAGGAGCAGGATGCGGTCGGTGAGGACCTCGGCGTGGCGCATCTCGTCGAAGGACTCCGCGCGGGTGTACCGCGCCAGCTTCGTCCAGCCCTTGTGGTCCTGCAGCTTCGCGTGCAGGAAGTACTGGTTGATCGCGGTCAGCTCGGCGGTGAGCTGCTCGTTGAGGAATTCGATGACCTCGGGGTCGCCCTGCATCGCGTGAAGCTCCTTAGAACGGGAACTGGCGTGTTGCGCCGCACTATTGCATCGGTGATGAAGATCGTCCAGTAAGTCTTGACTTAGTAAGTAAGTACAGGCTCAGTCGGGATTGTCGGCATCCTGGGCTTTCGTCCGGCACGGGAAGCCCGGGTCGGGGGCATCGGTCCGGGTCTGTCAGGATGGGGACATGGGTCGACCGGAGGGACAGGAGAGCGCGGGCGGTGCCCGTGGTGCGGTGGACCTCGACCTCCCGCCGGGGCAGCGGCTCCAGCGCGGCTGGCCGGTCACCCACTACGGCCCGGTGCCCAAGTTCCGCCCCGAGCGCTGGGAGTTCCGGGTCTTCGGCGCCACCGCCGACGGCTCCACGCCCCGCTGGTCGCACGAGGAGTTCACCGCCCTGCCGTACACCACGGTCACGGCGGACCTGCACTGCGTCACCAAGTTCACCATGCTCGGCTCGGAGTGGGGCGGCATCCCGGCCCGCACGATCCTGGAGCTGGCGCCGCCCGCGCCGGGCGTCACCCATGTGATGGTCTGGGCGGAGTACGGCTTCTCCTCCAACCTGCGGCTCGCCGACTTCACCGCCGAGAGCACCCTCTTCGCCACCCACAAGGACGGCGAGCTGCTCACCGCCGAGCACGGCTTCCCGCTCCGCCTGGTCGTCCCCCACCTGTACGCCTGGAAGGGCCCCAAGTGGGTCCGCGGCGTGGAGTACATGACCGCCGACCGCCGTGGCTTCTGGGAGGAGCGCGGCTACCACAACATCGGCGACCCCTGGCGCGAGCAGCGCTACTCCTACCAGGAGGAACCCGGGGACGGCCCCGAGCTGTAGCGTCCGGGGGCTCAGGTGTCCCGCAGCTTCTTCAGCCGCTCCACGTCCGCCGCGTGCCCCTCCTTGCCACCCGGCGTCTCGATCACCAGCGGCACCCCCTCGGTCGCCGGGTGGGTCATCAGCGCCCGGAACGGCTCCTCGCCGATGTGCCCGGCGCCGATGGTCTCGTGCCGGTCCTTGTGCGCTCCGGCGACGTCCTTGGAGTCGTTGGCGTGGATCAGCCGCAGCCGGCCCGGGCCGACCGCGTCCACCAGCAGGTCGAGCGTCTGGTGCATGCCGTCGGGGCCGGTCAGGTCGTGTCCGGCGGCGAAGATGTGGCAGGTGTCCAGGCACACGCCCAGCTTCGGGTGGGCGTCCAGCGCGTCGAAGTACGGCCCGAAGTCCCAGGTCCGCGCGCACAGCGAGGCGCCCTGCCCGGCGGTCGACTCCAGGAGCAGGTACGGATCGTCCTCGTGGGTCAGCTCCTCCAGGAGCGGTAGCAGGCGCCCGCGGACCTGGCGCAGGGCCACCGCCCGCTCCCGCCCGCCGGTCGCGCTGCCGGTGTGCACGACCACGCCGAGCGCCCCGATCTCCCGGCCCCGCCGCAGCGAGTGCCGCAGCGACTCGACCGACCGCTCCGCCGTGGCCTCGGTGTGCGAGCCGAAGTTGATCAGGTAGGGGGCGTGGACGTAGGCCGGGATCCCCTCGGACGCGCAGGCCGCGCGGAACGCCTCGTCCTGCTGGGGGTTCCCCACCGGGGTCGCCCAGCCGCGCGGATTGGCGACGAAGACCTGCACGGCCTCGGCGCCCAGGTCACGGGCGTAGGAGAGGCCGGTGGCGTGCAGGCCGCCGGCCACCGGGACGTGGGCGCCGACGGGATTGCGGACGGCGGCGGCTGCGGGGCGGGATGTGGTGCTCATGTCCTCTCCAGGATGCCAGGGGTGTGGCGGGGGCCCCGACACGGGTACGAGAGGACCAGCACACGTGAACCGGGGGAGGGTGCACATGGCGGAGGTCGTCAGTTTCGCGCTGCCGGACGGTGGGCGGGTCCTGGTGGAGCCGGCCGACGAGGAGGCGGCCTACGGGCTCCAGGAGATCTCGGTCAGCGGCAGCACCGTGGTGCGGCGGGCCCGGGAGGGTTTCGACGAGGCCCTGGACGGCATCCGGCGGATGGCCGCGGAGGCGCACGCGCGCATCACCGCGCTCGACGTCGCCCCGGACAGGCTGGAGCTGGAGTTCGGGGTGAAGCTCAGCGGGGAGGCCGGGGCCGTGCTGGCCAAGGCGACCACCGAGGCGCACCTCGTCGTGCGCGCCGTGTGGGAGCGGTAGCCGCCCGGCGCCGGTGCGGCGGGGTGTCCGGATCCGGCCGCGCGGGAGGCGGCCCGCTCCCGCGGCGGCGGGGGATCCGCCTACCATCCGGGAGACCGGAACCTCAGGGCCGGAAGGGGACGGGGCATGGAGGAGACGACGGGGGTCGGGTCCGGGCTGCCGGACATCGCGGGATTCACCATCGACGCGCTGCGCGCGCTGCCGGGATCCGTGCTCGCGGTGGCCCTGGAGCGGCTGGAGACGGAGGCCGCCCAGTCCGATGACGACGAATACACCAGCTGGCAGGCGAGCGCCTGAGCGGCCACGGACGCCTGAGCTGCCACGAGCGCCCGAGCGACCGCGGGCGCCCGAGCGGCCGGCGGTCGACGTCGCGGCGCTCCTCGCCGACGGCTGGCGCCCCGCGCCGCTGCGCCAGTTCGTCCTCAAGGTCCGCAGCCGGTGCAATCTCGCCTGCGACTACTGCGTCATCTACGAGCACGGCGACCACACCTGGCGCCGCCAGCCGCACGCCATGGGCCCCGCCGTGCTCGCCCGCACCGCCGAGCGCATCGCCGAGCACGCCGCCCGGCACGGCCTCGGCCGGGTGCGGATCGTGCTGCACGGCGGCGAGCCGCTGCTCGCCGGACCCGGCGGGGTCGCCGGCATCGTGCGCACCGTCCGGGAGGCCGCGGCGGAGGCGGGCGCCGAGGCCGAGTTCACCGTCCAGACCAACGGCACCCTGCTCACGCCCCGGATGCTGGACGCGCTGGCCGAGCACCGGGTGCGGGTCGGGGTCAGCGTCGACGGCGACCGCGCCGCCCACGACGCGCACCGCCGCACCCGCGCCGGACGCGGTTCCTACGACCGGGTGCAGGCCGGTCTGCACCTGCTCGCCGGCTCCTACCCGCAGCTCTACGCCGGGTTGCTGTGCACGGTGGACGTGGAGCGCGACCCGGTCGCCGTCTACGAGTCGCTGCTCGCCACCCGGCCCCCGCTGATCGACTTCCTGCTGCCGCACGGCCACTGGGGCGCCCCGCCGTCCGGTCCGCCCGGCGCGCACGGGCGGTGGCTCGCGGCCGTCTTCGACCGCTGGGCCGGCGCGCCCGGCAAGGAGACCTCCGTGCGGATCCTGGACGAGCTGCTGCACACGGTGCTCGGCGGGCGCTCCCGGCT
Source organism: Streptomyces sp. NPDC048182 (assembly GCF_043202555.1). Taxonomy (NCBI): domain Bacteria; kingdom Bacillati; phylum Actinomycetota; class Actinomycetes; order Kitasatosporales; family Streptomycetaceae; genus Streptomyces; species Streptomyces sp. NPDC048182. The sequence goes on along the minus strand of NZ_JBIDAQ010000011.1, from coordinate 191,090 downwards.
CGACTGGGTCGGCGTCACCGGCACGGTCTCGGTGTTCGTCGAGGCCGACGGCTCGCTGCACCAGAACGACACCCTGCGCACCGGGGCCGACGGCGCCTCCGCCAGCGGCCTCGACGTGTTCCGCAACTCCTTCGACGAGGTCCTGCTGCACCCCGGCTTCGCCGCCCGGCAGGCCGGGGAGCGGGCGCTGGCCGAGGAGTGCCTCGGCTGCCCGGAGCTGGCCGTGTGCGGCGGCGGCGAGTACGGGCACCGCTACCGGCCCGGCGCCGGATACCGGTGGCCGACGGTGTACTGCGCCGACCTGCTGCTGCTCATCGGGCACATCAGACGCTGGCTCGCCCGCGCGGCGGAGCGCTGACGTGCTCGAACCGTGCGTCGTCCCGGACGCCCTCTTCGACGCCCTCGCCGCCGGGGAGGGCGGCCCCGAGGCGGTGCGGCTGCTGCTGCGGGCCCGGCGCAGCCGGCACCTGCTCCTGCTGCGCCGGGTCCTGGACGGGCCCTGCGGGGCCGCGGCCGAGCCGGCCGCCGCGCTGCTCGCGCGGATCGAGCGGGCCGCCCCCGCGGTGGTCGGGGCGGTGACCGGCGGGCCGGCCTTCGGCACCTGGGCCGCCCGGGCCGTACGGGACTGCCCGGCGCACCGGCGGGGCGGGTGCGCCGCCCGGGAGCTGGCCGCCCTCGCCGTGGTCGCCGCGGTGCGCGCCGAGCGGGCCGCCGAGATCGCCGTGCCGGTGCGGGCGGGGCGGCTGCCGCTGCCCGGCCTCGGCACGGTGTGCGGGCTGGGCGACGCGGCGGAGGCGGTGGTCGGCGTCGAGCCCGGCGCGGGGCCCGCCGGGGCGTGCCGGGTGCGGATCGCGGCCGGCGGCACGGCGCACCCGCTGCCGCGCGACCTGACGCGGGCCGGGCACGGCTGGGAGCCGGTGGCCGTGCTGGCCGTCGAGCACCGGGGCCTGGCCCTGCGGGTGCCGCTGGAGACCGCCGACCCGCGGCTGCCCGCCCTGGACACGGCGAGCGCCGGTCCCGCCGCCTGGCTCGGGCTGCTCGGGCCGGCCTGGGAGCTGCTGGTGGAGCGCCACCCGGGCCGCGCCGCCGAACTCGCCGCCGGCCTCACCGCCCTGGTGCCGCTGCCCGCCCCGGCGCGCGGCGTCGCCTCCGCCACCTCGCGGCACGCCTTCGGCACCGTGCTGACCTCCTGGCCGGCCGACCCCGAGCGGCTGGCGCTGAGCCTGCTGCACGAGTTCCAGCACAGCAAGCTCAGCGCCCTGACCGACCTGGTCGCCCTGCACGAGGGGGACGGCGGGGCCCGCCTCTACGCCCCCTGGCGGCCCGATCCGCGCCCGGCCGCGGGGCTCCTCCAGGGCGTCTACGCCCACCTCGGCGACCTGGCCTTCTGGCGGGAGCGCGGCGGGCGGGAAGACGGGCCCGGGCAGGCCGACGCGGCGTGGCGGGCGGCCGGCACCCGGGTGCACGTGGAGCGCGGCCTGGCCGAGGCGACCGCGCACGTCCCGCTCACCGGACTCGGCGTCCGCTTCCTGGACCGGGTCGCGGACACCGTACGCGCGGGGGCCGACGTCCCGGACGCGCGGCTGCTGCGGGCCGTCGCCCGGGTGCAGACCGGCGAGGAGGCCGTCTGGCGGCTGCGCTGGGGCGTGCCGCCCGACGCCGCCGCGACGGCCCGCCTGGTGGCCCGCCGGCGCGCCGGGCGCCCGCCCGGGGAGCTGCCCCCGGACGCCGTACGCCCCGCCACGGGGCCGGTCACCGGACCCGGCCCGGACGTCATGCGCTGGGCGGCCCGGCAACGCGGCGCCGAGCGCGCCCGCCCGGCCCGCGACGCCGCCCGCGCCGCCGCGGCCGAGCCGCACCGCGCCGACCGCTGGGCGGAGCTGGCTGCGGCAGCCGCCGAGGAGCGCCTCCCCGGCGCCACGGCCCTGCGCCACCGCACCGACCTGGTCCGCCACCTCTTCCTGTCCGACCCGGCCGACCCGCTGGACCTGGCGGCCTGGCTGGCGGCCGGGGACCCGGACGGGTCAGAACACCGGCGTCTCGATGTCGCAGAACGCGCGGTCGCCGCGGGCGAAGACCTCGGCGACCGGGTAGTCGTGACCCAGCGTGCGGGTGAAGCGGGCGACGACGTCCTCCCGTAGCGCGGCGGCCTCCTCCGTGCGGTCCAGGGCGTCCAGGTCGTGGGCGAGGTTGCCGCCGCAGACCAGGGTGACCGGGTGGTCCGGGCCGACCGTGGCGCGCAGCGCCGCCAGGTGCCGGGTGTCGGCCTGCGCCGCCTCCTCGTGCCGGCCGGCCGCGTGCAGGTCGTTGGCCAGGTTGACCCCGCAGCGCAGCGTGCAGTTGTGCTCGGGGCCGAAGCGCTCGGTGAGCTTCTCGTAGGCCACGAGGTTCAGCGACAGGGCCCGCTCGTGCTCGCCCAGGGCGCTCAACACCAGCGCGTGGTTGGTCTCGGTCATCGGCACGTAGGGGTGCTCGGGGCCGAAGAGCTGCACGTACCCGGCGACCGTCTGCGCGGCCAGCCGCTCGGCCTCCTCCAGCTCGCCGCGCAGCAGCAGGTCGACGGCGTAGTTGCCCACCGCCGCCTGGGTGTTGAGGTCGCCCTCGCCGTACCGGGCCCGGTAGCGGTCCACCGTGCGCGAGGAGCGGTCGTACGCCTCCTCGTAGGCGCCCATCGCCCGCAGCGACACCGCCAGGTTCTTCGCCACGTCCAGGGTGTTGGGGTGCTCGCTGCCGTGCAGGTCCCGCAGCTTCGGGTAGACCGCGCGCAGCGACTCCACCGAGCCCCGGTAGTCGCCCAGCTCGCGCTGGTCGCGGGCGTAGTTGGCGGCCACCACCAGCGTCACCGTCTCGTCGGGTCCGAAGATCCGCTGCCGCCGCTGATAGGTGTCCGCGTCCAGCTCCAGGGCCTCCCGGAAGCGGCCGAGCAGGCGCAGGTCCAGGGCGTGGTTGGCGGCCGACATCAGTGCCAGCGGGTAGTCCCGGCCGAAGCCGCGGGTCAGCCGGTCCAGGGTGTCGCCGTCCCGCTGCTCCGCCTGCTCGAAGTCGCCAAGGACCCGCAGGTCGGCCGCGGTGCTGTTGGCGATGGCCAGCGTCTCCTCGTGGTCCTCGCCGAACACCCGGCGGGCCCGCACCAGGAGTTCGGCGTTCAGCTCCCGGGCCTCGTCGAACCGGCCGAAGGTGCGGATCAGGGTGGCGTAGGAGCGGGTGGCCCGCATGGTCTGCGGGTGCTCCTCGCCGAGCCGCTGCTGCCACTCCTTGCGTGCGAATTCGGCCAGTTCCGTGCCGCCGGTGTAGTCGCCGTACAGATACAGGTACCGGATCTCGTTGAGCACCAGGTCCCGCACCTCGCGGTGGTCGCACTCCACGGCCCGGGTGGGCCGGATGTGCGGCCGCAGTTCGGCGTACCGGCGCCAGTTGTCGCCGTTCTCCGGCTCGTGCGGGTCGGCCGCCGCCAGCAGGACGTGCGTCAGGTGGTAGGTGTCCTCCTGCTCCTGCTCCGACATCTGGTTGAAGAGGACCGCCTGTACTAGGCGGTGCATCTGGAGGCTGTTGCTGCGGTGGTCGATGCGGGCGAGGGCGAGCCGCCCGATCTCCCGGGTGACCAGGCCCAGTTCGACCGGGTCCCGCAGCGCCTCCGCCAGCGGGGAGGGCAGCGGGGCGAACGCGGCGCTGCGCAGCATCGCCCAGCTGATCGGCTCCGGCGCCATGCAGGAGCACAGCCGCAGGAGTTGCACCGCCGCCGGGCTGCGCCGGCCGAGCCGCTCCATCGCGAGGTTCCACGTCGCCACCACGGAGTGCGGGTACCCCGAGGGCACCGAGGTGTCCAGGAGCCGGCCGGCGTGCTCGCCCAGCAGCTGGAGGTACTCGTCGACCGACATGGCCGTCTCCGCGTGCCACGCCCCGGCCTGCTCCACCGCCAGCGGCAGGTCGCCCAGCGCCTCGGCCAGCCGCGAGGCGTCCTCGGCGGGCATGCCCGGCACCCGGCGGCGCAGGAAGCGCACCGACTCCTCACGGGAGAAGACGTCCACCGAGACCGGGTGCGCGTGCCCGGCCCAGCTCTGGTTGCGGGAGGTGATCAGGACGTGGCCCTCGCCGGAGGGGAAGTACTCCTCCAGGTCCTCGGGCCGGTCGGCGTTGTCGAAGACCAGCAGCCACCTGCGGTACGGAGAGCCCCGGCGCAGCGCGTCGAGGACGAGCGGGAGCGCCTCGTCGCCGCTGGGCCCGGCCTCCAGGCCCAGGTGCGGGGCGAGCGCGGCGATGGCGGTGCGGACCAGGGCCGGGTCCTCGGAGTTGATCCACCAGATCAGCTGGTACTGGGACTGGTAACGGTAGATGTATTCAACAGCCAGTTGTGTCTTGCCCACCCCGCCCAGGCCGAAGAAGGCCTGCGGCACGATCGCCGCCCGCCGGTCGCCCAGCCGCTCGTGCAACTGGGTGATCAGCTCGTCCCGGCCGGTGAAGTTGTGGTTGCGCGGCGGGATGCGCCGACCCCACACCTGGGGAACGGCCTCCTCGAACCGCATCGGCCGGGTGAGCGAGGACAGCGGACCCGTCAGGGGCTCCGCGAGGGCCGTGCGGCCGTCGGCGCCGGCCGGTCGGGAGCGGTGCTCGGCCACGGATCGATCCCTTTCCGCTGGGTGCCGGGGCGGTTCCCCCGCCGGACGGGGGCGGCCGGCCTCCGCTTCGATGGTGCCGCTGACGGCTGTGGTGTCAGTCACAGCGTCATCGTAGGGCGACGCAGCGTCACCCTCCTGCCGGGGCCGGGGCGGTCCGGAGATCAGGCCGCGCAGCCGGCGCGCCCGGGCCGCGAACCCGCCGCCCAGCGCGTCCGCCACCGCCGCGTCCACCTTGGCGAACGGCAGGCTCTCCACGCTGATCCGGGCGGGCAGCTCGTGCGCCGGGTCGGTCAGCGTCGCGTCGAACCGGTACGGGGCGGAGGAGTGTTCGGCGAGGTACCCGGAGACCGCCGTCAGCACCCGGCGGCTCTCCTGCCGGTGCAGCGACCCGAGGAGCAGCGACCGCACCGCCTCGGGGAAGTCGAACTCGGTCTGCTCCGCCGGACGCGGCCCCGGCGAGACCGGGTGCAGCAGCCCGGACAGGAACACCTCCGCCAGGTGCGAGGGCGTGGTGCGCGGCGCCATCACCTGCTGCACCAGCCGCATCACCGGCAGGAACAGCGGCGCGGCGGACAGGTACCCGGCCAGTTCGAAGGCCTGCGGCGAGGCCACCGCCCGGAAGGCGAGGACCCGGTCGAGCGGTGAGCGCCGCTCGTCGCGCGCCGCCCGCTCCGGGCCGGCCTCCGCCGGCGCCCGGCGCGCGGCACCGGTGCGCACCGCGTACCCCTGGAAGGCGGCGCTCTCCGGGCGGGCCACCAGCCGGGCCCAGGAGCCCAGCGCCGCCGGGTCCAGCTCGACCACCGGCACCAGCGGCCCCCGCCCGGCCGCGTCGCCGCGCAGGTCGGTGTTGGGAGCGCCGGGGCGGGCCGCCTTGAGGGTGACGGGGACCGGGCGCAGCGCGGTGCGGTGCCACAGCCGCCGGTCCAGCGGCTGGACGAGTGCCGTGGGCCGGCCGCGCGCCCAGCGGGACAGTAGCCGGGAGACCGCGCCCGAGCGCCAGCCCGGGCCGATCGCGTCGCTGAACACCAGCACCGTGCCGCGCGGGGAGTGCGGGGGCGGCCGGTCGCCCGCGGCGGCGGGGCCGCTCCACGGTGGCGGCGCGGCGCGCACCGCCACCGCCCCGTCCGGCAGGTGCTCCAGCCAGCGCACCGTGATCGACCGGAAGGCGCCCACCCGCCGCAGCACCGTGCGCAGTTCGGCCACCGCGCCGTCCCACAGCACCATCGACTCGCCGGTGTCCACCACCAGGACCAGGTCCAGCCAGGGCTCCTCCGCCGGGACAAGGACCGGCTCCCAGACGTCCGTCTGCGCGGCCCGCTCCGCCGTCGCCTCCTCGTCCAGGCGGTGCCGTACGGCCGAGGCGGCCCGCCGGCGCAGCGGCCTGAGCGCCCGGCCCAGCTCCGCCGCCCGGGGCAGCGGCCGTACGCCGGGGGAGCGCACCGGCAGCGCCGGCACCGGCGGGCCGGGAGTGCCGGTGCCCGGCATGTGCAGCCGGGGCTGCCGGGCGGCCTCGCCGGTGCCGTCCGCCGGGAGATCGCCGGCCGGCGGCGGCAGGACGTCGTCCGCGCCGGGGTCCTCGGGCGGGCGGTGCGGCGTGCCGGGCTCCAGCTCGCCGGCCAGCCCGGACAGCCGGTGCGGACGCGCGGGGTCGCGGCCAGGCGCCGGCTCGGCCGGGGCGCGGGCCAGCTGCGCCGCCAGCCACAGCACCTCGGCGATCTCCCGGGCGTCCGGGGCGGGCCGCTCGGGCGGCGGTTCGTAGGCCATCAGGGCCCCGTCTCCAGATGCCGCCACAGGGTGCGCAGCAGGTCCTGCCACTGCTCGGGGTCCTCGTCCGCGCCGGCCCGGGCCAGCTGGATCGCGCCGAGCAACTGGTCGACGGCGACGCTGCCGTGGTCCTGCTCGGCGAGGAACGCCTCCACCAGTGGCCGGGTCTGGTCGAGGACCTCCTCGCCCAGGTGCGCGGCGACGATCGCGGCCAGCCGCTCCGGGCCCGGCGGTTCGATGTCGTAGCGCAGGCAGCGGCGGGCGAAGGCGGCGGGGAACTCGCGCTCCTCGTTGGAGGTGATGACCACGAACGGGAACGCCCAGCAGCTCACCTCGCCGTCCGTCACCGGCTCGGTGGAGCCGTCCGCGGTGCGCACCGCGACCGTGCCCTGCTCGGGCGGCAGCCGCAGCAGCTCCTCGACGCTGAAGCGGCCCTCCTCGAAGACCGTCAGCAGGTCGTTCGGCAGGTCGATGTCGCTCTTGTCCAGCTCGTCCACGAGCAGCACCCGCGGCCGGCGGCGCGGCAGCAGCGCCGTGCCCAGCGGGCCGAGCCGCAGGAAGCGGCCGATCTCCCCGGTGCCGCCGCCGGTGTCCAGGCCGGCGCGGCGCAGGTTGGCCTCGTGCAGGCGGCCGATGGCGTCGTAGGAGTACAGGCCGTCGCGCAGCGTGGTCCGCGAGGTCACCGGCCAGTGCAGCACCGGGCCGAGGCCCAGCTCGTAGGCGACCGCGTGCGCCAGCGTGGACTTGCCGGTGCCCGGACGGCCCGTCAGGAGCAGCGGGCGGCGCAGCAGCAGGGCCGCGTTGACCGCGTCCACCAGGCCCCGGTCCACCTGGAAGACCCGGCCCCGCTGGGCGTCGGACGGCTCCGGGGCGACCGCGTCGTCGTCCTGCGGGGGCATGCCCTGCTGGAGCGGGCGCCACACCGGGGGGTCCGGCAGCCGTTCGATCGCGTTGTGCGGGACGCCGTCACCGCGGTAGATCCACCACGCGGGCGGCGGCGGGGCTGCGGGCTCGGTCACCGGGGGTCACCTCCGGGTGCGGGGGCGGGCGGGGTCAGGGGGGCGCGCGGGGGCAGCCGGTCGAAGGGGTCCCACAGGAAGCCGAGGCGCAGTCCGCCGGCGGCGCGCGAGCGGGCCACGCCGGCCCGGGCCGCCCACTCCCCGCGGCGGGCCCTGAGCACCTCCGCGGACAGGGTGCCCGCAGCCGCCGCGCGCAGCCGGTCCGGCAGCCCGGCGCACACCTGCGGCCCGTCCTGCTCGTCGTGGGCCCAGACCAGGGCCGGTACGCCGGCGTCCAGGGCGGCGTCGAACTCCGCGTCCGGCGCCCGGCGGCGCGGCGCGCGCGGCGGGAAGCCGAGGACCAGCGCCAGCGGCCCCTCGTCGGCCAGCAGCGCGGAGAACAGGTCCTCGTAGGAGGAGCCCTCCTGATTGCGGACGGGGATCACATCCACCACGCCCTCTCCGGAGAGTGCGGCCAATGCCCTCATCCTGTCCCACTTGCGGGACCAGTTATGCCCCCAGTCGACCCATTCCGAGGCGTCCTGGCGCTCGAGGCTGCGCACGGCCACCGGGTGCACCACCCCCAGACGCACCTCCGCGCCGCTGGGGGTCGGGATGGTGAGGGTGTCGACCGGCCGGCCGAGCAGCTCGCGGGGCAGCACGAACTCCACGAACAGGTCGGGGGAGTCCGGGGTCTGCTCGCGGCGCATGCGCAGGATCTCCTCGACCACCAGGCGCTCCACCCGGGCCGGCTTCATCGCCTCGGTGTACTGGCGCACCGCCTCGCGCGGGGTGCCCTCGTGCTCGCGGAAGACGTCCAGGAGGTAGTGCGCCCGCGTGGCGGCCGGGGTGACGCGGAAGGTGGCGTACGTCCACCGCGCGCCGGCGCCCGCCGGACGGGCGCGGCGCTCGAGGAGGGGCCCGGGGTCGACCGCCGGGACGCAGTGCCCGGCCCGGCCGCGCACCCAGCGGGCCAGCTCCTGGCCGCGCGGCCCGGGGACCATGCGGGACAGCGCGGCGACGAAGGTCAGCAGCGGCGGCACCGGGCGGCCCGCCTGGGCGATGTGCCGCAGGTCGTGCACGATCCCGAGGATGTCCTCCGGGGCGCCCCGCCAGGTCCGCCGCACCGGCCCCAGCGCCTCGTCGCGCAGCGCCACCAGGCCGGCCGGCGCGTGGCCGCCGTCCAGGAGCAGACGGTAGAGGTCGTCCATCGCCTCCGCGTCGAACGGGCCGTCGTACGGGTCCTCCTGGCCCTCCTCGGCGGGCCCGGGCGGCTCGAGACGCTCCCCGGCCAGGCCAAGGGCCGCGCGCAACGGCGGCCAGGCGCGGGCCAGCCGGTCCAGCGGGATCATCCAGGTCACGCCCGCCTCGGGGGACCGGTCGCGCAGCACAGCCAGGCCGGCGACGCGGGAGGTGGCGGCGTCCTTCACGCCGCAGCCGCTGTAGCCGCGGGCCACCCGGCGCCCGGTGCCCGGCGCGTCGTTCAGCTGGATCAGCGCCGCGTCCGGCCCGCCCCGCCCGGCCATCAGGCAGTCGGCCCACACGCCGTGCGGCTGGCCCTGCGGGTAGCCGTAGACCTGCATCTCGCGCCGGACCGCGAAGTCACCGGCGGAGAGGTGCCCGTGCGTGACCGGTAACCGGCCGCGGCCCAGGTCGCCGTGGAGGGTGAGCACCAGGACGTCCTCGTGGTGGCTGCCGCCCGTCCAGTGGTGGCCGCCGCCGGGGGACGCGGTGTGCTCCAGGCCGCCTGCCAGGGCGACCGTGACGGTGGCGCCGGGGTCGTCGGCCGGGCGGCCGCCGAGGGCCGAGACGACCACATGGGCGCAGGTCAGCACGTAACGGGGCGGGATCACGACCCCGCCGCCGACCGGCTGCCCGCCGGGCCCCAGGATGCTCACCTGCCAGTCGTCGGCCACCGCGGTGCGCGCGACCGCTTCCGCCCCCAAGACGCCCACCCCCCGACCGTCCGCGAAGCCGCCATAGTAGCGGCCTCCGCGGGGCCGGCGGAGGGGGCGAAGGGCCCCGCCGACGGCCGTTGCCGGACTGTTCCCGAGGCGGTGCGGGCACCGCCCCGAGGGATCCCCGGGGTGCGCGTCAGCGGATCTTGATGGTGATCGTCGACCCCTTGGGCGCCTTGTCGCCGCCGTCCACCGACTGGTCCTTGATCTCGTCGCCGAACAGGCCCAGGAAGCCGCGGTCCTCGTGCACCTCGAAGCCGGCGCTCTCCAGCTTGTCGTGCGCCTCGTCCACGCTGTCGCCGGTCACGTCCGGGACCTCGATCATCTCGGGGCCCTTGGACACGGTGAGCGTCACCGTGTCGCCCTCGGCGAGCTGCTCGCCGGGGTCCGGGGACTGCCGGGCCACCTGGCCCTTGTCGTACTCGGAGGTGACCTGCCCGGAGGCCACCTTCACCTTCAGGCCCGCCTCCGCCAGCTGGTCGCGCGCGTCCTGGAGGTCGTCGCCGGTGACGTCGGGGGCCTCCACCGGGCTGCCCTTGCTGACGGTCAGGGCGACGGCCGTGCCCGCGCGGACCTCGGTGCCCGGCTCCGGGTCCGTGGCGACCACCGAGCCGCGCTCCACCTCGTCGCTGAACTCCCGGGTCACCATGCCCGGTTCGAGTCCCTCGTCCTTGAGCGTGTCGCGCGCCCGGTCGAGCTTGTCGCCCCGGACGTCGGGCAGCTCCACCGTCTCGGGGCCGTCGGAGACGGTGAGCGAGACGGCGTCGCTGTCGCGGATCCGGGCGCCGACACCGGGGTCGGTGGAGATGACCGTGCCGCGCCGGACGGTGTCGCTGTAGGCGTGCCGGACCCTGCCGACCTCCAGGCCGGCCTCCTTCAGCCGATCCCGGGCCTGGACCTCGGTCTTGGACAGCAGCGGCGGCACCTTGGTGAACTGGCCGGAGTTGATGTACCACAGCCCGGTGCCGACGCCGAGCACCAGCAGGACGGCCACCACCACGGCCAGCGGCCCGCGCCGCACGGCCGGCCGGCGGCGCGGGCGGCGGGGGGCCGGCGGATCCAGCGGGGGAGAGGCGAAGCGGGCGGTGTGCCGGACGGAGGCGGCGGCGCCGCCGTCCACGGGCAGCGCGCGCGGGATGACGCTGGTGCGGTTCTCGGCGCCGACATGCGCGCCCTCGGTGGCCCGCGGCGGCACGGCGTCCAGCTGCTCCGCGCCGAGCGCGGCCCGCGCCTCGCGGGCCAGCCCGAGCAGCGCCACCGCGTCCGGCGGGCGGACCTCGGGGTTCCGCGCGGTCGCCAGGGCGACCAGCTCGTCCAGCGCGTACGCCATGCCCGGCACGGCGGCCGACGGCGGCGGCACGTCGTCGTGGAGGTGCTTGTAGAGGATCTGCGCGGGGGAGTCCCCGTCGTGCGGCTTCTCGCCGGTCAGCATCTCGTAAAGGACGACACCGCACGCGTAGACGTCGACCCGCGGGTCCGCCGCGCCGGACTCGATCTGCTCGGGCGCCAGGTAGGAGACCGTGCCGAGCACGGATCCCGTGGTGGCGGTGACCGTGTCGACCGCGCGGACCAGCCCGAAGTCGGCGACCTTGACCCGGCCGTCGTCCCCTATCAGCACGTTCTCCGGCTTCATGTCCCGGTGCACGAAGCCCGCCCGGTGGGCGGCGCCCAGGGCGGCGAGGACCGGCTCCAGGATGTCGAGGGCGGCCCGCGGCCGGAGCGCCCCGCGCTCGCGCAGCACGTCGCGCAGGGTGCAGCCGGCGACGTACTCCATCGCCAGATACACGTACGCGCCCTGGGCGCCCTGGTCGTAGACCTGGACGACGTTGGGATGGTCGAGCCGGGCCACCGACTTGGCCTCGCGGATGAACCGCTCGACGAAGGAGACGTCGGTGGCGAGCGTCGGGTGCATCACCTTGAGCGCGAGCACGCGGTCCAGGCGGGTGTCCACGGCCCGGTAGACCGTGGCCATCCCGCCGACCGCGATCCGCGCCTCGACGCGGTACCGGCCGTCGAGCGTCTGCCCGACGAGAGGGTCCTGGAGGGTCGTGTCCACGCAGGCGAGTCTACGAGCCGGCACCGACACCTCCGCGGTGTGCGGCGCGATCGGGGCGGTACTGGAGCGGAGCTGTGACGTGTCTCTCCCGGCGTGCGCCCGTCGGATGCCGTCAGGGCGTGCCGAAGGCCGGCCGCTCCGGGTCGAGGTCGGCCAGGCCCGCCACCGGGGACGACGCCTCCGCGAAGTGCCGGCGCGGGATCCGCCCCGCGAGCCGGGCGAGCCGCCCCGCCTCCACCCCCGCCCGCATCGCGGCGGCCATCAGCACCGGCTCCTGCGCCCGCGTCACCGCCGAGGCGAGCATCACGCCCGCGCAGCCCAGCTCCATCGCCAGGGCCACGTCCGAGGCGGTGCCGGCGCCCGCGTCCAGGATCACCGGCACGCGCGCGTGCTCCACGATCAGCTGGAAGTTGTGCGGATTGCGGATGCCGAGCCCGGAGCCGATCGGCGAGCCGAGCGGCATGATCGCCGCACAGCCCACGTCCTCCAGCTTCCGCGCGAGCACCGGGTCGTCGTTGGTGTACGGCAGCACCGTGAAGCCGTCGTCGACCAGCGTCTCGGCGGCGTCCAGCAGCTCGATCGGGTCGGGCAGCAGGGTGCGCTCGTCGGCGATGACCTCCAGCTTGACCAGGTCGGTGCCGAGGGCCTCGCGGGCCAGGCGGGCGGTGAGCACGGCCTCGCCGGCGGTGTAGCAGCCGGCGGTGTTCGGCAGCACCCGCACGCCCAGCTTCTCCAGCACCGACAGGACCGAGCCGTGCACCGAGGGGTCCACCCGGCGCATCGCCACCGTGGTCAGCTCGGTGCCGGAGGCCGCCAGGGCGCGCTCGAGCACGTCGAGGCTGGGGGCGCCGCCGGTGCCCATGATCAGGCGGGACGTGTAGGACGTGCCGCCGAGGACGAAGGGGTCGTCGGCCATCGGGTCAGCCTCCTTGGACGGCGGTGAGGACTTCGACGCGGTCGCCCTCGGCCAGCGCGGTGGCGGCCCACCGCGTGCGCGGGACGACGGTCTCGTTGACGGCGGCGGCCACGCCGGAGGGGGCCGCGGTGAGGACGCCCACCAGGGCGTCCAGGGCGGTGCCGGGGGCCACCTCGCGCGGCTCCCCGTTGACGGAGATGTTCATGCGGTCGGCTCCGGGGAGGAGAGGGCGAGGGCGGCGCCGAAGCGCCGGGGGGTGAAGGGGCGGGCTTCCGAGGGCAGCTCCCCGGTGGTCAGGGCGTGCGCCAGCACGTCTCCGGTGACCGGGGTGAGCAGGACGCCGTTGCGGTAGTGGCCGGTGGCCAGGAGCAGCCCGTCCAGGCCGGTCGGGCCGAGCAGCGGGGCGTTGTCCGGGGAGCCGGGGCGCAGGCCCGCGCGGGTCTCCGTCAGGGCCAGCTCGGTGATGCCGGGGACCAGCTCGTGGGCGTCGCGCAGCAGGGCGTAGACGCCGCCCGCGGTCACCGTGGTGTCCCAGCCCTGCTCCTCGCTGGTGGCGCCGACGACCAGTTCGCCGTTCTCGCGCGGCACCAGGTAGAGCGGGTTGCCGCGCACCACCGCCCGCACGGTGCGGCCCAGCAGCGGTGCGCCCTCCCGCATCGTGAGCCGCAGCACCTCGCCCTTGACCGGCCGCACCGGCGGCACCAGCCCTTCGGGCACGCCGTCGAGGCGCCCGCTCAGGCTGCCGCCGGCCAGCACCACCTGCCCGGCCGGCAGCTCGGTGCCGTCGGCGGTGACCACGCCGGTGGCCCGGTCCGCGGCGACGGTCAGCCGCGCGGCCCAGGTCCGGTGGAAGGCGACGCCGGCCCGCTCGCAGGCGGTGACCAGCGCGGCGGCCAGGCGGCGGGGGTCGACCTGGTGGTCGTCGTCCACCCGCAGGCCCCCGCGCACGCCCGGCGCGAGCATCGGCTCCAGGCGACGGCACTCGCGCCCCGACAGCCACTCCGAGGTCAGCCCCGAGCGCTCCTGGAAGGCGTGCAGCTCGCGCAGGTGCGCGCGGTCGTCGGCGTCCAGGGCGACGGCGAGCGTGCCGCAGCGGCGGTAGCCGAGGTCCAGGCCGGTCGCGTCGGCCAGCTCGGCGGCGAACTCCGGGTAGCGGCGCGCGGAGGCGAGGTTCAGCGCGAGCAGCGTCTCCTCGCCGTAGTGCAGCTCCGTGACGGCGGCGAGCATCCCGGCCGCCACCTGCGCGGCCCCGCCGCCCGGCTCGGGGTCCACCACGGCGGTGGCCAGGCCCCGCTGCGCGGCCCGCCAGGCGGTGACCAGGCCGATGATCCCGCCGCCCACCACGAGGACGTCGGCGGCCCCGGACGGGGATCCGCCAGGTGCTGACGGCGTTCCTGCAGGTGCTGAAGACGCCATGGCGTCAAGACCCTCCCTTCGCCGGCATGACCCGGATCAGGTTCGGACGGTCGGAGGCCGCGCCAGCCTCCCTCTCAGCCCGCTGCGTCCGGGCTCCCGCGTGTGCTCTACCTTGGCCACCCTAGCTCTCCGCCCCGCCGCCCAGTAAGGGAGCCTCCCGCATGGCCCGTTCGCTCGACGGACTCGTCCTCGCCCCGGTCGCCGACCAGACGCCCGGCCAGGTGGGCACCCGCACCCGGTTCGCGTACCACGAGGAGGACGGCGCGATCTGGGCGGAGTACGCGGGCGGGGACGTCGTGCGCGGGCACCTGGTGGGCACCCGGGACGGCGACCGGCTGGACTTCCGGTACGTGCAGCTCAAGACCGACGGCAGCACGTCATCGGGCCACTGCGCGTCCACCGTGACCGAGCTGCCGGACGGGCGGGTGCGGCTGGCGGAGACCTGGGAATGGGAGTCGCAGCCGGGCAGCGGGACGAGCGTCGTGGAGGAGATCGCTCCGGGGCACTGACCGGCGGGCGTCCGGATGACTAAGGTGATCAAGGTGAGCGAGCTGACGCGGGAGACGGCACAGGCACCGGGCGTGGTCGTGGTGGGCGCGGGCATGGCCGGCGTCCAGACCGCCGTCGCCCTGCGCGAGCAGGGGTTCACCGGCGCCGTGACCCTGATCGGTGCCGAGCCCCACCAGCCCTACGACCGCCCCCCGCTGTCCAAGGCCGTCCTGCTCGGCACCGCCGAGGGCTCCGCCTTCGACGTCGACTTCGAGGCGCTCGGCATCACCCTGCGCCTCGGCTGCGAGGCCCTCGGCGTCCGGCCCGGCGCGCACACCCTGGACACCTCCGCGGGACCCGTCCCGTACGACGCCCTGGTGCTGGCCACCGGCGCCGAACCGATTCGCCTCCCCGGCACCGAGGGTGTGCCGGGCGTGCACCTGCTGCGCACCCTGGACGACGCCGAGCGGCTGCGGCCCGTGCTGGCCCGGCAGCACGACATCGTGGTCGTCGGGGCCGGCTGGATCGGCGCCGAGTTCGCCACCGCCGCCCGGGAGGCCGGCTGCGCGGTGACCGTCGTGGAGGCCGCCGACCGGCCGCTGGCGGGCGCCCTGCCCGCCGAGGTCGCCGCGCCGATGACCGCCTGGTACGCCGACAGCGGCGCCGAGCTGCGCACCCACGCGCGCGTGGAGCGCGTCGAGCCGGGCGCAGGCGACGCGGCCGGCACGGTCGTCCTGGCCGACGGCACCCGGCTGCCGGCCGGCGCGGTCGTCGTCGGCATCGGCGCCCGCCCCGCCACCGGCTGGCTGGCCGGCTCCGACATCGCCCTCGGCGCGCACGGCGAGGTGCTGGCCGACGACCGGCTGCGCGCCTCGGCGCCGGACGTGTACGCGGTCGGCGACTGCGCGTCCTTCCCCTCCGGGCGCTACGGCGAGCGGCTCCTGGTACACCACTGGGACAACGCCCTGCAGGGCCCACGCACGGTCGCCGCCGACATCGTCGGCGCCGCCGCCGGGGAAGAACCCGCACCCTACGACCCGGTGCCGTACTTCTGGTCCGAGCAGTTCGGCCGCTTCGTCCAGTACGCCGGCCACCACACCGGCGCCGACACCGTCCTGTGGCGCGGCGATCCCACGGGCCCCGCCTGGACGGTCTGCTGGCTGCGCGGCGACCGCCTGGTCGCCCTCCTCGCGGTGGGCCGCCCCCGCGACCTGGCCCAGGGCCGCCGCCTGATCACGTCCGGCACCCCCATGAACCCCCGCCTCCTCCCCGACCCGTCCCGCCCCCTGAAGTCCGCCACCACAAACCCCCACTAGCCCCACCCAGCCGACCCCACCCCGGCTGCCCCGCCCCTGGCAGTCCCGCCCCGGCTGCCCCGCCCCTGCCGGTCCCGCCCCACCGGCGCCGCCCGGCTGGCTCCGCCCCGGGAGGCCCTGTCCGAGAGGCCCTGCCCAGCGGTGCCGCCCCGGCTGGGCCTGCCTGGCTGGCCCGGCCCTGCCTGGCCCGGCCCTGCCGGTCCCGCCCCGCCTGCTCCGCCCGGGTGTCCAGCCTCGGGTGGCCCGGTCCGGCGGTCCCGCCCCGCTGGCGCCGCCCCGGCCGGCTCCGGCCCCGCTGTCCGACGGCCCCGCCCCGGCTGGCCCCGCCCCCGGTGGCCTCGTTCGGGCGGGCCGGCCCTGGTGGTCCCGCCCCGGTAGCGCTGCCTCGCCGGGTCCGCCCCCCGGGGGCCCCGGCCGGCTGGCTCCGCCCCCGCAGCCCCGCCCGGCCGACCCCACCCCGTAGGTTCTGCCCGGCGGGTCCGCCCGGGTGGGCTCCGCCCTGGTGGCGCCGCCCGGCTGGTACTTCCCCGGTAGCCCCGCCCGGCTGGCCCCACCCCGTAGGTCCCGCCCAGCGGTCCCACCCCGGGTGGGTTTCGCCACGGTGGCCCCGCCAGGGTGGCCCCGCCTCGATGCCCCCCCGGCCCCGCGCCGCAGGCTTCCGCTTCCGGCTGTCGGTGGCAGATGGCAGGCTTGAGGCGTGACCGAGATTGACGCAAAGACCGATGCTCTCGTACCCGCCTGGCTCACCGTCCCCGACATCGCCGAACAGCTCGACGTCGAGGTGACCCGGGTACGCCAGCTCATCAAGGAGGGCCAGCTCATCGCCGTACGCCGCGGGGAGAACCGCGCGCTGCACGTCCCGGCGGCCTTCATCGACGGCGACAAGGTCGTCAAGGGCCTGACCGGGCTGCTCACCGTGTTGCGCGACGACGGCTTCACGGACGAGGAGATGCTGGAGTGGCTCTTCACGCCCGACGACACCCTGCCCGGCACCCCCGCCCAGGCGCTGAGCGAGAATCGCGGCACGGAGGTGAAGCGCCGCGCCCAGGCGCTCGCCTTCTGAGCTGACCCGGCCCGATCCGGCCTGACCCGGCCACCGCGGGGCGTCCGCACCACGCCCCGCGGTGGCCGGCCCGCACCACCGACCTGGGGGGACACCCGCATGCCCGACACCGCCCGCGCCCGGCTCGCCGACGCCCGGCTCTACCTGTGCACCGACGCCCGCCGCGAGCAGGGCGACCTGCCCGAGTTCCTCGACGCGGTGCTGGCCGGCGGGGTCGACGTCGTGCAGCTCCGGGACAAGGGGATGGAGGCAGGCGAGGAGCTCGAGCATCTGGCGGTCTTCGCCGAGGCATGCGCCCGGCACGGCCGGCTGCTCGCCGTCAACGACCGCGCGGACGTCGCGCACGCCGCCCGCGCCGACGTACTCCACCTCGGCCAGGGCGACCTGCCGGTGCCCGCCGCCCGGGCGATCCTGGGCGAGGAGGTGCTGATCGGCCGCTCCACCCACGCCGAGTCCGAGGCCGCCGCGGCAGCCGCCCAGGACGGCGTCGACTACTTCTGCACCGGCCCCTGCTGGCCCACCCCCACCAAGCCAGGGCGCCACGCCCCCGGCCTCGACCTCGTCCGGTACACCGCCTCCCTGGGCACCGACCGCCCCTGGTTCGCCATCGGCGGCATCGACCTCGCCAACCTCGACCAGGTCCTCGACGCCGGCGCCCGCCGCGTGGTCGTCGTCCGCGCGATCACCGCCGCGGACGACCCCGGCGCGGCGGCGGCCGAGTTCGCCAAGCGGCTGCGCGAGACCTGACCCGCTCGCGGCCGGGTGTCCCCGGGTGTCCCCGGGTGTCCCCGGGTGTCCCCGGGTGTCCAAGGGGTGGACGGCGATCCGGCATTCCGGACGTTTTCCCCAGATCCGGTTGGGTCGCCGCCACCCCGTCGCTAACCTGCCCGTATGGCCTTCGGAACCGCATCCACCAGGACTGATCGCGCACGCACCGTGCGCGACATGCTCGCCGCCGGCAAGACGACGTACTCCTTCGAGTTCTCGGCGCCGAAGACGGCCAAGGGCGAGCGCAACCTGTGGAGCGCGCTGCGGCGGGTCGAGGCGGTCGCCCCGGACTTCGTCTCCGTGACCTACGGCGCCGGCGGCTCCACCCGCGCGGGCACCGTCAAGGAGACCCAGCAGATCGTCGCCGACACCACGCTCACCCCGGTCGCCCACCTCACCGCCGTCGACCACTCCGTCGCCGAGCTGCGCAACATCATCGGCCAGTACGCCGACGCCGGGATCCGCAACATCCTGGCCGTGCGCGGCGACCCGCCCGGCGACCCGATGGGCGACTGGATCGCGCACCCCGAGGGCCTGACGTACGCCGCCGACCTGGTCCGGCTCATCAAGGACTCCGGCGACTTCTGCGTGGGCGTCGCCGCCTTCCCCGAGATGCACCCGCGCTCGGCGGACTGGGACACCGACGTGGCGCACTTCGTGGCCAAGTGCCGGGCCGGCGCCGACTACGCGATCACCCAGATGTTCTTCGAGCCGGAGTCCTACCTGCGCCTGCGCGACAAGGTCGCCGCGGCCGGCTGCGAGACCCCGGTCATCCCCGAGATCATGCCGGTGACCAGCGTGAAGATGCTGGAGCGGCTGCCCAAGCTCAGCAACGCCCTGTTCCCGGCGGAGCTGAAAGAGCGCATCCTGCGGGCAGCGGGCGATCCGGCGGCGGTACGCTCCATTGGCATCGAGTTCGCCACGGAGTTCTGCGCGCGGCTACGCTCCGAGGGCGTCCCCGGACTGCACTTCATCACGCTGAACAATTCGACGGCGACGCTGGAAATCTACGAGAACCTGGGCCTGCACCGCCCCCCGCGGGCCTAGACCGGAGGGGCGTACATGGGCTGGACGGTCCTCTACATCGCGTTCGGCATCGTCGCGCTGTGGCTGCTCGGCGAGGTGCTGCTGCAGTACAAGGCGCGGCTGCGCTGGCGGCTGCTCGCCTTCGGCGGCTTCGTCGGCGTGGTGGTGGGCGTGCTGCTGCCGTCCGTCGTCGTGATCGGCCTCGGCGCCATCACCTTCGCGATCGGCCAGACCTACGTCACGCTCTCCTTCCGCCGCGGCTTCGAGTCCGGCTGGGCGGTCAACGCGCCGGAGGGCCTCGTCGGCAGCAGGCGCCGCCGCCCCGAGCGCGCCCACCGGGACCCTGCCCTCGAGGTCTCCGGCCTGGAGGCCGCCGAACCGGCCGACGACCGGCACGAGGGCCCCGACCAGCAGCCACCGCCCGCCCCCTACGCCTACGACGCCTACGGCCAGGACGACCCCGACCACGACGACGTCTTCGCCCCGGGCCGCCCCGCCGAGACCACCGCCGTCTACGAGCCGCAGCCCATGCCGGACGACACCGGCTCCTACGGCGTCTACCCCGGCGCCGACGCGGACACCGGCGCCGGCCGGCCCTACGCCTACGACTACTCGGCCTACGCCCAGCAGGACGGCCACCACCAGGGCTACGGCTACGACGCCGCCCAGCAGCAGTACGCCGCCTACTCCGACCCGTACATCGGCACCTACGGCGGCACCGCCCCGTACGACACCGGCGGCGGCTGGGACACCTCCGGCGGGCAGCAGTACGGCCAGCAGGGCTACGCGCCCGACCCGTACGCCGGCGCCCAGAGCGGCGGCGAGACCCCGGCCGGCGGCGTCTGGGTGCCGCAGCAGCGCAACCCCGAGGACCCCTACGGCGCCGAACTCCCGCCCGAGCAGGGCGGCTACCCGTACCAGGGCGACGGCCAGCCGCAGCAGCCCCAGGGCTACGACGAGCAGTACCGCTTCTGACGCGCCCCGGGCCGCCCGGCGCTCACGCCGAGCCCCGGAAGTCCGGGCCCTCCACGACCAGCCCGGCCACCAGCGCCCCCGACATGCCCGCGTGCGGCAGCCCGCCGCCGGGATGCGACCAGCCGCCGGCCGTGAACAGCCCGCCGATCCCCGTGGTGTTGGCCGCGTGCAGCAGCCGCCCGCCCGCCGCCGCCAGGGCGGGCACCGGCACCGCGCCGCCCGCCGCGCCGGTCGCGGCGGCGATGTCGGCCGGGGTGCGGACCTCGTGCCACAGCAGCCGGTCGCGCAGCCCGGGCACCGCACGGGCGGCGGCGTCCACCAGCCGTTCGGCGTCCACCGCCGCGCCGGCCGGGACCACCGAGGTGAGCGTCACCGCCTCGTGGCCGGCGTCCGGGACCGACGCGGGGTCGTCGGGCCGCAGCACGGTCACCGTGGGCCGCTCGGGCGGGCCCGGCACGGACCCGAACAGGGCGTCCAACTCGGCCTCCCGGTCCGGCGCGTGCACCACCGTCCGGTGCGCCGTGCCCGGCGGACGGGAGCCCCGCAGCGCCAGCAGCACGGTCGCCCGGCTCGCCGCCGACCGCTGCGGCGCCGCGGGAGGCCCGTCCGCGGCGTGCACGGCCGCGCCGTCCACGAGGCCGTCGAGGACGCCCGGCGCCACCCCGGCGACCACGAAGTCCGCCTCCGCCTCGGCGCCGTCGGCCAGCCGCACCCCGGCCACCCGGCCGTCCCGCACCGCGATCCCCGCCACCTCGGCGTGGAAGCGGAACTCCACGCGCCGCTCCACGCACCGCTCGTAGACCGCCCGGGCCAGCTCCCGCAGCCCCCCGCGCACGTACCAGACGCCGAAGGCGTGCTCCATGTACGGCAGCACGGCCGCGTTGGCCGGGGCGGTGCGGGGGTCGAGGCCGTACGCCAGCGCGTGGCTCTCCAGGAGGGCGGCGAGCCGGGCGTCCCGCAGCTCCCACGCGCCGACCTCGGCGAGCGTGCCGGCCCGGCGGGTGCGCAGCAGCCGCTTGTGGGGGAGGGCGGGATAGGGCTCGCGCTCGGCGAGGACTCCCCAGTTCGGCCACAGCGGCTCCTCCAGGAGCGGCCGGCGGGTGCGGTCCCAGGTCTCCCGGGCCCGCACCAGGAAGCCGCCCCAGCGCTCACCGGCCGGCGCGCCGAGCGCCGCGTCGAGGGCGGCGACCACCCCGGCCCGCGAGGTGTCGGGCAGCGCCGCCTCGGAGCCGTCGGCGAAGACGTGCCGGGCCGAGGGGTCCGCCTGGACCAGCTCGACGCGGTCCTCCAGGGCCTGCTTGCCGGTCTTGACGAACAGGTCCCGCCAGACCGCGGGCAGCGGCAGCAGGCCGGGTCCGGTGTCGAAGCGGAACCCGTCGCGCTCGAAGCGGCGCACCGCGCCGCCGTAGGTCTCCGTCCGCTCGAACACCGTCACCCGGTGGCCCGCGACGGCCAGCCGGGCGGCGGCCGCCAGCGCGCCCATCCCGGCGCCGATCACCACAATCCGTGCCATGCGCAGGACTCTAACCGCCGGCCGCCGGCGCTCCCGCCCTGAGTATCCGTACCTAGAAGCACAGATGAGTACCCGCGCGGATGGGCTCCGACCTGCGCGGACGAGAGAGTGGGGGCACGGAGAAGGGCACGGCCGACGGCACCGGCGACACGGGGCGCCGGAACGGCGGCCGGCCCCGCTTCCCCGTCGGGACCCGCTCAAGGGCGCCCGCTCACCCGGCCCTGCAACAGCCGGGACAGCGCCGCGTGGACGTCGTCCAGGGAGCGCTCGGGCTGGAAGGACTGCCAGTCCAGCGCCGCCACCAGGACCATGCCGACCAGCGCGGCGGCGGTCAGCTGCACGTCGATCTCGTCGCTGAACTCCCCGCTCCCCACGCCGTCGCGCAGCACGCCCTCCACCACCGCGACGGCCTCCTGGCGGACCACCATCAAGGTGGACTGCCAGGCCCGGTTGGTGCGCCACAGCTCGGCCACGTAGAGCTGGGTGAAGGCCGGGTAGCGGTCGATGAAGACCAGGCCGGCCCGGACCATCGCGTCCAGCGCGTCGACCCGGCTGCCGCCCTCCCGCGCCGTCCGCTCCGCCGCCTCCCGCAGCGAGGCGGTGAGCAGGCCGACCCCGTGCCGCAGCAGCTCCTCGAAGAGCACCGACTTGCTGGCGAAGTTGTAGTAGACCGTGCCCTTCGCCACCCCGGCCCGCTCGGCGATCTCGTCGACCGTGGTGGCGGAGAAGCCCTGCTCGGCGATGAGGGTGACCGCCGCCTCGTAGAGCTTCTGCCGGGTGGCCTCGCGACGGCCGCCGCTGCTGCGTTCCATGGTCCCGATTCTCACAGCCGCGGCCCGCGCCGGCGTCACAGCGTCAGTTCCGGGTGCAGCCGGTCGAGCGTCCACACCTGCCGGCGGCGGGCCGACAGGGCGGTCAGGGCCAGGGCCGCCAGGGTGAACGCCGCCAGCACCGCGCAGGCCGGCCACACCGGCTCCAGGCCGCCGCCCGTGATCAGCCGGCGCAGCGCGACGACGACGTAGCTCATCGGCAGGAAGGGGTGGATGGCGTTGAAGAAGCCCGGGCTGGTCTGCACGGGGTACGTGCCGCCCGCCGAGGTCAGCTGGAGCATCAGCAGCGCCAGGACCAGGATCCGGCCGGCCGGCCCGAAGCGGGCGTTCAGCCACTGCACGACGGCCGTGAAGCAGGCCGTGACCAGCACCAGGAAGCCGATCGTGCCGGCCGCCCGGGTCATCTCCAGGCCGACCCCCCAGTGCAGCACCGCCATCAGGGCGGCCGTCTGGAGCACCCCGATCGCCAGCACCGGCAGCCAGCCCGCCAGCGCGATCCTCCAGGCCGAGGCGCCGGCCGCAAGGGCCCGCCGGTTCAGCGGCGCGATCAGCATGTACGCCACCATCGCGCCGACCCACAGGGAGAGCGGGATGAAGTACGGGGCGAAGCCGGTGCCGTAGTTGGGCGCCCGGTGCAGGTCGTGCGAGGCGAGGCGGACCGGGTCGGCCATCACGTCGGTGCGCCGGTCGCGGTCCTTCTTGTCGTAGTCGGGGATCTTCTCCGCGCCGTCGTGCAGCCCGCCGGCCAGCTCGCCCGAGCCGTCGGCCAGCTTGTACATGCCGCCGCTCAGGTCGTCGGCGCCGGTGTGCAGCTTGTCGACGCCCGCGTTCAGGTCCTTGGCTCCGGTCCTGGCGGTGCCGAGGCCGGTGTGCAGCTGCTTCGCGCCGTCGGCGACCTTTCCGGCGCCCTTGTCGAGGGCGTTGACCTTGGTGACGGCGTCGTCGAGGTCCTCCGACAGGTGCGGGGCGCGGTCGGCGAGGGTCTGGGCCTGCTTCTGGAGGGTGCCCAGGTCGGTGTCGAGCTTCGTCAGCTCCGCCTTGTGCTCGGTGACCAGGCCGCTGAGGTCGTCCGCGACCCCCGCGACGGTGCCCGCGGCGTCCTTCGCCTTCTCCAGGTCGGCGCAGGCGGCGTCCGGCACCGCCGGGTCGGCGCAGCGGGTGCGGTACACCGCCGCGAGGCGGTCCGCCTCCGCGTGGGCGTCCTTCGCGGCGGCCGGCGCCTGCTTCGTCAGCGTGCCGAGGTCCTCGCGGAGCTTCCCGGAGGAGTCGGCGACGAACTGGGCGGTGTCGCCGATCGCCTTCTCGTTGTCCGCCAGGAAGGGGCCCAGCCGCCCGGCGACCGCGTTGACCTTGTCGGCGAGCTGCCGGGTGCCGTCCGCGACCTTCCGGGAGCCGGTCTCCAGGTCGCCGGCGCCCTTGTCGAGCCTGCCGACGCCCTTGGACAGCCGGCCGCTGCCGGACTCGGCCTCCTTCAGGCCGGCCGCGAGGTCCTCGGAGCCCTTCTTCGCCTTGCCGATGCCGCCCGACAGCCGGTCGGCGCCCTTGGCGGCCTTCTCCGTCTCGCCGTGGATGTCGGAGAAGGAGATGAAGATCTTGTCCAGGAAGGACCGCGACGCCTTGCCGGACGCCGCCGTGCGCACCTCCGCGAAGACCGTCCGCGAGATCTGCCCGACGATGTAGTTGTTCGCGTCGTTCGTACGGACCTGGAGCGCGCCCGTCTCCGGAGCCTCCCCCGAACTGGAGGCGATGCGCCGGCTCAGGTCGGCGGGCATGGTGAGCGAGAGGTAGTAGCGGCCGTCCTCGACGCCCGCGCGGGCCTCGTCGGCGCTCACCTCGTGCCACTCGAAGGTCTTGCTGTCGCGCAGCCCCTTGGTGATGTCGTCGCCCGCGTGCAGCTTCTCCTTGCCCGCGGTCGCGCCCTTGTCGTCGTTGACCAGGGCCACCGGGACGCGGTCCAGGCGGCCGTAGGGGTCCCAGAACGACCACAGGTACAGGGCGCCGTAGAGCAGGGGGAGCAGCAGCAGCGCGGCCAGGGCGGCGCGCGGGAGCCGTCCCCGCCCGAAGCGCCTCAGCTCAAGCGCGGCCAGTTTCGGCGAGCGCATCGGCCGCCCCCTTCGCCTCGTCGTCGGACGTCTCGCCGTCCGGCCGGGTGGACACGGTGACCGCGGAAACGGACGCGGGGGCCTCGCCGCACACGGCCAGCACCGTGATGCCGGAGGCGGTGAGGGAGGCCAGCAGGGACCAGACCGCCTCCCGGTCGCCGTCCGCCAGCTTGAGGTCGGCGTCGTCCACGCCGAGCAGCCGGGGGCGGGCGAGCAGCGCGAGGGCGATCTCCAGCCGCAGCGCCTCGGTGCGCTCCAGGTCCCGCACGGCGGTGCGCGGCCCCTTGGGCAGCGCCTCCAGGTCCAGGCCCGCCGCGGTGAGCGAGCCGTCGATCAGCTCCCGGGAGGCGGCGGCGCGCTCGGCCCGGCCGCGCAGCAGCCCGCGTACGGGGCTCCCGAAGCGCCGCTGGAGCAGCGCCCGTTCGCGCAGGTGCTCGGCGACGGTCAGCGCGGGTTCGAGATCGGTGACGCCGGGTACGTGGGCCAACGCGCTGACCCGGCGCAGCTCCGCCGCCTGCCGGGGCAGCCGCAGCTCCCCGACCTCGGCGGTCCCCTCCGTCGGCTTCATCCGGCCGGTGAGCGCGAGCAGCAGGCAGGTGCGCCCCGAGCCGGACGGCCCCGTCACCGCGACCAGCGCGCCGGGCTCCGCGTCGACGTCGACGCCGCGGAACGCCCGGCCGCGCGGCCCCTTCAGCCCGAGGCCGCGCGCCGTCACGGCGAGTCCGGCCGGTGCGGACGGTTCCTCCACGGATCCCCACCCCCTGGGTACGCATACTTTTGAACTGACTGGTCAGTACAAAAGCTAACCCGAACGCGCGGTCGAGGCAAAACCGCAGGTCACAACGGATTGTCAGTGGCATACCGCACGATGTGCACATACGGCCACAGTGCCGTCACGGAGACGACAGGAGGATCGTCATGGCCCACTCGTCCGCAGCCGCCGCCCGGCGGCACCGCGCGTCCGGCCCTGCACCCTCACTGACCGGGCCCGCCACCGACGTGCACCCTGTGCTGCGCCGGTCCAGCGCCCCGCCCGCCGCCCTCGACCTGCTCGCCCAGGCCCGCGCGGGCCTGGAGGAGGCGTCCGCCCTGGAGACGCCGAACGAGCGCTATGCCACCGCCCACCTCGCCGCCCTGCGCACCGCCGCCGCGGTGCTCGCCGCCCGGGGCCGCCCCGAGACCACCCAGCGGGCCCGGGCCCGCATCCGCAGCGCCTGGGAGGTGCTGCCCGAGATCGCCCCGGAGCTGGCCGACTGGAGCGCCCTCTTCGCCGCCGGCGCCTCCCGCCGGGCCCGCGCCGAGGCCGGCATCCAGGGCGCGGCCGGGCGGCGGGACGCGGACGACCTGATACGCGACGTGGCGATGTTCCTGCGCCTGGTGGAGCGCATGCTGGTCCTCCAGCCGGCCCTGCCCCGCCCGCGCCCGGAGGGCGAGGCGTAGGGCGACGCGTTCCGGTGAGACGCCTGGTGAGACGCGTCGCCGGGCGGTGGGCCCGAGGCCATAGGGTGGGGGGCGCCCGAAGCCTGCCCCCGTCCGCACCGGGCCGGGGCGGCAGCCCGTTCGCTCCGCCCATGTCGCCGGCGGTGCCGCGCCGAGGAGTCAACTGCCGTGCCGGACCCGATGCGTCCCCGCGCCGCCCTCCGTACCGCCGTGGTCTGGGACGTCCTCCAGGACGCCCTGGACCGCCGGGCCAAGGCCACCGGCCGCCAGGCGCTCGACGTCCTGGACACCGGCGGCGGCAGCGGCAACTTCGCGGTGCCCGTCGCCCGGCTCGGCCACCGCGTCACCGTCGTCGACCCGAGCCCCAACGCGCTCTTCGCCCTGGAGCGCCGCGCCGCCGAGGCAGGCGTCGCCGACCGGGTGCGCGGCGTCCAGGGGGACGTGCACGGCCTGTTCGACGTGGTCGAGCCCGGCGGCCACGACGCGGTGCTCTGCCACGGTGTCCTGGAGTACGTGGACGACCCCGCCGAGGGCGTGCGCAACGTGGTCGCCGCGCTGCGCGCCGACGGCGTGCTCAGCCTGCTCGCCGCGGGCCTCGGCGGCGCCGTGCTCGCCCGCGCCCTCGCCGGGCACTTCAACGAGGCCCGGCAGGCCCTCACCGACCCGGACGGCCGCTGGGGCACCGGCGACCCGGTGCCGCGCCGGTTCACCGCGGCCCAGCTGACCGCGCTGGTCGAGGAGGCCGGGCTGCGGGTGGGCGCCGTGCACGGCGTGCGGGTCTTCGCCGACCTGGTGCCCGGGGTCCTGGTGGACACCGAGCCGGGCGCCATGGACGCGCTGCTCCGCCTGGAGGCCGCCGCGGCGGAGCTCGACGCCTTCCACTCCGTCGCCACCCAGCTGCACGTGCTCGGTGAGACGCGGGGGGCCGACGGGGCCTGAGCCACCCCATGAGGCAACGCCCTGATCAGCGGCGCTGCCGCAGATGGAGTACGCCACAGGCCCCCCGAACTCCGCCCGGGCGCCGTATGATCGGAGGAGACCGCCCGGCATGACGGGTCGGCCGCCGGGGAAAGTGAATCCCAGCGAGCCGGCGCGGCTTTGACGGAGTCCGGTTGGCCAATTGGGCAGAGGGGCGGGTTTCACGGGGGCGATTCCCTGCCTATCCTGAAGGGACCCCTGGGTCGCCCCGGCGACTGCACGATGAGGAGGACTCCGTGCCGCTCTCGGAGCACGAGCAGCGCATGCTCGAGCAGATGGAGCGAGCGCTGTACGCCGAAGATCCCAAGTTCGCGACAGCGCTCGAGGGAAGCGGGCTGCGTACGTACACCCGGCGACGGGTCTACCAGGCGGTCGCGGGCTTCCTCGTCGGTATTGCGCTCCTCATGGCCGGAATGGTCGCCAAGCAGGTGTGGCTCAGCGTCGTGGGCTTCCTCGTCATGCTGGGCTGCGCGGTGCTCGCGGTCACCGGTTGGCGCAAGGCCCCCAAGCCGGGCGAGCAGCCGGCCGCCGGCGCGGGACCGCAGGCGCGCCGCCAGGTGCGGCAGAAGCGCTCCGTGATGGACCGCATCGAGCAGCGCTGGCAGCGCCGCCGGGACGAGCAGCAGGGCCAGTAACCCGCTCGGAGCACCCGGCCGTCAGAACTTTGCCGCGAGGGGCGGCCACCGACACCGGTGGCCGCCCCTTCGCCATGCACCCGCCCCCGGCGGGGCCGACTTGGACGGGCCCGGCCCCTTGCGCGGACGCCGCGTCACCCGGCCTGCCCTGCCCGACCGGCGCCCCGTCGTCCCTTGACCCGGCGCAGGCACGAGGCCGCTGGGGCCGACGGCCCGAGGTCGCGCGTCCCCGGTCGGGTGGGTCAGCCCCGCTGGCCCGACGGTTTCCGCAGGGTCGGCCTCAGGGCGGTGGCGCGCTGTCTGAGGGCCGTCCAGCGGGCCGACACCGCCCAGGCCACCCGTCCGGCCGAACGCGGGGCGAGCAGTGCGCGCAGTCTCCGGGCGCGGCCCAACGGGGCCCGCAGACCGGCGCTCGCGCGGCGGACGTCCGCCGCGAGGCCGGCGACGGGGCGGGGCCGAGGGGCGTAGAGGACCTGCTCCACCGCGTCCGCCAGCCGATGCACCGAGGCCCCGGCCGCCGGGTCGAGGCGGCCCAGGCGGACGACGCGGTGCGCCGCCGCGCGCGGGGTGAGGGAGTCGTCCGGCGGGATGCCCAGGTCCCAGGCCGTGTCCGTCAGCTCCTGCCAGGCCGCCAGGACGTGCGCGGCGACATCGGCCTCGCCCCGGCCGTGCGCCCGGAGGCGCAGTGCCCGGACCCGCAGCCGCCACAGTAGCGGGGCCAGCAGGAGGACCAGGGCCACGAGGCCGGCCGCTGTCCAACCCGCCACCTCGTACCACCGGGGTCCACCGCCACCGGTCACCGGCGCCGCCGCCGCGGACTCGCTCTCGCACGCCCCGGGCTCGCGCCGCTCCGCCGGGCAGCTGTCACTGGCCGACGGGGCCGCCGAGGGCACCGCCTCCGGGTTCCGGGACGGCAGGGCCGGGTCCGGGACCGCGCTGCCGGGCGTGTCCGGGAGCGTGTACGGCGGGGTCGAGCCGCGCGTCGGCGTCGGCTCGAAGCGGGTCCAGCCCACGCCCTCGAAGTACACCTCCGGCCACGCGTGCGCGTCCCGCAGCGTCACCGACACCGACCCGTCCCCCTGCGGGGCGCCCGGCGCGAAGCCGACCGCGACCCGGGCGGGCATGCCCAGGGAGCGGGCCATGGCCGCCATGGCGAAGGAGAAGTGGACGCAGAAGCCCTCCTTGTCCTTCAGGAAGGTGGCGATCGCCTGCGACCCGCTGCCCACCTTGACCTGCGTGTCGTACCGGAAGCCGCCGTCGACCGCGAAGTAGTTCTGGAGCGCCACCGCCTGCTCGTAGGGGTTCGACGCGCCCGCCGTGACCTCGCGGGCGGTGCGCGAGACCACCTCGGGCAGCGAGCGGGGCAGCTCGGTGTACTCCCGGCGCACCGACTCTGGGGGCCGCGGCGCCGCGGCGAGCTGCGCCGCCGTCGGCCGCACGTCCAGGCTGCGCACGTCGTAGGCGAGCCCGCGGGTGTTCTGCCCGTGGTCGCCGACCACGGTCATGCCCTCCGGCTCGTAACGCCACTTGCCCGGGAGCCGGACGCCGCTCGGCGGATACGGCATGGGCAGCCAGTCCTGGGCGTACCAGTCCGCCGCCCTGATCGCGGTGAACCGCTCCTCGCGGGCCACCTCGGGGCCGAGGCCGGCCGGTCCTGGGAAGCCGTCCTCCGGTACGGAGGTGACGTGCCGCTTGGACGGCTTCCAGGTGGTGCCGTCGAAGTCGTCCAGGGACACGATGCGCAGATACAGGTCGCTCGCGTTCCCGGACGACGCCCGCACCGACAGCACCTCGCGGTCCTCGTCGGTGTTGAGGCTGTCGCGGAGCGAGACCAGCGGGTTCACCGCGGAGATGGTGCCCCCGCCCCCGCCGCCCGAGCCGCCCCCCGTGCCCGCGCCGTCGAGCAGGCCGCCGTCCATCGCGGGCAGCGCCAGCGGCAGCAGCAGGGCCACGCCCACCGCGAAGACGCCGATGCGCCGCCCGGCCCGGACCGGGGCGACCGCGCCGCCCGACCCGCCGCCCGGACCTGGCGGGGCGCCGCCGAAGACCCGGCCCCACTGCGCGAGCCGGTCGCGGCCCTCGGCCAGCAGCAGCATCAGATAGCCGCCCGCCGCGGTCAGGAACCACAGCCAGTCGGTGCCGCTCCGGGACAGCCCGGCGGCCACCGAGTACAGCGCGAGCAGCGGCAGCCCGGCCGGGGCGGCGCCGCGGAAGGTCACCGCCATCGTGTCCACCAGCAGGCCGACCACCAGCACGCCGCCGACCAGCATCAGCCGGATGCCGTCCGACTCCAGCGGCGCCGGTATCGCGTACCGCGCGATGTCGTCGCCGCCCTGGCTCAGCAGGTCGGCGAGGTGCCGGAGGGCCCGCGGGCCCGGGAACAGCCCGGCGAGGGCCTGCTGCCGGGCGAAGACCAGCGTCAGCAGCACCAGCGCCACCACGGCCTGCGCGGCGACGGTCAGCCACCTCGCCAGCGGCACCCGGCGGGCCGCCATGCCCACCCCGGACTGCACCGCCAGCAGGAAGGCGGCCTCGAAGATCCAGGTGGCCGGGTCGACCAGCGGCAGCAGCGCGCACGCCGTCAGCAGGGTGGCCGCCCACGCGCACAGCGCCAGCCGCGCCAGCCCGCTCACGCCGCCCCCGCCCCGGCGCCGCCCGCCCCGTCGCCGACCGGGCCGCCGCCCGCCGCCGCGAGGCCGCCGCGCTCCCGGTCGGCCTGGCGCCACAGCTCGCCCAGCGGGATGTGCCGGGGCACCGCCAGCGCCGTCCAGCCCGCCTCGCGCAGCAGCCGCAGGCTCTCCGTCGGGTCCGCCGCCAGGGCCCCCGGCACGTCGGAGGGCTCCCGCAGCCACGCCGCGCTGTCCAGGACGAAGGCGACCGCGGCCCCGCTGCGCTGCCGCATCCGGGCGGCCACCGCGGCCTGCTCCTCGTCCAGGTCGCCGAAGAACGCCACCAGCAACCCCTCGTTCCCGCCGCGCAGCACGTCGTACGCGCGCGACAGGCCGATCTCGTCGGAGTGGTCGATCACCGCGAGGGTGTCCATCATCAGCCCGGCCGCGTCCGCCGCCGCCTGGCCCATGCCCTGGAAGCCGTCGCCTCCCTCGCCCGGCACCGCGTCCCCGCCGTCGGTGAGCAGCCGGACGGTGAAGCCCCGCTCCAGCATGTGCGCCAGCACCGACGCCGCGCCCGACACCGCCCACTCGAAGGGCGAGCCCGGGCCCGAGCCGTCGTAGGCCACCACCCGGGTGTCGAGCAGCACCGTGCACCGGGCGCGCCGGGGCTGCTCCTCGCGCCGCACCATCAGCTCGCCGTACCGCGCGGTGGAGCGCCAGTGCACGCGGCGCAGGTCGTCGCCGTGCCGGTACCCGCGCGGGATGACGTCGTCCTCGCCGGCCAGCGCCAGGGAGCGCTGCCGCCCGTCGCCGTACCCCTGCGCCTCGCCGGCCAGCCGGATCGGGGGGAGCGGCTCGGTGCGCGGGACGACGGTGAGGCTGTCGTACGCGGAGAAGGAGCGGGTCAGCTCGCACATCCCGAACGGGTCGGTCAGGCGCAGCTGGAGCGGGCCGAGGGGATAGCGGCCGCGCAGATCGGAGCGGACCCGGTAGGAGACCTCGCGGCTGCCGCCCGGCTCCACCCGGTCCAGGACGAATCGGGGGCGCGGCCCGAGGACGTAGGGCACCCGGTCCTGGAGCATCAGCAGGCCGGTGGGGAGCCGGGAGACGTTGTCCACGCGCAGCTCGACCCGGGCCTCGCCGCCGGCCGGCACCCGGGCGGGGGAGAGCCGGCGGCTGCCGGCCACCCGGTGCCGGGTGCGGTGCAGCACCAGCGCGCAGGCCGGCGGCAGCACGCTCAGCAGCAGCCCGACCCGGAGCAGGCCGCTCTGCCCGAGGACGTACGCGCAGATCGCGGCGGCGATGCCGGCGGCCAGGAAGGACCGGCCGCGGGTGGTCAGGCCGGCCAGCGCGACGCGGACACCCCCGCCCTCCTCCGGCTCCGGTTCCCGGCCGGTCCCCCCGGCGCCCATCACAGCCTCCGCGGCGGCTGTGTGCCGTACCCGGTCGGGGCGCCGGACAGGCCGAGGCCGGGTTGCTGGGCGGGCGCGGCGGGCACCGGGGTGCGCTGGAGGATCTCCTGGACGACCTGCTCGGCGGTGCGGCGGTTCAGCTGGGCCTGGGCGGTGGGCAGCAGCCGGTGGGCGAGGACGGCGACGGCGAGGGCCTGCACGTCGTCCGGCAGCGCGTACTCCCGGCCGCTCAGGGCGGCCGAGGCCTTCGCCGCGCGCAGCAGGTGCAGGGTGGCGCGCGGGGAGGCGCCCAGTCTGAGGTCGGGGTGGGTGCGGGTGGCGGCGACCAGGTCCACCGCATAGCGCCGGACCGGATCGGCCACGTGCACGCCGCGGACCGCCTCGACCAGCTTGAGGATCTCGTGCGCGTGCGCCACCGGCTGGAGGTCGTCCAGCGGGCTGACCCCGCCGTGCGTGTCCAGCATCCGCAGCTCGGCGTCCGGGCTGGGATAGCCGATGGAGACCCGGGCCATGAAGCGGTCGCGCTGGGCCTCCGGCAGCGGGTAGGTGCCCTCCATCTCGACCGGGTTCTGCGTGGCCACCACCATGAAGGGGGCGGGCAGTTCGTACGACTGCCCGTCGATGGTGACCTGGCGCTCCTCCATCGACTCCAGGAGCGCGGACTGCGTCTTCGGCGAGGCGCGGTTGATCTCGTCGCCGATCACCACCTGGGCGAAGATCGCGCCCGGCTTGAACTCGAAGTCGGCGCGCTGCTGGTCCCAGATGGAGACGCCGGTGATGTCCGAGGGCAGCAGGTCCGGCGTGAACTGGATGCGCCGCACCGAGCAGTCGATGGACCGCGCCAGCGCCTTGGCCAGCATGGTCTTGCCGACGCCGGGCACGTCCTCGATCAGCAGATGCCCCTCGGCGAGCAGCACCGTCAGCGAGAGCCGTACGACCTCGGGCTTGCCCTCGATCACGCTCTCCACCGACCCGCGCACCCGCTCGACCACGGCGGTCAGATCTGTGAGGCTCGCTCGATCGTCATAGGTCGTCACCCGGCCCTCCTCGGCCCTTGCCCCGCGCTCTGTGGGAATCACGGATGACGCGCGGAGAAAGTTCCGCGCGACACCGCTTCCCCGCATTCTTGCCGCCGTTACCGATTCGTGTCACTCGCCTGTGGACAACTGCTCTCGATATGTCGGGGCTTGCGTCCTTTGCGATCACGCGGGGGACACCGGGCGGTCAGGCGGGGGCGACCTCGCGCAGCAGGCCGGTCTTCACGTCGAACACGAATCCGCGCACGTCGTCGGTGTGCAGGAGGAACGGCGAGGTGCGCACGCGCGCGATCGACTGCCGCACGTCCTGGTCCACGTCGCGGAAGGACTCCACCGCCCACACCGGGCGCTGGCCGACCTCCAGCTCCAGGTCGTGCCGGAACTCCTCGGTGAGGGTCTCCATGCCGCAGCCCGTGTGGTGGATGAGGACCACGCTGCGGGTGCCGAGCGCGCGCTGGCTGATGGTGAGGGAGCGGATCACGTCGTCGGTGACCACGCCGCCCGCGTTGCGGATGGTGTGGCAGTCGCCGAGCGCCAGGCCCAGCGCGGCGTGCAGGTCGAGGCGGGCGTCCATGCAGGCCACCACGGCGACGCGCTGGACGGGCCTGGCGTCCATGCCGGGGTCGGTGAAGTCGGCGGCGTAGCGCTCGTTGGCGGCAACCAGCTGGTCGGTGACGGTGTCCTCGCCGGTTATGGCGGACCCGGAGCCGGCGGGAACCGATGCAGAAGTCGTCATATCCCTGACGTTACTGGTCACCGCCGGGGCGGGCCCGCTGTGAAGAGGGACAAAGAAGCCCATCGCGCGCTGTTGTGAGCCACTCCACAGCGGGCGCGGAAGCCGCCGTTCGGGTGATGTGCGGCGCGCGAGCCCTCCCCGCGCTCCGGCGCCCGCGACGCGCAGGCCGGTTGATTGACCGGGCGACACGGTGGACTAAAGTGACGCGAAGCGCGACGCCCCGCCAGATCTCCCCCCGTGCGCGGCGCGTACGTACATCACGAGCGAGCGGGAGCGGACCCGGCGGTGCGCGCGCCGCGCCGGACCTGAGAGGCCGCCCCACTTGAGTCAGAGCCGACACGTCCCCGTGATGCTCCAGCGGTGCCTGGACCTGCTCGCGCCCGCGCTGACGGAGCCGGGAGCCGTGGTCGTGGACTGCACACTGGGACTCGGCGGGCACAGCGAGGCGCTGCTCGCCCGCTTCCCCGAGGCCCGTCTCGTCGCCCTGGACCGCGACAAGGAGGCCCTGCGGCTGTCCGGCGAACGGCTCGCCCCCTACGGCGAACGGGCCACCCTGGTCCACGCCGTCTACGACGAGCTGCCCGACGTCCTCGACCGGCTCGGCCTCCCGCACGTCCAGGGCGTCCTGTTCGACCTCGGCGTCTCCTCCATGCAGCTCGACGAGGCCGACCGCGGCTTCGCCTACGCCCAGGACGCGCCCCTCGACATGCGGATGGACCAGAGCACCGGCGTCAGCGCCGCGGAGGTGCTCAACACCTACCCGCCCGGCGAACTGGTGCGCATCCTGCGCGCGTACGGCGAGGAGAAGCAGGCCAAGCGGATCGTGTCGGCGGTCGTGCGCGAGCGCGAGAAGGAGCCGTTCGACCGCAGCGCCCGGCTGGTCGAGCTGATCCGCGCCGCGCTGCCGCAGGCCGCCAAGCGCACCGGCGGCAACCCGGCCAAGCGCACCTTCCAGGCCCTGCGCATCGAGGTCAACGGCGAACTCGCCGTCCTGGAGCGGGCGATCCCGGCCGCCGTGAAGGGGCTCGCGGTCGGCGGACGGATCGCGGTGCTGTCGTACCACTCGCTGGAGGACCGGCTGGTGAAGCAGGTGTTCGCGGCCGGCGCCGCCAATACGGCGCCGCCCGGGCTGCCGGTGGTGCCCGAACAGTACGCGCCCCGGCTCAAGCTGCTCACCCGCGGTGCCGAACTTCCCACCGAGGAGGAGATCGCCGAGAACCGGCGAGCCGCTCCGGCACGGCTGCGCGGCGCGCAGCGCATCAGGGAGGACATCGGGTGAACGAGGCCAGGCACGGACGCGAGCGGCGGACCCGTGCCGAGGGGAGGGCGCGTGGGTAGGACACCCGGACCGCGAGCCGGCGGTGCGACAGCCTCCGGCGCTTCCGGGCCCGGCGCTCCCGGTTCCGGCATTTCCGGTTCCGGCGTTCCTGGTTCCGGCACTCCCGGTCCCGTCCTGTCGGGTTCGGCCGCGCCCGGCCCCGGAGCCCCCTGCTCCGGTGCGCCCGGGCGACGTCGGGCGGGCGAGGCCGGACCGGGTCGTGGTCGGCGAGGCCGTGCCGAGGGGAGGGCGTGTGGGTAGGACACCCGGACCGCGAGCCGGCGGTGCCTCCAATTCCGGCGCTTCCGGTTCCCGCGGTCCCGGTTCCGGTGCGTCAGGATCCGGCTCCCCCCGCCCCGGCGCCCCGCGAACCGGCGCCCCCCGAACCGGCACTCCCCGCCCCGGCACCCCGAGACCCGCCCCCGCCGCACCGCGCCCCGGCGCCCCCCGGCCCGGCGCGTCCGAGTTGCGCGGGCGGGCCGCGCGGCTGGCGCGGCTGTTGCCGCCCGGGGGCGGGCAGGCCGCCCGCGCCCCCTTCGTGCTGCTCGTCGTCCTGCTGCTCGGCGGCGGGCTCATCTGCCTGCTGATGCTGAACTCCGCGCTCAGCGAGGGCTCCTTCCAGCTGGACGACCTCAAGCAGGAGACCAAGGGCCTCACCGACGAGGAGCAGGCCCTCCAGCGGGACATCGACGCCTACTCCGCCCCCCGCGCCCTCCAGCGCCGCGCCCGCGAGCTGGGCATGGTGCCCGGCGGCGACCCCGCCTTCCTCGCCCCCGACGGCACCGTCAAGGGCTCGCCGAGCCCCGCCGCGCCCGCCGCCGCCCCGCTGGTCCTCGCCCCCGAGGCGCTGACCGCGCCCACCGCCTCACCCGTACTCACCCCCGCCCCGACCCCGACCACCGGAGGGTGACGGAAGTGTCCGACAGGGAAGCGCCGCACCGCCGCGTGCCCGGCCCCGCCCGGCCCGTCCGCTCCGGCGGCCGGCGTCCCCCAGGGCCCGGCGCCCGGCCGGCCCGCCGCCCCGGCCCGCCGCCACGGGGCGCCGCGCCCCGCGTCATCCGGCTGGGCAGCCCCCGCCCCCGGCTGCGCCTGATCGCCGTCGCGCTGACCCTGGTGCTCCTCGCGTTCGTCGTCCGGCTGCTCCAGGTGCAGGCCGTCGACGCCGGCACCTACACCGCCAAGGCCGAGCTGAACCGCTACGTCGTGCACACCCTGGCCGCCGAGCGCGGCGGCATCACCGACCGCAACGGCGTCGCGCTCGCCACCACCGTGGACGCCTACGACATCACCGCCGACCCCACGATGTTCACGCGGGAGCGGCTGAAGACCGGCGACGGCCCCGAGCAGGCCGCCGCCCTCCTCGCGCCGATCCTCGGCGAGGACCAGGACGACCTGGTCGCCCGGCTCCGCCCGAAGAACACGGAGCTGCGCTACGTCCGCCTCGCCCAGCGGCAGACCCCGCAGGTCTGGAACCAGATCAAGGACCTGAAGAAGGCGCTCACCGCCAAGGCCGAGTCCGACCCGAAGGCGGCCAACGTCCTGGCCGGCGTCTTCGCCGACCCCAGCAACAAGCGGATCTACCCCGGCGGCGACCTCGCGGCCGGCATCCTCGGCTGGGTCTCCGCCGACGGCAAGGGCGGCGGCGGCCTGGAGCGCCAGCTGGAGGGGACGCTGGCCGGCAAGGACGGCAAGATCCGCTACGCCCAGTCCGGCGGCCGGCAGGTGCCCACCGCGGGCAGCACGGAGACGCCCGCCGTGCCCGGCAGCGACGTCGAGCTGACCATCGACCGCGACATCCAGTGGGCCGCGCAGGACGCCATCAGCCGGCAGGTGGCCGACTCCGGGGCGGACGAGGGCTACGTCATCGTCCAGGACACCCGCACCGGCGAGATCCTCGCCATGGCCGACTCGCCCGGCTTCGACCCCGGCGACCTCGCCCACGCCGACCCCACCGCCCTCGGCAACGGCGCCCTCCAGGACGCCTACGAGCCCGGCTCCACCGCCAAGGTGATGTCGATGGCCGCCGTCCTGGAGGAGAACGTCGCCACGCCCGGCACGCACGTCGTCGTCCCCAACCGGCTGCACCGCGGCGACCGGCTCTTCAAGGACGACGTCGACCACGCCACCTGGAACCTCACCCTGAACGGCGTCCTCGCCAAGTCCAGCAACATCGGGACCATCCTGGCCACCGGCCAACTCGGCAAGACCCAGCGCGAGGCCAACCAGGTCCTCTACTCCTACCTGCGCAAGTTCGGCATCGGCGGCTACAGCGGCCTCGGCTTCCCCGGCGAGACCAAGGGCATCCTCGCGCCCCCGCAGCAGTGGTCCACCTCGCAGCAGTACACGATCCCCTTCGGCCAGGGCGTCTCCCTCAACGCCCTCCAGGCGGCCTCCGTGTACTCCACCATCGCCAACGGCGGCCTGCGCACCGCCCCCACCCTGGTGCGCGGCACCAGGGGCGCCGACGGCGGCTTCACCAAGGCCCCCGAGCCCGACAAGCGCCGGGTCGTCAGCGCGAAGACCGCCAAGACCCTCGCCCAGATGCTGGAGTCCGTGGTCGACGACGAGCAGGGCACCGGCACCAAGGCCCGCATCCCCGGCTACCGGGTGGCCGGCAAGACCGGCACGGCCAACCGGGTGGATCCGGCCACCGGCAAGTACCACGGCTACACCTCGTCCTTCGCCGGTTTCGCCCCGGCCGACCAGCCCCGCGTCACCGTCTACTGCGCCATCCAGAACGCCACCCGGGGCAGCCACTTCGGCGGCCAGATCTGCGGCCCGGTCTACAAGCAGGTCATGGAGTTCGCCCTCAAGACCCTCCAGGTCCCCCCGACCGGCGCGCCGCCCGCGAGACTCCCGGTCGACTTCACGTCGTGACCGCGTCCCGACCCGCGCCGAGCCCCCAGGAACCACCCGTACCGAACCCTCAGGACCACGCGTGACGACGATCACCCCCGACCCCGGGAACCGGGGCGGACCCCGCCCCTCGCTTCGCCCGCAGCCCGGTGCGCCCGGTACGCTCACCGCCGTGCCACACGCTGATCAGTCCCGAACCACCCAGAAGGGCCACCCCGTGACCTACCCGGGACCGCCCCGGCCGGTGCAGAACCCCGCCACCCCCCTCGCGGCCCTCGCCGATCAGCTGGGCGTCACCGCCCCCGGCGGCGACGCCTCGGTCACCGGCATCACCCACGACTCGCGCGCCGTGCGCCCCGGCGACCTGTACGCCGCCCTGCCCGGCGCCCGCGCCCACGGCGCCGACTTCGTCACCCAGGCCGCCGGCCTCGGCGCCGCCGCCGTGCTGACCGACCCGGCCGGCGCCGCGCGCGTCGCCGACGCGGGGCTGCCCGCCCTGGTCGTGGCCGACCCGCGGGCCCGGATGGGGGAGCTGGCCGCCACGATCTACGGCCACCCAGGCCGCGACCTGCTCCAGATCGGCATCACCGGCACCTCCGGCAAGACCACCACCGCCTACCTGGTCGAGGGCGGCCTGCGCACCGCGAAGTCCACCGGCCTGATCGGCACCGTGGAGATGCGCATCGGCGACGAGCGCATCAAGTCCGAGCGCACCACCCCCGAGGCCACC
Organism: Streptomyces sp. NPDC048182; assembly: GCF_043202555.1. NCBI lineage: Bacteria > Bacillati > Actinomycetota > Actinomycetes > Kitasatosporales > Streptomycetaceae > Streptomyces > Streptomyces sp. NPDC048182. Next base: position 153,530 of record NZ_JBIDAQ010000011.1, on the reverse strand, counting down.
GACCTCCAGGCCCTCTTCGCGGTGATGCGCGAACGCGGCACCGAGGCGGTCGCCATGGAGGTCTCCAGCCACGCCCTGGTGCTGGGCCGGGTCGACGCCTGCGTCTTCGACGTCGCCGTCTTCACCAACCTCAGCCCGGAGCACATGGAGTTCCACTCCGGCATGGAGGACTACTTCCAGGCCAAGGCCCAGCTGTTCACCCCGCTGCGCAGCAAGCTCGGTGTGGTCAACACCGACGACGAGTGGGGACGCCGGCTCGCCAACGAGGCCACCGTCCCGGTCGTCACCTACTCCGCCGAGGGCCACCCGGACGCCGACTGGCGCGCCGAGGACGTCACCGTCGGCCCGCTGGACTCCACGTTCACCGCGGTCGGCCCCAAGGGCGAGCGGATCTCCGCCACCTCCCCGCTGGCCGGCCCGTTCAACGTGGCCAACACCCTCGCCGCGATCGTCGCCCTGGCCGTCGCCGGGCTCGACCCGCAGACCGCCGCCGACGGCGTCGCCGCCGTGCCCGGCGTGCCGGGACGCCTGGAGCGCGTCGACGAGGGCCAGGAGTACCTCGCGGTGGTCGACTACGCCCACAAGACCGACGCCGTCGAGTCGGTGCTGCGGGCCCTGCGCAAGGTCACCGAGGGGCGGCTGCACATCGTCCTCGGCTGCGGCGGCGACCGGGACACCACCAAGCGCGAGCCGATGGGCGCCGCGGCGGCCCGGCTCGCCGACACCGCCGTACTGACCTCCGACAACCCCCGCTCCGAGGACCCCCTCGCGATCCTCGCCACCATGCTCCAGGGCGCGGCCTCAGTGCCCGCCCACGAGCGCGGCGAGGTCCAGGTGTTCGAGGACCGGGCCGCGGCCGTCGCCGCCGCCGTCGCCCGGGCCGAGCCCGGCGACACCGTCCTGGTGGCGGGCAAGGGCCATGAGCAGGGCCAGGACATCGCCGGGGTGGTCCGCCCCTTCGACGACCGCCAGGTACTGCGCGAAGCCATCCGGAACACCCACCCGAAGACCCGGGGATGACGACCCGGAAGACCCAGGGGATGAACTTGTGATCGCCCTCTCCCTCGCCGAGATCGCAGAAGTCGTCGGCGGGCAGATGCACGACATACCGGACGCGTCCGTCGAGGTCACCGGGCCGGTCGTCCGGGACTCCCGGGAGGCCGGGCCCGGCGCCCTGTTCGTCGCCTTCGTCGGCGAGCGGGTGGACGGCCACGACTTCGCCGAGGCCGTCGTGGCCGCGGGCGCGGCGGCCGTGCTCGGCTCCCGCCCCGTCGGCGTGCCCGCGATCGTCGTGGACGACGTCCAGGCGGCCCTCGGCGCCCTCGCCCGGCACGTCGTCGAGCGGCTCGGCACCACCCTGGTGGCGCTGACCGGCTCGGCCGGCAAGACCAGTACCAAGGACCTGATCGCCCAGGTACTCGGCCGCAAGGGACCCACGGTGTTCACGCCGGGCTCGCTCAACAACGAGATCGGGCTGCCGCTCACCGCGCTCACCGCCACCGCCGAGACGAAGTTCCTGGTGCTGGAGATGGGCGCCCGCGGCATCGGCCACATCCGCTACCTCTGCGAGCTGACCCCGCCCCGGATCGGCCTCGTGCTGAACGTGGGCAGCGCCCACATCGGCGAGTTCGGCGGCCGGGAGCAGATCGCCCAGGCCAAGGGCGAGATGGTCGAAGCGCTGCCGGGCGAGGCGGACGGCGGCATCGCGGTCCTCAACGCCGACGACGCCCTGGTCCGCGCCATGGCCTCCCGCACCAAGGCCAAGGTGACGCTGTTCGGGGAGTCCGACGAAGCGGACGTACGCGCCGAGAACGTGCGACTCACGGACACCGGACAGCCCTCGTTCCGGCTTCACACACCCTCCGGTGCAAGCGATGTGACCATGCGCCTGTACGGTGAGCACCACGTGTCGAACGCGCTCGCCGCGGCCGCCGTCGCCCACGAGTTGGGCATGTCCACGGACGAGATCGCCACCGCGCTCTGCGAGGCGGGCTCCCTCTCCCGCTGGCGGATGGAGGTCACCGAGCGCCCGGACGGCGTGACGGTCGTCAACGACGCCTACAACGCGAACCCCGAGTCCATGAAGGCCGCGCTCCGCGCGTTGGTGGCCATGGGCAAGGGACGCCGTACGTGGGCGGTGCTCGGCCAGATGGCCGAGCTGGGGGACGAGGCGCTCGCCGAGCACGACGCGGTCGGGCGGCTCGCCGTCCGGCTCAACGTCAGCAAGCTCGTCGCGGTCGGCGGCAGGGAAGCCGCCTGGCTGCAACTGGGCGCTTACAACGAGGGTTCGTGGGGTGAGGAGTCGGTGCACGTGTCCGACGCACAGGCGGCGGTCGACCTGTTGCGCAGCGAGCTGCGCCCGGGAGACGTCGTCCTCGTGAAGGCGTCCCGTTCGGTGGGTCTGGAGCGCGTCGCCTCGGCGCTGCTGGAGACCGGCACCGAAGGCGAGGTCGCCGCCCGATGATGAAGCAGATCCTGTTCTCGGGAGTCATCGGCCTCTTCCTCACGCTGGTCGGCACCCCGCTGCTGATCAAGCTCCTCGCCCGCAAGGGCTACGGCCAGTACATCCGGGACGACGGCCCGCGCGAGCACGCCAGCAAGCGCGGTACGCCGACCATGGGCGGCATCGCCTTCATCCTGGCCACCGTCGTCGCCTACTTCCTGGCCAAGGTGATCACGGGATACCTGGACGACGAGGCCGACACCTCCCCGACCTACTCGGGTCTGCTGGTCCTCGGCCTGATGGTCGGCATGGGCCTGGTCGGCTTCCTCGACGACTACATCAAGATCGTCAAACGGCGCTCGCTCGGCCTGCGGGCCAAGGCCAAGATGGCCGGCCAGCTGACCGTCGGCATCGGATTCGCCGTCCTGTCCCTGCAGTTCGCGGACAACCGCGGCAACACCCCGGCCTCCACCAAGCTGTCGTTCATCACCGACTTCGGCTGGACCATCGGCCCGGTGCTGTTCGTGGTGTGGGCGCTGTTCATGATCCTCGCCATGTCCAACGGCGTGAACCTCACCGACGGCCTGGACGGCCTGGCCACCGGCGCCTCCGTCCTGGTCTTCGGCGCCTACACCTTCATCGGCGTCTGGCAGTTCCAGGAGTCCTGCGCCAACGCGCAGACCCTCACCAACCCGGGCGCCTGCTACCAGGTGCGCGACCCGCTCGACCTGGCGGTGGTGGCCTCCGCGCTGATGGGCGCGTGCCTGGGCTTCCTGTGGTGGAACACCTCGCCGGCCAAGATCTTCATGGGCGACACCGGCTCCCTCGCCCTCGGCGGCGTGCTGGCGGGCCTCGCGATCTGCTCGCGCACCGAGCTCCTCATGGCCATCCTCGGCGGCCTGTTCGTCCTCATCACCATGTCGGTGGTCATCCAGGTCGGCTCCTTCCGGATGACCGGCAAGCGGGTCTTCCGGATGGCACCCTTGCAGCACCACTTCGAACTCAAAGGCTGGTCCGAGGTCCTTGTCGTGGTCCGCTTCTGGATCATCCAGGGCATCTGCGTGATCGTCGGCCTCGGCCTCTTCTACGCGGGATGGGCAGCGGACAAGTGACCTCCTCGGCGCTCTCGGAACTCAACGGCAAGCACGTCACCGTCGCCGGTCTCGGCGTCTCCGGCGTGCCCGCCGCCAAGGTCCTCACCGGCCTCGGCGCGCGCGTCACGGTCGTCAACGACGGCGACGACGAGCGGGCCCGCGCGCAGGCCGCGGAGCTGACCGCGCTCGGCGTCACCGTGCGCCTGGGCGACGGCGCGACCCTGCCCGAGGGCACCGACCTGATCGTCACCGCGCCCGGCTGGCAGCCGGACAAGCCGCTGTTCACCGCGGCCCGCGCGGCCGGCGTGCCCATCTGGGGCGACGTGGAGCTGGCCTGGCGGCTGCGCGGCCCGGACGCCGCGCCCTGGCTGGCGGTCACCGGCACCAACGGCAAGACCACCACCGTCCAGATGCTCGCCTCGATCCTGAAGGCCGCGGGCCTGCGCACCGCCGCCGTCGGCAACATCGGCGTCTCCCTGCTCGACGCGGTCACCGGCGAGGAGCGGTACGACGTCCTCGCGGTGGAGCTGTCCAGCTACCAGCTGCACTGGGCGCCCTCGCTGCGTGCCCACTCCGCGACCGTCCTCAACCTCGCCCCCGACCACCTCGACTGGCACGGCTCGATGGAGGCGTACGCCGCCGACAAGGGCCGGATCTACGAGGGCAACCAGGTCGCCTGCGTCTACAACGTGGCCGACAAGGCGACCGAGGACCTGGTCCGCGAGGCCGACGTCGAGGAGGGCTGCCGCGCCGTCGGCTTCACCCTCGGCACCCCCGGGCCCTCCCAACTCGGCGTCGTGAACGGCCTGCTGGTCGACCGCGCCTTCGTCGAGAACCGGCAGAAGAACGCCCAGGAGCTGGCCGAGGTCGCCGACGTGCAGCCGCCCGCGCCGCACAACATCGCCAACGCCCTGGCCGCCGCCGCCCTGGCCCGCGCCTACGGCGTCCCCGCGAGCGCCGTGCGCGACGGGCTGCGCGCCTTCCGCCCCGACGCCCACCGCATCGCGCACGTCGCGGACGTCGACGGGGTGGCCTACGTGGACGACTCCAAGGCGACCAACACCCACGCCACCGCCGCCTCGTTGGCGGCCTACGAGGGAATCGTCTGGATCGCCGGCGGCCTCGCCAAGGGCGCGACCTTCGACGAGCTGGTGGCCGGTGCCGCGGGGCGGCTGCGCGGGGCGGTGCTGATCGGCGCCGACCGCGCCCTGATCCGGGAAGCCCTGGCGCGACACGCCCCGGAGGTCCCGGTGGTCGACCTCGACCGGACCGACACTGGGGCGATGCTCCAGGCCGTCCAGGAGGCTCGGCGGCTCGCCCGGCCAGGCGACACGGTGCTGCTGGCCCCCGCCTGCGCTTCCATGGACATGTTCACCAACTACAACCAGCGTGGTGACGCGTTCGCGCAGGCCGTTCGCGAACTCGGCGCCTGACCCGGCCGCCTGCGCCGGGCGACCTCGGGAGGGACGCGTGGGACGGTCCAAGCCGACGTACACCGGAGGCCCTGATGCCCGGTAGCCGCACCGGACGTCCGCCCGTGGCGCGGGCCGCCGGCCGACCCGCCGCACCGCGGCCGACCGGGCAGAACCCCCTCGTCCGCCACTACACCCGGCTGCGCCGCGCCTGGGACCGGCCGCTGACCGCGTACTACCTGATCCTCGGCGGCAGCTTGCTGATCACCGTGCTCGGCCTGGTGATGGTCTACTCGGCCTCCCAGATCACAGCGCTCCAGCTGTCCCTGCCCGGCTCGTTCTTCTTCCGCAAGCAGGCGCTCGCCGCGCTGATCGGCGCCGGGCTGCTGGCCGTCGCCATGCGGATGCCGGTGAAGCTGCACCGGGCGCTTGCCTATCCGATCCTGGCCGGGGCCGTCTTCATGATGATCCTGGTCCAGGTGCCGGGGATAGGGATGGCGGTCAACGGCAACCAGAACTGGATCTCGCTCGGCGGCTCCTTCCAGATCCAGCCCAGCGAGTTCGGCAAGCTCGCCCTGGTGCTGTGGGGCGCCGACCTGCTTGCCCGCAAGCAGGACAAGAAGCTGCTGACCCAGTGGAAGCACATGCTGGTCCCGCTGGTCCCGGCCGCCTTCATGCTGCTCGGGCTGATCATGATCGGCGGCGACATGGGCACCGCGATCATCCTCACCGCGATCCTCTTCGGCCTGCTCTGGCTGGCCGGCGCCCCCACCCGGCTGTTCGCCGGCACCCTGTCGGTGGCCGCGCTGCTCGGTGTGATCCTCATCAAGACCAGCCCCAACCGGATGGCCCGCCTCGGCTGCCTCGGCGCCACCGACCCCGGCCCCGGCGACTCCTGCTGGCAGGCCGTGCACGGCATCTACGCCCTCGCCTCGGGCGGACTCTTCGGCTCCGGGCTCGGCGCGAGTGTGGAGAAATGGGGCCAACTGCCCGAGGCGCACACCGACTTCATCTTCGCCGTCACCGGCGAGGAACTGGGCCTGGCGGGGACGCTGTCGGTGCTCGCCCTCTTCGCCGCTCTAGGCTATGCGGGTATCCGCGTGGCCGGACGCACGGAGGACCCCTTCGTGAGGTACGCCGCGGGAGGTGTGACCACCTGGATCACGGCCCAGGCCGTGATCAACATCGGCGCGGTCCTCGGACTGCTGCCGATCGCCGGCGTCCCCCTCCCGCTGTTCTCCTACGGGGGATCCGCCCTGCTGCCGACCATGTTCGCCATCGGGCTGCTGATCGCGTTCGCGCGCGACGAGCCCGGTGCGCGGGCGGCGCTTGCGCTGCGGCAACCTCGCTTTGGTAGAAAGCGGGGAACCGGGGGCACCGGGTCCAAGGGGAGCCCCCGGAGTTGGAACACGATGCGACGGCGCGCCTCGGCGGCGCGTACGTCCGGAGAGCGGTGAATTTCGGTGCATGTCGTACTCGCCGGCGGAGGAACCGCGGGCCACATCGAGCCCGCGCTCGCCCTCGCGGACGCCCTGCGCAGGCAGGATCCGACCGTGGGGATCACGGCCCTGGGCACGGAGCGCGGTCTGGAGACCCGCCTGGTGCCCGAGCGCGGCTACGAGCTGGCGCTGATCCCGGCCGTGCCGCTGCCGCGCAAGCCCACGCCCGAACTGATCACCGTGCCGGGCCGGCTGCGCGGCACCATCAAGGCGGCCGAGCAGATCCTGGAGCGCACCAAGGCGGACGCCGTGGCCGGCTTCGGCGGCTACGTGGCGCTGCCCGCCTACCTCGCGGCCAAGCGGCTCGGCGTGCCGATCGTGGTCCACGAGGCCAACGCCCGCCCCGGCCTGGCCAACAAGATCGGCTCGCGGTACGCGGCCCAGGTCGCCGTCTCCACCCCCGACAGCAAGCTGCGGGGCTCCCGCTACATCGGCATCCCGCTGCGCCGCTCCATCGCCACCCTGGACCGCGCCGCCGCCCGCCCCGAGGCCCGCGCCCTGTTCGGTCTCGACCCGAACCTGCCGACGCTCCTGGTGACCGGCGGCTCGCAGGGCGCCCGCCGCCTCAACGAGGTGATCCAGCAGGTCGCGCCCTGGCTCCAGCAGGCCGGCATCCAGATCCTGCACGCGGTGGGCCCGAAGAACGAACTGCCGCAGGTGCACCAGATGCCCGGCATGCCCCCCTACATCCCGGTAAGTTACCTGGACCGGATGGACCTCGCGTACGCCGCGGCCGACATGATGCTCTGCCGCGCGGGCGCGATGACCGTCGCCGAACTCTCCGCCGTCGGACTCCCGGCCGCCTACGTCCCGCTGCCCATCGGCAACGGCGAACAGCGGCTCAACGCCCAGCCGGTGGTCAAGGCCGGCGGCGGACTGCTGGTCGACGACGCGGAACTGACGCCCGACTGGGTGCAGCAGCAGGTGCTGCCGGTGCTCGCCGACCCGCACCGGCTGTACGAGATGTCCCGCGCCGCCGCCGAGTTCGGCCGCCGGGACGCCGACGAACTGCTCGTCGGCATGGTGTACGAGGCGATCTCCGCCCGTGCGCACCGCTAGACGCGTCTGAGAGAAGGCAGGGAGCGTGGCCGGACCGACCGCCGCCGAGCGCGGGGAAGCCCAGCAGGAGTCGTCCGGCCCGCCCCGCGCGGGACGCTTCCGGCGCCCCCGCCTCCGTACGATCATCCTCTCGTCGGCCGGGCTCGTGCTGGCCGGCGCGGGCACCGTCTGGCTGCTCTACGGCTCCAGTTGGCTCCAGGCCGAGCAGGTGTCCGTCTCCGGGACCCGGGAGCTGACGCCCGCGCAGGTGCGGGAGGCCGCGGACGTGCCCCTCGGAGACCCGCTCGTCTCCGTCGACACCGGCGCGATCGAGGCCCGCCTGGCCCGGAAACTGCCGCGCATTGACGAGGTGCGCGTGGAGCGGTCCTGGCCGCACGGCGTGACGGTGAAGGTCACGGAGCGCACCGCCGTGCTGGTGGTGCGCAAGGGCGGCCGGTACGTCGAAGTCGACGACGAGGGTGTGCGGTTCGCCACCGTCTCCCGGGCCCCCAAGGGCGTGCCCGCGCTGGAACTGACGCCCGCCCGCTCGGGGTCGGCCGCGGCGAGCCTGCGCCGCTTCGGCGAGGACCGGCTGGTGCGCGAGGCGGTCCGGGTGGCGGGCGGCGTGCCGAAGGCGGTCGCGCACCGCACCCGGGTCGTCAAGGTCCGTACCTACGACGACATCTCGCTGGAGCTGAGCGACCGGCGCACCGTGGCGTGGGGGAGCGGCGAACATGCCGCGGGCAAGGGCCGCGCGTTGACCGCCCTGATGAAAGCCTCCCCACGCGCACGGCACTTCGACGTGAGCGTCCCCACCGCCCCCGCGTCATCGGCGAGTTGACGGACATACGTGCAGGTCAGCACCCTGGTTGGGCACCGCTACGGCTGATCACATAGGGTGAAAAGAAAAACGGGAGGTTCGGCGTGTTCGTTGAACGCGCGCCACTTGTCGACTTAGTGTCCTGTTCAGAAGACTCCAAGGAACAGACACACTGGTAACCCTAAACTTCAGCGTTAGGGTTCGGGTCGGCGCTACGGACCGTCCCAATCGGCATCAGTCGTCGGATCGCGGGGCAGCAGTGCTTCGGTGATCGGTCGACACGTAACTCGAGGCGAGAGGCCTTCGACGTGGCAGCACCGCAGAACTACCTCGCAGTCATCAAAGTCATCGGTGTCGGCGGCGGTGGTGTCAATGCCATCAACCGGATGATCGAGGTCGGTCTCAAGGGCGTCGAGTTCATCGCCATCAACACCGACGCACAGGCGCTGTTGATGAGCGACGCCGACGTCAAGCTCGACGTCGGCCGGGAACTGACCCGCGGACTCGGCGCCGGTGCCAACCCGGCCGTCGGCCGCAAGGCCGCCGAGGACCACCGCGAGGAGATCGAGGAGGTCCTCAAGGGGGCCGACATGGTCTTCGTGACCGCCGGCGAGGGCGGCGGCACCGGCACCGGCGGGGCACCCGTCGTGGCCAACATCGCCCGCTCCCTCGGCGCCCTGACCATCGGCGTGGTCACCCGCCCGTTCACCTTCGAGGGACGGCGCCGGGCCAACCAGGCCGAGGACGGCATCGCCGAGCTGCGCGAAGAGGTCGACACCCTCATCGTCATCCCCAACGACCGGCTGCTGTCCATCTCGGACCGCCAGGTCAGCGTGCTCGACGCGTTCAAGTCCGCCGACCAGGTGCTGCTCTCCGGTGTGCAGGGCATCACCGACCTCATCACCACCCCCGGCCTGATCAACCTCGACTTCGCCGACGTCAAGTCGGTCATGTCCGAGGCCGGTTCGGCCCTGATGGGCATCGGCTCCGCCCGCGGCGACGACCGCGCGGTGGCCGCCGCCGAGATGGCGATCTCCTCGCCGCTCCTGGAGGCGTCCATCGACGGCGCCCGCGGCGTGCTGCTCTCCATCTCCGGCGGCTCCGACCTCGGCCTGTTCGAGATCAACGAGGCCGCGCAGCTGGTCAGCGAGGCCGCCCACCCCGAGGCCAACATCATCTTCGGTGCGGTGATCGACGACGCCCTCGGCGACGAGGTGCGGGTCACCGTGATCGCGGCCGGCTTCGACGGCGGGCAGCCGCCCTCCAAGCGGGAGAACGTGATCGGCTCGGCCTCGGCCAAGCGCGAGGAGCCCACCCCGGCCAGGGCCGCCGACAACCGCCCGAGCTTCGGCTCGCTCGGCAGCGTCAAGCCCAAGGAGGAGCCGGAGCCGGCCCCGGAGCCCGCGGCCGACCTGCCGCCGGTCGCCCCGCCGGTCCCGCCGTCCCGCAGCTACTCCGACAGCGCCGCCGAGGAACTGGACGTGCCGGACTTCCTGAAGTGACACCACCGCGCGAGTCCGTGAACGGCGCGCACTTCGGCTTCACCGACCGGTGGGGCGGGGTGAGCGCCGTTCCGTACGAGGAGCTGAACCTGGGCGGCGCCGTCGGCGACGACGCGGACGCCGTCCTGGCCAACCGGGAGCGGGCGGCGCGCTCGCTGGGCGCCGACCCGTCCCGGGTGGTCTGGATGAACCAGGTGCACGGCGCCGACGTGGCGGTCGTCGACGGCCCCTGGGGCGAGCGCCCGGTCCCCGAGGTCGACGCGGTCGTCACCGCCGAGCGGGGGCTCGCCCTCGCCGTGCTCACCGCCGACTGTGTGCCGGTGCTGCTCGCCGACCCCGTCGCCGGGGTCGTGGGCGCCGCCCACGCCGGGCGGCCGGGCCTGGTCGCGGGGGTCGTCCCGGCCGCCGTACGGGCCATGGCGGAGCTGGGCGCCGAACCGGGCCGGATCGTCGCCCGGACCGGGCCCGCCGTGTGCGGCCGGTGCTACGAGGTGCCCGAGGCCATGCGCGCCGAGGTCGCCGCCGCCGAGCCGGCGGCGCACGCCGAGACCAGCTGGGGCACGCCGGCCCTCGACGTGTGCGCCGGCGTGCACGCGCAACTGGCGCGACTGGGGGTGCGCGACCGGGAGCGGTCGCCGGTGTGCACCCTGGAGTCGAAGGACCACTTCTCGTACCGCCGCGACCGCGTCACCGGGCGGCTCGCCGGCTATGTCTGGCTGGACTGATGGGGCATGACGGAGCGTAAGGACGAACTCGCCGGGAACCTGGCGAAGGTGGAGGAGCGCGTCGCGCGCGCCTGCGAGGCCGCGGGCCGGCCCCGCGAGGAGGTGACCCTGATCGTGGTCACCAAGACGTACCCGGCGAGCGACGTGCGGATCCTGGCGGACCTCGGCGTGCGCGAGGTCGCCGAGAACCGCGACCAAGACGCGGCCCCGAAGGCCGCCGAGTGCGCCGACCTGTCTCTGACGTGGCACTTCGTGGGGCAGCTCCAGACCAACAAGGTGCGCTCGGTGGTCGGTTACGCCGGTGTCGTGCAGTCCGTCGACCGGGGCCGGCTGGTCACGGCCCTGTCCAAGGAGGCGGAGCGCACCGGGCGCGAGGTGGGCTGCCTGCTCCAGGTCGCCCTGGACGCCGGCGCGAGCGGGCGGGGCGAGCGCGGCGGGGTGGCACCCGGCGGCGTCGAGGAGTTGGCCGCACTGGTGGCCGAGTCGCCCGGGCTGCGCCTCGACGGGCTGATGACCGTCGCGCCGCTCGCCGGGGAGTACGCGGGACGCGAACGGGCGGCGTTCGACCGGCTCATGGATTTGTCGACCGACCTGCGCCGAGCCCATCCGGCTGCGAACATGGTCTCCGCAGGGATGAGCGCGGACCTCGAGCAGGCCGTGGCCGCCGGAGCGACACATGTACGCGTCGGCACCGCGGTACTCGGAGTCCGCCCCAGGCTCGGGTAACGTCGCCAAGAAGTCGGACCACAGCAGAAAATATGGTCATTACCGTCGAAGGGCGGACGCAACGACCTCGTGGATCGCGGGCAATTGGCAGTCGTCAGCCGATCCACCACAGAGCGGAGGACTCAGAGCATGGCCGGCGCGATGCGCAAGATGGCGGTCTACCTCGGCCTCGTGGAGGACGATGGTTACGACGGCCGGGGCTTCGACCCCGACGACGACTTCGAACCCGAACTCGACCCGGAGCCCGAACGGGACCACCGGCGACACGAACCGGCACATCAGTCGCATGGTGCACATCAGCCGCAAAGGGACGAAGAGGTGCGAGTCGTCCAGCCGCCCGCCCAGCGCGAGCCGTTGGCCCGGGCCGCTTCGCTCGCGGCGGAATCCGGGCGCCCGGCGCGTATCGCGCCCGTGGCGTCCATCACACAAGAACGCGCAAGCCTGGAGAAGAGCGCACCGGTCATCATGCCCAAGGTCGTGTCTGAACGAGAGCCCTACCGGATCACCACACTTCACCCGCGGACGTACAACGAGGCCCGTACCATCGGGGAACACTTCCGTGAGGGCACGCCGGTGATCATGAATCTCACTGAGATGGATGACACAGATGCGAAGCGACTTGTCGACTTTGCGGCCGGTTTGGTGTTTGGTCTTCACGGCAGCATCGAGCGGGTGACGCAGAAGGTGTTCCTGTTGTCGCCTGCTAACGTCGATGTCACGGCGGAGGACAAGGCCCGCATCGCAGAGGGCGGGTTCTTCAACCAGAGCTGAGACCCAGGATCTGGGTACCCGGCACTGGTGAGATGGATCAGGGGAGAGGGAAGCACAACCGATGAGCGTGGTCCTGGATGTCGTCTACATCGCGCTGATGTGCTTCCTCATCGTGCTCATCTTCCGGTTGGTCATGGACTACGTCTTCCAGTTCGCCCGTTCGTGGCAACCCGGCAAGGCGATGGTGGTCGTTCTGGAGGCCACCTACACTGTCACCGATCCACCGCTGAAGCTTCTGCGGCGGTTCATCCCGCCGCTGCGTCTCGGGGGCGTGGCGCTCGACCTGTCCTTCTTCGTACTGATGATCATCGTCTACATCCTGATCTCGATCGTGAGCCGGCTGTGAGCGATGAGAGAGATACGGGCTTGCCGAATGCCGACGACAACGTTGAGGTGAAGAGATGCCGTTGACCCCCGAGGACGTGCGGAACAAGCAGTTCACGACCGTCCGCCTCCGAGAAGGCTATGACGAGGACGAGGTCGATGCCTTCCTCGACGAGGTCGAAGCCGAACTGACCCGTCTGCTCCGCGAGAACGAGGACCTGCGCGCCAAGCTGGCCGCCGCCACGCGCGCGGCCGCGCAGAACCAGCAGAACATGCGGAAGCCTCCTGAACAGGACGGGCCGCCGCACCAGCAGCAGCCAGGCCCCGGCATGCCGCAGCAGGGCATGCCCCAGCAGGGCATGCGCGGTCCTGGCGCCCCGGTGCCCGCCGGCATATCGGGCCCGCCGCAGCAGATGGGTGGCCCCATGGGCGGCCCGCCCCAGCTGCCGAGCGGCGCCCCGCAGCTGCCCGCAGGACCCGGCGGCCAGGGCGGCCCGCAGGGTCCCGGCCCGATGGGCCAGGGTCCCGGTCCCATGGGCCAGGGTCCGATGGGCCAGGGTCCGATGCAGGGCCAGATGCAGGGTCAGATGGGCCCCGGCCCGATGGGCGGCCCCATGGGCGGTCCGCAGGGTCCCGGCGGCCCCGGCATGCCCGGCCAGGGCGGTCCCGGCGGCGACAGCGCCGCGCGCGTGCTGTCGCTGGCCCAGCAGACCGCCGACCAGGCGATCGCGGAGGCCCGTTCCGAGGCCAACAAGATCGTCGGCGAGGCGCGTTCGCGTGCCGAGGGCCTGGAGCGGGACGCCCGCGCCAAGGCCGACGCGCTGGAGCGGGACGCGCAGGAGAAGCACCGCGTCGCGATGGGCTCCCTGGAATCCGCCCGCGCCACCCTCGAGCGCAAGGTCGAGGACCTGCGCGGCTTCGAGCGCGAGTACCGGACGCGGCTGAAGTCCTACCTGGAGTCGCAGCTGCGCCAGCTGGAGACCCAGGCGGACGACTCGCTCGCGCCGCCGCGTACGCCCGCGACGGCCTCGCTGCCGCCGTCCCCGTCGCCCTCGATGGCTCCGGCCGGTGCGCCGTCCTACGGCGGCAACCAGTCGGGTCCGGGCCAGAACGGGCCCTCCTACGGTGCGCAGCAGCAGATGTCTCCGGCGATGACCCAGCCGATGGCGCCGGTGCGGCCGCAGGGGCCTTCGGCGATGGGGCAGGCGCCGTCGCCGATGCGGGGCTTCCTGATCGACGAGGACGACAACTGACCGGCTGACGCCGACGCAGTTCAGGGCGGGGCCCCGGGTTACGTACCCGGGGCCCCGCCCTTGTGCGTCCTGTTGTGCGCCGTCTGCGGGCGCGTCGTGGCTGGTCGCGCAGTTCCCCGCGCCCCTAGGGCATGCAGTCCCGCCGGTGCGATAGCTGCGGCACCCCCCGCCCCAGCTGCGGGCAGTCATGCCGCACCCGCCCTTCGTCCCGCGTAGCTGCGGGCAGTCGTGCCGCTGGGGCGGCACGGGTGGGCGCGGCGGCACCCCGTTGCGCCGGGTTGCGCCACGCCCCCCTCGTGCCGGTTACGCCTTGCGGAGGTGGAAGGTGAGGCCCAGGGGCTCGTCGGTGAACGGGGCGCCGTAGGTGTCGTCCGCCTCGCCCTCCGCGAAGTCCGTTGCCAGGACCTCCTCCGCGATGAGGCCGCTGTGGCCCGAGAGCGCGGCGGCAGTCGCGGGGTCGGCGGCGCTCCACCGCAGCGCGATGCGGTCGGCGACGTCCAGGCCGCTGTTCTTGCGGGCCTCCTGGATGAGGCGGATGGCGTCCCGGGCGAGGCCCGCTCGGCGCAGCTCCTCCGTGATCTCCAGGTCGAGAGCCACCGTGGAGCCCGCGTCGGAGGCCACCGACCAGCCCTCGCGCGGGGTCTCCGTGATGATCACCTCGTCCGGGGCGAGGGCGACCGTCTCGCCGTCGACCGACACCGAGGCCGTGCCCTCACGCAGCGCCAGGGAGAGCGCGGCGGCGTCCGCGGCGGCCACCGCCTTGGCGACCTCCTGGACCCGCTTGCCGAACCGCTTGCCCAGCGCACGGAAGTTGGCCTTCGCGGTGGTGTCGACCAGCGAGCCGCCGACCTCGCTGAGCGTCGCCAGCGCCTCCACGTTCAGCTCCTCCGTGATCTGCGTGCGCAGCTCGGGGGAGAGGGCCTCGAAGCCGGCCGCCGCGATCAGCGCCCGCCTGAGCGGCTGGCGGGTCTTGACGCCCGACTCGGCGCGGGTGGCCCGGCCCAGCTCGACCAGGCGGCGTACCAGCAGCATCTGCCGCGACAGCGACGGGTCGATGGCGTCCAGGTCCGCCTCCGGCCAGGACGAGAGGTGCACGGACTCCGGGGCGCCCGGGGTCACCGGCACGACCATGTCCTGCCACACCCGCTCGGTGATGAACGGCACCAGGGGGGCCATCAGCTGGGTGACCCGCTCCACGACCTCGTGCAGCGTGCGCAGCGCGGCCTTGTCGCCCTGCCAGAAGCGGCGCCGGGAGCGGCGGACGTACCAGTTGGACAGGTCGTCCACGAAGGCCGAGAGGAGCTTGCCGGCCCGCTGGGTGTCGTAGGCGTCCAGCGCCTGGGTGACCTGGTCGGTCAGCGCGTGCAGCTCGGAGAGCAGCCAGCGGTCCAGGACGGGGCGCTCCGCGGGCGCCGGGTCGGCCTCGCCGGGGGCCCAGCCGGTGGTGCGGGCGTACAGGGCCTGGAAGGCGACCGTGTTCCAGTAGGTCAGCAGCGTCTTGCGGACGACCTCCTGGATGGTGCCGTGGCCGACGCGGCGGGCCGCCCAGGGGGAGCCGCCGGCCGCCATGAACCAGCGCACCGCGTCGGCGCCGTGCCGGTCCATCAGCGGGATCGGGTCCAAGGTGTTGCCCAGGTGCTTGGACATCTTGCGGCCGTCCTCGGCGAGGATGTGGCCGAGGCACACCACGTTCTCGTAGGAGGACTTGTCGAAGACCAGGGTGCCGACCGCCATCAGGGTGTAGAACCAGCCGCGGGTCTGGTCGATGGCCTCGGAGATGAACTGCGCCGGGTAGCGGGACTCGAACAGCTCCTTGTTCCTGTACGGGTAGCCCCACTGCGCGAACGGCATCGAACCCGAGTCGTACCAGGCGTCGATGACCTCGGGCACGCGCGTGGCCGTCGCCCCGCAGCCCTCCTCGGGGCAGCCGAAGGTGACCGCGTCGATGAACGGGCGGTGCGGGTCCAGGCCCGCCTGGTCGGTGCCGGACAGCTCGGTCAGCTCCGCGCGGGAGCCGACGCAGGTGAGGTGGCCCTCCTCGCAGCGCCAGATCGGCAGCGGGGTGCCCCAGTAGCGGTTGCGGGAGAGCGCCCAGTCGATGTTGTTGCTCAGCCAGTCGCCGAAGCGGCCGTGCTTGACGGACTCCGGGAACCAGTTGGTCTTCTCGTTCTCCTGGAGCATGCGCTCCTTGACCGCCGTGGTGCGGATGTACCAGGACGGCTGGGCGTAGTACAGCAGCGCGGTGTGGCAGCGCCAGCAGTGCGGATAGCTGTGCTCGTAGGGGATGTGGCGGAAGAGCAGCCCGCGCTCGTCCAGGTCGGCGGTGAGCTTCTCGTCGGCCTTCTTGAAGAAGACGCCGCCGACCAGCGGGACGTCCTCCTCGAAGGTGCCGTCCGGGCGGACCGGGTTCACGACGGGGAGGCCGTAGGCGCGGCAGACCTTGAGGTCGTCCTCGCCGAAGGCGGGGGACTGGTGGACGAGGCCGGTGCCGTCCTCCGTGGTCACGTACTCCGCGTTCACCACGTAGTGCGCCGGCTCCGGGAAGGCGACCAGGTCGAAGGGGCGCCGGTAGGTCCAGCGCTCCATCTCGGCGCCGGTGAAGCGCTCCCCGGTGGTCTCCCAGCCCTCGCCGAGCGCCTTGCCGACCAGCGGCTCGGCGACGACCAGCTTCTCGGCGCCGTCCGTGGCGACGACGTAGGTCACCTCGGGGTGGACGGCGACGGCGGTGTTGGAGACCAGCGTCCAGGGCGTGGTCGTCCACACCAGGAGCGCGGCCTCGCCGGCCAGCGGGCCCGAGGTCAGCGGGAAGCGGACGTAGACCGAGGGGTCGACGACCGTCTCGTAGCCCTGCGCCAGCTCGTGGTCGGAGAGGCCGGTGCCGCAGCGGGGGCACCAGGGGGCGACGCGGTGGTCCTGGACCAGCAGGCCCTTGCCGAAGATCTCCTTCAGCGACCACCAGACGGACTCGATGTACTCCGGGTCCATGGTGCGGTACGGGTCCTGGAGGTCGGCCCAGTAGCCCATGCGGGTGGTCAGCGCCTCGAAGGCGTCCGTGTGCCGGGTCACCGACTCGCGGCACCTGGCGTTGAACTCCGCGATGCCGTACCGCTCGATGTCCTGCTTGCCGGTGAAGCCCAGCTCCTTCTCCACGGCCAGTTCGACCGGCAGGCCGTGGCAGTCCCAGCCGGCCTTGCGGCCCACGTGGTAGCCGCGCATGGTGCGGAAGCGGGGGAAGACGTCCTTGAAGACGCGGGCCTCGATGTGGTGGGCGCCGGGCATGCCGTTGGCGGTCGGCGGGCCCTCGTAGAAGACCCATTCGGGGCGGCCCTCGGACTGCTCCAGGCTCTTGGCGAAGATCTTCTGGTCGCTCCAGAAGTCGAGCACCGCGTGCTCGAGCGCGGGCAGGTCGACCTGGGCGGGTACCTGGCGGTACTGCGGCGGCGTGTTCAACGGGCTTCCTCCGGCGGATGTGCTGCCTTCCGTCGGAGGGACGAGAGCAGTGCTCCCGCGGTACCACCCTCCTTGGCCCCCGGTGCGTCGGCCGCGCCGGTGAGCCCCCTCATTGGGGTCGCGAGGCCGGTTCTACTCCGCCGCGGCCGGTTGCTCCGCGGCTTTCCTCCGGCGGCTCCGGGGTGATCTTCACGTCGCGCTCGCCCCCGGGCTCCCACCGTCCCCGGGTCGCTTCGGGCTGCGTACGCCGCTACTCGTCCCCATCCACGCCTTTCGCTCCGCCCAGTGTACGGCGCCCCGCCGACAGCGGCCGACCGCTTTTCCGGAGCCGGCGCTGAGCCGAATGCCACGGCCCGGACCGGGCGGATTACCCGGCGGGCAGCGGGGCACAACGCTTGCATGCTCGGCGCGCCGGGTGCCCGGGGTGGAGGAGCCGGGCGGCGTGCCCCGTTGCCGTGGACTCCAAGTCGATTTATCGTCCCAGCACGATTCGCGAGCAAGATCACAGCATGTGAAGGGGCCGCGGCCATGGTGGCGAAGAAGGGCACGACGAGGAAGAGCGCCGCCGAGCAGACCACGGCCGCGAAGAGGACCACGGCCACGAAGAAGAGCGGGGCTGCGAAGAAGGCCACGGCCGCGAAGAAGACAACCGCCGCGCAGAAGACCACGGCCGCGCAGAAGACCACGGCCGCGAAGAAGGTCTCGGCGGCGAAGAAGAGCGCGGCGGCGAAGAAGGGCTCGGCAGCGGCCCCGAAGGCGGCGAAGACGGCGAAGGCGGCGGCCAGGACGGCCGGCGGCGAGAAGAAGGCGGGCGCGGCGAGGGCCGCGGAGGAGACGGGAGCCACGACCGTGGTTGCGAAGAAGAACCCAGGCACGGCCACGGCGGCCAAGTCCGCCGTACCCAAGGCGCGCGGCACCGCGGACCCCGGCGACCTCGCCGTACGCCCCGGCGAGGACCCCTGGAGCCCGCAGGAGGTCGAGGAGGCGCGCGCGGACCTCCAGGCCGAGTCCGACCGGCTGCGCGCCGAGATCACCGCCTCCGAGCGCTCCCTGCAGGGCCTGATGCGGGACTCCGCGGACGGCGCGGGCGACGACGAGGCGGACACCGGCACCAAGAACGTCACCCGCGAGCACGAACTGGCGCTGGCCGCCAACGCGCGCGAGATGCTGCTCCAGACCGACCGCGCCCTGGAGCGCCTCGACGCGGGCACCTACGGCCTCTGCGAGAACTGTGCCAACCCCATCGGCAAGGCCCGCATGCAGGCCTTCCCGCGGGCCACGCTGTGCGTGGAGTGCAAGCAGAAGCAGGAGCGCAGGTACTGACGGGTGTCCTGGGCACGGAGGGTGCGGGAGGTGTGCCGTACCCTCATGCTCAGTCGGCACTAGTTCGAGGGACTCAGGTGGCAGAGGCGGAGCGCATCATCGGTACGCCGGACACCCCGGACACGGCGGGGGACGACGGGTCGCGGGAGCAGGAGACCGAGCGGCCCCGCGGCAGGCGCCGCGTCGCCGTGCTCTTCGTCGTGGCCGCCTTCGCCTACCTCGTCGACCTCGTCAGCAAGATGCTGGTGGTCGCCAAGCTGGAGCACCACGAGTCCATCGAGATCATCGGCGACTGGCTGCGGCTGTCGGCCATCCGGAACGCGGGCGCGGCCTTCGGCTTCGGCGAGGCGTTCACCATCATCTTCACGGTGATCGCCGCGGCCGTGATCGTCGTCATCGCCCGCCTGGCGCGCAAGCTGTACAGCCTGCCCTGGGCGATCGCGCTCGGCCTGCTGCTCGGCGGCGCCCTCGGCAACCTCACCGACCGGATCTTCCGCGCGCCCGGCGTCTTCGAGGGCGCGGTGGTCGACTTCATCGCCCCCAAGCACTTCGCCGTCTTCAACCTCGCCGACTCGGCGATCGTCTGCGGCGGCATCCTGATCGTGCTGCTCTCCTTCCGTGGCCTCGACCCGGACGGCACCGTCCACAAGGACTGACGCCTTCCCCGGGCTTCGTCCACAGGCACGTGCGGGCCTCTCGGAGGTGTCCGGCATACTCGACGGGTGAGCACGATTCCCGAGATCCGCACCCTGCCCGTGCCCGACGGCCTGGAGGGCGAGCGCGTCGACGCCGCCATCTCCCGCATGTTCGGCTTCTCCCGCACCAAGGCCGCCGAGCTGGCCGCGGCGGGGAAGGTGCAGGTCGACGGGGCGGTGGTCGGCAAGTCCGAGCGGGTCAGCGGCGGCGCCTGGCTGGAGGTCGAGATGCCGCAGGCGCCCGCGCCCGTGCAGGTCGTGGCCGAGCCGGTCGAGGGCATGGAGATCGTGCACGACGACGAGGACGTGGTCGTGATCGTCAAGCCGGTCGGGGTGGCCGCCCACCCGTCGCCCGGCTGGAGCGGCCCCACCGTGATCGGCGGCCTGGCCGCCGCCGGGTACCGGATCTCGACCTCCGGCGCCGCCGAGCGCCAGGGCATCGTGCACCGCCTGGACGTGGGCACCTCGGGTCTCATGACGGTCGCCAAGTCGGAGCGCGCCTACACCTCGCTCAAGCGCCAGTTCAAGGAGCGCACGGTCGACAAGCGCTACCACACGCTGGTCCAGGGCCATCCGGACCCGACCAGCGGCACCATCGACGCCCCCATCGGCCGCCACCCGCAGCACGACTACAAGTGGGCGGTCACCGCCGACGGCAAGCCCTCCGTCACGCACTACGACCTGATCGAGGCCTTCCGCGCCGCCTCCCTGCTCGACGTGAAGCTGGAGACCGGCCGCACCCACCAGATCCGCGTCCACATGGCCGCCCACCGCCACCCCTGCGCCGGCGACCTGACCTACGGCGCCGACCCCACCCTCGCCAAGCGGCTCGGCCTGACCCGCCAGTGGCTGCACGCCGTGCGGCTGGGCTTCGAGCACCCCGGCGACGGCGAGTGGGTCGAGTTCGCCAGCGACTACCCGGCCGACCTCCAGCTGGCCCTCGACCGGGTCCGTGAGGAGACCTACGGATGAGCGCCCGGGCCTACGAGACACGCCTCGCCGAGGACCCCGCCGACCGCGAGGCATGCTTCGCCGTGCGCAAGGAGGTCTTCGTCGCCGAGCAGCAGGTCCCCGAGGACATCGAGTACGACGCCTACGACGCGGACGCCGTGCACGTGCTGGCGGTCCGGGCGGACGGCGTCCCGCTGGGCACCGGCCGGCTGCTGCACGGGGCCGCGGCTGCCGCGAAGACCGGCGGCGACCCCGCGGTCGGCTCGCTGGGCCGGCTGGCGGTGACCGCCCGGGCCCGGGGCCTCGGCGTCGGCGCCGCCCTGGTGCGGGCCATCGAGGCGGCGGCCCTGGAGCGCGGGCTCACCGCGGTCGACCTGCACGCCCAGACCCACGCGCTGGGTTTCTACGAGCGGCTGGGGTACCAGGCGTACGGACCGGAGTTCCCCGACGCGGGGATACCCCACCGGGCGATGCGCCGCGCACTCACTCCGTAGCGCGGGCGCCGAAGAGGCTGGTGGGGCCGGTGGCATGGCAGGCTTGAGCCGAGCCGTGTGAAGGCCGAGACCCGCGACCCCTCCGGAGCGCTGACCGTGGACCAGTTGGCCCTGCTGTTCGTGCTGCTGCTCGGGGCCCTGCTGAGCGTCCCGCTCGGGGACCGGCTCAAGCTGCCGGCGCCGGTCCTGATGACGGTCCTGGGCATCGTGCTCGCCCTGCTCGACTTCGTGCCGAACGTCGAGGTGCCGCCCGACCTCATCCTGCCCGCCCTGCTGCCACCGCTGCTCTACGCCGCCGTCAGACGCACCTCCTGGCGGCAGTTCGCGGCGAACAAGCGGCCGATCTTCCTGCTGGCCGTCGCCCTGGTCTTCGTCACCATGGCGTGCGTGGCCAGCGTCGCGCACGCCATCGTGCCGGGCCTCGGCGTCGCCGCCGCCTTCGCGCTCGGCGCGCTGGTGGCGCCGCCCGACCCGGTCGCCGCGACCGCCGTCGCCGGTCAGCTGGGGCTGCCGCGCCGCCTGGTCTCCATCCTGGAGGGCGAGGGGCTCTTCAACGACGTGACGGCCATCGTGCTCTATCACGTCGCCATCGCGGCGGCCGTCGGCGGCAGCTTCTCGCCCTGGCGGGCCGGCCTCGACCTCGTGCTGTCCGCCGTCGTCGCCGTCGCCGTGGGCCTGGCGCTCGGCTGGGGCGCGTACAAGCTGCTCGACCTGCTCGGCGACCCCACCCTCCAGATCGGCCTGACCCTGCTCGTCCCGTACGTCTCCTACGTGCTGGCCGAGGAGCTGCACGGCTCCGGTGTGCTGGCGGTGCTGACCACCGCGATGTTCCTCGCCGAGTACGCCTCCGACGCCGACGACGTGATGAGCCGGCTCGCCGGGCACACCGTCTGGGACGTGGTCGACACGCTGGTCACCGGCGTGGCCTTCGGGCTGATCGGCCTGGAGCTGCACAACGCCGTCCGCACCGCCTCGGGCCGCTGGACCGAGCTGCTGGGGTGGGCGGCGGCCATCGTGGGCGTGGTGATCCTGGTGCGGCTGCTGTGGCTGCTGCCGGCCACCTGGCTGACCCAGCGACTGCACCGCAAGCGCGACCAGGACGAGGACATCCCGGTGAGCTGGCGGGAGACCGTCGTCATGTGGTGGGCCGGGATGCGCGGCGTGGCCTCGGTGGCGCTGGCGCTCGCCATCCCGCTGGAGACGGACAGCGGGGCGGCCTTCCCCGAGCGCGAGGAGATCATCTTCATCGCCTTCGGGGTGATCATGGTCACCCTGCTGCTCCAGGGGCTCACCCTGCCGTGGCTGGTGGGCCGGCTGGGGGTGCGGGCCGACAGCGAGCGCGAGAAGGACTTCGAGAAGAGCCTCGCCCTGCGCGCGGCCAAGGCGGCCAAGCAGCGGCTGAAGGAGATCGAGTCGGTCGAGGAGCTGCCCGACGAGCTGTCCGACCAGATGCTGCGCCGCGCCTACGACATCGGGGTGCGGATCAGCCCCGACATGGGGGACGAGGAGCGCCGGGAGGCGCAGCTCCAGCGGGCGCGGCGGATCAAGCGGGTCCGGCGGATCCAGAACGAGATGCTCAGCGCCGCCCGGCACGAGGTGCTCGCGGCGCGCAGCGAACCCGGCGCCGATCCGGAGATCGTCGACCGGGTGCTGCGCCACCTCGACGTCCGCAGCCTGCGCTGACCGCGCCGCTCACCAGGGCTTGGCGGCCGCCTCACCCGGGAGCGCCTTGCCCGGCTGCCGCGGGAAGCGCCGCGCCGGCCCGTCGGAGGAGGCGGGCCGCGCGGGTGCCTCCCGGCCGGGTGGCGTCGCCGCGTCGGCGGCGTTGACCCGGGGCAGGGCGTAGGGGTGCTCGTCGGAGAGCCAGCGGATCATCTGCTCGCGCACGGTGACCCGCACCGTCCAGATGTCGTCCGCGTCCTTCGCCGTCACCAGCGCCCGCACCTGCACGGTGTTCGGGGTGCTGTCGGTGACGGTCAGGTTGTAGTCGCGGCCGTCCCAGGCCGGGCACTGGCGCAGGATGTCCCGCAGCCGCTCGCGCATGGCGTCCAGCGGGGCCGAGTGGTCCAGGTGCCAGTAGACGATCCCGGTCATCTGCGGGGTGCCCCGCGACCAGTTCTCGAACGGGTTGGCGGTGAAGTACGACACCGGCATGGTGATCCGGCGCTCGTCCCAGGTGCGCACGGTCAGATAGGTCAGCGTGATGTCCTCGACGGTGCCCCACTCGCCCTCCACCACCACGGTGTCGCCGATGCGCACCATGTCGCCGAAGGCGATCTGCAGGCCGGCGAAGAGGTTGCCGAGGGTGGACTGGGCGGCGATGCCGGCCACGATGCCGAGCACACCGGCCGAGGCGAGCAGCGAGGTGCCGGCCGCGCGCATCGCGGGGAAGGTCAGCAGCATCGAGGCGGCGGCGACCACGCCGACGACCGCGGAGACCACGCGCATGATCAGCGACACCTGGGTGCGGACCCGCCGCACCCGGGCCGGGTCGCGCTGGGCACGGGCGTGCGCGTAGCGGGTGTACGAGGTCTCCACGACGGCGCCCGCGATGCGGATCACCAGCCAGGCGACCGACCCGATCACCACCAGGGTGAGGGTGCGCCCGATGCCCTCCTTGTGGTCCTCGAGGACCTGCGCGGAGTCGAAGGAGCCTCTCAGCAGGGACGCGCACAGCAGCAGGCTGTACGGGACGCGGGCCCGGCGCAGCAGTCCCCACAGGGGCGTCTCGTGGTGCCGCTCGTCGGCCTTGCGCAGCAGCAGGTCGGTGGCCCAGCCGATGACCAGGGTCAGCACGACGGAGCCACCGACGACGATCAGTGGTCGGAGTACGTTCTCCATCCCTCGAACGTAACCGGCTCGCGCGCGGGTGAACCTGTGACTTGCGTCCTGTCCCGGATCGGCGCGCGCCCCCCGGGTGTCACGGCGCGCCCCCGCTGTCACACCCGGCTGGCACGATGGCCCCATGAACATCATGCTCTTTCACTCGACCCAGGGCGCGCGGCCCGCGGTCGCCCGGGCCGCCGAGCGGCTGCGCGCGGCGGGGCACCAGGTGTGGACGCCCGACCTCTTCGAGGGCCGGACCTTCGACACGGTCGAGGACGGCATGGCCTTCCAGGAGGAGACCGGCCGGGAGGAGCTGCTGAAGCGGGCCGTGCTGGCCGCCGCGCCCTACTCCGAGCGCGGCCTGGTCTACGCCGGGTTCTCCTTCGGCGCCTCCGTCGCCCAGACCCTCGCCCTCGGCGACCACCGCGCCCGCGGCCTGCTCCTGCTGCACGGCACCTCGGACATCGCGCCCAACGCCGCGGTGGACGCCCTGCCGGTACAGCTGCACGTGGCCGAGCCCGATCCGTTCGAGACGGACGACTGGCTCAGCGCCTGGTATCTGCAGATGAACCGCATCGGCGCCGAGGTGGAGGTGTACCGGTACGCGGGGGCCGGCCACCTCTACACCGACCCCGACTCGCCCGACTGGGACGAGGAGGCCGCCGAGGCCACCTGGCGGGTGGCGCTCGGCTTCCTGGACTCCCTCGACCCGGCGGAGGACGCGCCTCAGACCGGCGAGTAGGTGCGCTCGACCCGCTGCGTGCCGCTGCGGGTGCGGTAGGAGCGGGCCCACGCCGAGGTGGCGCGCGGGTCGGTGCGGTCGGAGACGACGTAGTAGTCCATCTGCGCCCGCTCGGCGGTGATGTCGAGCACGCCGTAGCCGTGCCGGTCGGTGTCGACCCAGTGGACGTGCCGGTTGGCGGCCCGGATCACCGGCTCGGCCACCGCGGCGACGGTGCCCTCGGGGACCTTCAGGGTGTCGTCCAGGTTGTCGCTGGTCACCGAGGTCACCACGAACTCCGTGGCGGCGGACGCCGACAGCGGGTAGGTGCCCGCGTGGTACGGCACGTCGTTGGCCCACGCCATGTGGATGTCGCCGGTCAGGAAGACCGTGTTCCGGATGGCGTTCGCCTTCAGGTGGGCGAGCAGCTCGCGGCGGTCGTCGGTGTAGCCGTCCCACTGGTCGGTGTTGAGGGCGAGGCCCCCCTTGGGCAGGCCGAGCAGCTCGGCCAGCGGGCGCAGCAGCTCGGCGGGGAGCGCGCCGATGGCGAACGGCGAGATCATCACCGAGTTGCCGACCAGCCGCCAGGCGGTGTCGGACGCCTTCAGGCCGGCCTTCAGCCAGTCCAGCTGGGCCCGCCCGGTGATGGTGCGCTCCGGGTCGTCCACGCTCCCGTTGCCCACCTTGACCTGCTGGGAGCGGAAGGAGCGCAGGTCGAGCAGGGAGAGGTCGAGGAGCTTGCCGAAGCGCAGCCGGCGGTAGGTGGTGCCGGCCAGCGCGGGGCGGACCGGCATCCACTCGAAGTAGGCCCGCTTGGCCGCTGCCTGACGGTCCGTCCAGCTGCCCTCGGCGCCCTCGGTGTGGTTCTCCGCGCCGCCGGACCAGGTGTCGTTGGCGAACTCGTGGTCGTCCCAGATCGCCACCACCGGCGCCACCGCGTGCAGCGCCTGGAGATCGGGGTCCGTCTTGTAGCGGGCGTGCCGGATCCGGTAGTCGGCGAGGGTGGTGATCTCGTTGGCCGGCGCGTGCGGGCGCACCACCGTGTCGCGGGTGCCGTACTGGCCCGTGCCGTACTCGTAGATGTAGTCGCCCAGGTGCAGCCAGGCGTCCAGGTCGCCGCGGGCCGCGAGGTGCCGGTACGAGGAGAAGTACCCGGCCTCCCAGTTGGCGCAGGAGACCACGCCGAAGCGCAGGCCCGGCACGGCGGCGTCGGCCGCGGGGGCCGTGCGGGTGCGGGCGGCGGGGGAGTCGGTGGGGCCCGCGGTGAAGCGGTACCAGTAGGTCGTGGCGGGGGCGAGGCCGCGGACGTCGGCCTTGACGGTGTGGTCGGCGGCGGCGGTCGCGGTGACGGAGCCCTTGGCGACGACGTTCGCGAACGCCTTGTCGGTGGCGACGGCCCAGCCCACCTCGGTGTCCGGCCCTATGCCGGAGCCCGGCACGGCCTCGGGCACCGGGGTCACCCGGGTCCACAGCAGGACGCCGTCCGGCAGCGGGTCGCCGGAGGCGACGCCGTGCAGGAAGGCGGGGGCGGTGTCGGCGGCGCCGGCGGGCAGCGCCGCGGCGAGCGGGGCGGCCAGGACGGCACCGGCCGCCGCGGCCTTGACGACCGTACGGCGGCTCGGGGTGCGGGTGGGGGCGGCGGGGGACGGCTCGGGTGATCTGTGTCGACTGGTCACGGCCGATCAGGCTACTGACCGGTAGAGCTCCGAGCGGGCGAACTCGCCGAAATTCGCCCGCTCGTTCTCCGGCCGTCAGGCCATGGCCACTTGGCGGCGTGGGATCACTTCGTGACGCCCGCGTCCTTCAGCGTCTTGTTCCACGCGTCGACGGTCCAGGAGCCGGTCGAGTCCGGGGACTTGACCACCTTGTCGTTGATCTTGATCGTCGGGGTCGAGTCGACGCCGTCGGCGTCGTCGAAGGACTTGCTCATCCGCATCGCCCAGGCGTCGTACGTGCCCTTCTCCACGGCGTCCTGGAACTTCTTGTTGTCCTTCAGCGCGGGCACCGTGTCCGCCACCTTGATCAGGTAGGCGTCCTTGGCCAGGTCGTCCTTGGTCTCCTCCGGGTGGTACTTCGTGGAGTACAGGGCGGTCTTGTAGGCGAGGAACGCGTCGGGGCTGACGTTCAGCGCGGCGCCCAGGGCGCTGAGCGCGTTCTTGGAGCCCTCGCCCTTGAGGTTGCCGTCCAGGAAGGTGCCGATGGTGAAGGTCAGCTTGTACTTGCCGTCCTTCATGTCCTTGTTGACCGTATCGCCGACCGTCTGCTCGAAGGCGGCGCAGGCGGGGCAGCGCGGGTCCTCGTAGAGGTGGACGTCGTTCGACGCCTTGGAGTCGCCGACGACGACCGTGGTGCCGTCCTTGCCCGAGGTGTTGGCGGGGGGCACCACCGTGGCGTCGGCGGCCTTCTCCCAGTGGGAGGGCTGGTTGCCCTGGACGACGGCGTAGCTGATGCCGCCGGCTATCGCCAGCACGGCGACGATGGAGCCGGCCACGATGACCTGCCGCTTGGCCTTGTCCTTCTTCGCCTGGCGCTCGCGCTCCACGCGCAGCCGCTCACGGGCGGCGTTCTTCGCGTTCTGGCTGTTCCGCTTGCTCATGGTGATCTCTCCGGGGACGCGCACACCGGGGTGTGCGGAAGTACGTGCGGGGAACTGCCGGTGTTCGGTCGCGTCCTCGCCCGACCCGCGGGTCAGACGAGGGCGACCCGGCGCGGCGGTCCCCGCCGTCCCAGGCTGTGCGCGAGGAGCCGCTCCCGGGCGGTGGAGGAGCGGTGGGCCGCGGGGGCCGGGCGGCGCGGTGCGGGTGTGCGGCGCACGGTCACGGCGGCGACGGCCAGCAGCAGCGGCCGGAAGGTGGTCGCGGCGACCGCGCCGAGCAGCTGGGCAAGGGCCCGCTCGCCGCGCCGCAGCCAGGCCGCGGCGAGCAGCCCCACGCCGATGTGCGCGGCGAGCAGCAGCCAGGCGGTCCCCGGGTCGGCGTGCGCCACCAGCGCCGCCAGGCGGTCGCCGTCGGCGCCGGTGACCCGGGTCAGCGGGGTGCCGAGCGCGGGTGCCACGCCCGTGCCGCCGCCGCACAGCACATCGAGGCCGACCGAGCGCAGCGGGCCCGCGACCGGGCCGCCCGCCCGGCCGTAGCAGACGTGCTGGCCGGTGGTGAAGACGGTGTCGGCGGCCAGCTCCAGCGGGATCAGCAGGGCGGCGATCCGCCCGAAGCCGCGCTCGCGGCCGGCCAGCGCGTAGGCGAGCGCGAACGCGGCGGCGGCGACGGCGGCCACCGTGCTGGGCGGCAGCGGGACCCCGGACAGCAGCACGTGCGACGCGGTGCTGAGCGTCACGGCGAGTGCCGTGAACAGCGCCGCGCGTACGGCTCTGAGGGGGGTCCCGGATATGTCCATAGCAGTAGACGAGTGTGTCACGGCGGGCGGTAAGAGACCCCTAAAGGGTCCCTGTGAACCGGCCCCCGGGCCGGCTCCCGCCCGCGCGCCGTGTCACAGGCCCGGGATCCGCCCGTTGCGGAACAGGTCGACGAAGATCTGGTGGTCCGCCCGCGCGCGGGCCCCGTACGTGTGCGCGAAGTCGGTCAGCAGGCCCGCGAAGCCCTCCTCGTCGGCCGCGATGGCCGCGTCGATGGCCCGCTCGGTGGAGAAGGGCACCAGGGACTCGCCGGACTGGTCGTCGGCCGCCGCGTGCATCGCGGCGGTGGCCCGGCCGAGGTCGGCGACGACCACCGCGATCTCCTCCGGGTCGTCGATGTCGCCCCAGTCCAGGTCCACCGCGTATGGCGAGACCTCGGCGACCAGCTGGCCCGCGCCGTCCAGCTCGGTCCAGCCCAGCCACGGGTCGGCGTGCGCCTGGAGGGCGCGCTGGGAGATCACCGTGCGGTGCCCCTCGTGCTGGAAGTAGTCGCGGATCGCCGGGTCGGTGATGTGCCGGGAGACCGCCGGGGTCTGGCCCTGCTTGATGTAGATCACCACGTCGTTCTCCAGGGCGTCGCTGTTGCCCTCCAGGAGGATGTTGTACGACGGCAGCCCCGCCGAGCCGATGCCGATGCCCCGGCGGCCCACGACGTCCTTCACGCGGTAGGAGTCGGGGCGGGTCAGGGAGGACTCCGGGAGCGTCTCCAGATAGCCGTCGAAGGCGGCCAGGACCTTGTACCGGGTGGCCGCGTCCAGCTCGACGGAGCCGCCGCCGGAGGCGAAGCGCCGCTCGAAGTCGCGGATCTCGGTCATCGAGTCGAGCAGGCCGAAGCGGGTCAGCGAGCGGGCCACCCGCAGCGCGCCGAGCAGCGGGCCCTCGGCGGTGTCCAGGGTGAAGGGCGGCACCTCGTCGCTCTTGGCGCCGGTGGCCAGGGCGTGGATCCGCTCCCGGTAGGCGTCCGCGTACACCCCGACCAGCTCGGTGATCTGCTCGTCGCCGAGCGCCTTGGCGTATCCGATCAGGGCGATGGAGGCGGCGAAGCGTTTGAGGTCCCAGGTGAAGGGGCCGACGTACGCCTCGTCGAAGTCGTTGACGTTGAAGATCAGGCGCCCGGTGGCGTCCATGTACGTGCCGAAGTTCTCCGCGTGCAGGTCGCCGTGGATCCACACCCGGGAGGTGCGGTCGTCCAGATACGGTCCGGAGCGCTCGCCGGACTCCCGGTCGAGGTCGTGGTAGAAGAGGCAGGCCGTGCCGCGGTAGAAGGCGAAGGCCGAGGCGGCCATCTTCCGGAACTTCACGCGGAAGGCGGCCGGGTCGGCGGCCAGGAGCTGCCCGAAGGCGGTGTCGAAGACGGCGAGGATCTCCTCGCCGCGGCTCTCCTCGTTGAGCTGCGGGACCGACATCGCTGGGTGCCTCCTGGTACGGACGGTGCGTGACGAGTGGAGCGGATCCGGGCGGACCCGCCACCCGGGCCAACGTGCGGGACGGCGGGCGAGTGCCCGCCGCGCCGGGTGTCCGCGCGACACGCGGGCCCCCGCACGAAGGTACGCGGAGCGGCCCCCGGAGTGTCAGTCGCGGGGCATAGACTTCGACGCTGACCCCCCGAACCGACCGCAGCCCGTCGTCCCGCGTTCCCCAGGAGGCCGCACGTGTCCAAGCCGCCGTTCACGCACCTGCACGTCCACACCCAGTACTCGCTGCTGGACGGTGCCGCGCGGCTGAAGGACATGTTCAACGCCTGCAATGAGATGGGCATGTCGCACATCGCCATGTCCGACCACGGCAACCTGCACGGGGCGTACGACTTCTTCCACTCCGCGAAGAAGGCGGGGATCACCCCGATCATCGGCATCGAGGCGTATGTCGCGCCCGAGTCGCGGCGCAACAAGCGCAAGATCCAGTGGGGCCAGCCGCACCAGAAGCGGGACGACGTCTCCGGCTCCGGCGGCTACACCCACAAGACGATGTGGGCGGTGAACGCCAAGGGCCTGCACAACATCTTCCGGCTCTCCTCCGACGCCTACGCCGAGGGCTGGCTGCAGAAGTGGCCCCGGATGGACAAGGAGACCATCTCCCAGTGGTCCGAGGGCATCGTCGCCTCCACCGGCTGCCCCTCCGGCGAGGTGCAGACCCGGCTCCGGCTCGGCCACTTCGACGAGGCCCTCAAGGCCGCCGCCGACTACCAGGACATCTTCGGCAAGGAGCGGTACTTCCTGGAGCTGATGGACCACGGCATCGACATCGAGCACCGGGTCCGCGACGGCCTCCTGGAGATCGGCCGCAAGCTCGGCATCCCGCCCCTGGTCACCAACGACTCGCACTACACGTACGCGCACGAGGCGACCGCCCACGACGCCCTGCTGTGCATCCAGACCGGCAAGAACCTCTCCGACCCCGACCGCTTCAAGTTCGACGGCACCGGCTACTACCTGAAGTCGACGGACGAGATGTACGCCATCGACTCCTCCGACGCCTGGCAGGAGGGCTGCGCCAACACCCGGCTGATCGCCGAGATGGTCGACACCACCGGCATGTTCGACAAGCGCGACCTGATGCCGAAGTTCGACATCCCCGCCGGGTTCACCGAGGTCACCTGGTTCCAGGAGGAGGTCAGGCGCGGCATGGAGCGGCGCTTCTCCGGCCAGGTCCCCGACGACCGCCAGAAGCAGGCGGAGTACGAGATGGACGTCATCATCCAGATGGGGTTCCCGGGGTACTTCCTGGTCGTCGCCGACTTCATCATGTGGGCCAAGAACCAGGGCATCGCGGTCGGTCCGGGGCGTGGCTCCGCGGCCGGCTCGATCGTCGCCTACGCCATGGGCATCACCGACCTCGACCCGATCCCGCACGGCCTGATCTTCGAGCGGTTCCTCAACCCCGAGCGCGTCTCCATGCCCGATGTCGACATCGACTTCGACGAGCGCAGGCGCGTCGAGGTGATCCGGTACGTGACGGAGAAGTACGGCGCCGACAAGGTCGCCATGATCGGCACGTACGGCACCATCAAGGCCAAGAACGCGATCAAGGACTCCGCGCGCGTCCTGGGCTACCCGTACGCGATGGGCGACCGGCTCACCAAGGCCATGCCCGCCGACGTCCTCGGCAAGGGCATCCCGCTCTCCGGCATCCTCGACCCCCAGCACCCCCGGTACTCGGAGGCCGGCGAGGTCCGCGGGATGTACGAGAACGAGCCGGACGTCAAGAAGGTCATCGACACCGCGCGCGGCGTGGAGGGCCTGGTCCGGCAGATGGGCGTGCACGCGGCCGGCGTGATCATGTCCAGCGAGACCATCACCGAGCATGTCCCGGTGTGGGTGCGCCACACCGACGGCGTGACGATCACGCAGTGGGACTACCCGAGCTGCGAGTCGCTCGGCCTGCTGAAGATGGACTTCCTGGGCCTGCGCAACCTCACCATCATGGACGACGCCGTCAAGATGGTGAAGGCCAACAAGGGCGTCGACATCGACCTCCTGAGCCTCCCGCTCGACGACCCCAAGACCTTCGAGCTGCTCCAGCGCGGCGACACCCTCGGCGTCTTCCAGTTCGACGGCGGCCCCATGCGCTCCCTGCTGCGCATGATGAAGCCCGACAACTTCGAGGACATCTCCGCCGTCTCGGCCCTGTACCGGCCGGGCCCGATGGGCATGAACTCGCACATCAACTACGCGCTGCGCAAGAACGGCCAGCAGGAGATCACCCCGATCCACCCCGAGCTGGAGGAGCCGCTCCGCGAGGTCCTGGACGTCACCCACGGCCTGATCGTCTACCAGGAGCAGGTCCAGAAGGCCGCCCAGATCATCGCCGGGTACTCGCTCGGCGAGGCCGACATCCTGCGCCGCGTGATGGGCAAGAAGAAGCCCGACGAACTGGCCAAGAACTTCGTCCTCTTCCAGCAGGGCGCCCGCGACAAGGGCTACAGCGACGAGGCGATCCAGGCCCTGTGGGACGTCCTGGTGCCCTTCGCCGGCTACGCGTTCAACAAGGCGCACTCCGCCGCGTACGGCCTGGTGTCGTACTGGACGGCCTACCTCAAGGCCAACCACCCCGCCGAGTACATGGCCGGGCTGCTCACCTCGGTGAAGGACGACAAGGACAAGTCGGCCGTCTACCTCAACGAGTGCCGACGCATGGGCATCAGGGTGCTGCCGCCCAACGTCAACGAGTCGATGTCCAACTTCGCCGCCCAGGGCGACGAGGTGATCCTCTTCGGCCTGTCCGCCGTGCGCAACGTCGGCACCAACGTGGTCGAGGCGATCATCCGGGGCCGCAAGGCGAAGGGGAAGTACCTCTCCTTCCCCGACTACCTGGACAAGGTCGAGGCGGTCGCCTGCAACAAGCGGACCACCGAGTCGCTGATCAAGGCCGGCGCCTTCGACGAGATGGGCCACACCCGCAAGGGCCTCACCGCGCAGTACGAGCCGATGATCGACAACGTGGTCGCGGTCAAGCGCAAGGAGGCCGAGGGCCAGTTCGACCTCTTCGGCGGCATGAGCGACGCGCAGGACGAACCGGGCTTCGGACTCGACGTCGTCTTCGGCGAGGACGAGTGGGAGAAGACCTATCTCCTCGCCCAGGAGCGGGAGATGCTCGGCCTCTACGTCTCCGACCACCCGCTCTTCGGCCTGGAGCACGTGCTCTCCGACAAGGCCGACGCGGGCATCTCCCAGCTCACCGGCGGCGACTTCGGGGACGGCGCGGTGGTCACCATCGGCGGCATCATCTCCGGCCTGCAGCGCAAGATGACCAAGCAGGGCAACGCCTGGGCCATCGCCACCGTGGAGGACCTGGCCGGCTCCATCGAGTGCATGTTCTTCCCGGCGACCTACCAGCTGGTGTCCACCCAACTCGTCGAGGACGCCGTGGTGTTCGTCAAGGGCCGGCTCGACAAGCGGGAGGACGTGCCGCGTCTGGTCGCGATGGAGCTGATGGTCCCCGACCTGTCCATGGCGGGCACCAACGCGCCCGTGGTGCTCACCATCCCGGCCACCCGGATCACGCCGCCGATGGTCAGCCGGCTCGGCGAGATCCTCACCCACCACAAGGGCGACAGCGAGGTGCGGATCAAGCTCCAGGGGCCCACCAGGACCACCGTGCTGCGCCTGGACCGGCACCGGGTGAAGCCCGACCCGGCGCTCTTCGGCGACCTGAAAGTGCTGCTCGGCCCGTCCTGCCTGGCGGGTTGAGCGCGGGAAGCCAAGAGGGGCGTGCCCGGTGCCGGGTACGCCCCTGTCGACGTCGGTCGGTCGTGACCGTCAGTTGCTGCCGTCAGTTGCTGCCGTCAGTTGCTGCCGTCAGTTGCTGCCGTCAGTTGTGGCCGAAGCGCTTCTGACGCTTGCGCGATATCGGGTCGGTGGGCGTGGAGGGCGGCTCTTCGCGGTCGAGGACGGCCGTGTTCGTCTCGGCGCCGCCCTGCGGGGCGCGCTCGGCGCGGGGCTGCTTGCGGTCGCGGTTGTTCTTGTTCTTGGCCATGGGGTGCCTCCTGTGAGGTGTGGGGCCCTCTTGGGCCGGGCCGCGACCAGATTCACATAGGCCGATAAAGGTCGCATGTCGGACAATTACCGTGTGTGACACGGCTGGTCGGCGAACCGACGCGGGGAAACGCCACGCCGAAGATCGAGTTCGGGCCGTTAACCCCCCTGCCGTCGGGCAGACTCGAAGGAAGCCCGAAGCAAACCTCCCGGAAAGAGGGTGGACCCCGTGGACCGCTGCATCGTCCTGGTGGACGCCGGGTACCTGCTGGGGGCGGCCGCAAGTCTCCTCGCCGGGGAACCCTCGCGCTCGCGCATCACCGTCGACCACACCGCCCTGATCCAGGGCCTGCGCGACCGCGCCGAGTCCGACACGGGCCGGCCGCTGCTGCGGATCTACTGGTTCGACGGCGCCCCCGACCGGGTCCCGCAGCCCGAGCACCGCAGGCTGCGCGTGCTGCCCCGGGTCACCGTCCGGCTCGGCGCCCTGACCCGCAGCGACGGGCGGTGGGCGCAGAAGGGCGTGGACGCCGCGATGCACGCCGAGCTGACCGAGCTGGCGCGCAACCGGGCCTGCTCGGACATCGTCCTGGTCACCGGCGACGGTGATCTGCTGCCGGGCATGATGGCCGCCAAGGAGCACGGGGTCGCCGTCCACCTGTGGGCCGTGCAGGCCGCCGACGGGGACTACAACCAGTCCGAGGACCTGGTCGCCGAGGCCGACGAGCGCCGGGTCCTGGACCGGGCCTGGATCACCAAGGCGGTGCGGGCCAAGGAGACCGGCGGGAGCTGTGCGCCGCCCCCGGTGCCCCGGCCGGAGATCGCCGCGATCCTGTCGGCGCCGCTGCCGGAGTCCGCGCTCGGCGCCGCCGCCGCCGAGCGGCCCGCCGAGGAGCGCCCGCACCCCGTGGGGCCCGGTCCCGCGGCCGACGGCGCCGAGGACCGCGCCCCGGCCGCCAAGGGCGTCCCCACCCCGAAGGACCTGGCCGCCCTGCGCGCCCATGGCGGCCACGCCGCCCCGCCCCCCACCAACGCGACCCTGCGCTGGTCCTCCGACAAGGGCTGGGTCGACCGGCCCGTCGCCGAGCCGGCCGAGGCCGCGTCCATGCCGACGCTGGCGCAGCTGACCACGGCCGAGCAGCGGTGGGCCGACCGGGAGGAGGACATCACCACGGTCGGCGGTGATCCGTACGAGGTCGGTCAGGTGTTCGCCCGCCGGTGGCTGGAGCGGCTCGGTGACCACGGGCATCTCCAGCGGCTGTCGGGGATGTACCCGCGGGTCCCGCACCGCGTCGACGGGGAGCTGCTGCGGTACGCCGCGCGGTTCGGGCTGCTCGCCCACAAGGACGACCAGATCGACGAACACGACCGGTATGCGATCCGGGCGGGGTTCTGGCGCGAGATCGATGTCCGGACAGCCACGGAACGGGCTCCCGCCGGGGAGTGAGGGGCGAGCTGGGCTCCGCCCCGGGATGCCGCGCCCCTGCCCCCCTCCACCCGCATAGCTGCGGGCAGTCGTGCCGCTGGGGCGGCACGGGTGGGCGCAGCGGCACCCCGTCGCGCCGGGCTGCGCCACGCCCCCCGTAGTGCCGGGTTGCGCAATGACTCCCGGTGCGGGCGCGTCGTGGCTGGTCGCGCAGTTCCCCGCGCCCCTAGGGGGTTGCAGGCACGCCGGCTGCGTAGTGGCTGGTCGCGCCCGCGCGGCGGAGCCGCATATCGATACGGCCCCGCGCCCCTGGGGGTTGCTCTCACGTCGGCCGGCCCGGCTGAATCGGGGCGTTTGGGTGGACCCGGGAGTGGGGCGGGGGTCCGGACCCCGTAGGCTCGTGCCTTGTGAGTGAGTGCGCGGCGAAGGAACTCCGGCTCGGTGGTGATGCCGTGTGTGCCGTGCGCGGGCTCACCAAGACCTACCCCGCGGTGCGCGGCCGGCGCGGCGTGCCCGCCATCCCCGAGGTCCGGGCCACCGACGAGGTGAGCCTCGACATCCGGCGCGGCGAGATCTTCGGACTGCTCGGCCCGAACGGCGCCGGCAAGTCCACCCTGGTCCGCCAGCTGACCGGCCTGATGCGCCCTGACCGCGGCAGCGTCGAGATCCTCGGCCACGACATCGTGCGCCACCCGGAGCGCGCCGCCCGCATCCTCGCCTACCTCGGCCAGGAGTCCAGCGCCCTGGACGAGCTGACCGTCGCGCTCGCCGCCGAGACCACCGGGCGGCTGCGCGGCCTGGAGGCCCGGCACGCCCGCGCCGAGCGCGACGCCGTCCTCGACGAGCTGGGGCTCACCGCGCTCGCCGCCCGCCCGCTGAAGAAGCTCTCCGGCGGTCAGCGGCGCCTCGCCTGTTTCGCCGCCGCGCTGGTGGGGGAGCGGGCGCTGCTGGTCCTGGACGAGCCGACCACCGGCATGGACCCCGTCGCCCGGCGCGCGGTGTGGGCCGCGGTGGACCGGCGGCGCGCCGAGAGCGGCACCACCGTGCTGCTCGTCACCCACAACGTCATCGAGGCCGAGACCGTCCTCGACCGCGTCGCCGTCCTGGACCGCGGACGCGTCATCGCCTGCGACACCCCGGCCGGGCTCAAGGAGAGCGTCGCCGGCGAGGTCCGCGTCGACCTGGTGTGGCGCGAGAGCGCCCCCCTGCACGTCCCCGAGGTCGCCGCGCTGCGCGACCGGGCCACCGCCTCCGGCCGCCGCTGGACGCTGCGGCTCGCCCCCGAGGAGGCCCGCGCGGTCGTCGCCACCGTCACCGGCGGGGCCGCCTTCGCCGCCCTGGACGACTTCACGCTGGCCACGCCGAGCCTGGAGGACGTCTATCTGGCCCTCGGCGGCGCGGCACGGCAGGGACTGGTGAGAGCGTGAGCGTGCGGACGCAGACCGCGGGGAGAGGGACGACTGGTGAAGGGGAGCAGCGCGAGGTGAGTGCCGTACCCGCCGAAGCCCTGCCCGGCCGGACCCTGGCCGACGAGCGGGGCGCGGCCGTCCCGCTCGGCCCGCGGGCGCGGCTGTGGCCGTCCCTCGTGGCCGTCTACCGGGCGCAGCTCTCCCGGGCCCGGGTGGCGAGGATCCCCCTGCTCTTCGTGGCCACCTTCCAGTCCATCGGCATCATGATCCTCATGCGCGGCGTCGTGGACGGCGGCGGCGAGGCGCAGGCCGTGGTGGCCGGCTCCTCCGTGCTGGTCGTCGCGTTCGTCGCGCTGAACCTGCTCGCCCAGTACTTCGGGCAGCTGCGCGCCAGCGGCGGGCTCGACCACTACGCCACCCTGCCGGTGCCGCCGGCCGCCGTGGTCCTCGGCGCCGCCGGCGCGTACGCCTCCTTCACCGTGCCCGGCACCGTCGTCACGGCCGTCTTCGGCAGCGTGCTGTTCGGGCTGCCGCTGACCCATCTGTGGGTGCTCGCGGCCGTCATCCCGCTGGCCGGCGCCGCGCTGGCCGGCCTCGGCGCCGCCCTCGGCCTGCTGGCGCCCCGGCCGGAACTGGCCACCCTCCTCGGCCAGCTGGGCATGTCGGCGGCGCTGCTGCTCGGCGTGCTGCCGGCCGAGCGGATGCCGGAGGCGGTGCGCCTCGCCCGCGACCTGCTGCCGTCGACGTACGGCGTCGAGGCGTTCGCACGCACCTTCGGGGAGCGGCCCGACTGGGCCTTCGTGCTCGGCGACCTCGCCGTGTGCGGTGCGGTCGGCGTGCTCTCGCTGGCCGTCGCCACCTGGGCGTACCGCCGGGCCGCCGTCCGGTGACGCGCCGCACAGGTGCGTTTGGCACGATGGCAGGGTGACCGCGCCTCTGACACCGCCTCCGCCGCCGAACGACCGCTCCTACCACGGCGGTCCCGTGCCGCCGCCCGTCGGCGCGCACGCGGTCGGGTACGGGGCCCGCCACCACGGCGCCGAGGGCGATCGCGGCCTGCTGGGCGAGCTGCTGCGGGCGGGGCTGACCCTGGTGGCGGTCGCGCTCTGCGGGGCGCTGCTCGGCGTGCTGTGGTGGCAGCTGGCCCCGACCGTGCCGCTGGTCGGGGACGTGGTGAGCGGCAAGTGGATCGTCTACCTCCAGGACTCCGAGGGCGAGCAGGCGATCGGCGTCGACGGCACCTTCACCCTGCTCGCACTGGCCTTCGGGGCGCTCAGCGGCGCCGTCGTCTTCCTGCTGCGGCGGCGCGGGGGAGTGCCGCTGGTGGTGGCGCTCGGCGCCGGCGGGCTGCTCGCCTCGCTGCTGGCGTGGTGGCTCGGGACGCACCTCGGGCCCACCAGTGATGTGATCGCCCACGCGCGCGCGGTGGGCAAGGGCGTGA
Source organism: Streptomyces sp. NPDC048182 (assembly GCF_043202555.1). NCBI lineage: Bacteria > Bacillati > Actinomycetota > Actinomycetes > Kitasatosporales > Streptomycetaceae > Streptomyces > Streptomyces sp. NPDC048182. The sequence continues at coordinate 116,301 of NZ_JBIDAQ010000011.1, read as the reverse complement.
CCTTCTCCGCCCCGCTGAAGCTCGGCGCCAAGGGCGCGCTGCTCGCCTGGCCGCTGGCGGCGCTGGTGGTCCACCTGGCCCTCACGGGGCTGTTCGGGCCGCGGGACCCCGATCCGTACGGGGAGTGGGGGCGGCCGGAGCCGGACGCCTGGGGGACGACGCCCCAGGGCGGGAAGCAGGCATAGGGAGGCCGAGGGAGCCTCTCCCCGTCTCGTCCTACGACCTGCCGACCGGGGCCAGCACCGCCCCGGTCAGTTTCGCCAGGTCCTCGGGGGACAGTTCCACCTCCATGCCGCGGCGGCCCGCCGAGACGCAGACCGTGGCGTGGCCGGCGGCCGAGGCGTCCAGGACCGTGGGCAGCCGCTTGCGCTGGCCCAGCGGGGAGATGCCGCCGCGCACGTAGCCCGTGGTGCGCTCGGCCAGCGCCGGGTCGGCCATCGCCGCGCGCTTGCCGCCGACCGCGGCGGCGAGCGCCTTGAGGTCGAGCTGGCCGGCCACCGGGACGACGGCGACCGTCAGCGCGCCGTCCACGTCGGCCACCAGGGTCTTGAAGACCCGCTCGGGTGAGACGCCCATCGCCTCGGCCGCCTCCTCGCCGTAGGAGGGGTGGGCGGGGTCGTGCTCGTAGACGTGCACGGTGTACGGGACGCCGGCGGCGGTGAGCGCCACGGTCGCGGGCGTGCCGCCCGGCTGCTGCTGTTTCCTGGGCTTCTTCGCCATGTCCTCAGTTGGAGCTGGTCGGGCCGCGGGTGAGGTCCGCGGCGGGCAGCGAGGGGAGGGAGCGCAGGATGGCCGTCTCCGAGCGCAGCAGCTTCAGCTCGTCGCGCAGGCGGGAGGCGGTGTCCGGGGACTGGAGGAGCCGCTGCTTCGTGGGGGTGTCCAGCATCATCGCCGCCGCGACCAGGTAGGAGACGACACCCGGCTCGTCGGGCAGCTCGGTGTCGCCCACCGAGCGCTCGCGGGCGCCGGCCAGGCGCTTCTGGTACTGCCGGAAGGAGCGCAGCACGCCCTCGGCCAGCGTGCCCGCCTCGTCGCCGGGCTCCTCGGACAGTGGCTCCAGCTCGGCGGTGAGGTACGGGCCCGAGGCGTCCACCGAGAGCAGCCGGACCCGGGTGGTGCCGGTGGCCAGGACCTCGAAGGTGCCGTCCGCCCGCTCCCGGATCGTCGCCGCGTCCGCCACGCAGCCCACCTTGTGGAACGCCTTGAGCGGGTCGGGGCCGAAGCCGGCGGCGGGGCCGCGTTCGGGGACGGCGGTGGGGTCGGGCATGCCGGGGGCGCTGGGGGCGACCTCGTGGCCGTCGCGGATCGCCACGACGGCGAAGCGGCGGGGGTCGTCCTCGGACGACTTGAGCAACTCGCGCATCATGGCGCGGTAGCGCTCCTCGAAGACCTCGAGTGGGAGCACCAGTCCCGGGAACAGCACGGCGTTCAGCGGGAAGAGGGGGAGACGGACGCTGGTCACGGTCCCGAAGCCTAATGGGCGACGGGGGCTGGGTGCCGGGGGGTGGGTGTCGCAGCCCGGCGCAACGGCGGCGACGGAGGGACTGACGGGGCTGCGACGCCCCAGGGGCGCGGGGTTGTGTCGATGTGCGGCTCCGCCGCGCGAGCGCGACCGGCCACGACGCACCCGCACCCGGCGATGTCACCCCCGGCGGAGCAACCGCGTGGCCCCCGCCGCCACCGTCGTCGCCAACGTCCAGCCCAGCAGGATCAGAGCCGTCGACAGCCACTGCCAGCCCCCACGGGGGTGCCACGCGTCGGTCTGGCCCAGGTCGATGACCGGGAGCAGCAGGTCCAGGGCGTACAGCGCCGGGTTCCAGTCGGGCTGGTCCGCGCCGGACGGCGAGGGCGCTCCCGCGCGGGCGAAGGCCACTGTGCCCGCCGCCCACAGCACCGCCATCCACACCGCCGCCCGCCCCGGCCGGTAGCCGTAGGCGACCGTCCAGTCCTGGGCGTACCCCACCAGCTTCGCGGCGACCGGCAGGCTCTCCCGCCGCCGCCGGTGCTTCGCGAGCAGCACCTCGCGGGCGTCCTCGTCCTCCCCGCCGGCCCGCAGCACCGCGGCCAGCCGCTCATAGGGCTCCGGGTGGTACTCGGCGGTCGCGGCGCCCACCCAGCGCAGCCGCTTGGCCAGCGGGAAGGGACCGCGCGGCACGAGGTTCTCGTAGGAGAAGCCGCCCATCTGGAGCCGGCCGGGGCCCGGCCAGCTGTCGGCGCGGTCCATCAGGTTGACCACCCGCGCCCCGGACAGCACCACCCGCCCCCGCACCGGCCGCTCGCCCAGGAAGCGCAGCTCCGGCGTCTGCACCCGGCGCAGCGACAGCTCCTGGTCGTCGGTGAAGGCGAACCGCGCGTGCTCCAGGTCGAGGGAGTCGCCGAACCGCCCGTCGTCCAGGCGCACCCCGCCCTGGCACTCGAAGCGCTGGATCCGCGTCCCCTCCGCCGGGGTGACGCCCCGCAGCAGCGGGCTGCCCAGACCGGCCGGGGTCAGGTACAGGGTCCGTTCCACCGTGAGCTGCGGCGCGTTCAGCGCGTGGCGCGTGTACGGGTTGAGCAGCCGGGCGCCGCGCAGGCTCAGCGACACCCCGACCTGGGCGCTGCGCAGGCTCACCTCGCCGTACGACTCCAGCATCTCGGCCTGGAGGTCCTGGCCCACGCTCAGCCCGTCCGCCGCGATGGACCGCCCGCTGCGGTCCCGGTGCACCACCGCCTGGTTCAGCAGCAGGTCGGTCCCTATCTGCGCGTCCGTCAGCCGTATCCCGCCGGGGAAGCGGGAGCGCGGCAGGTGCAGGTCGCCCTCCGTCTTCAGCCGGGCCCCCTCCAGGCGCGGAACCGCGCAGTCCACCAGGCGGGCGGTGGTGAACCGGGTCTCGGGCAGCACCACCTCCCGGTCGAACCGGCAGCCGCGCAGCTCGACGTACGGCTCCACGGTGCCGCCCGCCAGGTCAAGGGTGCCGCTGATCCGCACGCCCGCCAGCTTCAGCGCGGCCACCCGCCCCGACAGCGCCGACGGGCCGTCGAGCAGCAGCCGGCACACCACGCGGGCCCGCACGGTCCGCTCCGCGCCCCAGGGCTGCCCGCCGTGCGGATCGTCGGCCACGGCGTCCCCGGCCCGCAGGTCGTACAGGCTCCCGTCGCGGAACGCCTGCCACATGCCCGCCTCCACGGCGGTCAGGTCCTCCGGTAACTCCCCGTCACGGCGGGTGTCCTCTCCGGTCACAGCACTGCACCCTCTTCCCGGCTACTCGCCGGTGGTCACTCTTCGTACAGATGTTCTTGCCCACCCCGTGACGCTTTGAACATCCGGAGACACGCAAAGTGAAGAAGCTCGGATGCGGCCCGCCGCGTTCTGTATCAGCCATTGATACGCGCGAACGGCCGCCGAAGCGGGTCTGAGAGAATTGGACGCGTGATCTCCCGAATCGATCTGCGCGGCGACGCCCTCCCCGAGGGACCCGCCCTGCGCGACCTGCTGCCCCGAGCCGACTTCGACGTCTCGGCCGCCCTGGAGAAGGTGCGGCCGATCTGCGAGGACGTGCGTCATCGGGGCGACGCGGCGCTGATCGACTGCGCGGAGCGGTTCGACGGGGTCCGCCTCACCCAGGTCCGGGTGCCCGCCGAGGCGCTCACCCGCGCACTGGCCGAGCTGGACCCGGCCGTGCGCGCGGCGCTCGAGGAGTCCATCCGGCGCGCCCGCCTCGTGCACAGCGCCCAGCGCCGCGGCGAGCACACGACCCAGGTCGTGGCCGGCGGCACCGTCACCGAGAAGTGGGTGCCGGTCGAGCGGGTCGGGCTGTACGCGCCGGGCGGCCGCTCGGTCTACCCGTCCTCCGTGATCATGAACGTGGTCCCGGCGCAGGAGGCCGGCGTGGAGAGCGTCGCGCTCGCCTCCCCGGCCCAGGCCGACTTCGACGGCCTGCCGCACCCCACGATCCTCGCCGCCTGCGCCCTGCTCGGCGTGGACGAGGTGTACGCGGCCGGCGGCGCCACCGCCGTCGCGATGTTCGCGTACGGCACCGCGTCCTGCCCGCCCGCGAACATGGTCACCGGGCCCGGCAACATCTGGGTCGCCGCCGCCAAGCGCTACTTCACCGGGAAGATCGGCATCGACGCCGAGGCCGGCCCGACCGAGATCGCGATCCTCGCCGACGACACCGCCGACCCGGTGCACGTCGCCGCCGACCTGATCAGCCAGGCCGAGCACGACCCGCTCGCGGCGGCCGTCCTGGTCACCGACTCCGCCGAGCTCGCCGAGGCCGTCGAGAAGGAGCTGGCCCCGCAGGTCGAGGCCAGCAAGCACGTCGAGGAGCGCATCCGCCCCGCGCTGGCCGGCCGCCAGTCCGCGATCGTGCTGGTCGACGGCTTGGACGAGGGCCTCCGCGTGGTCGACGCCTACGGCGCCGAGCACCTGGAGATCCAGACCCGCGACGCCGCCGCCCTCGCCGCCCGGGTGAAGAACGCGGGCGCGGTCTTCGTCGGCCCCTGGGCGCCGGTCTCGCTCGGCGACTACGCGGCCGGCTCCAACCACGTGCTGCCCACCGGCGGCTGCGCCTGCCACTCCTCCGGCCTGTCCGTCCAGTCCTTCCTGCGCGGCATCCACATCGTCGACTACACGCGCGACGCGCTGGCCGACGTCGCGCACCACGTGGTGACGCTGGCGGAGGCGGAGGACCTGCCCGCGCACGGCGCGGCGATCAAGGCTCGGTTCGGATGGAAGGTGCCGGAGAGCAAGTGAGCGACACCACGATCGACGATCTCCCCGTCCGGGACGAGCTGCGCGGCAAGTCCCCCTACGGCGCGCCCCAGCTGGACGTGCCCGTACGCCTGAACACCAACGAGAACCCCTACCCGCTGCCCGAGGCCCTGGTCGAGCGGATCACCGAGCGGGTCCGCGAGGCCGCCCGCCACCTCAACCGCTACCCCGACCGGGACGCCGTCGAGCTGCGCACCGCGCTCGCCGCCTACCTCACCGACACCGCCGGGCACGAGGTCGGCCTCGCCAACGTCTGGGCGGCCAATGGCTCCAACGAGGTCATCCAGCAGCTGCTCCAGACCTTCGGCGGCCCAGGCCGCACCGCCATCGGCTTCGAGCCGTCGTACTCCATGCACGGCCTCATCGCGCGCGGCACCGGCACCGGCTGGATCTCCGGGCCGCGCCACGAGGACTTCACCATCGACGTGCCCGCCGCCGAGCGGGCCATCGCCGAGCACCGCCCGGACGTCGTCTTCGTCACCACCCCCAACAACCCCACCGGCACCGCCGTCCCGGCCGAGACGGTCGTCGCGCTGTACGAGGCCGCCCAGGCGGCCAAGCCGTCGATGGTCGTCGTGGACGAGGCGTACATCGAGTTCAGCCACGGCGACTCGCTGCTGCCGCTGCTGGCGGGCCGCCCGCACCTGGTGGTCTCGCGCACGATGTCGAAGGCGTTCGGCGCGGCCGGCCTGCGCCTGGGCTACCTCGCCGCGGCTCCGGCCGTCGTGGACGCCGTCCAGCTGGTCCGGCTGCCGTACCACCTGTCCGCCGTCACCCAGGCGACCGCGCTGGCCGCCCTGGAGCACACCGGCACCCTGCTCAAGTACGTCGAGCAGCTCAAGGGCGAGCGGGACCGGCTCGTCGCCGAACTGCGCGCCGCCGGCTACGAGGTGACCGAGTCCGACGCCAACTTCGTGCAGTTCGGCCGCTTCGAGGACGCCCACGCGGTGTGGCAGAAGATCCTCGACCACGGCGTGCTGGTCCGGGACAACGGCGTACCCGGCTGGCTGCGGGTCACCGCCGGCACCCCGGAAGAGAACGACGCGTTCCTCGACGCGGTCCGTCAGTTGAAGAAGGAGCAGAGCGCATGAGCCGCACCGGCCGCGTGGAGCGCACCACCAAGGAGACCTCCGTCCTGGTCGAGATCGACCTCGACGGCACCGGGAGGACCGACATCGCCACCGGCGTCGGCTTCTACGACCACATGCTCGACCAGCTCGGCCGGCACGGCCTGTTCGACCTCACCGTCAAGACCGAGGGCGACCTGCACATCGACTCCCACCACACCATCGAGGACTCCGCCCTCGCGCTGGGCGCCGCCTTCAAGCAGGCCCTCGGCGACAAGGTGGGCATCTACCGCTTCGGCAACTGCACGGTCCCGCTGGACGAGTCCCTCGCCCAGGTCACCGTCGACCTGTCCGGTCGCCCCTACCTCGTGCACACCGAGCCCGAGAAGATGGCGCCGATGATCGGCGAGTACGACACCACGATGACCCGGCACATCCTGGAGTCCTTCGTCGCCCAGGCCCAGATCGCGCTGCACGTGCACGTGCCCTACGGGCGCAACGCGCACCACATCGTGGAGTGCCAGTTCAAGGCCCTCGCCCGCGCCCTGCGCTACGCCTCCGAGCACGACCCGCGCGCGGCCGGCATCCTCCCGTCCACGAAGGGCGCGCTGTAAGCCATGAACGGGACGTCCACCGTACTGATCGTCGTCGGCCTGTTCTTCGTCGGCGGCATCATCTCCTTCGTCAAGCAGCAGATGCCCAAGGGCCTCATCGTGCTGCTCTCCATCGGCGCGGGCATGTGCCTGCTGGCCGGCGTGATGCGGCTGGAGGTGTGGAGTTGACGACGCCCGCCGGACACCCCGCCAAGCGGGTCGTCGTCTTCGACTACGGCTTCGGCAACGTCCGCTCCGCCGAACGCGCCCTCGCGCGCGCGGGCGCCGACGTCGAGATCACCCGCGACTTCGACACCGCGATGAACGCCGACGGCCTGCTCGTCCCCGGCGTCGGCGCCTTCGCCGCCTGCATGCGCGGCCTGAAGGAGGCGCGCGGCGACTGGATCGTGGACCGCCGCCTGGCCGGCGGGCGCCCGGTGATGGGCATCTGCGTCGGCATGCAGATCCTCTTCGCGCGCGGCATCGAGCACGGCGAGGAGGCCGAGGGCCTGGACGAGTGGCCCGGCACGGTCGGTCCGCTCAAGGCGGACGTCGTGCCGCACATGGGCTGGAACACCGTCGAGGCCCCGGCCGACTCGCAGCTCTTCGCCGGCCTGGACGCCGACGCGCGCTACTACTTCGTGCACTCCTACGCCGTCCACGACTGGACCCTCGAGACGGAGAACCCGGTCATCGCCGCGCCCAAGGTCACCTGGTCCCGGCACGGCGAGCCCTTCGTGGCCGCCGTGGAGAACGGCGCCCTGTGGGCCACCCAGTTCCACCCCGAGAAGTCCGGCGACGCCGGCGCCCAGCTCCTCACCAACTGGATCGAGACCCTGTAGATGAGCACGCTCGAACTCCTCCCCGCCGTCGACGTCCGCGACGGCCAGGCCGTCCGCCTCGTGCACGGCGAGTCCGGCACCGAGACCTCCTACGGCTCCCCCCTCGACGCCGCCCTCGCCTGGCAGCGGTCCGGCGCCGAGTGGCTGCACCTGGTCGACCTCGACGCGGCCTTCGGCACCGGGGACAACCGCGAGCTGATCGCCGAGGTCGCGAAGGCGATGGACATCAAGGTGGAGCTGTCCGGCGGCATCCGCGACGACGACACCCTCGCCGCCGCCCTCGCCACCGGCTGCACCCGCGTCAACCTGGGCACCGCCGCCCTGGAGACGCCCGACTGGGTCGCCAAGGTCATCGCCGAGCACGGCGACAAGATCGCCGTCGGCCTGGACGTGCGCGGCACCACCCTGCGCGGGCGCGGCTGGACCCGGGACGGCGGCGACCTCTACGGCACCCTGGAGCGCCTGAACCAGGAGGGCTGCGCCCGGTACGTGGTCACCGACATCGCCAAGGACGGCACCCTCCAGGGCCCCAACCTGGAGCTGCTGAGGAACGTCTGCGCCGCGACCGACCGCCCCGTCGTCGCCTCCGGCGGCGTCTCCTCCCTTGACGACCTGCGGGCCATCGCCGGACTCGTGCCCTCCGGTGTCGAGGGCGCCATCGTCGGGAAGGCCCTCTACGCGAAGGCGTTCACCCTCGAAGAGGCCCTGGAGGCGGTAGCCGGATGAGTGACGTACGCCGAGTGTCGTCCGGAGCGCCCTGGGAGGAGCGGTTCGGCTACTCCCGCGCCGTGGAGCTGCCCAACGGCCTGGTGCTGGTCTCGGGCTGCACGTCCGTGGTGGACGGGCAGATCGCCGGGGGCGGCCCCTACGACCAGGCGGTCAACTCCTTCACCGTCGCGCTGGACGCGCTCGCGCAACTGGGCCTCGGCCGCGAGGACGTCGTCCGCACCCGCATGTACATCACGCACGCCCGGGACGTGGAGGACGTCGGCCGCGCCCACAAGGAGCTGTTCGACACCGTCCGGCCCGCCTCGTCCATGATCATCGTCTCCGGTTTCATCGATCCCGGCCTGGTCGTCGAGGTCGAGGTGGAGGCGTTCCGAGGAGCTCCCGCATGACCCTGGCCGTACGCGTCATCCCCTGCCTGGACGTCGACGGCGGCCGGGTGGTCAAGGGGGTCAACTTCCAGAACCTGCGCGACGCGGGCGACCCGGTCGAGATGGCCAAGGTGTACGACGCCGAGGGCGCCGACGAGCTGACCTTCCTGGACATCACCGCCTCCTCGGGCGACCGGGAGACCACCTACGACGTGGTGCGCCGCACCGCCGAGCAGGTGTTCATCCCGCTGACCGTCGGCGGCGGCGTGCGCACCGCCGACGACGTGGACAAGCTGCTGCGGGCCGGCGCGGACAAGGTCGGCGTGAACACCGCCGCCATCGCCCGCCCCGACCTCATCCGGGAGATCGCCGAGCGGTTCGGCCGCCAGGTGCTCGTCCTGTCGGTGGACGCCCGCCGCACCGGGACCGGCTCCTTCGAGGTCACCACGCACGGCGGGCGCCGGGGCACCGGCATCGACGCCGTCGAGTGGGCGCACCGGGCCGCCGACCTCGGCGCGGGGGAGATCCTGCTCAACTCCATGGACGCGGACGGCACCAAGGACGGCTACGACCTGGAGATGCTCGCGGCCGTGCGGGCGCACGTCTCCGTGCCGGTCATCGCCTCCGGCGGCGCCGGCCGGCTCGACCACTTCGCGCCGGCCGTCGCCGCGGGCGCGGACGCGGTCCTGGCCGCCTCGGTCTTCCACTTCGGCGACCTGCGGATCGGCCAGGTCAAGGACACGCTGCGGGAGGCGGGGCACCCCGTCCGGTAGCGGCCGGCGGAGATGCGAAAGGAAAGTTGCGCAAAAACTGTTGCGCAACTTCTCCTCCGCGTCGTACGGTCCTGCCATGCCGAGCCAGGAGAACCGCTCCATCACCGATCTGGGCACGCTCAAGGCGCTCGCCCACCCGCTGCGCATGCGCCTCTACCGCGCCCTGTGCGTGTCGCGCACCGCGACCGCCTCCCACCTCGCCGACCAGGTCGACGAGGCCGTGTCCCTGGTCAGCTACCACCTGCGCAAGCTGGCCGAGCACGGCCTGGTGGAGGAGGCCGAGCCGCAGAGTGCGGACGGGCGGGAGCGCTGGTGGCAGCCCGCCTCGGAGGGCGTCAGCATCCGCGACGCGGACTTCCGCGACGCCCCCGAGCGCGCCGCCGCCCACATCGCCGCCACCCGGCTCTTCCACGAGCAGCGCGCCGACATGTACCGCCGCTACCTGGACGAGCGCCCGACCTGGGGGCCCGGGTGGAACTCCGCGGCGCCCGACAGCGAGGCGCTGCTGCGGCTGACCGCCGGGGAACTGGACGAGATGCGCGAGGAGTTGATCGCGCTGATGAACAAGTACGACGCTCTCGGCCGCGCCGCCGGCGACACCGAGGGGCGCGAGAACGTCGCCGTCCACGTCTACGGCTTCCCGTTCCGTGTCTGAGCACCTCGTGCCCGCGCCGGGCACCCTCACCGAAGCCGCCACCGCGGCCCCCGTCCCCGCCGCCGTACCGGCCCACCGGGACGGCAACGTACTGCGCTGGCTGGTCGCCTACACCGCCTCCATGCTGGGCGACAGCGTCTACTACATCGCCCTGTCCTGGGCCGCCGTGCAGGGCGGCTCGCCCGCCCAGGCCGGTGTCGTCACCGCCGTGAGCGCCCTGCCGCGCGCTCTGCTCATGCTCGGCGGCGGCGTGGTGGCCGACCGGCTCGGCCCGCGCAGGGTCGTCATCGGCAGCGACGCCGTCCGCTGCGCGGCGGTCCTCGCGGTCGCGGCGCTCGTCTTCACCGCCGACCCCGGGCTGTGGCTGCTCGCCGTCCTCGCCCTCGTCTTCGGCACGGTCGACGCGCTGTTCCTGCCCGCCGTGGGGGCGCTGCCCGCTCGGATCACCGGCCGGGACCAGCTGGCCCGGGTGCAGGGCCTGCGCGGCCTCGCCATCCGCTTCGCCTCAGTCGTGGGCGCCCCGCTCGGCGGCCTCGGCGTGGCGGCGGGCGGCGCGGCGACGGCCTTCGCGCTGGCCGGGGTGCTGATCGCGGTGTCGGTGCCGCTGCTGGTGTCCGTGCGGATGCGCGAGGTGCCACGCGGCGAGGCGCCCGCCGGGAAGGCCACCGCCTGGCGGGACCTGCGGGACGGGCTGCGGTACATCCGCGGCCACCGGGTGCTCGGGCCGCTGATGCTGGCCATCGCGCTCGGTGACCTCGGCTTCGTCGGTCCGCTCAACGTCGGTCTCACGCTGCTCGCGGACGAACGGGGCTGGGGTGCGCCCGGGGTCGGCTGGGTGCTGGCCGGCTTCGGCACGGGCGCCGGGGCGGCGGCCCTGCTGCTGGCCGTCCGGGGGCACCTGCCGCGCGCCGGGTACGTCGCCGCCGGCGCCATCCTGCCGGGCGCGGTCGCCATCGGCCTGCTGCCGCAGGCCCCGGGGCTCGTGACGGCTGTCGCCGACGCGGCGCTGATCGGGCTGCTGGCCGGGCTCAGCGGGGCGGTGTGCGGGGCGCTGCTCCAGACCACGGCGGACCCCGCCTACCTGGGCCGCGTGTCCTCGGTCGCCGGGATCGTCAGCTTGGGGCTGGCGCCGCTCAGCATGCCGGTGTCCGCCGCGGCGATCGGGGCGTGGGGGACGGGGCCGGTCTTCGCGGCGAGCGCGGCGGTCTGCGGGCTCGGGGGCGTCGTGGTCCTCTGCGCGCCACACCTGCGGCGGGCCGAGCTGCCCAGGTAGCTCCGGGGGGCGTGGCGCAGCCCGGCGCAGCGGGGTGCCTCCCCCAAGCTCTTCGAGCAGGGGGGACCCCCAGCGCCCACCCGTGCCGCCCCTAGCGGCACGACTGCCCGCAGCTACGCGGGCGGGGTGGGCGGCGGCTGAGCGGCCGACGTGACTGCGTGCCCTAGGGGCGCGGGGAACTGCGCGACCAGCCACGACGCAGCCCGCACCCGACCGCCGGCCTCACAGACCGAGCTGCTTCGAGCCGTGCAGCTTGGCGATCGCGTCCGGCTCCCCCTCCAGCTCCACCTTCGCCGCGCTCTGCCGGCCGAAGGCGAACATCAGCAGCTCGGACGGCTCGCCGGTCGCCGTCACCACCGGCGTGCCCCGGTGGGCGACCACGGTCTGGCCGTCCGAGCGGCGCAGCACGAGACCCGTCGGCACCCCGCGGCCGAGCAGCCGGGCGGTGCGCTCCAGGCGGGCCCACAGGGTGTCCTGGAAGACCGGGTCGAGCTCGCGCGGCGACCAGTCGGGCTGGGCCCGGCGCACGTCCTCGCCGTGCACGTAGAACTCCACCGTGTTCGCCGCCTCGTCCAGCTGCTTCACGGCGAACGGCGACAGGCGCGGCGGCCCGGTGCGGATCAGGTGCAGCAGCTCCTCGTACGGCTTCGCGCCGTACTCCTCCCGCACCCGGTCCAGGCGGGCGGCCAGCGGCTTGATGAACTGCCCGCCCGCCGCGTCCACCCGACGCTCGCGCAGCACCGCGTGCACCGCGAGGTCCCGGGTCCGCCACCCCTCGCACAGCGTCGGGGCGTCCGGACCCGCCGTCTCCAACAGGTCGGCGAAGAGAAGTCGTTCACGCTTGGCGAAGGTCGACATGCGTGCAGCTTACGACCGCGCCGCCGGTCCGCCCAGTGGACAACGCCGGGCAGCACCCGACCGGCGCGGCACAATGGGCGGCATGACCAGCAGCACCACCCCCACCCCCGGCCCGCTCGCCCCGGAACTCGCCGCGCGCCTCAAGCGCACGCCCGACGGCCTCCTGCCCGCCATCGCCCAGCAGTACGACACGGGCGAGGTGCTGATGCTCGGCTGGATGGACGACGAGGCGCTGCACCGCACGCTGACCACCGGCCGCTGCACCTACTGGTCGCGCAGCCGGGGGGAGTACTGGGTCAAGGGCGACACCTCCGGGCACGTCCAGTGGGTGAAGTCCGTCGCGCTGGACTGCGACGCCGACACCGTCCTGGTCAAGGTCGACCAGGTCGGCGCCGCCTGCCACACCGGCGCCCGCACCTGCTTCGACGCCGACGTGCTCCTGGCCGACGGCGAACCGGCCCGGGACCAGTCCCCGGCCCGGGATCAGTAAGGTCAGCCGCCATGGACCTCGACACCTTCCGCAAGCTCGCCGCCGACCGCCGGGTCGTCCCGGTCACCCGCAAGCTCCTCGCCGACGGCGACACCCCGGTCGCGCTGTACCGCAAGCTCGCCGCCGAGCGCCCCGGCACCTTCCTGCTGGAGTCGGCGGAGAACGGCCGGTCCTGGTCCCGGTACTCCTTCGTCGGGGTGCGCAGCTCCGCCACCCTGACCGAGCGCGGCGGCCAGGCGCACTGGCAGGGCGTCCCGCCCGTCGGCGTCCCCGTCGAGGGCGACCCGCTCGCCGCCCTGCGGGCCACTGTCGAGGCCCTGCACACCCCCCGCGACCTCGCCCACGACCTGGGCCTGCCGCCCTTCACCGGCGGCATGGTCGGCTACCTGGGCTACGACATCGTGCGCCGCCTGGAGAAGGTCGGCCCCGGCGAGCGGGACGACCTGAAGCTGCCCGAGCTGACCATGCTGCTCACCAGCGACCTCGCCGTCATGGACCACTGGGAGGGCTCGGTCTGGCTGATCGCCAACGCGATCAACCACAACGACCTGGAGACCGGCGTGGACGAGGCGTACGCCGACGCCGTGGCCCGCCTGGACGCCATGGAGGCCGACCTGTCCCGCGCGGTCGCCCAGCCGCCCGCCGCGCTGCCGCCCTCCGAGCTGCCCGAGTACACCGCGCTGTGGGGCGGCCCGGACTACCAGCGGGCCGTGGAGGACATCAAGGAGCGCATCCGGGCCGGCGAGGCATTCCAGGTCGTCCCCTCCCAGCGCTTCGAGACCCCGTGCACCGCGAGCGCGCTCGACGTCTACCGGGTGCTGCGCGCCACCAACCCCTCCCCGTACATGTACCTCTTCCGCCTCGACGGCTTCGACGTGGTCGGCTCCTCCCCGGAGGCGCTGGTCAAGGTGGAGGACGGCCGGGCCATGGTGCACCCCATCGCCGGCACCCGGCACCGCGGGGCCACCCCGCAGCAGGACCAGGCCCTCGCCGAAGAGCTGCTCGCCGACCCCAAGGAGCGCGCCGAGCACCTCATGCTGGTCGACCTGGGCCGCAACGACCTGGGGCGGGTCTGCGAGCCCGGCTCGGTGGAGGTCGTGGACTTCATGTCCGTCGAGCGGTACTCGCACGTCATGCACATCGTCTCGACGGTCACCGGCCGCGTCGCCGCGGGCCGCACCGCCTTCGACGTCCTCACCGCCTGCTTCCCGGCCGGCACCCTCTCCGGCGCCCCGAAGCCCCGCGCCCTGCAGATCATCGACGAACTCGAACCCTCCCGGCGCGGCCTGTACGGCGGCTGCGTCGGCTACCTCGACTTCGCCGGCGACTCCGACACCGCCATCGCCATCCGCACCGCCCTGCTGCGCGACGGCACCGCCTACGTGCAGGCCGGCGCCGGGGTGGTCGCCGACTCCGACCCGGTCGCCGAGGACACCGAGTGCCGCAACAAGGCGGCGGCGGTGCTGCGCGCGGTGCACACGGCGAACCGGCTCCGATAGGACGCTTCTCACGTCCCGCGTCCCGCCCCCGGGTGCCGTGCCGCCCGGGGTTGGGGCGATAGTGGAGTACGTGACTGCCGTACCTCACCCCCGTACCCCCGCCGCGGAACCCGCGCGGACCGGCCGCCGGAGCCTGGCCTTCGCCCTGCTGTGCGGCGCGCTCGGCGCGGCCGTCACCCTGCTGGCGACCCGGCAGGAGTGGGCGTCGGGCACCGCGTCCGTCGCCGGCGGCGCCTTCCCGCTCTCCGTCAAGGGCAGCGACGTCACCGGCGTCCCGGCCGCGCTCGCCATAGTGGGCCTGGCCGCGCTGGTCGCCGTCTTCGCCGTGCGCCGGGCCGGCCGCCTCGCCGTGTCCGCGCTGCTCGCGCTGAGCGGCGCCGGCACCGTCGCCGCCGCCCTGGCCGGCGCCTCCGGGGACGCCGCCCTGGACGAGGAGGCGGCCCGCGCCGCCGGCGACACCTCGGCCACCGTGGCCGGCCTCACCCACACGGCCTGGCCCTACGCCACCGCCGTCGGCGGCGCCCTGCTGCTGGTCGCCGGGCTGCTCGCCCTCCGCTACGGCCGGCGCTGGCCCGCCATGTCCGGCCGCTACGACCGCGCCGGCGCCCCCCGCCCGCGCCGCGCCCCGGCCGTCGACCCGGACCGCCCGGAGGACCTGTGGAAGGCCCTGGACCGGGGCGAGGACCCGACCGGGGCGTAGGTTCGCCCGTCCGGCCCTGGGCACTCGGTGACCCCCGGTCACGGCGCGGGTGCCGGTGCGGGACAATGAGCCGGAGCGTCCTGCTCAGACAGGCACAAGCGCACACAGCAACGAGGAGCAAGCAATGTCGGGCAGCAGCCACGGTCACACCCCGGCCGCCTGGACCGGTGTCATCATCGTCTTCATCGGTTTCTGCATCGCGGGCATGTTCATGGTCCTCGCGCAGCCGGCGGGCTTCTGGGCCGGCATCGGCGTCATCCTCCTCGGCGGTGCCGTCGGCGCGGCCATGCGCATGATGGGCATGGGCCAGCCCAAGGAGGAGCACCAGCCGCACCAGCTGACCGGCGAGCAGAAGCCCGTCGCCGCCAAGGGCTGACGCCCCCACCGCACGCGAAGGGGCGGCCCGGCACGCAGGTGCCAGGGCCGCCCCTTCGCGTGCGGTCACGACCGGTGCGGGGGAGAATGCGGGGCGTGGACGCCCAGCCCCTGCCCCCGGTGCGCACGCGCACCGCGACCCGCTTCGCCGCGACCCGCCTCGCCGTCCCCGCCGGGCTGCTCGCCGCCGTCGCGGGCGCCTTCGCCTACGTCGGACGCGTGGACCCCAACGAGCCCGGCCACTACCCGGTCTGCCCCCTGTTCCGCCTCACCGGCCTGTACTGCCCCGGCTGCGGCGGCCTGCGCAGCGCCCACGCCGTGGCCCACGGCGACCTGATGACCGCCCTGCACGCCAACGCCGCCGCGGTCCTCGGCTACACGGCCCTCGCCGCGCTGTGGACCGTCTGGGTGGTCCGCGCGGCCCGCGGTCGCCCGCTGCGCCTGAGCCTCGGACCGGCCCATCTCTGGGTCCTGGGGACATTGCTGCTGGTCTTCACGGTTGTCCGGAACCTGCCGTTCGGTGGCTGGCTCGTCCCTTGATCATCCGATGAACGTCCAGGTAGTGGGACCGGCGTCAACCGGATGCGGGCCCCGCGCCCCGCTGCGGATACCATCGCAGTGACCACAGGTTTTGCCGTCCGGAAAGGGGACCGCTCGCGTGAGTGTGCTCGACGAGATCATCGACGGAGTCCGTGCCGACCTCGCGGAGCGGCAGGCGCGCGTGAGCCTCGACGAACTCAAGGAGCGCGCGGCCAAGGCCCCCGCCGCCAAGGACGGTGCCGCCGCGCTGCGCGGTGACGGCGTCAAGGTCATCTGCGAGGTCAAGCGGTCCAGCCCCTCCAAGGGCGCGCTGGCCGCCATCGCCGACCCGGCCGCCCTCGCCGCGGACTACGAGGCGGGCGGCGCCGCCGTCATCTCCGTCCTCACCGAGCAGCGCCGCTTCGGCGGCTCGCTGGCCGACCTGGAGGCCGTCCGCGCCCGGGTCGACATCCCCGTCCTGCGCAAGGACTTCATCGTCACCTCGTACCAGCTGTGGGAGGCCCGGGCCTACGGCGCCGACCTCGCCCTGCTCATCGTCGCCGCCCTCGACCAGCCGGCCCTGGAGTCGCTGATCGAGCGCGCCCACTCCATCGGGCTCACCCCGCTGGTCGAGGTGCACGACGAGGACGAGGTCGAGCGCGCGGTGGACGCCGGCGCCAAGGTGATCGGCATCAACGCGCGCAACCTCAAGACCCTCGAGGTCGACCGCGGCACCTTCGAGCGGGTCGCCCCGGAGATCCCGGCCGGCATCGTCCGGATCGCCGAGTCCGGCGTCCGCGGCCCGCACGACCTGATCGCCTACGCCAACGAGGGCGCCGACGCGGTCCTGGTCGGCGAGTCCCTCGTCACCGGCCGCGACCCCAAGACGGCCGTCGCCGACCTGGTCGCCGCGGGCGAACACCCGGCCCTGCGCCACGGCCGCTAGGCTGACCCCGATGACGCCCTTGCCGACCCTCGCCACCAGGGACCCGTACGCCCGCCTCGCGCGCGGCTGCCGTCCCCGTGGCTGCCGCGCCCCCGCGCGCAGGATCCACGGCCGCAGGGTGCGCTACGTCATCGGAGACGAACCAGGCCAGGTAAACGGACGGCGATGGCGATGCCCCAGGGGCGCGGGGAACTGCGCGACCAGCCCCAACGGGCCCGCAGCCGTCTGACAACCCCCGCCCCCACGGCGTTTCGATCCCACCGAAAACCCACCGTGAGGCACACACATGCCCAGCCAGTTCTTCCTCCCCGACCCGGAGGGTCAAACCCCCAGCCCCGAAGGCTACTTCGGGGCGTACGGCGGCAAGTTCATCCCGGAGGCCCTCGTCGCCGCCGTGGACGAGGTCGCCGTCGAGTACGACAAGGCCAAGTCCGACCCGGAGTTCGCCCGCGAGCTGGACGACCTCCTGGTCCACTACACCGGCCGCCCCAGCGCCCTCACCGAGGTCCCCCGGTTCGCCGAGCACGCCGGCGGCGCGCGGATCTTCCTCAAGCGCGAGGACCTGAACCACACCGGCTCCCACAAGATCAACAACGTCCTCGGCCAGGCCCTGCTCACCCGCCGCATGGGCAAGACCCGCGTGATCGCCGAGACCGGCGCCGGACAGCACGGCGTGGCCACGGCCACCGCCTGCGCGCTGTTCGGCCTGGAGTGCACGATCTACATGGGCGAGATCGACACCCAGCGCCAGGCCCTGAACGTGGCCCGGATGCGGATGCTCGGCGCCGAGGTCATCGCGGTGAAGTCCGGCAGCCGCACCCTCAAGGACGCCATCAACGAGGCGTTCCGCGACTGGGTCGCCAACGTCGACCGCACCCACTACCTCTTCGGCACCGTCGCCGGACCGCACCCCTTCCCGGCGATGGTCCGCGACTTCCACCGCGTCATCGGCGTCGAGGCCCGCCGGGAGATCCTGGAGCGCGCCGGACGCCTCCCGGACGCCGCCGTGGCCTGCGTGGGCGGCGGCTCCAACGCCATCGGCCTCTTCCACGCCTTCATCCCCGACACCGGCGTCCGCCTCGTCGGCTGCGAGCCCGCCGGGCACGGCGTGGAGACCGGCGAGCACGCGGCCACCCTGACCGCGGGCGAGCCCGGCATCCTGCACGGCTCCCGGTCCTACGTCCTCCAGGACGACGAGGGCCAGATCACCGAGCCGTACTCGATCTCGGCCGGCCTGGACTACCCCGGCATCGGCCCCGAGCACGCCCACCTCAAGGACACCGGCCGCGGCGAGTACCGGGCGGTCACCGACGACGCGGCCATGCAGGCGCTGCGCCTGCTCTCCCGCACCGAGGGCATCATCCCGGCCATCGAGAGCGCCCACGCGCTGGCCGGCGCCCTGGAGGTCGGCAAGGAGCTGGGCCCGGAGGGGCTGATCGTGGTCAACCTCTCCGGCCGCGGTGACAAGGACATGGACACCGCCGCCCGGTACTTCGGGCTGTACGACACCGACGCCGAGGTCGCCGCCGACGAGGCAGGGCGCACCGCCGAGATCGAGGGGGACGCCAAGTGAGCGGGAACGTACGGCTGCTGGACGACACCCTCGCCGCCGCCAGGAGCGAGGGCCGCGCCGCCCTCATCGCCTACCTCCCGGCCGGCTTCCCGACCGTCGACGGCGGCATCGAGGCGGTCAAGGCCGCCATCGACGGCGGCGCCGACGTCGTCGAGGTCGGCCTGCCGCACAGCGACCCCGTCCTGGACGGCCCGGTCATCCAGACCGCCGACGACATCGCCCTGCGCGGCGGCGTGAAGATCGCCGACGTGATGCGCACGGTCCGCGAGGCGCACGCCGCCACCGGCAAGCCGATCCTCGTCATGACGTACTGGAACCCCATCGACCGCTACGGCGTGGAGCGCTTCACCGCCGAGCTGGCCGAGGCGGGCGGCGCCGGGTGCATCCTGCCCGACCTGCCGGTCCAGGAGTCGGCGCTGTGGCGCGAGCACGCCGAGAAGCACGGGCTCGCCACGGTCTTCGTGGTCGCGCCCAGCAGCCGGGACGCCCGGCTCGCGGAGATCACCGCGGCCGGCAGCGGCTTCGTCTACGCGGCCTCCCTGATGGGCGTCACCGGCACCCGCGCCTCGGTCAGCTCGCAGGCCGAGGACCTGGTCCGGCGCACCCGCGCCACCACCGGCACCCCGGTCTGCGTCGGGCTCGGCGTCTCCGACGCCCGGCAGGCCGCCGAGGTGGCCCGGTTCGCCGACGGCGTGATCGTCGGCTCCGCCTTCGTCAAGCGGATGCTGGACGCGCCGGACGAGGCGGCCGGCCTCGCCGCGGTCCGCGAGCTGGCCGGTGACCTGGCCAAGGGCGTGCGCGGGGACGTCTAGCGAACGGCGCGGGTCCCTCGTACGGGTGGACCTGGAACCGGGGAGGCGCTCAGCGCCTCCCCGGTTCGTTTGGCGGGTGTGAGCGAGAAGAACCGTGACGGAAAGCGCACCGCCCGCGAGCGGCTGGCGGACGAGCGCGAGAAGCAGAAGTCCAGGGACAAGCGCCGCCGCGCCCTGATCGTGGGTGCGAGCACGGTCTGCGTCCTGGGCCTCGCGGCGGTGATCGGCGTGGTCGCCGCCAACGCCGGCAAGGACGACGGCAGCGAGTCGGCGGGCCCGATCGTCGCCCCCTCGGGCGCCCAAGGCAAGGACAGCCTGGCGATCCCGGTCGGCAAGGAGAGCGCCAAGTCCACGCTCACCGTCTGGGAGGACTTCCGCTGCCCGGCCTGCCGGGCCTTCGAGCTGGCCTACCGGGACACGATCCACGAGCTGACGAAGGCCGGGCAGCTCAAGGTCGAGTACCACCTGGCCA
Organism: Streptomyces sp. NPDC048182; assembly: GCF_043202555.1. Taxonomy (NCBI): domain Bacteria; kingdom Bacillati; phylum Actinomycetota; class Actinomycetes; order Kitasatosporales; family Streptomycetaceae; genus Streptomyces; species Streptomyces sp. NPDC048182. Next base: position 97,004 of record NZ_JBIDAQ010000011.1, on the reverse strand, counting down.
CCCTCATCGACGGCAACATGGGCGGCACCGGCTCCCGCAAGGCCGCCAACGCCGCCGCCTGCGCCCAGGACGCCGGCAAGTTCCCGAAGTACCACGACGTCCTGTACGACAACCAGCCCCCGGAGACGGAGGACGGCTTCGCCGACGAGGACAAGCTGATCGACCTCGCCGGCAAGGTCGAGGGCCTGGACTCCACCCTCTTCCAGGAGTGCGTCGAGGGCGGCAAGCACAACAGCTGGGTGGAGAAGTCCAACGCGGCCTTCCGCAGCGGCGGCTTCAGCGGCACCCCGACCGTCCTGCTCGACGGCAAGAACATCTACCAGGACCGCAGCATGACCCCGCCGAAGCTGAAGAAGCTGGTGGAGGACGCCAACGGTTAGCACCGGGGAGCCCGACGGGACCCGCCCGTTACGGACCCGTAGCCGGGTTGCCCGCCGCGGGTCCGGCCCGACACGGTAGCGTCGACACTGCCATGGAACTTGCCTTCATTCCCAGCCCGTCGCGCGGGGTGTATCACCTCGGACCCATCCCGCTGCGCGGCTACGCCTTCTGCATCATCATCGGCGTCTTCATCGCCGTCTGGCTCGGCAACAAGCGCTGGGTCGCCCGCGGCGGGCGGGCCGGCACGGTGGCCGACATCGCGGTCTGGGCCGTTCCCTTCGGCCTCGTCGGCGGCCGGCTCTACCACGTGATCACGGACTACGAGCTGTACTTCAGCGACGGCCGTGACTGGGTGGACGCCTTCAAGATCTGGGAGGGCGGCCTCGGCATCTGGGGCGCCATCGCGCTCGGCGCGCTCGGCGCCTGGATCGGCGCCCGGCGCCGCGGCATCCCGCTGCCCGCCTACGCCGACGCCGTCGCCCCCGGCATCGCCCTCGCGCAGGCCGCGGGGCGCTGGGGCAACTGGTTCAACCAGGAGCTGTACGGACGGGCCACCGACCTGCCCTGGGCGCTGAAGATCACCGCCACGACCGACGGCCGCGAGCCCGGCACCTACCACCCGACCTTCCTCTACGAGTCGCTGTGGTGCATCGGCGTCGCCCTGCTGGTCATCTGGGCCGACCGCCGCTTCCGGCTCGGCCACGGCCGCGCCTTCGCCCTGTACGTCGCCTCGTACTGCGCGGGCCGGTTCTGGATCGAGTACATGCGCGTCGACGACGCCCACCACATCCTCGGCCTGCGGCTCAACAACTGGACGGCGCTGCTCGTCTTCCTGCTCGCCGTGGTCTACATGGTGGTGTCGGCGCGCAAGCGGCCGGGCCGGGAGACCGAGATCGAGCCGGGTGTCTCCGACGGTGCGAAGGAGGCCGGCGCCGGGGAGGCCGTACCCGAGGAGGAGGCCGCACCCGAGGGGAAGGCGTCGCCGGACGCCGAACCCGAGGGCAAGGCCGACACCGAGGTGACCGACGGGGACGAAGTGACGAACGGGGCCGGGTCGGCCAAGAAGAGCTGACGGGTCGGCGGGCGCGCCCGCACACGAACGGCGCGAGGGCGCCCGGAGCCGTACCGCTCCGGGCGCCCTCGTCGCGTGCGGACCGCGTCAGGCCAGCGTCGGCCGTCGCGCCAGCGACAGCGTGCGCCGGGCCAGCGCCACCACCGCCGCGTCGATGAACCGCCCGTCCGGCAGCGCCTGGGCGCCCGGCTGGGCGGTGGCCGCCTTCAGGATCGTCTCCGCCTCCTCCAGCTCCCGCTCGGTCGGCAGGTACGCCCGCTCGATGATCGGCAGCTGCCGGGGATGGATCGCCGCCCGGCCCAGGAAGCCCAGCGCCCGCCCGTGCGCGCAGGACGCGGCCAGCCCCTCCAGGTCCCGGGTGTCCGGATGCACCGTCTGCGAGGGCGGCGCGAGCCCCGCCGCCCGGGCGGCGACGACCACCCGGGAGCGCGACCAGTCCAGGCCCGCGTTCCCGCGCACCCCCAGGTCCACCGCGAGGTCCGCCTCGCCGAGCGCGATGCCGCGCAGCGCCGGGTGGGCGGCGGCGATCGGGTACGCCCGCTCCACGCCCAGGGCCGACTCGAGGAGGGCGTACAGCGGCGGCCCGTCGGTGGCAGCGGCGACGGAGAGGATCTGCTCCGGCGAGTCGACCTTGGGCAGCCGCAGCCCCGACAGGCCCGGCAGCGCGGCCAGCGCTGCCAGGTCCGCGTCGGCCCAGTCGGTGTCCGGGCCGTTCACGCGGACGTGCACCGGGACCGGCTGCGGCTCGGTGAGCAGCTCGGCGGTGGCCTCGCGGGCGTAGACCTTGCGGTCCGGGGCGACCGCGTCCTCCAGGTCGACGACCACCACGTCGGCCCCGGCGGCCAGCGCCTTGGCGACCACATGGGGCCGGTCCCCGGGAGCGTAGAGCCAGGTCAGTGCGGGTGCGCTCATACGACGCCCTCCTCGCGCAGCTCCTTGACGTCGGCCGGGGTCAGGCCCAGCTCGGCCAGCACCTCCTCGGTGTCCGCGCCGTGCGGGCGGCCCGCCCAGCGGATCGCGCCCGGCGTGGCGGAGAGCCGGAAGAGGACGTTCTGCATCCGCAGCGGGCCCAGCTCGGGATCGTCCACGGTGGTGATGGTGTCCAGGGCCTGGTACTGCGGGTCGGCCAGCACGTCCCGCACGTCCTGCACCGGGGCGACGGCCGCCTCGGCCTTCTCGAAGGCGGCCAGCACGTCGGCGCGGGAGTGCCGGGCGATCCAGGCGCCGACCGCCGCGTCCAGTTCGTCGGCGTGCCGGGCCCGCTCCTCGCCGCTGGTGAACCACGGCTCGTCGATCAGCTCCGGGCGGCCCACCAGGCGCATCACCCGCTCGGCGACCGACTGCGCCGAGGTGGAGACGGCCACCCAGGTGCCGTCGGCGGTGCGGTAGGTGTTGCGCGGGGCGTTGTTCGCGGTGCGGTTGCCGGTGCGCGCCTGGACGTGGCCGAGCTGGTCGTACCAGAGCGGCTGCGGGCCGAGCACGGTCAGGATCGGCTCGATGATCGCCATGTCCACCACCTGCCCCTCCCCGGTGCGGTCGCGGGCGGCCAGCGCCGTCATCACCGCGTACGCCGTGGCCAGGGCGGCGATGGAGTCGGCGAGGCCGAACGGGGGGAGGGTCGGGGGCGCGTCCGGCTCGCCGGTCATCGCGGCGAAGCCGCTCATCGCCTCGGCGAGGGTGCCGAAGCCGGGGCGGCGCGCGTAGGGGCCGAACTGGCCGAAGCCGGTGACCCGGGTAAGGACCAGGCGCGGGTTGACGGCGGACAGGTCGTCCCAGCCCAGGTCCCACTTCTCCAGGGTGCCGGGGCGGAAGTTCTCGATCACGATGTCGGCGGTGGCGGCGAGGCGGAGCAGGGTGGCCCGGCCGCCGGGCTTGGACAGGTCGAGGGTCAGGGTGCGCTTGTTGCGGCCGAGCAGCTTCCACCACAGGCCCACCCCGTCCTTCGAGGGGCCGTGGCCCCGGGAGGGGTCGGGCCGGGTGGGGTGCTCCACCTTGACGACCTCGGCGCCGAAGTCGCCCAGCATGGTGGCGGCGAGCGGGCCGGCGAAGAGGGTGGCCAGGTCGAGGACGCGCAGGCCCGCCAGGGGCGCGGGGGTCGCGGGGGTCACGGGGCGCGGGGTCATGGGCGGGGGGCCTCTCTGTGGGCGAGGCGGTGGGTGAGCTGGGCGAGGGTGTCGAAGCCGGTGCCGTGGAAGTCGCCGACCGAGGTGGCCAGGCGGTTCTTCAGCGGGGCCGTCCACCGCTCGGGCAGTGCGCCGGGGGAGCCGGCCAGCAGGGCGGCGACGCTCCCGGCGGCGGCGCCGACCGAGTCGGTGTCCAGGCCCCCGGCGACGGCGCCCCGGATCGAGGTGGTGAAGTCGCCGTCGGCGTGGGTGAGGGCGGCGGCGAGGAGGGCGGTGTTGGGCACGGCGTGCACCCAGTGGTGGCCGGCGTGGGCGGCGTGCAGCGCGTCCACCACGGCGTCGAAGTCGGCGTGCGCCCGGGCCAGGTCCACGGCGTGCCGGACGGCCATGGCGAGCCGGGAGCCGGGCGGGACGACGGTGAGGCCGGCGGCCAGGCAGGCGTGGACGTCGTGGGTGCCGGCGGCGGCTGTGGCGACGACGGCCGCGGTGAACATGGCCGCGTAGACGCCGTTGGCGGTGTGGGTGAGGGTCGCGTCGCGGTGGGCCTGTTCGGCGGCGGCGCCGGGGTCGCCGGGGTTGGTCCAGCCGTGCACGTCGGCGCGGATCAGGGCGCCGATCCACTCCCGGAAGGGGTTGCGGTGCCGGGCGGTGTCCGGGGGTTCGAGACCGGCCAGGAGGTTGCCGTAGGCGAGGCGCTCGGCGGTGAAGGTGCGGCCCGCCGGCAGCTCGTCCAGCCAGACGCGGGCGACGTCGGCGGTGGTGAAGTCGCGGCCGTGGTGCTGGAGGAGGAGCAGGTTGAGGAGGGGGTAGTTGAGGTCGTCGTCCTCCGGCATGCCGTCGATGTTCTCGGCGAGGGAGGTGGCGGCCGAGCGGCGGTTCCAGGGGTGCCGGGCGGCGAGGTCGGCGGGCAGGCCGCGGGCGGTGAAGTAGCCGGTCAGGGGCCAGTTGCCGGTGGCCCGGCCGATCTCGCGGATGGCGTCCAGGGGCAGCTTCTCCACCGGTTTGCCGAGCAGGCAGCCGGCGGCGCGGCCCAGCCAGGCGGCCTCCAGGCGGTCGGGGGTGATGTCGGTGTGCCGCGTGGCCGGCCAGTCGGGGCACCGGGCCTTGATCGCGGCGAGGTCGGTGGGCTCGCGGTCCGCCGTGGGGCAGGGCATCGCGGCCAGTTCGTCGAGCAGGTCCTCCGCCAGCAGGCGCAGGTAGCGGGAGGCAGGTTCGGGGGAGGCGCCCGCGCGCGGGGGTGCCTCCCAGCCGCCGGCCGACCGCCAGCGGGTGGCGACGGCGGTGGCGTCCCGGCCGTCCTGGCGGGCCTGGGCCAGCTCGTGCCCGACCAGGTCCTCGGGCTGCACCCAGGTCAGGCGGAGCACTCCGCGCCCCCGATCCCGTCGAACGCCCGCTCATGGGCCCGCCGCCGCTCGACGTCCCGGGCGAAGACCTCCCGGGTCACCGCGGTGAGCGTGGCCGCCGGCTCCCACAGGTCCAGGCGGCTGGCCTCCGCGACCGTCTTCGCCCACTCCTCGGGCACCGGCGAGCCCAGCGCGCCGGCCAGGGCGCCGGCCATGGTGGCGATGGAGTCGCAGTCGCGGCCGTAGTTGACCGAGCCGAGCACCGCGTGCCGGTAGTCGCCGCCGGCCGCGAGCAGCATGCCGAGGGCGACGGGGAGTTCCTCGATGGCGTGCAGCCGGGAGGGGCGGCGGGCGCCGAGGGAGGGGGCGCGGTAGTCGGGGCCGACCGTGTCGAAGGGGGCGACGGCCGCGCGCAGGGGCGTGAGCGCCGACTCGGTGTCCGTGTGCCGGGACGCCTCCTCGCTGACCGCCTCGATCGCCGCCCGCGTGCCGTCCTTGGCCAGTGCCAGGCAGGTCTCCACCACCGACTCCGGGGTGGCGCCGGGCGCGCAGGCCGCCGCGACCGCCGCCGCGAAGACGCCGGCCGCCTCCCGGCCGTAGGACGACTGGTGGGCGCCGGCGACGTCGAGGGCCTCGGCGTAGGCGGCGGCGGGGTTGGCCGCGTTGACCAGGCCGACCGGGGCCATGTACATCGCCGCCCCGCAGTTGACGATGTTGCCGGTGCCGGCCTCGCGGGGGTCGACGTGGCCGTAGTGGATCCGGGCGACCAGCCACTTCTCGGCGAGGAAGATCCGTTGCAGGGGCAGGGCCTCGGCCTCCAGCTCGGGGACCCAGCGCGGGTTGGTCATCAGGTCGGGGACCAGGTGCTCGGCGACGGCGTAGGCGTCGAGGTGGTCGCGGACGGTGGCGTAGACGCGGACCAGGGCGTGCGTCATCAAGGTGTCGTCGGTGACGTGGCCGTCGCCCTTGTGGTACGGCGCGATGGGGCGGGCGGTGCGCCAGGCGTCGCCGTTCCAGGGGCCGACGATGCCGTGGATCCGGCCGCCGTGGCGCTCGGCGATCTGGTCGGGGGAGTAGCCCTCGACGGGGCCGCCGAGGGCGTCGCCGACGGCCGCGCCGACGAGGGCGCCGGCGACGCGCTCCTCCAGGGTGGCGGGTCCGGTGCGGGGGGTGGCGGGGGTCATGTCGCGCGTCCTTCCGGTCGTCGGTCGGGGTGCGGGGTCCCGGCGGGCCGGGTGCCGGGGTGCGGGGCGTCCGCGTCCAGGAGTGCGGCCAGCTCCACCAGGTCGGTGCCGGTCAGGCGGGGCAGGCAGCAGCCGGGCAGCACGCGGCAGGCGTCCCGCCAGGTGTCCGGCACCGCGGCGCCGCCGCCGAGCGCGCCGGTGAGGGCGCCGGCCAGGGCGGGCGCGGAGTCCGCGACCCGGGACAGGCAGGCCGCCGCGGGCACCGCCTCCGCGATCCTGCCCCGGGCCGCGAGGCTCAGGGCGAGGGCCACGGGCACGGTCTCGGCGGCGGCCACGCCGTAGCTGTAGACGTGGTCGACGATCCGGTGCTCCAGGGGCGGTACGAGGGCGAAGGCGCTCTCCGCGCGCTCGGCCAGCGCGAGGGCCTGGCGGGCGTTGCGCCCGATCTCCGTCTCCTCGGGCAGCTCGGCGAGGGCGGCCCGCACGCAGCCGGCCACGTCGGTGCCGGCCAGGGCGCTCGCCAGCGCCGCCGCCATCGCCCGGGCGCCGTGCACGCCGTCGCCGTCCTGGGTGTAGCGGGCGTCGAACTCGGCGAGGGCGGCGGCGCGGCGCGGGTCGCCGGGATGGGCGACGGCCAGGACGCAGGCCCGCACGCAGGCGGCGTCGTCGAAGTGGTGCGGGTTGTCGTGCCCGGTGGCGGGCGGGCGCAGGCCGGTGGCCAGGTTGCCGAGGCCCGCCCGCACCGAGATCCGGGCCCGCAGCGGCAGCACGGCCGACTCGATCTCGGGGGCGCGGTCCGCGGCGGCGGCGACCTCGCTGGCCAGGGCGTTCCAGGTCAGGTCGATCGCGGCCCGTATCCGGCGGTCCCGGCTCAGATCCCCGAGCGCCGCCGCGTCCCCGGCCCGCAGCACGGCCTCCGCGGCGAACGCCGCCCACTCGGCGTCGTCGGAGGGGCCGAGGAGCAGGGGCTCGGGCGGCTGGTTCAGGGCGATGGGGACGGGGAGGGTGGTGGTCGCGTTCTGCTCGGCGAAGGTGTCCAGCTCGCGGGTCAGCCGCCGCGTCCACTCGGGCATCCGCGCGGCCCGGTGCCGGGCGGCGGGCCAGCCGGCGGCGTCCCCGACGGCCAGCCCGAGCAGCAGGCCCTCGAGCCGGCGGGCGCCGGGGGCGATGAGGGGGGTGGGGACCGCGCCGGCCGGTTCCGCCGCGAGCGACGGCATCGTCAGGGGCCCGCTCCCCGCCGGGCCGGGCTGCTCCAGCGCCTCCGGCGGGGCGGCGTACGCCGTGGCGGCGGGCGTCCCGGCCTCCGGCCGCGTCACGAGCCGGCCTCCACCGCGGGTTCGCCGTCGGGCGCGGGCACGATCACGTACGGGGCGCCGTCCCGTGCGCCGGGCGCTGCCGCTGTGGCGCCGACCTGAACGCCGTCCCGGCCGCCGGGCCTCGCGCCGTCGGGTTCGGCGTCCTGGGTGGGGGGTGCTGTGGCTGTGCCGTCGGGTTCGGCGTCTTGGGTGGGGGGCGCCGTGCCTGTGCCGTCGGCTTCGGTGGTCGGGGTACGGGGTGCTGTGCTCCTGCCGTCGGCTGCGCGGTCACCGGTGGCGGGAGCTGTGCCCACGGCTTGGGCGCGGACACCGTCCCGGGCGTCGAGCCTCGCCCTCGCGCCGTCGGCTTCGCCGTCCCGGGTGCGAGGTCCTTTGCCCGCGCCGTCGGCTTCGCTGGTTCGGGTGCCGCGGCCCGTTCTCGCGCCGTCGGCTTCGCTGCCTCGGGTGCCGCGCGCCGTTCTCGTAGCGTCGGCCTCGCTTCTCAGGGTGCAGCGCCCCGCACCGCCCACTGCGCCGCTCCCGGCGTCACGCCCCGCACCGCCCACTGCCCCGCCCCCGGCGCTGTCCCCCGCCCCAGCCCCGTCCACCCCGCCCCCGGCGCCGCCCCGCCCCCGCTCGCGTTCTGCCGCCGCCACCAACAGGTCCGCCACCTCCCGTACATGCTGCCCAGCCATCGCCGGCAGGCAGCTGCCGCGGGCCGGGCCGATGGCCGAGGACCACTCCGGCGGGATCGCGGCGGCGCCGTGGGTCGCGCCGGACAGGGCGCCCGCGACCGCAGCCGTGGTGTCGGCGTCGCGGCCCATGTTGACGGCCGTCAGCACCGCCTGCCGGAAGTCCCCGTCGGCCGCGGCGTACGCCCCGAAGGCCAGGGCGACGGCCTCCGGGGCCAGGTCGGTCCAGGGGTAGCCGCCGATGACGACCGCGGAGCGGACGGCGCGTTCGCCGCGGTGGGCCGCCGTCATCGCGCGGCGCAGGCAGCGCGCCGTCCAGGAGTCCTCCGGGACCACCGCGAGGGCCGAGGCCACGACCACGTCAGGCACCGCGCCCGCCATCGCCGCCGCGACGCCCGCCGCCACCGCCTGGCCGCCGTAGATGCCCTCACCGTCGTGACTGACCGATCCGTCGATCGCCACGAGCCGGGCCGCCTCGGCCGGGCGGCCCGCCGCGAAGACGCCGTGCGGCGCGGCCCGCATCGCGAGCCCGTCGCTCCAGGCGTGCCGGTGCTGTGCGGAGATGGGGGCGGCCAGGCCCCGGCGCAGGTTCTCCAGGGTGCCGCGCTCGCTGAAGCCCGCCCCCCGGAAAGGCCCCTCCTCCCGGTCCGCGATGAACTCGTGCCAGGCCGCCTCCACGTGCGCCGGGGTGAGCCCCGAGCCGTGCCGGGCGAGGAGCAACCCGGAGAAGATGGCGTACTCCGTGTCGTCCGTGCCCGCCGGCACCTCGGCGACGTAGCCGGTGATACGGCCCCAGCGGGCGCGGATCTCCGAGGGCTTCAGGTTCTCCGCGGGCGCCCCGAGGGCGTCCCCGACGGCCAGGCCGAGCAGCGCGCCGCGGGCGCGTTCGCGCAGTGCGGTGGATGCCATGGACGCCATGGATGCCATGCGGCGGCTCCTCATCCGTTCGCGACGTTCGCGGACTGTGCCGGAACTGTCCCCGGTGCGGTGCGCGGCGCAGCCTCAGCGGCCCCGGTGTCACCCGGTCGACATCTGCGCGGGGCGGCTCACGAATGAGCAAGAAAGGGTAAAGCCGCAGGTAAGCGCAGCCTTTCCTTGCTGGCACGGCCGGAATGATCGACGTAGATTGGGCGTTGTCGAGAAGTAGAACCGATCCAAATCCGATCCGAATCCGGGGGACATCGTGGCCATCATCGAGACCGAAGCCGTCCTGCACGAGGCGCACCGCGACAACCACACCCACCGCGACGTCAACGGCGGCTGGCTGCGCCCCGCCGTGTTCGGCGCCATGGACGGCCTGGTCTCCAACCTGGCCCTGATGACCGGCGTCGCCGGCGGCTCGGCCGGCCAGCACACCATCGTGCTCAGCGGCCTCGCGGGCCTCGCCGCCGGCGCCTTCTCCATGGCCGCCGGCGAGTACACCTCCGTCGCCTCCCAGCGCGAGCTGGTCGAGGCCGAGCTGGACGTCGAGCGCCGCGAACTGCGCAAGCACCCCGCCGACGAGGAGGCCGAGCTGGCCGCCCTGTACGCGGCCCGGGGCGTCGAGCCCGACCTCGCCCGCGAGGTGGCCCGGCAGCTGTCCCGCGACCCGGAGCAGGCCCTGGAGATCCACGCCCGCGAGGAGCTGGGCGTCGACCCCGCCGACCTGCCCTCGCCGCTGGTCGCGTCCGTGTCGTCGTTCGGGTCCTTCGCCCTCGGCGCCCTGCTGCCGGTGCTGCCCTTCCTGCTGGGGGCCGCCTCGCTGTGGCCGGCGGTGCTGCTCGCGCTGGCCGGGCTGTTCCTGTGCGGCGCGGTGGTGGCCCGGGTGACGGCGCGCAGCTGGTGGTACAGCGGCCTGCGCCAGCTCGCCCTCGGCGGTGCCGCGGCCGGTGTGACGTACCTCCTGGGCAATCTGTTCGGTACGACCGTAGGATGACCCGGCCCGGCCATCTCTGACTTATGCGAGGGGCCGCATAAGTACCCGTTACTCGCTGGTTTCGAGTGCGTGACCACCGGGCATGAGCCGTAAGCGCTGTGGGCAATGAGGCCTGCCGTGCACCGCGGAGCGAGCGACGAAGCCCGCCCCGCCGCACCACCCCGTCGGGCCGCCGGACACCGATCTGCCCGCGCCGGCCCCCACAGCTTCCGTCCCACCGGGCGCGAAAGTCCGTGCACACCCCCCGACGGTGTCCGCATGTTGGAATGGACTATCCGCTTTCCGAGAACCGCTCCATCATGTAACCTGCACGAAATTTTGCGCTCACGCAGAGGGCCAACGTCGTCCCTCGGCACTGCACTTGCCACTTGACGACGACGGGAGAGCCGATGCGTACGCCGCGCCAGCCGTCCCAGCACTCCGCGAACGACCGCGCCGTGAGCCGGTCCTTCATGGATGCTCGCCCTGCCGCGCAGGGTATGTACGACCCCCGCAACGAGCACGACGCCTGCGGCGTCGGTTTCGTCGCCACCCTCACCGGCGAGGCGTCCCACCAGCTGGTCGAACAGGCCCTCACCGTCCTGCGCAACCTGGAGCACCGCGGCGCGACCGGCTCCGAGCCCGACTCCGGCGACGGCGCGGGCATCCTCTCCCAGGTCCCCGACGCCTTCTTCCGCGAGGTCGCCGGGTTCGAGCTGCCCGCGGCCGGCGGCTACGCCGTCGGCATCGCCTTCCTCCCCGAGGACGGCACCGACGAGGCCGTGGCGCGCATCGAGGCCGTCGCCGGCGAGGAGGGCCTCACCGTCCTCGGCTGGCGCGACGTCCCGGTCGCCCCGGGGCTGCTCGGCGCCACCGCCCGCGCCACGATGCCCGCCTTCCGCCAGATCTTCGTCGCCGACGGCCCCGCACAGGCCGCCGGCGGCCCCGCCCAGGGCATCGCCCTGGACCGCCGGGCCTTCGCGCTGCGCAAGCGCGCCGAGCGCGAGGTCGGCGTCTACTTCCCGTCGCTGTCCGCGCGGACCATCGTCTACAAGGGCATGCTGACCACCGGCCAGCTCGAGCCCTTCTTCCCGGACCTCTCCGACCGTCGCTTCGCCTCCGCGATCGCGCTGGTGCACTCCCGGTTCTCCACCAACACCTTCCCGTCCTGGCCGCTCGCCCACCCGTACCGCTTCGTCGCGCACAACGGCGAGATCAACACGGTCCGCGGCAACCGGAACTGGATGACCGCCCGCGAGACCCAGCTCGCCTCCGACCTCTTCGGCGGCTCCCCGGACCTGGAGCGGCTCTTCCCGGTCTGCACCCCCGACGCCTCCGACTCCGCCTCCTTCGACGAGGTCCTGGAACTGCTCCATCTCGGCGGGCGCTCCCTGCCGCACTCGGTGCTGATGATGATCCCGGAGGCGTGGGAGAACCACGACTCCATGGAGCCGGCCCGGCGCGCCTTCTACCAGTACCACTCCACGATGATGGAGCCCTGGGACGGCCCCGCCTGCGTCACCTTCACCGACGGCACCCAGGTCGGCGCGGTCCTCGACCGCAACGGCCTGCGTCCCGGCCGCTACTGGGTCACCGACGAGGGCCTGGTCGTCCTCGGCTCCGAGGTCGGCGTCCTCGACATCGACCCCGCCAAGGTGGTCCGCAAGGGCCGCCTCCAGCCCGGCCGCATGTTCCTGGTGGACACCGCCGAGCACCGCATCATCGAGGACGACGAGATCAAGGCGTCCCTCGCCGCCGAGCAGCCCTACGCCGAGTGGCTGGAGGCCGGCGAGATCGAGCTGGGTGACCTGCCCGAGCGCGAGCACATCGTGCACACCCACGCCTCGGTCACCCGCCGCCAGCAGACCTTCGGCTACACCGAGGAGGAGCTGCGCGTCCTGGTCGCGCCGATGGCCCGCGCCGGCGCCGAGCCGATCGGCTCCATGGGCACCGACTCGCCCATCGCCGCCCTCTCCGAGCGCCCCCGGCTGCTCTTCGACTACTTCACCCAGCTCTTCGCGCAGGTCACCAACCCGCCGCTGGACGCCATCCGCGAGGAACTGGTCACCTCGCTGCGCTCCTCCCTCGGCCCGCAGGGCAACCTCCTCGACCCGACCGCGGCCTCCTGCCGCTCCGTCGTGCTGCCCTTCCCGGTCATCGACAACGACGAGCTGGCCAAGCTCATCCACATCAACGCCGACGGCGACATGCCCGGCTTCAAGGCCGCGACCCTCTCCGGCCTCTACCGCGTGCACGGCGGCGGCGAGGCGCTCGCGAACCGCATAGCGGAGATCTGCGCCGAGGCCGACGCCGCCATCGACAACGGCGCCCGCCTGATCGTGCTCTCCGACCGGCACTCCGACGCCGAGCACGCGCCGATCCCCTCCCTGCTGCTCACCGCGGCCGTCCACCACCACCTCATCCGCACCAAGCAGCGCACCGAGGTGGGCCTCCTCGTCGAGGCCGGCGACGTCCGCGAGGTCCACCACGTCGCCCTGCTCATCGGCTACGGCGCCGCCGCGGTCAACCCGTACCTGGCCATGGAGTCCGTCGAGGACCTGGTCCGCGCCGGCACCTTCCTGGAGACCGAGGACGGCGAGCCCGAACAGGCCATCCGCAACCTGATCTACGCCCTCGGCAAGGGTGTCCTCAAGGTCATGTCCAAGATGGGCATCTCCACCGTCGCCTCCTACCGCGGCGCCCAGGTCTTCGAGGCCGTCGGCCTGGACGAGGGCTTCGTCGCGGAGTACTTCCACGGCACCGCCACCAAGATCGGCGGTGTCGGCATCGACGTCGTCGCCAAGGAGGTCGCCGCCCGGCACGCCAAGGCGTACCCGGCCAGCGGCATCGCCCCGGCCCACCGCGCGCTGGAGATCGGCGGCGAGTACCAGTGGCGCCGCGAGGGCGAGCCGCACCTGTTCGACCCGGAGACCGTCTTCCGCCTCCAGCACTCCACCCGCTCGGGCCGCTACGACGTCTTCAAGCAGTACACCGACCGGGTCAACGAGCAGTCCGAGCGCCTGATGACGCTGCGCGGCCTGTTCGGCTTCGACTCCGGGCGCGCGCCGATCTCCGTGGACGAGGTCGAGCCGGTCTCCGAGATCGTCAAGCGCTTCTCCACCGGCGCCATGTCGTACGGCTCCATCTCCCAGGAGGCGCACGAGACGCTCGCCATCGCCATGAACCAGCTGGGCGGCAAGTCCAACACCGGTGAGGGCGGCGAGGACCCCGAGCGGCTCTACGACCCGGCCCGCCGCTCCTCGATCAAGCAGGTCGCCTCCGGCCGGTTCGGCGTCACCTCCGAGTACCTGGTCAACGCCGACGACATCCAGATCAAGATGGCCCAGGGCGCCAAGCCCGGCGAGGGCGGCCAGCTGCCCGGCCACAAGGTCTACCCGTGGGTCGCCAAGACCCGGCACTCGACGCCCGGCGTCGGCCTGATCTCCCCGCCGCCGCACCACGACATCTACTCCATCGAGGACCTCGCCCAGCTCATCCACGACCTGAAGAACGCCAACCCGCAGGCCCGCATCCACGTGAAGCTGGTCTCCGAGGTCGGCGTCGGCACGGTCGCGGCCGGCGTGTCCAAGGCGCACGCCGACGTGGTGCTGATCTCCGGCCACGACGGCGGCACCGGCGCCTCCCCGCTCACCTCGCTCAAGCACGCGGGCGGCCCCTGGGAACTGGGCCTCGCCGAGACCCAGCAGACCCTGCTGCTCAACGGGTTGCGGGACCGGATCGTCGTGCAGACCGACGGCCAGCTCAAGACCGGCCGCGACGTGGTCATCGCCGCGCTGCTCGGCGCCGAGGAGTTCGGCTTCGCCACCGCGCCGCTGGTCGTCTCCGGCTGCGTCATGATGCGCGTCTGCCACCTCGACACCTGCCCGGTCGGCATCGCCACCCAGAACCCGGTGCTGCGCGAGCGCTACGCCGGCAAGGCCGAGCACGTGGTGAACTTCTTCCGGTTCATCGCCGAGGAGGTCCGCGAGCTCCTCGCCGAGCTGGGCTTCCGCTCCATCGAGGAGGCCGTCGGCCACGCCGAGGCCCTCGACGTCACCCGCGCGGTCGACCACTGGAAGGCCCAGGGCCTCAACCTGGAGCCGCTCTTCCACGTGCCCGCCCTGCCCGAGGGCGCCGTGCGCCACCAGGCCGTCGGCCAGGACCACGGCCTGGAGAAGGCGCTCGACAACGAGCTGATCAAGCTCGCCGCCGACGCGCTCGGCGCCACCGACGCCACCGAGGCCGCCCCCGTGCGCGCCCAGGTGAGCATCCGCAACATCAACCGCACGGTCGGCACCATGCTCGGCCACGAGGTGACCAAGAAGTTCGGCGGCGCCGGGCTGCCCGACGACACCGTCGACATCACCTTCACCGGCTCCGCCGGCCAGTCCTTCGGCGCCTTCGTGCCGCGCGGCATCACCCTGCGCCTGGAGGGCGACGCCAACGACTACGTCGGCAAGGGCCTCTCCGGCGGCCGGCTCGTGGTCCGCCCCGACCGGGGCGCCGACCACCTCGCCGAGTACTCCACCATCGCCGGCAACACCATCGGCTACGGTGCCACCGGCGGCGAGATGTTCCTGCGCGGCAAGGTCGGCGAGCGCTTCTGCGTCCGCAACTCCGGCGCGCTGGTCGTCTCCGAGGGCGTCGGCGACCACGGCTGCGAGTACATGACCGGCGGCCACGCGGTGGTCCTCGGCGAGACCGGGCGCAACTTCGCGGCCGGCATGTCCGGCGGCATCGCCTACGTCATCGACCTCGACCGGGACAACGTCAACGCCGGCAACGTCGCGGCCGTGGAGGCCCTGGACGACGCCGACCGGGACTGGCTGCACGACGTGGTGCGCCGGCACGCCGAGGAGACCGGCTCCACCGTCGCCGGGAAGCTGCTCGCGAACTGGTCCGAGGCCGCCGGGCGCTTCAGCAAGATCATCCCCAGCACGTACAAGGCAGTGCTCGCCGCCAAGGACGCCGCCGAGCGAGCCGGTCTCTCCGAGACCGAGATCACCGAGAAGATGATGGAGGCGGCGACCAATGGCTGATCCCAAGGGCTTTCTCAACCACGGCCGCGAGCTGGCCACCTCCCGCCCGGTCGACGAGCGCGTCAGGGACTGGAACGAGGTCTACGTCCCCGGCTCCCTGCTGCCGATCATCAGCAAGCAGGCCAGCCGCTGCATGGACTGCGGCATCCCGTTCTGCCACAACGGCTGTCCGCTCGGGAACCTGATCCCGGAGTGGAACGACTACGCCTACCGCGAGGACTGGGGCGCCGCCTCCGAGCGGCTGCACGCCACCAACAACTTCCCGGAGTTCACCGGGCGGCTGTGCCCGGCCCCCTGCGAGTCGGCGTGCGTGCTCGGCATCAACCAGCCGCCGGTGACCATCAAGAACGTCGAGGTCTCCATCATCGACAAGGCGTGGGAGACCGGGGACGTCGCCCCGCAGATCCCCGAGCGCCTGTCCGGCAAGACCGTCGCCGTCATCGGCTCCGGCCCGGCCGGCCTGGCCGCCGCCCAGCAGCTCACCCGGGCCGGCCACACGGTCGCCGTCTACGAGCGCGCCGACCGCGTCGGCGGCCTGCTGCGGTACGGCATCCCCGAGTTCAAGATGGAGAAGCGGCACATCAACCGCCGCATCGAGCAGATGCGCGCGGAGGGCACCCGCTTCCGCACCGGCGTCGAGATCGGCCGCGACCTGAAGGCCGGCGACCTGAAGAAGCGCTACGACGCCGTCGTCATCGCCGCCGGCGCCACCACCGCCCGCGACCTGCCGGTCCCCGGCCGCGAGCTGAAGGGCATCTACCAGGCCATGGAGTTCCTGCCCCTGGCCAACAAGGTCCAGGAGGGCGACTACGTGGCGCCCCCGATCTCCGCCGAGGGCAAGCACGTCGTCGTCATCGGCGGCGGCGACACCGGCGCCGACTGCGTGGGCACCGCCCACCGCCAGGGCGCGGCCTCCGTCACGCAGCTGGAGATCATGCCCCGCCCGGGCGAGGAGCGGAACCCGCTCGCCCAGCCGTGGCCGACCTTCCCCATGCTGTACAAGGTCACCTCGGCCCACGAGGAGGGCGGCGAGCGGGTCTACGCCGTCTCCACCACCCACTTCGAGGGCGACGCCGACGGCAACGTGCAGTGGCTGCACCTGGGCGAGGTCGAGTTCATCGAGGGCCGGCTCACCCCGAAGCCCGGCAGCGAGCGGAAGATCCCCGCGCAGCTGGTCACCCTCGCCATGGGCTTCACCGGCACCGACCGGGACAACGGCCTGGTCGACCAGTTCGGCCTCGACCTGGACGAGCGCGGTAACATCGCACGCGACGCCGACTTCCAGACCAACGTGCCGGGTGTGTTCGTCGCCGGTGACGCCGGCCGCGGCCAGTCGCTCATCGTCTGGGCGATCGCGGAGGGCCGCTCGGCCGCCCGCGGCGCGGACCGCTTCCTCACCGGAGCCAGCGACCTGCCGGCCCCGATCCGTCCGACGGACCGGGCCCTGACGGCCTGACCGCTCGGCGCAGACGTCCCGTACAAAGGCGTACGGGCGGGACATCTGGGGACACCCCAGACCCCGTAGACGGAGCCCGCCCCCTGTCCCCGACCGGACCCGGGGGCGGGCACCGTTGTCTCAGTCATGGGCCGCAGGAGCCGAGGGGGAGCCGAAGATGGCCGCGATCAGTCTCACCAAGGTCGAGGAGACCGCGCCCGCGCTGGTCAGCCTGTACAAGAGCGCCGGGGAGTCGCTCGCCAAGCACGGCATGGCAGGGACCCGGGCCGCCGTCTACCTCGTCGTGGACTACTCCGGCTCCATGAAGCCGTACTACCAGGACGGCACCGTGCAGGCCCTCGCCGAACGGGTGCTCGGGCTCTCCGCGCACCTGGACGACGACGGCAGCGTGCCGGTGGTGTTCTTCTCCACCGACGTCGACGCCGTCACCGAGATCGCCCTCGCCGACCACACGGGCCGGGTGGAGCGGATCGTCGCCGGCCTCGGACACATGGGGAAGACCAGCTACCACCTGGCCATGGACGCCGTCATCGACCACTACCTCGACAGCGGCTCGCGCCACCCCGCCCTGGTCGTCTTCCAGACCGACGGCGGACCGATCAACCGGCTCGCCGCCGAGAAGTACCTCTGCAAGGCCGCCGTGCTGCCGCTGTTCTGGCAGTTCGTCGGCTTCGGCGACCCGGGCAGCCGGCAGTTCGAGTACCTGCGCAAGCTGGACGAGCTGGCCGTGCCCGGGAAGCGGGTCGTGGACAACGCGGGCTTCTTCCACGCCGGCCGCGACCCGCGCCGGGTGAGCGACGCCGAGCTGTACGACCGCCTGGTGGGGGAGTTCCCCGACTGGCTGGCCGCCGCCCGGGCCCGGGGCATCGTCAGCGCGTGAGCGCGTAGCCGAGCAGCACGGCCGCCGACACCTCCACCATCCCCGGCGCCAGGTCGCCGGAGGAGTCGCCGCCCCCGCCGCCGTGCCCCCGGTAGCGCTGCGCGGCGTACTCCGCGTCCACGTCCTGGATGTGCAGCACCACGCCCAGCCGCACCCCCGCAGCCTCCGCGTACACCTCCGCCTTGCGCCGGGCCGCCGCCACCGCCCGGCGCCGGGCCTCGTCCCGCAGCACCGGCTTGTCCGGCACGTCGAACTCCACGCTGTCGATGCGGTGGGCGCCCGCCTCCACCGCGTCCACGATCAGCTGCTGGAGGCCGTCGAGGGCCTCCGTCTCCACCACGTACGCCGCCTGGCAGGCGTAGCCCAGGAACGTGCGCTCGGCCCCGTAGCCGCTGTGCTGCGAGGTCAGCTCCAGGCGGGAGCCCGAGACCGCCGTGTCCGCTATCCCGTGCCGCCGCAGCACCGCCCGCAGCCGGGCCACGGCCGCACCCGCCTCGCCGAACGCCCGGTCCGGCGAGGGCTCGAGCACGTCCACCGCCAGCCGCACCCGCGCCAGCCGCGGCTCGGCCCGCACACTGCCCGCCCCGTACACACTGAGCCCCCAGGGCTCCCCGATCGCCTGTGTCATGCGGGCATTCAAGCACCGCGCCGCGCACGCCGGGGAGGCTGTGGAAAACCCCGGGCGGCACGTCAGGTGTCGCACTCCAGCACCGTCCGGCACAGCCCGCACCGCGCCCGCACCCGGCCCCGCACCGGCAGCCGGATCCGCTGGTGGCAGGTCGGGCAGGGGAACGCCACCCGCAGCGACCCGTCCGCCCCGCCCGATGCGCCCGCCGCGCCCGCCGCGCCCGGCGCGAAGGAGTAGCCGGCGTCCGCCGCGGCACCGCCGCCGTGCACGTCCTGGGCATGCCGCCGGTCCCGGGCGTAGCGGCGGCGCCCCGCCCACCCGGCCGCCGTCAGCGGCGGCTGCCGCGCGTCCTGCCGGGCCAGCGCCAGGCCCTTGCCGTACGCCGTGTACGCCTGCGGGCTGGTGAACCACACCGAGGGGTCCTCGCCGAACACCAGCGCCCGCTTGGCCAGCACGTACCCGAACTCCTCCGGGGTGAGGTACCCCAGCTTCTGCGAGGACGCCGCGTCCTCCCGGTAGGCGTCCAGGAGCAGCCAGCCCGCGCCGAGGTACGTCGTCGCGGTGTCGGTGAGGATCTCGTTGTCCCGGGTGCCGGGGAAGGACAGGTCCAGGCGGTGCAGGTAGACGTGCATGACCTCGTGGGCCAGGGCCGCGCCGATGTCCCGGCGGTGGGTGCGGAAGCGGTCGTTCAGCTCGATGAAGTACTCCGGGCCCGCGGTCAGCTCGACGTTCGCCGCGTGCGTCATCTCCCGGAAGGAGACGATCATCCGGGCGTCCGGCAGCCGGTAGTGGGCCACCAGCTCGCGGGCCACCCGCTGGGCGCCCAGATACAGGTCGTCGGTGTCGCAGAACGCCACGTCGGCCGGGGCCACGCTGGCCGCGAAGGTCCGCACCGTGTCGTGCGACAGCCGCCGGTACAGCGCGGTCACCGCGGCACGCACCGTCTCCAGATGCGGGAAGCCGTGCTCGACCGGACCGCCGTTCGCCACGCCCGCACCCCCAAGACCGGGAACCCCCGTCCCACTCTACGACCGGCCCCGCCGCCGGGCGGCGCACGACCCGTAGGGTGGTCCCCCATGACCACCAGCAACACCGGTACCGGCGCCGCCCCGGCCGTCCGCGACGAACTGGCCCGGCTGCGCGACAGCATCGACAACATCGACGCCGCCGTCGTCCACATGCTCGCCGAGCGCTTCAAGTGCACCCAGCAGGTCGGCCACCTCAAGGCCCGCCACCAGCTGCCGCCCGCCGACCCGGCGCGCGAGGCCCAGCAGATCGCCCGGCTGCGCTCCCTCGCCGAGAGCGCCAAGCTCGACCCGGCCTTCGCCGAGAAGTTCCTGAACTTCATCATCGCCGAGGTGATCCACCACCACGAGCGCATCGCCGAGGACTCCGGGAAGCGGTAACCCCCTCGTGCCGCGCGCCGGGCATCGGGCAGCATGGCGTCCATGTCCGTACTCACGCGCGACGAAGCGCAGACCCGTGCCAGGCTCCTCGACGTCCACCACTACGCGATCGACCTCGATCTCACCCGTGGCGAGGAGACCTTCGACTCCCGTACCGTCATCCGCTTCACCGTCCGCGGCGAGGCCGACGCCACGGACACCTTCGTCGAGGTCAAGCCGGCCGAGCTGCGCACCGTCACGCTGGACGGGCACCCCTTGGACCCCGCCGCCCTGGACGACGGGCGGCTGCCGCTGACGGGCCTCGCCCCCGGCGAGCACGAGCTGTGCGTCGAGGCCGCCATGGCCTACTCCCGCACCGGCGAGGGCATGCACCGCTTCACCGACCCCGCCGACGGCGAGACCTACCTCTACACCCAGCTCTTCCTCGACGACGTCCAGCGCGTCTACGCCGCCTTCGACCAGCCCGACCTCAAGGCCGTCTTCGACCTCGCCGTCACCGCCCCCGAGGGCTGGACCGTGCTGGCCAACGGCGTCACGGAGCACCTCGGCGACGGCCGGTGGAAGGCCGCCACCACCCCGCCGATCTCCACCTACCTCCTCGCGGTCGCGGCCGGCCCCTACCACTCGGTGCGCACCGACCACCGCGGCCTGCCCTTCGGCATCCACTGCCGGCGCTCCCTCGCCGCCCACCTGGACGCGGACGCCGAGGAGATCCTCGACATCACCCGCGCCTGCTTCGACCGCTACCACGAGAAGTTCGCCGAGCCCTACCCCTTCGACTCCTACGACCAGGCATTCGTCCCCGAGTTCAACGCCGGCGCCATGGAGAACCCCGGCCTGGTCACCTTCCGCGACGACTTCGTCTTCCGGTCCGCCGTCACCGACACCCAGCGGCAGGTGCGGGCCATGGTCATCGCCCACGAGATGGCCCACATGTGGTTCGGCGACCTCGTCACCCTCACGTGGTGGGACGACATCTGGCTGAACGAGTCCTTCGCCGAGTACATGGGCTACCAGACCACCGCCGAGGCCACCCGCTTCACCGGCACCTGGACCGAGTTCGGCCTCAGCCGCAAGTCCTGGGGCTACGACGCCGACCAGCGGCCCACCACCCACCCCGTCGCCCCCGACGACGTCGCCGACAGCGCCTCCGCCCTGCTCAACTTCGACGGCATCTCGTACGCCAAGGGCGCCTCCGCGCTGCGCCAGCTCGTCACCTGGCTCGGCGAGAAGGACTTCCTCGCCGGCATCAACATCCACTTCGAGCGGCACCGGTTCGGCAACGCCACCCTCGCCGACTTCGTCGACTCCCTCGCCGCCGCCACCGACCGCGACGTGCACGCCTGGGCCGACGCGTGGCTGCGCACCACCGGCGTCGACACGATCACCGCCGCGGTCCGCACCGAACCCGGCCGGTGGGCCCTCACCCTGGACCGGGCCGGCTCCCGCCCCCACCGCGTCACCGTCGGTGTCTACGACCGCGACCTGTCCGACGGCCGCTCCCTGCGCCTGCGCGAGCGCTACGAGACCGACGTCCCGCAGACCGGCGACCCCGAGCCCCGCCCCGGCATCGCCCCGGCCCTCGTCGTGCCCAACGACCTCGACCTCACCTACGCCAAGATCCGCCTGGACGAGACCTCCCTGGAGACCGCCCTGCGCGGCCTGTCCGGCATCCCCGACCCCATCACCCGGGTCCTGGTCTGGAACGCGCTGCGCGACATGGTCCGCGACGGCGAACTCGCCCCCGCCGACTACCTTGCCACCGCCGCCGCCCACCTCGGCGAGGAGACCGACCTCGCCCTCGTCGACGGCGTCCTCACCTTCGCCGCCACCCATGTCGCCGACCGCTACCTCCCGCCCGAGGAGCGCCCCGCCGCCCTGGCCACCCTCACCGAGCTGTGCCGCGACCTGATCCGCCGCACCGAGGACGGCGACCACCCCGGCCTGCGGCTGATCGCCGTGCGCCACCGCATCGACACCGCCCTGCACCCCGACACCATCGCCGCCTGGCTCGCCGACGGCACGGTCCCCGGCGGGCCCGAACTCGACCCCGAGCTGCGCTGGCGCGTCCTGACCCGCCTCGCCGTCCTCGGCGCCACCGACGAGGACGCCATCGCCGCGGAACTCGCCCGCGACCCCAGCGCCACCGGGCAGGAGGGCGCCGCCCGCTGCCGCGCCGCGCTGCCCGACGCCGAGGCGAAGAGCCGCGCCTGGGAGGCCATGTTCGCCACCGACGACCTCTCCAACTACCTGTTCACCGCCACCGCCCAGGGCTTCTGGCAGCCCGAACAGGCCGACCTGGTCGCCGGCTACGTCCCCCGCTTCTACGCCGAGGCGGTCGCCGTCGCCGCGCGCCGCGGGCCCGCCATCGCCGAGGCCGCCGGCCGGCACGCCTTCCCGGTCCACGCCGTCGACGCCGAGACCCTGCGGCTGGGCCACGAGTGCCTGGCGGACGCCGACCCGACCCCGGCGCTGCGCCGCAAGCTCGCCGACCAGCTCGACGACCTGGCGCGGGCGCTGCGGGTTCGGGAGGCCCAGACCGACTGATGCGGAGGGCGGGCGGCGCTGTCTGTCGGCTGCGGGTGCGTCGTGGCTGGTCGCGCAGTTCCCCGCGCCCCTAGGGCGTGTCCGCAAAGTCCCGCCTGCCGTGCGACGCCCGGCACCCACTCTCGCCGCACCGGCCGAACACCCGCGTACAACCAGTACGCGGGCGTCCGCCCGGCTCACCGAGAGCACGCACCGGACGCCGCGCGGCCCGCCCTACGGGCGGACGACGGGACTTTGCGGACACGCCCTAGGGCATGCGGTCACGCCTGCCTGCCGGGGCTAGGCACATCGCCTCCGCAACTCGCACTTCCCCCGCGGCACTTCCACCCTTTCGGGTTCCGATCCCCCCGCTTCCCCGGCGCGGCAGCGCCCCCGCCGGGAAGCTGGGGGCCCCCGTACCGGTGCCCGGAGGACAGTCATGGGTCTGCCGCCCCTCGCCTCGGGCCCCCAGGGCCCCGACGCCCTGCGCCCCCTGCTCGACACCGTGCTCGACGCCCTCCGCGCCGGCACCCGGGCCCGCAACGGCCCCCTGCCCGCCGGCGGCCCCGCCGAAGTGACCGCCCGGCTCCGCCACGCCGCCGGCGAGATCCTGCCCGAGCACGGCGACCCCGGCGCCCTGCGCGCCCTGGTCACCGCCCTCGCCGAGGGCGCCGCCGACCCCGCCGACCCCCGCTGCGCCGCCCACCTCCACGGACCGCCCCTCGCCGTGGCCGCCGCCGCGGACCTCGCCGCCAGCGCCCTGAACCCCTCCCTGGACTCCTGGGACCAGGCACCCGCCGCCTCCGCCCTGGAGGCCCTCGTCACCCAGGCCCTCGCCCGCGAGACGCGCACCGCCGACGCCCTCAGCACCACCGGCGGCACCGAGTCCAACCAGCTCGCCGTCCTCCTCGCCCGCGAACGCCACGGACCGCGCACCACACTGGTGCACGGCGCCAACGCCCACCACTCCCTGCCCCGCGCCGCCTGGCTCCTCGGCCTGCCCGACCCCGTCACCGTGCCCGCCCCCGCCGGCACCCTCGACCCCGCCGCCCTGGACGACGCCCTCACCCGCCTCCCCGGCCCGCACCTCGTCGCCGCCACCGCCGGCACCACCGACGCCGGCCTCATCGACCCACTCCCCGAGATCGCCCGCGTCTGCGCCGCCCACGGCGCCCGCCTGCACGTCGACGCCGCCTACGGCGCGGGCCTGCTCCTCAGCGACCGGCACCGCACCAAGCTCGACGGCCTCGACGCCGCCCACACCATCGCCCTCGACCTGCACAAACTCGGCTGGCAGCCCATCGCCGCCGGTTTCCTCGCCGTACGCGACACCGCCGACCTCGCCGCCCTGGCCCAGCGCGCCGACTACCTCAACCCCGACGACGACACCGAGGCCGGCCTGCCCGACCTGCTCGGCCGCTCCCTGCGCACCAGCCGCCGGCCCGACGTCCTCAAGACCGCCGTCACCCTCAAGACCCTGGGCCGCACCGGCCTCGGCGCCCTCGTCGACCACGTCCTCCAGCAGGCCGCCGGCTTCGCCGCCCTCGCCGACGCCGACCCGCGCACCGAGCTGTACGCCGCGCCCACCCTCAGCACCGTCCTCTTCCGGCCCGCCGGCGCGAACGACACCGCCGTCGCCGAACGCCGCCGCACCCTGCTCACCACCGGCCGCGCCGTCCTCGGCCGGGCCCGCGCCGACGGCCGGCTCTGGCTCAAGGCCACCTTCCTCAACCCCCACACCCGCCCCGCCGACCTGGCCGCGCTCCTCACCCTCGCGACGACACCCCCCGACCCGGAACCAGACCCGCGGCCGGCCCCGGAAGGACCCGCATGAACCCCACCGCCCCCGACACCCCCCGCGACCTCGTCGGCATCGGCATCGGACCCTTCAACCTCTCCCTCGCCGCCCTCGCCGACCCCCTCCCCGGCCTCGACGCCGTCTTCTACGACCGCCGGCCCGCCTTCCACTGGCACCCCGGGCTGCTCATCGACGGCGCCCGCATCCAGGTCCCCTACCTCGCCGACCTCGTCACCCTCGCCGACCCCGCCAGCCCCTGGTCCTTCCTCAACCACCTCAAGGCCCGCGACCGGCTCTTCCCCTTCTACTTCGCCGAACGCCACCACATCCAGCGCGCCGAGTACGACGCCTACTGCCGCTGGGTCGCCGAACAGCTCCCCACCCTCCGCTTCCACCACCAGGTCGACGCCGTCCGCTGGAACCCCGAGACCGCCCTCTTCGAGGTCGACCACACCCGCCTCGACGCCGACGGCACGGCCGAGGCCCTCGGCAGAACCCACACCCGCGACCTCGTCCTCGGCATCGGCACCGAACCCCACGTCCCCGAGCCCCTCGCCCCGCTCGCCGACACCCCCGGCGTCCCCGTCCTGCACGCCGCCCAGTACCTCGACCACCGCGAGAGCCTGCTCGCCGCCGGCCACGTCACCGTCGTCGGCACCGGCCAGTCAGGCGCCGAGATCTTCCTCGACCTGCTCCGCCACCGGCCCCGCGGACGCGAACGCCTGCACTGGCTCGGCCGCACCGACGCCTTCGCCCCCATGGAGTACTCCAAGCTCGGCCTGGAGCACTTCACCCCCGACTACACCCGCTACTTCCACGCCCTGACCGAACCCGTCCGCGACCGCCTCGTCGCCGACCAGTGGCAGCTCCACCGCGGCATCGACGCCGACACCGCCGCCGCCATCCACGACGAGCTGTACCGCCGCACCCTGGACGGCGGCTGGCCCGACACCGTCCTCACCCCCGGCGTCACCGTCCGCACCGCGGGCCGCCTCGCCACCACCAAGATCGAACTGCACCTGGAACACGCCCAGCAGAACACCCGCAGCCGCCTCACCACCGACGCCGTCGTCCTCGCCACCGGCTACCGCGAACGCCCCCTCGGCCCGCTGCTCACCGCCCTCGACCCCTACCTGCGCCGCGACAGCGCCGAACGCCCCCGCGTCGACGACCGCTACCGCCTCCTCCTCGACCCCAGCGTCACCGGCCGGATCTACGTCCAGAACGCCGAGACCCACACCCACGGCGTCGGCACCCCCGACCTCGGCCTCGCCGCCTGGCGCAGCGCCACCATCCTCAACGACCTCACCGGCACCGAGCCCTACCCCCTGCCCGACCGCACCGCCTTCACCACCTTCGGCCTGGAACAGCAGCGGCCCCGGATCCCGTCCGCACGCCACCCGAGGACGCTCACGCCCCTGGTGGACGGGATCTGAGGCCGCCCTCCTGCCGCTTTCCGGGATCAGAACAGCGGCGTGCCGTTCCGCGTCAGCGACCAGTCCACCGACGCGAAGTCCTTCGGATCGAGCACGCCCTTCGCCGTCGCCCACTCCGCGATCCGGGTCCGGATCTCCGTCGACTCCGACCACAGCTCCCGGGCCGTCGCCACATGCGGGAACGCCCCGCCGCCGTTGGCCCGGTAGTTGTTCACCGCCAGCACGAACTGCGCCGCGTCGTCCAGCGGCGCACCCCCGAACGACAGCTTCTTGATCCGCGACCCGGCCGGCTGGGCCACGTCGATCTCGTACGACAGCCCCGACACGTAGTCGTAGTTGTAGTCCGGGCGGCCCCCTGCGTTCGTCAGCTTCTCCACGTCCACCGGCGCGCCCGGCGCCGTCTGCACGTAGTACTCCGCCGAGTACTCCAGGTACGCCCGCAGCTGCGCACCCGTCAGCAACTTCGCCACCAGCGTGTTGTCGTACACGTACAGACCCGACAGATCCCGGATCGTCACCTCGCCCGCCGGGATCTCGGACGTCCGCGAGAACGGCGACGCCTGCGCCACCACCGGCAGCGCCGCCCACTCCGTGCCCGCCAGCGCCTGCTTCACCACGTCCTCCTGGACCTTGGTGATCAGGTCGATGATCGGCGCGTCCTTGTACCGGGCCTCCACCGTGGTCAGCGTCTCGGTCGCCCGGCCCACCACCTGGTTGACGTACGCCACCACCTTGGCGTGCTCGGCGCGCAGCAGCCGCGTGATCTTCGGGTCGTCCTCGACCGCGTTCGTGTTGCGCAGCGACGCCTTCACCGACTCCACCCGCCAGCGCCCCCGCTCCAGGACCAGCGAGAAGTCGAACAGGGAGAGCCGCTCGGCGAAGCACAGCGGCTCCGACAGCACGACCGTCTTCCCCGTCGCGTCGTTGACGACCTTCAGCTCCGGGATCTCCACGTGCGCGTGCCCCACCAGGATCGCGTCGATCCCCGGCACCTGCTTCGCCACGTTCGCCGCCGCGTTCTCCACGTACGGCACCTGGTCACCGTACGACGACGTGCCCGACGCACCCGAGTGCGCCGAGACGATCACCACGTCCGCGCCCATCGACCGCAGCTTCGGCACCCACTTCGCCGCCTGCTCCTCCAGCCCCGGGAACTTCAGCTTCCCCTGCACATACGCCTTGTCCCAGATCGCGATGCCCGGGTTGGTCAGGCCGAGCACCGCCACCCGCACCGGCGGCGCGCCCTGCACCCGGAACGTCTTCATGAAGTACGGCGGGAAAGCGGGCTTCAGCGTCTTCGCGTCCACCGCGTTCGCGCCCAGCAGCGGGAAACGGCACTGCTGCTCGAAGCGGCGCAGCGTCTCGATGCCGTAGTTGAACTCGTGGTTGCCGAGCGCCACCGCGTCGTACCCGATCGCGTTCATCGCCTTCGCCATCGGGTGCACCGGGCCGCCCTTGGCGGTGATCGGGTCCACCTTGGCGTAGTAGTACGTCAGCGGGGTGCCCTGGATCGTGTCGCCCGCGTCGAGCAGCAGCGTGTTCTGCCGGCCCTTCTCCTTGCGGACCTGCTCCACCAGGGTGGAGATGCGGGCCAGGCCCTGGGCGTTGCCGGCCGCGTCGGTGTACTCCGCGTCCTTGAAGTAGTCCCAGTTGAAGACGTGCCCGTGCAGGTCGGTGGTGCCCAGCACGGTGAGGGCGTAGCGCTTGGGGTGCCGCTCGTGCCGGTGGTGCGAGGCCGGGGCGGCCTCCGCCGCCGGCGCCGCCACGGCGCCGGTCAGCGCGGCACCCGCCCCCGTCACGGCGGACCTCTGCAAGAACTTCCGACGGTTCAGCGGCATGGCGGAGTGCTCCTCTGGCTGGCGACGGTCACTGCTGGCACAACGCGCGTAGATTCCGCCCTGATTCGTGCACCTGTCAACAGTGGGCCGGGTGAATGCCCGAAAGGCGAACAAAGAGCCGTGCGGAGATGCTCAAAGGAGCGCGCAAGCGCCCACTTCAACACTTGTCAACACCGGTTAATCCTTTGTGCGTTGAGTAGTCACGCACCGCCAGTTCACTACCGACCGGTAAGTCATAGGCTCGGCCCATGCGCCGAGCCAAAATCGTCTGCACCCTGGGACCCGCCACCGACTCGTACGACCAGATCAAGGACCTGGTCGACGCCGGAATGGACGTCGCCCGCTTCAACTTCAGCCACGGCACCCACGCCGAGCACGAAGAGCGGTACCACCGCGTCCGCAAGGCCTCCGACGAGACCGGGCGCAGCGTCGGCACCCTCGCCGACCTTCAGGGCCCGAAGATCCGGCTCGGCCACTTCGCCGAAGGACCCGTACTCCTCGAACGCGGCGACACCTTCACCATCACCGTCGAGGAGGGCGCCGCCGGAGACCGCCACCGCTGCGGCACCACCTACGCCGGCCTCGCCGCCGACGTCACCCCCGGCGAACGCGTCCTCGTCGACGACGGCAAGGTCTGCCTGGAGGTCACCGGCGTCGAAGGACCCGAGGTCCGCACCACCGTCGTCGAGGGCGGCATGGTCTCCGACCACAAGGGCCTCAACCTCCCCGGCGTCGCCGTCTCCGTCCCCGCCCTCTCCGACAAGGACGAGGCCGACCTGCGCTGGGCGCTGCGCGCCGGCTTCGACGTCATCGCCCTCTCCTTCGTGCGCAGCGGGCGCGACATCGAGGACGTCCACCGCATCATGGACGAGGAGGGCCGCCGGCTCCCCGTCATCGCCAAGGTCGAGAAGCCCCAGGCCGTGGACGCCATCGAGGACATCGTCGCCGCCTTCGACGGCATCATGGTCGCCCGCGGCGACCTCGGCGTGGAGATGCCGCTCGAACAGGTCCCCATCGTCCAGAAGCGCGCCGTCAAGCTCGCCAAGCGCAACGCCAAGCCGGTCATCGTCGCCACGCAGATGCTCGACTCGATGATCGACAACGCCCGGCCGACCCGCGCCGAGGCGTCCGACGTCGCCAACGCGATCATCGACGGCACGGACGCGGTGATGCTCTCCGGCGAGACCAGCGTGGGCAAGCACGCCATCGAGACGGTCCGCACGATGGCCCGCATCGTCGAGGCCGCGGAGGAGGACATCCTCGCCCGCGGCCTGCCCCCGCTGACCGAGCGCAGCAAGCCCCGCACCCAGGGCGGCGCCGTCGCCCGCGCCGCCGCCGAGATCGGCGACTTCCTCGGCGCGCGCTTCCTGGTCGCCTTCTCCCAGTCCGGCGACACGGCCCGCCGCCTCTCCCGCTACCGCTCGCCCATCCCCCTCCTCGCCTTCACCCCCGAACCCTCCACCCGCTCCCAGCTCAACCTCACCTGGGGCGTCGAGACCTTCCTCGGCCCCCACGTCGACTCCACCGACGCGATGGTCGCCCAGGTGGACGAGCTTCTGATCCGCTACGGCCGCTGCGAGAAGGGCGACGTCGTCATCATCACGGCGGGCTCGCCCCCCGGCGTCTCCGGCACGACCAACCTGGTCCGGGTCCATCGGATCGGGGAGGACTAGTACTTGGGGCCCACGTGGAGATCCATGAGCGCGACGGAGGCTTTGCGGGCGACGGAGATGTTGAACGGAATGCCGTTGCGCGGGCATTCCGTCCACTCCACGCCCAGCTTGTCGAGGGTGTCGGTGTAGAGCCGCCGGATGTCGGCTGAGACGTTGGTGAAGAAGTACCGCGGGTATTCGTAGCGCTTCCGTTCGCCGCGGACGAGCCGAGTGGTCCAGTTGGTGATCCGGCAGCCGTCGGAGTGGACGAGTCCGCGGACGAACTCCCAGGGGTGCGCGTCGATGATCGCTTGCTGCCAGGGTTCTGGCGTGATGCGCCGCTCGTGCTTCTTGCCGGGGCCGTGCTGGGGGAAGAGGGTGGGCCAGTGGCGCCAATAACTGTTCACGGACACGTACCCCGGGTGCTGCACGAGGTGGACGCGTAGACCGGGGCGCACCTGCGGGATGACGGCGCGGCACTCCTCGATGAGCCCGGGCCACGCGTCCGCACACGCGATCCGCAGGTAATGGCCCGTGCCGCGTGGATGGGCACTGACGCAGCCGTCGCCCAGGTAGAGGCCGAGCAGGTAGGCGTACGCGCGCGGGCAGCTCGGCGGGCCCGGGGCAGGAGTCGCCGCGCGAGGCAGGGGCTCCAGGCGCTCCTGCCAGGATCGCAGCGCGGCGCGCGAGACGCCCGTCTCGCGGCTGACCGAGTTGAGGCTGCGGCCCTGGGCCACCAGTGCCAGAGCCAGAACGCGTGTGCTGTGGTCGTACATGCGGCAACTTTGAGGCAGGAGTCAGCGCGACACGCAGCAGAAAGCGGAGGTTCACGAGAACGTGAGCCTCCGCTTTCAGAAGTGCCCGGTGTGGGATTCGAACCCACATGCCCGAAGGCACGGTGGTTTGAGCACCGCGAGTATCGCCAATTCCTCCAACCGGGCAGGTCGCGACCTGAGGGAAGTGTACCGGCTCCGTCCTGCACGTCGCAGCTAGGTACGCTCTTGTCAGCAGCACCCCGCCCCGAACGAGGAGCCCACGTGAGCGCCCCCGAGTCGCCCCAGCCAGCCGACGCGCCCGAAGACGAGAAGTCGCACGTGCCCCCGCTGACGACCCGCGTCGTCATCGCCGAGGACGAGGCGCTCATCCGGCTGGATCTCAAAGAGATGCTGGAGGAGGAGGGCTACTCCGTCGTGGGGGAGGCCGGTGACGGTGAGCAGGCCGTGGAGCTGGCCCGCGAGCACCGCCCCGACCTGGTCATCCTGGACGTGAAGATGCCCAAGCTGGACGGCATCTCCGCGGCCGAGAAGATCGCCGAGGAGAGCATCGCCCCGGTGCTGATGCTGACCGCCTTCTCGCAGCGCGACCTCGTGGAGCGGGCGCGGGACGCCGGTGCGATGGCGTACTTGGTGAAGCCGTTCAGCAAGAGCGACGTCGTCCCGGCGATCGAGATGGCCGTCTCGCGCTTCACGGAGCTGCGCGCCCTGGAGCAGGAGGTCGCCGACCTCAGCCAGCGGCTGGAGACGCGCAAGCTGGTGGACCGGGCGAAGTCGGTGCTGCAGACGGAGTACGGCCTGAGCGAGCCGGCCGCGTTCCGCTGGATCCAGAAGACGTCGATGGACCGCCGCATGTCGATGCAGCAGGTCGCGGAGGCCGTCATCCAGGACGCCGAGGAGAAGAAGGCGGCCAAGGGCTGATCGCGGGAGAGCAGGAGTGAGGCCCGTACCCCCGGCGCAGGGGTACGGACCTCGGTCGGCTCGGGCCTCAGTCCTCGCCGAGGTACGCCTTGCGGACCGACTCGTCGTGCAGCAGGTCCTGCCCGGAGCCGGAGAGCACGATGTTGCCGATCTCCATGACGTGGCCCTGGTCGGCCAGGGAGAGCGCGGCCTGGGCGTTCTGTTCCACCAGGAGGATGGTGGTGCCCTGGGACTTCAGCTCCGCGATGGTGGCCATGATCTTCTGCATCATGATCGGGGAGAGCCCCATGGAGGGCTCGTCGAGCATGAGCAGCTTGGGCCGGGACATCAGCGCCCGCCCCATGGCGAGCATCTGCTGCTCGCCGCCGGACAGGGTGCCCGCGGCCTGCTTCCTGCGTTCCCCGAGGATGGGGAAGAGGTCGTAGGCGCGCTGGATGTCCTGCTCGATGCCGGCCTTGTCGCTGCGCAGGAAGGCGCCGAGGCGGAGGTTGTCCTCGATCGTCATGCGCGGGAAGATGTGCCGCCCCTCGGGGGAGTGGGCGAGCCCGAGGGAGACGATCTGGTGGGCGGGGACCTTCTTGAGCGACTTGCCGTTGAAGCGGATCTGGCCGCCGACCGGCTTGAGCAGTCCGGACAGGGTGCGCAGGGTGGTGGTCTTGCCGGCGCCGTTGGTGCCGATGAGGGTGACCACCTGCCCGGCCTCGACGCTGAAGGAGACGCCCTTGACGGCCTCGATCTTGCCGTAGGCGACGCGGAGGTCCTCGACCTCCAGGAGTGCGGTCATCGGTCGGTCTCCTTGCCCTTGGCCTCGGCGGCTTCGACTTCGGCGACCTCGGCGGCGCCGGGGTCGTCGGCCAGGGGTTCGCCGAGGTAGGCGGCGATGACGCGTTCGTCGCCCTGGACGGTGGCGCTGTCGCCCTCGACGAGCTTCTCGCCCTGGACGAGGACGGCGACGCGGTCGCAGAGGTTGAAGATGAACCGCATGTCGTGCTCGATGACGAGGACGGCGATGCCCTGGTCGCGGATGGCGAAGACGAGTTCCTCGGTGGCCCGGGTCTCCTGCGGGTTCATACCGGCGGTGGGCTCGTCGAGCAGGAGCAGGCCGGGTTCGCTGGCGAGGGCGCGGGCGATCTCCAGCTTGCGCTGCTCGCCGTAGGGGAGGTTGCGCGCGAGATGGTCGGCCTTGGCGGCGAGGCCGATGAACTCGAGGAGTTCCATGGCGCGGGCGCGGGAGGCCTTTTCGGCGCGGTGGAAGCCGGGGCCGCGCAGGACGGCGGACCAGAAGCCTTCCTTGGTGCGGGTGTGCCGGCCGACGAGGACGTTCTCCAGGACGGTCATGTTGGCGAAGAGCCGGATGTTCTGGAAGGTCCGGGCGATGCCGGCGGCGGTGACCTTGAAGGACTTGGGCGGCAGGACCTTGTCCTTGTAGCGGACCTCGCCCTCGGTGGGGATGTAGAGGCCGGTGAGGCAGTTGAAGAAGGTGGTCTTGCCGGCGCCGTTGGGGCCGATGAGGCCGACGATCTCGCCGCTGTTGACGGTGAGGTCGACGCCGCGGACGGCGGTGAGGCCGCCGAAGCGCATGGTGACGCCGCGGGCGTCGAGGACGGTGGTGCCGGGGCCGGCCGCGCCCGGGGTGGTGTCCTTGGTGGTGGTGTCGGTGGTCATGGCGGTCAGGCCCCTGTCTTGCCGAGGACGGTGGGCGCTTCGGCGTCTTCGTGGAATTCCAGCTGCCGGCGCCGGTTGGGGATGAGTCCCTCGGGGCGGAAGCGCATCAGCAGGATGAGGGCCAGTCCGAAGGCGAGGAGCTGGTAGTCGCCGAGGAACTGGAGCTTGTTGGGGATGAGGAAGAGCAGGGCCGCGCCGATCAGGGGTCCGCCGATGGTGCCCATGCCGCCGAGGACGACCGCGGCGAGCAGGAAGGCCGAGTTGGGCGGGGTGGTGCCGGCGAAGAGGTACTGCTCGGGGGTGACGGTGTAGGTGACGTGGGCCTGGACGGTGCCGGCGAGTCCGGCGAGGGAGGCGCCGACGGCGAAGGCGATGAGCTTGACGCGGAAGCCGTTGATGCCCATGGCGAGGGCGGCGGTCTCGTCCTCGCGGATGGCGACCCAGGCGCGGCCGATGCGGGAGTCGCCGCTGCGCCGGAAGACGAGGACGACGACGGCGGTGATGACGAGCATCAGGAAGAAGTAGTTGGCGAACCGGCCGATGGTGAAGCCGGCGATGTCGTGCTGGACGCCGAGGTCCCAGCCCAGGATGTTGAGGTCCGGGATGGAGGCGATGCCGTTGGAGCCGTTGGTGACGTCGGGCCCCGAGGTGCCGTCGAGGTTGTTCACGGTGATGCGGAAGATCTCACCGAAGCCGAGGGTGACGATGGCGAGGTAGTCGCCGCGCAGCCGCAGGGTGGGGGCGCCGATGAGGACGCCGAAGACGAGCGAGGCGGCGGCGCCGACGAGGACGGCGGCCCAGAAGGGGAAGTGGACGTCGAAGGGGGAGCTGGGGGAGCCGGAGACCAGGGAGGCGGCGTAGGCGCCGACGCCGAGGAAGGCGACGTAGCCGAGGTCGAGGAGGCCAGCGAGGCCGACGACGATGTTCAGGCCGAGGGCGACGGTGGCGAAGATGAGGATGTAGACGCCGAGGGTCGCGTACTGGTCGTCGGTCTGTGTGAAGGGGAAGAGGGCCGCCGCGACGAAGGCGCCGCAGACGGTGATGTTCTGGTGCCGGGCGGTGATCTGCGAGGCGTGGGCGATCAGGCCGGACTTGTTGAGGGCGGCGAAGCCGAAGCCGGCGGTGATGAGGAAGCCGACGAAAAGCTCGTCGTACTCGGTGCCGATGCCGTAGGTGAAGACGAGCAGGGCGGCGGCGAGGACGGCGACGATGAGGAGGATCTCGACGTAGCCGGGCAGGGCGCGCGCGGGGCGCGGGGCGCGGGCGGCGAAGACGGCCTTGGTGGTCTGCCAGTTGTGCGAGAGCCCGTGCTTGAAGTGCTCCCAGCCGGTGTCGTCGGGGTCGATGGGCTCCGGTTCGGGCCGCTCGAAGGGGAGGGCGAGGGAGCCGAGGAGGGCGACGAGGGTGGTCACCCCGGCGATGTAGCCGCCCGGTTCGAGGTTGACCACGCCGCCGAGCTTGCTGGTGATCGCGATGAGCGTGTACCAGGTGGTCGCGAAGGTCGCGAGGGCGGCGAGCTTGACGGCCGCGTCGGCGTCGGCCGGGGCGAGCCAGCCAAGGCCCTTGACGCCGTAGGAGGCGAGGCCGAGGAGGGTGGTGAGGGCGCCGCCGACCAGGACCAGGACCTGGAGGCCGCCGGGGTAGCCGTAGACGGTGAGGTCGCCGGGGAAGGCGGAGGTCCAGGTCCAGGCGAGGAAGGTGGAGACGACGGTGAGGGCGCCGCCGACGGTGGCGAGGGCGCGTCCGATCGGGGCGGGTATGCCGATGAGGCCGGCCGGGGCCGCGGGTGCCGGGTGGCTCGCGCTCTGCGGGGCGGTGGTCTGTGTGGTCATCGTTGTCACGCCCTGTCCGCAACGCGTTCGCCGAGCAGGCCCTGTGGCCTGAGCAGCAGCACGAGGATGAGGAGGATGAAGGCCCAGACGTCGGCCCAGGACTGGCTGCCGAACTTGTCCAGGCCGGGGACGTCGGCGATGTAGGCGGTGGCCAGAGTCTCG
This sequence comes from Streptomyces sp. NPDC048182, assembly GCF_043202555.1. Taxonomy (NCBI): domain Bacteria; kingdom Bacillati; phylum Actinomycetota; class Actinomycetes; order Kitasatosporales; family Streptomycetaceae; genus Streptomyces; species Streptomyces sp. NPDC048182. Next base: position 63,008 of record NZ_JBIDAQ010000011.1, on the reverse strand, counting down.
GCGATGCCGAGGACGACGCCGCCGATCATGGCGCCGTAGATGTTGCCGATGCCGCCGAGGACGGCGGCGGTGAAGGCCTTGAGGCCGAGGACGAAGCCCATCTTGAAGTCGATCTGGCCGTACTTGAGGCCGTAGGCGACGCCGCCGATGGCGGCGAAGACGGCTCCGAGGGCGAAGGCGACGACGATGATGCGGTCGGTGTTGACACCCATGAGCTTGGCGGTGTCGGGGTCCTGTGCGGTGGCCTGCATGCCGCGGCCGGTGCGGGTCTTCATCACGAAGTAGGCGAGGACGGCCATGCTGATCGGGGCCGCGATCAGGAGGAAGACGTCGCCGGTCTGGATGGTGACGCTGCCTATGTGGAAGGGGCCGCCGTCGATCTGGGGGAAGGTGCGGGCGGACTTGGCCTCGGGGTACCAGGCCCAGACCGCCTGCTGGAGCGCGAGGGAGAGGCCGATGGCGGTGATGAGGGGGGCCAGGCGGGGGGCGCTGCGCAGGGGGCGGTAGGCGAACCGTTCCGCCCCGACGGCGACGGTGGTCGCGACGATCATGGCTCCGATGATCATCAGCGGCAGGGCGATCAGCATGGAGGTGCCGTCGGGCAGGATGTAGACGTAGACCGTGAGCGCGCCGAAGGCGCCGGTCATGAAGATCTCGCCGTGGGCGAAGTTGATGAGCTGGACGATGCCGTAGACCATCGTGTAGCCAATGGCGACCAGCCCGTACATGGATCCCAGTAGCAGGCCGTTGACCAGCTGCTGCGGCAGTTCGTGCACCGCATGTCCTCCGAGACTTTCGGATGTTCGACGAATGTGGCCGGATGCGAGTCCGCGCGGGGCGCCTGTGGAACAGGGCCCCGCGCGGCTCGTCCGTGGTGGCGGGTGTGGACCGCCGGGTCAGCCGGTGTAGGTGCCGGACTTGACCGCCTTCCAGGCGCCGTTCTCGACCGCGTAGACGGTGAGCTGCTTGTTTGTGGCGTCACCGAACTCGTCGAAGGAGACCTTGCCGGTCACTCCGTCGAAGGAGACGTTCTGCATGGCCTCCATGACCTTGGTGCGGGCGTCGTCGGGCAGCTTGCCGTCGTTGTCGTCGACGGCCTTCTTGACGGCCTCGATGATGGCCCAGGCCGAGTCGTAGGAGTAGCCGCCGTAGGCCTCGTAGGCCTCCTTGTAGCCGCCGGCCTGGTAGTTGGCGACGAACTCCTTGGCGGAGGGCAGCGTCTCGACCGGGGCGCCGACGGAGGTGGCGAGGTCGCCGGTGCCGTTCGCGCCGGCCAGCTTGATGAAGTCGGCGCTGTAGATGCCGTCACCGCCGACGACGGGGATCTTGGCGCCCGCGGCCTTGATCTGCTTGCTGAGCGGGCCGGCCTGCGGGTACTCGCCGCCGTAGTAGACGACGTCCGCGCCGGACTTCTTGACCTTGGTCGCGACCGCGGAGAAGTCCTTGGTGTCGGGGTTGATGTGCTCGGTGCCGACGACGTTGCCGCCGAGCTTCTTGAACTCCTCGGTGAAGGTGCCGGCCAGGCCCGCGCCGTAGGTCTTCTTGTCGTCGATGACGAAGACCTTGGTCTTCTTGGCGTCGTTGTAGACGTACTGCGCCGCGAACGGACCCTGGATGGCGTCCGTGGTGGCGGTGCGGAAGTACGACTTGTACGTGCGCTTCTTGGTGTTCTGCCAGTCGGTGCCCTGGGTGAGGGCGGGGTTGGTGTTGGCCGGGGAGACGTCGACGAGCTTGGACGTCTCGAACACCTTCTGCATGGACTCGGCCACCGAGGAGTTCAGCGGGCCGACCACGCCGAGGACGTCCTTGTTCGCGACGAACTTGGTGACGTTCTGCTGGCCGACGGAGGGCTGGGCCTGGTCGTCGAGGGCCTGGATCTTGAAGGTGACGCCGTCGACGTACTTCTTCTTGTTGGCCGTCTTGGCGGCGAGGTCCACCGAGTTCTTGATGCCGAGGCCGAGCGCGGACAGGTCGCCGGTCAGGGGGGCGTCGACGCCGATGACGACGGTGGTGCCGCCGCCCTTGCCGGAGTCGTCTCCGCCGTCGTCGTCGCGCGAGCCGCAGGCGGTGAGGGTGAGCGCCCCCGCCGCCAGAGCGGCGGTGATGGCGATGAGCGAACGTTGACGCACGATCAGTCCTTTCGCTGGCACGGCCGTGTCCCCGTGGAGACGGCCGGGTCGCGCGCCGTACGGAGGTGACAATCCGACTGCGCGGTGACTGGGCGTGACTCTAAGCGTGTGCAGGGAACGTGGAGGAGGGTCTGACTCATGCTGTGACGCTCTTGTTATGACACGGGGTAATGCAGAGCGGTACACGTTGGGGAGAAGGGCGGAATTCCGGCCGATTCGCCCTGTCCACATAGTGAGAATCCGCAGGGTCGACCGGCAACGTTCAGGCGTATGAGGCTTTTTGGTGATTACTTGGAGTCGTTGCCGCAGGCGACTTGCAGGATGTGATCCAGGTACCGCGCATAGCGGGGTCCCAGCAGGAAACTCTGGTCCTGTATTGCCCGACTATTACGCAGTGTTACGTCGAGAAAAGGGAGCCCGGGATTCCGGGGGGCTTTCCCGCAGTCGGTCACCCGGAGAGTGATCGTGATCTTGCGTGCCGCGTGCGGGGCGGTCCGGAAGGGCGGCTTGGGTGAGGCCGTGAGGGAGAGGCCGTCGTAGGGCTGCGCGAGACGGGTCACGGTGACCGGCGGACCGGACTCCACGCTCAGGGCGACGGCGAAGCTGGAGCCGCCCGGCGGCACCCCGGGCGGAGTGGTCACACCGTTCAGGAAGACCAGGTCGACGGCTTGCGCGGGGTAGGGCGGTGCCGGCGGAGGCTCCGGGGCGGCCCTGCGGGCGGTGTACAGGGCGCCGGCGCCCGCCAGCAGGGCGAGGGCCGCGGCGGCGCCGAGCAGGGCCCTGCGGCGGCGTCGCCGCAGGCCCGCCGCGGTGGCAGGGGGAGCGGCCGGCGGCTCCTGGACGTGCGTGCCCTCACCCGGCTCGACCGGTCCGATCCCGCTCACGAGCCCCACGGACCCCGGTCCGGACGACCGTCGCGTGACATGCCCCGACGGTAGGGCGCGGGGCGGGTGCGGGCAACGCCCGCGGCGCGCCGGGGTCGGCCCGTCCGGAGTCAGCCCGTGGTGCCCGCGTCCCGCAGCAGGCAGGTCAGCCGGGCGGTGCACACCCGGCGGTCCGCCTCGTCGCTGATCACGATCTCGTACGTCGCCGTCGAGCGGCCCCGGTGGACCGGGGTGGCCACGCCGGTGACCAGGCCGGAGCGGGCCCCGCGGTGGTGCGTGCAGTTCAGGTCGACGCCGACGGCGATCTTGGTGCTGCCGCCGTGCAGCATCGAGCCGACCGAGCCGAGCGTCTCGGCGAGCACCGCCGAGGCGCCGCCGTGCAGCAGCCCGTACGGCTGGGTGTTGCCCTCCACCGGCATGGTGCCGACGACCCGCTCGGCGGACGCCTCGACGATCTGCACGCCCATGCGCGTGCCGAGGTGGCCGGCCGAGAAGAGGGCGGGCAGGTCGACGCCGAGCGCGGCGTACTCGTCGATGACCTCCTGCGGGAACTGCGTCGGCTGCTGCTCGCCCATGGACCGGCTCCGTTCGAGACGTGGTGAGACTCGCTGAGCAAACGCTCAGTCGGTCGCCGATTGTTCCAGACGGACCACCAGTGACTTGCCGGCCGGGGTGTTGCTCACGTCCGCCGTCGCGTCCAGCGGCACCAGGACGTTGGTCTCCGGGTAGTACGCCGCCGCGCAGCCCCGGGCCGTCGGGTAGTGCACGACGCGGAAGCCGGGCGCCCGGCGCTCCACGCCGTCCCGCCACTCGCTCACCAGGTCGACGTGCTCGCCGTCGCGCACGCCGAGGGCTGCGGCGTCCTCGGGGTTGACCAGGACGACCCGGCGGCCGTCCTTGATGCCCCGGTAGCGGTCGTCCAGGCCGTAGATCGTGGTGTTGTACTGGTCGTGCGAGCGCAGGGTCTGCAGCAGCAGCCGGCCCGCGGGCAGCGCCGGGTACTCCACTGGCGCCGCGGTGAAGTTGGCCTTGCCGGTGGCGGTGGGGAAGCGGCGCTCGTCGCGTGGCGCGTGCGGCAGCGCGAAGCCGGGTCCGCCGGGCCGCCCGTCGGAGTCCCGCACGCGCGCGTCGAAGTCCTCGAAACCCGGGATCACCCGGGAGACGCGGTCGCGGATCGCCGCGTAGTCGCGCTCGAACTCCTCCCACGGCACGGTGCTGCGCACGCCGAGCACCCGGCGGGCGAGGCGGCACACGATGGCCGGCTCGGACAGCAGATGCTCGCTCGCCGGCGCCAGCTTCCCCCGGGAGGCGTGCACCATGCCCATGGAGTCCTCGACGGTGACGAACTGCTCGCCGCCCGCCTGGCGGTCGCGCTCGGTGCGGCCGAGGGTGGGCAGGATCAGCGCCCGCGCGCCCGTGACGGCGTGCGAGCGGTTCAGCTTCGTGGACACGTGCACGGTGAGCCGGGCGCGGCGCATCGCCGCCTCGGTGACCTCGGTGTCGGGGGAGGCGGCCACGAAGTTGCCGCCCATGGCGAAGAACACCTTGGCCTCGCCGTCGCGCAGCGCGCGGATGGCCCGCACCACGTCGTAGCCGTGCTCGCGGGGCGGGGCGAAGCCGAACTCCTTCTCCAGGGCGTCCAGGAAGGCGGGTGCCGGGCGCTCGAAGATGCCCATCGTGCGGTCGCCCTGCACGTTCGAGTGGCCGCGCACCGGGCAGACGCCCGCGCCCGGGCGGCCGATGTTGCCGCGCAGCAGCAGGAAGTTGACGACCTCGCGGATGGTGGGCACGGAGTGCTTGTGCTGGGTGAGGCCCATCGCCCAGCAGACGACGGTGCGCTCTGAGGCGAGGACCATGCCGAGGGCCTGCTCGATCTCCGCCCGCGTGAGGCCGGTCGCGGTGAGCGTCTCCTGCCAGTCGGCGGCGCGGGCGGCCTCGTCGAACTCCGCGAAGCCGTGCGTGTGTTCGCCGACGAACTCCTCGTCGACCGCGCCGTCGGTCTCCAGGATCAGCTTGTTGAGCAGCCGGAAGAGGGCCTGGTCGCCGCCGAGGCGGATCTGCAGGAAGAGGTCGGTGAGCGCGGCGCCCGCGGTGAGGCCCTTGGGCGTCTGCGGGTTCTTGAACCGCTCCAGGCCCGCCTCGGGCAGCGGGTTGACGCTGATGATCTTCGCGCCGTTCGCCTTGGCCCGCTCCAGGGCGGAGAGCATGCGCGGGTGGTTGGTGCCCGGGTTCTGGCCGGCCACGATGATCAGGTCCGCCTGGTACAGGTCCTCCAGGGAGACGCTGCCCTTGCCGATGCCGATGGTCTCCACCAGGGCCGAACCGGACGACTCGTGGCACATGTTGGAGCAGTCGGGCAGGTTGTTCGTGCCCAGCTCGCGCGCGAAGAGCTGGTAGAGGAACGCCGCCTCGTTGCTGGTGCGCCCCGAGGTGTAGAAGACGGCCTCGTCCGGCGAGTCCAGGGCGGTGAGCTCCTCGGCGACGATCCCGAAGGCGCGCTCCCAGCTGACCGGTTCGTAGTGCGTGCCGCCCTCCGGCAGGTACACCGGGTGGGTGAGGCGGCCCTGCTGGCCCAGCCAGTAGCCGCTGCGCCCGGCGAGGTCGGCGACCGGGTGCGCGGCGAAGAACTCGGGGGTGACCCGGCGCAGGGTGGCCTCCTCGGCCACCGCCTTCGCGCCGTTCTCGCAGAACTCGGCGGCGTGCCGGTGGTCCGGCTCCGGCCAGGCGCAGCCCGGGCAGTCGAAGCCGCCCTTCTGGTTGACGCTGAGCAGCGTCAGCGCGGTGCGCCGCACGCCCATCTGCTGCTGGGCGACGCGCAGGGTGTGCCCGATGGCCGGGATCCCCGCCGCCGTGTGCTTGGGTGCCGTGACCCGCGGCGCGTCCTGCACCGGGTCACCCTTCGGCGGCTTGCTCGCCATCGCGCGCTCCTTCGCGTCCACGGGTGGGATACCTCTTCGATCCTCCCACGGACCACCGACAGCGCTGGTGGGGGAGGGGAGCGGCCCCGGCGGCCCCGCGGCCGGCGGCGCGGCGCGGGCGGGCCGGAGCCGAGTGTCAGTGGTCCGTGGCAGGATCGGGGACGTGGCGAAGACAGCATCGAAGAAGACCGACCAGACCTCCCGCGAGGACCGCCCCCGGCTGATGCTCATGGACGGGCACTCGCTGGCGTACCGCGCGTTCTTCGCGCTGCCCGCGGAGAACTTCACGACCGCGACGGGCCAGCCGACCAACGCGATCTACGGCTTCGCGTCGATGCTGGCCAACACGCTGCGTGACGAGGCGCCCACGCACTTCGCGGTGGCCTTCGACGTCTCCCGCAAGACCTGGCGCTCCGCGGAGTTCACGGAGTACAAGGCGAACCGCTCCACCACCCCGGACGAGTTCCGCGGCCAGGTGGAGCTGATCGGCGAGCTGCTGGACGCGATGCAGGTCACCCGCTTCGCCGTCGAGGGCTTCGAGGCGGACGACGTGATCGCCACCCTCGCCACCCAGGCCGAGGCCGCCGGCTTCGACGTGCTGATCGTCACCGGCGACCGGGATTCGTTCCAGCTGGTCAGCGAGCACACCACCGTGCTGTATCCGACCAAGGGCGTCTCGGAGCTGACCCGGTTCACCCCGGAGAAGGTCCAGGAGAAGTACGGGCTGACCCCGGCCCAGTATCCGGACTTCGCCGCCCTGCGCGGCGACCCGTCGGACAACCTGCCGGGCATCCCGGGCGTCGGCGAGAAGACGGCCGCTAAGTGGATCAACCAGTTCGGCTCCTTCGCCGAGCTGGTCGAGCGGGTCGACGAGGTCAAGGGCAAGGTCGGGCAGAATCTCCGCGACCACCTGGAGTCCGTCAAGCTCAACCGCCGGCTCACCGAGCTGGAGCGCGCCGTCGAGCTGCCCAAGGCGGTCGCCGACCTGGCGCGCCCGGCGTACGACCGCAAGGGCGTCGCGATGATCCTGGACACCCTGGAGATCCGCAATCCCTCCCTGCGCGAGCGGCTCTTCGCCGTCGACCCCGGCGCCGAGGAGGCCGAGGCCACCCCGGTCCTCGCCGACGGCGTCGAGGTGGACGGCACCGTGCTCGCCACCGGCGAGGTGGCCGACTGGCTCGCCGAGCACGCCACCGGGCCGCTCGGCGTCGCCACCGTCGACGCCTGGGCGCTGGGCGCCGGCTCGGTCGCCGAGGTCGCGCTGGCCGCACCCGACGGCAAGGCCGCCTGGTTCGACCCCGCCCAGCTGGACGAGGCGGACGAGTCGGCGTGGGCGGGCTGGCTGGCCGACCCGGAGCGGCCCAAGACCTTCCACGACGCCAAGGGCGCCATGCGCGTCTTCGCCGAGCACGGCTGGCACATCGCCGGCGTCGCCATGGACACCGCGCTCGCCGCCTACCTGGTCAAGCCGGGCCGCCGCTCCTTCGCCCTGGACGCGCTGTCCATGGAGTACCTCCACCGCGAGCTGGGCCCGGCCGCCGCGGCCGACGGCCAGCTCGCCTTCGGGGCGGACGAGGGAGCCGAGGCCGAGGCGCTGATGGTGCAGGCCCGCGCGATCCTCGACCTCGGCGAGGTCTTCGAGGCCCGGCTGCCGGAGGTCGGCGCCGCCGACCTGCTGCGCGACATGGAACTGCCCACCTCCGCGCTGCTCGCCCGCATGGAGCGGCACGGCATCGCGGCCGACCGGGCCCACCTGGAGGCCATGGAGCAGCTCTTCGCCGGCGCGGTGCAGCAGGCGGTGAAGGAGGCGCACGCGGCGGCCGGGCACGAGTTCAACCTCGGCTCGCCCAAGCAGCTCCAGGAGGTCCTCTTCGGCGAGCTGGCGCTGCCCAAGACCAAGCGGACCAAGACCGGCTACACCACCGACGCCGACGCCCTGGCCTGGCTCGCCGCCCAGACGGACAACGAGCTGCCGGTGATCATGCTCCGCCACCGCGAGCAGGCCAAGCTGCGGGTCACCGTCGAGGGCCTGATCAAAACCATCGCCGCGGACGGCCGGATCCACACCACCTTCAACCAGACGGTGGCCGCGACCGGCCGCCTCTCCTCCACCGACCCGAACCTGCAGAACATCCCGGTCCGCACCGACGAGGGCCGGGCGATCCGCCGCGGCTTCGTGGTCGGCGAGGGCTTCGAGTCGCTGATGACGGCGGACTACAGCCAGATCGAGTTGCGCGTGATGGCCCACCTGTCCGAGGACGCGGGCCTGACCGAGGCGTTCACCTCCGGCGAGGACCTGCACACCACCGCCGCCGCGCAGGTGTTCTCCGTCGAGCAGTCGGCGGTCGACGCGGAGATGCGGCGCAAGATCAAGGCCATGTCGTACGGGTTGGCGTACGGCCTGTCGGCCTTCGGCCTCTCCCAGCAGCTCAACATCGAGGCGGCCGAGGCCCGCGGCCTGATGGACGCCTACTTCGAGCGCTTCGGCGGCGTCCGGGACTATCTGCGCCGGGTCGTGGACGAGGCGCGGGCCACCGGGTACACGGCGACGCTCTTCGGCCGCCGCCGCTACCTCCCCGACCTCAACAGCGACAACCGCCAGCGCCGCGAGGCCGCCGAGCGCATGGCGCTCAACGCCCCGATCCAGGGCACGGCGGCCGACATCGTCAAGATGGCCATGCTCAAGGTGGACAAGGCCCTGCGCGAGGCCGACCTGCGCTCGCGCATGCTCCTCCAGGTGCACGACGAAATCGTCCTGGAGATCGCCCCCGGCGAGCGGGACGCCGCGGAGGAACTGGTCCGCCGCGAGATGGCCGACGCGGTCCGCCTCAGCGTCCCGCTGGGCGTCTCGGTGGGCGTGGGGCAGGACTGGGAGTCGGCGGCACACTAGCCCCGGCGGTCGGGCGGGTTGGGTCGCGTATCCGGGGCTGCCCCCGGTGCCCTGCAGCACCCGTGCGGTACGTGATGCGATGTGTGGCGACGCCGCCCCCGGTCTCCGCCGGGCCCGAGGCCCGAGGGGCGGCGCGGGGCCCCGGGCAGGGCGGCGGTACGCCAGGAGGCGGTGAGCGTCTGCCCCGAAGGGCAACGGCGCTGCCCCGCATGGCCAAGTGGTGAATATCGGGCGTCAACCGGTGCCCCGGCAAAACAAGTTGTCGTAGGGTCGCCTGGGCACCGTACAGGCGTGCGCCGCGGCCGGAGCGACAGCAGCCGCGCAGACAGCGGGAAGAAGGGCGCGACGGCGTCCACGGGAGGGGTCTACCTATGGCGGCGCAGTTCGGCAGCAGGCTTCGCAAGGGCGCGGTGACCACCACGGTCGCGGCAGTCGTGGTCGCGGCCCTCTCCGCGTCCCAGGCCCCCGACGTCACGGCCGACGCGCAGGACAGACCCACCGCCGCCGACAGCCTCCCGACCCCCGACGCGCCCGCCGCCGGCGACACCGCCACCGGCAACTCCCGCTACTACACCGACCTGCCGCCGCTGCAGAGCCCCGTCCCCGTGGCGCCGCCCACCATCGGCACCCCCGTATCCCGGGGCACCGCCGAGGCCGGCATCCCCGCCACCGTCCTCGACGCCTACCAGCGGGCCGAGGCGGAGCTGCGCCAGGCCAAGCCCGGCTGCAACCTGCCCTGGCAACTCCTCGCCGCCATCGGCAAGGTGGAGTCCGGCCAGGCCCGCGGCGGTCGCGTCTCCGCCGACGGCACCACCCTCAGCCCGATCGTCGGCCCGCAGCTCGACGGCAACGGCTTCGCGCTCATCCCGGACACCGACGACGGCCGCTACGACGGCAACAGCAGCTACGACAACGCCGTCGGACCCATGCAGTTCATCCCGTCGACCTGGGCCTGGGCGGGCCGCGACGGCAACGCCGACGGCACGTCCGACCCCAACAACGTCTACGACGCCGCGCTCGCCGCCGGCCACTACCTGTGCCGCAACGGCTGGGACCTGTCCGACACCGCCGACCTCAAGCGGGCCGTCCTCAGCTACAACAACTCCGACGCGTACCTCTACACGGTCATGTCCTGGCTGGAGCACTACCGCCGGGGCAGCCACGAGATCCCCGACGGCACCGGCACCCTGCCCGTGGGCCGCAGCGACGACGGCGCCGGCACCGCCCCGCCCCTGCCCTCGCCCCGCCCGCCGCAGACCCCGGCCGCCCCCGGCACGACCCCGTCCCCGTCGCCCCACCCGCAGACCCCGCACCCCGAGAAGCCGGCGCCCGAGAAGCCCGGCACCCCGCCGACGACGCCGCCCGGCCCGAAGCCGCCCACCACCACTCCCACGCCCACCGACACGGTCGACCACCTGGAGAAGACCGGCGGCCCCACGCTGACCGCGACCGCCGGCGACACCTTCGCCGGACGGATCACCAGCCGGGCGGAGACGAAGGACGGCAAGACCGTCGGCAAGGTGCGGGTCCGCTTCACCGTGCTCGGCGACACCGACACCGCCTTCGCGGGCGGCGAGCACGTCGCCACCGTCCTCACCGACGCGTCCGGCACGGCCACCGCGCCCGCGCTGACGGCGGGGGAGAAGACCGGGACCTTCACCGTCCGGGCCACCGTCGTCGGCCGCGTCGTACCCGGCCTCGACTACCGGGCCACGGTCACCGAGCGGACCGCCGACGCCCTCGCGCGCACCGGCGACACCGCGCTGACCGCAGTGGCCGGCGGGGAGTTCGCCGGGCAGGTCGGGGTCAAGGCCACCCGCAAGGGCGCCGCGGCGGACAAGGTCGCGGTGACCGCCAGCCTCCTGGCCTCGGCGAAGGACACGGCCGCGAGCGGCAAGGGCCCGTACTTCAAGGGCGCCGACGGCAACCCCGTCCGCACCCTGAGCGGCCTGAAGACCGACGCCAAGGGCCTGCTGACGCTGCCCCGGCTCTATGCGGACGACACCGCAGGCACCTTCGTCCTCCGGCTGACCACGCCCGGCGGCGGCACGCTCGACGTGGAGCTGAAGGTGGCCGCCGCCCAGCCGTCCCCGACGCCGACCCCCTCCGCGCCGGCCACCGGCGGCGCCACGCCCGAGGCCACCCCGAGCCCCACCACCACCCCGTCGACGAAGCCGACCGGCACCGCCTCCTGAGAGTCGTCAGCGGCCGAGCCGGGCGTTGGTGTACCGGGTCGGCTCGGCCGTGGCCGGGTCCTCCGGCCACGGGTGCTTCGGGTAGCGTCCGCGCAGCTCCGCGCGGACGCCCCGGTAGCCGTCCCGCCAGAAGGACGCCAGGTCGGCGGTGACGGCGGCCGGGCGCCCGGCGGGGGACAGCAGGTGGACCAGGAGCGGCACCCCGGCCACCTCGGGGGACCGGTCCAGGCCGAACATCTCCTGTAGCTTCACCGCCAGCACCGGCTGCTCGGGCACCCCGTAGTCGACGCGGATCCGGGACCCGCTGGGCACGGTGACCCGCTCCGGGGCCAGCTCGTCCAGCCGCGCCGCCTCGCCCGACGCCCAGGGCAGCAGCCGCCCCAGCGCCTGCCCGGCGTCGATCCGCGCGAGGTCGGCCCGGCGCCGGGCGCGGCCCAGCTCCGGCTCCAGCCACTCGTCCACGCGCGCGTGCAGCGCGGCGTCGGACACGTCCGGCCAGGGCCCGCCCAGGTGCAGCCGCAAGAAGGCCAGCCGCTGCCGCAACCCCCGCGCGCCCTCGGACCAGCGCAGCAGCCCGAGCCCCCCCTCCCGGAACCCCTCGAGCAGCGCATCTCGTACGAGACCGGGGTCGGGGTCCTTCAGGGGCCGCTCCGACAGCTCCACGGCCCCGAGCCGCTCCACGCGCCGCGCCACCACGTCACCGCCGGCCCAGCGCACCTCGTCCCGCGCCGACAGCAGCGCTCCCGCCGCACTCCGGGCCGTCGCCTCGTCCACGGCCGCCGCCAGCCGCACGCGCGCGTGCCCCCGCCCGACCGGCCGGTCCGCCACCGCGACGGCGATCCACGCCACCCCGCGCAGGGCCGACGCCTCCGACAGCTCGGCCCGGGTGCCGGAGACCATCAGGTACGAGCCGCCGTCGAGCTTCGCCACCCGCTCGGGATACGCCAGGGCGGCCACCAGACCGGCCGGCGCGTCCGTGTCCGTCCCGCCGGCGCCGCGGCCTTCGCCCGCTTCCCCGCCGCCCTCGCCCGCTCCCGCCACTCCCCGCAGCCGCCGGACCTCGCCCCGCCACCGGGCCCCGTACGCGTCGCCCCCGCGCCGGGCGGCGCGCAGTGCGGCGGCCAGATCGTCCCCGTACTCCCGCGGCGGCTCCTCGGAGAGCAGCGCGACCGCCTCCGCCGCCCGCCCGGGCCCCGCGTCCAGCAGCGCCCGGCCCAGCCGCGGGTGCAGGCCGAGGCGGGCCAGCCGTACGCCCCGCTCCGAGGCGCGTCCCGCCGGGTCCACCGCGCCCACCGCCGTCAGCACCGAGCGCGCCGCCGCCATCGCCCCGCCCGGCGGGGGGTCGAGCAGGGCGAGGCCGGCGGCGTCCGGGTCGCCCCAGCAGGCCGCCTGCAACGCGAACGCCGTCAGGTCGGCCACCTTGATCTCCGGGGCGGGGAACGCCGGCAGCCGCGCGTCCTCCGCCTCCGCCCAGCAGCGGTACACCGCGCCCGGCGCCTCGCGCCCCGCCCGCCCGGCCCGCTGCCGGGCCGCCGCCCGCGAGGCGCGGACCGTCGTGAGGGCGCTCAGCCCACGGGCGTGGTCGGTGCGCGGCTCCCGGGCGAGCCCCGCGTCCACCACCGCCCGTACGCCCGGCACGGTCAGCGACGACTCGGCCACCGCCGTCGCCAGCACCACCCGGCGCCGCGCCCCGGGCGCCAGCACCGCGTCCTGCACGGCCGCCGGTGCCCGCCCGTGCACCTGGAGCACCTCCGCCCCGCCCAGGTCGCCCAACTGCCCGGCCACCCGGGCGATCTCGCCGACGCCCGGCAGGAAGCACAGCACGTCGCCGTCCCGCTCGGCCAGCGCCCGCCGCACCACCGCCGCCACGTGCGTGAGCAGCGCCGGGTCCACCCGCATGCCGTGCGGCGGCCGAACCGGGCGGGCGGGCGGCGCCCAGACCACCTCCACCGGGTGGGCCACCCCCGCCGCCTCGACCACCGGCGCCCCGCCGAGCAGCGCGGACCAGCCGGCCGCGTCGGTCGTCGCGGACGCGGCCACCAGGCGCAGTTCGGGGCGCAGGGTCTGCCGGACGTCCCACAGGAAGGCGGCCGTGGTGTCCGCGTCCAGGTGCCGCTCGTGGACCTCGTCGAGCACCACGGCGTCGACGCCCGGGAGTTCGGGGTCCCGCTGGAGGCGCTGGAGCAGGACACCGGTGGTGACGACCTCCACGCGCTTGTGCGGCCCGGTGAGCCGCTCGCCGCGCACGGTGAAGCCGACGCTCTCGCCGGGCCGTTCGCCGAGCAGCCACGCCATCCGCCGGGCCGCCGCCCGCGCCGCGATCCGCCGCGGCTCGGCCACCACCACGCGCCGCGCCGGCCCGTCGCCGGTCAGCCCGGCCAGCTCGAGCGGCACCAGCGTGGTCTTGCCGGTGCCGGGCGGGGCGACCAGGACCGCGGTGCCGGGCCCCTCCAGGGCGGCGCGCAGCGCGGGCAGGGCGGCGCGCACGGGGAGCGCGGACAGGGCGTCGTAGCGGATCACGCCCCCAGTGTCGTACGGGGGCATCGCTCCGGGTCACGCCCCCAGTGTCGTAGGGGGCCGGCGCACCGGGTCAGTCGCGCTCGCAGACGAAGATCGCCGTGCCCGGGACGAGATGGCCCCGCAGCGGCGACCAGCCGCCCCACTCGGAGGTGTTCCACTCCGGCCACTCCGGCTCCACGAGGTCCACCAGTCGGAACCCGGACGCCACCACGTCCCGCACCCGGTCGCCCAGCGTGCGGTGGTGCTCGACGTAGACCGCGTGGCCCTCGTCGTCCTGCTCGACGTAGGGCGTGCGGTCGAAGTAGGAGGCGGACACCGTCAGGCCCTCCGGGCCCGGCTCGTCCGGCAGCGCCCAGCGCAACGGGTGGGTCACGGAGAAGACGAAGCGCCCGCCCGGCCGCAGCACCCGGCGCACCTCCCGCAGCACGAGGCGCGGGTCGGCGACGAAGGGCAGCGCCCCGTAGGCCGAGCACGCCAGGTCGAAGGCGCCGTCCGCGAAGGGGAGGACGGTCGCGTCCGCGCACACCAGCGGGAAGCCGGAGCCGATCCGCAGCGCGTGCTGGAGCTGGCGGTGCGAGAGGTCCAGGGCGACCGGGCGGGCACCCTGGCCGGCCAGCCAGCGCGAGCACTGCGCGGCGCCGGCGCCGATCTCCAGGACGCCCTTGCCCTTGAGGTCCTCGGCGGGGCCGAGCAGCTCGGCCTCGACCTCGTCCAGGCCCTCGGGGCACCACACGAAGCGGTCGTCGCCGAGGAAGGTGCCGTGCTCGACCTGGTACTCGTCCGCGTTCCGGTCCCACCAGCCGCGGTTGGCGCGGGAACTCTCGGTGACCCCGGCGGCCCGGCGGGTGGCTTCGGGCTCGGGCGGTTCAAGCTCTTGGATGACCGGCTCCCTCGTACTAACCTGCGGCCTGTTCGGTGCGGTCCGGGCTTTCTGTGCCGGGTATGCGCCGATCCGCCCCGGGTGGGCGGCTTCGCGCATTGACCCTGCCCGGCCGCCCCCGTATGCTACAAGTTGCGCTGCGGGCCTGCGCACCTCAGACGTAGCAGGTCGCGCTCGCATCTGTTGTATGTCCCCTCGGTTCTCGAGGCGTCACCGGTGTTCCCGGGTGACGCTTCCTTGGCTGTCCGGCTTCTGCAGAGCGAAACGGGCTCCCGGCGTAAGCAGTACCTACGACTTCAATGTCCGTACCGGAGCCCTTTCCCACATGACGAGCAGCACCGAGACCACCGCCACCACCCCGCAGGTTGCGGTCAACGACATCGGTAACGAGGAAGCCTTCCTCGCCGCGATCGACGAGACGATCAAGTACTTCAACGACGGCGACATCGTCGACGGCGTCATCGTGAAGGTCGACCGGGACGAGGTCCTGCTCGACATCGGTTACAAGACCGAAGGTGTCATCCCGAGCCGCGAGCTCTCGATCAAGCACGACGTCGACCCGAACGAGGTCGTCAAGGTCGGCGACGAGATCGAGGCCCTTGTTCTCCAGAAGGAGGACAAGGAAGGCCGCCTGATCCTCTCGAAGAAGCGCGCCCAGTACGAGCGTGCCTGGGGCACCATCGAGAAGATCAAGGAAGAGGACGGCATCGTCACCGGTACCGTCATCGAGGTCGTCAAGGGTGGTCTCATCCTCGACATCGGCCTCCGCGGCTTCCTCCCGGCCTCCCTGGTCGAGATGCGCCGCGTCCGCGACCTCCAGCCCTACGTGGGCAAGGAGCTCGAGGCGAAGATCATCGAGCTGGACAAGAACCGCAACAACGTGGTCCTGTCCCGCCGTGCCTGGCTGGAGCAGACCCAGTCCGAGGTCCGCCAGACCTTCCTCACGACCCTCCAGAAGGGTCAGGTCCGCTCCGGCGTGGTCTCCTCGATCGTCAACTTCGGTGCCTTCGTGGACCTGGGTGGCGTCGACGGTCTGGTCCACGTCTCCGAGCTGTCCTGGAAGCACATCGACCACCCCTCCGAGGTCGTCGAGGTCGGCCAGGAGGTCACGGTCGAGGTCCTGGACGTCGACATGGACCGCGAGCGCGTCTCCCTGTCGCTGAAGGCGACCCAGGAAGACCCGTGGCAGCAGTTCGCCCGCACCCACCAGATCGGCCAGGTCGTGCCCGGCAAGGTCACGAAGCTGGTGCCGTTCGGTGCGTTCGTCCGCGTGGACGAGGGCATCGAGGGTCTGGTCCACATCTCCGAGCTGGCCGAGCGCCACGTGGAGATCCCGGAGCAGGTCGTCCAGGTCAACGACGAGATCTTCGTCAAGGTCATCGACATCGACCTCGAGCGCCGCCGCATCAGCCTCTCGCTGAAGCAGGCCAACGAGGCCTTCGGTGCCGACCCGTCCTCGGTCGAGTTCGACCCGACCCTGTACGGCATGGCCGCGTCCTACGACGACCAGGGCAACTACATCTACCCCGAGGGCTTCGACCCCGAGACCAACGACTGGCTCGAGGGCTACGACACCCAGCGCGAGACCTGGGAGACCCAGTACGCCGAGGCGCAGCAGCGCTTCGAGCAGCACCAGGCGCAGGTCATCAAGTCCCGCGAGGCGGACGAGAAGGCCGCCGCCGAGGGTGGCGACACCGCGGGTGCGGCTCCGGCCGCGTCCGGTGGCGGCGGCTCGTACTCCTCCGAGGGCGGCGACAACTCCGGCGCCCTCGCGTCGGACGAGGCGCTCGCCGCGCTCCGCGAGAAGCTGGCCGGCGGCCAGAGCTGACCGCGGTGAGCTGAGCCCAGGCTCCGCTCACCGACCGAGGGCCCGCACCCGACCCGGGGTGCGGGCCCTCGGCATGTCCGCACGGGGTTCCCTGTCCCCGCCCGGCCGTGAACGCGACCGTCCCACCGGCCGGGCCGAGCCGTCGCCTGTGCGGCACCCGAGGGGCCGGGGGAGTCGGCCCGCCCCGGCCATGGGCAGGCCCCGGGTCCCGCCCAGCACCCGCGGCCTGCGCGGCGGGCGAGGGGCCCGAGAAGTCGCCCTGTCCCAGACTCGGTCAGACCCCGGGCCGGTCCCGGCGCCCGCCGCGTGCGCAGCCCGCGGGGCTCCCGGGGAGCCGACCTGCCCCCGCCAGGGGGCTGACCTCGGGCCCAGCGTCCGCGGCCTGCGCGGCCCGCGAAGCCGGCCTGCCCCGGCCATGGGCAGACCTCGGCCCGGGCCTGGCGCCCGCCGACCGGTCGGGCCGTGCGGGTGTCGCCGTCGGGGCCGTACCGCGGCCCTCCTCGGGCACGCCGCCCCGCCCCGTGGCCCCGGCGGCC
This sequence comes from Streptomyces sp. NPDC048182, assembly GCF_043202555.1. Lineage (NCBI taxonomy): Bacteria > Bacillati > Actinomycetota > Actinomycetes > Kitasatosporales > Streptomycetaceae > Streptomyces > Streptomyces sp. NPDC048182. The sequence goes on along the minus strand of NZ_JBIDAQ010000011.1, from coordinate 46,228 downwards.
CGAAACGTGTGCGATACACGAATGCGGGGCGGCCCGTAACGGGCCGCTGCCACGCTTCCCCGCGTCGGTCAAGATCGAGAGGGGAGCCCACCATGGCAGAGCTTCAGGCGCGAGAGGGCACCAGCCGCCGGGCCTTTCTGCGCGACGTCGGCCTCACCGGCGGCGCCGGCGTCATGTTCGCCACCATGGGCGCGCTGGGGCTCGCCCCCACCGCCGCGGCGGCCGGCCGCGAGCAGCCGTTCCGGGCGCCCACCGCGAGCGACTTCCACCTCACCGGCCGCTCCGCCGCCTCCGTACTGGTCATCGGCGGCGGCATCGCCGGTCTCGCCACCGCGTACGAACTGGGCAAGGCGGGCTACGACTGCACGATCCTGGAGGCCCGCGACCGCACCGGGGGACGCAACTTCACGGTCCGCGGCGGCGACACCACCACCGACCTCTACGGCAACACGCAGACCGCCCGCTTCTCCCGCGGCCAGTACCTGAACGCCGGCCCCGCCCGGCTCGCGCAGTGGATGGTCACCCTCGACTACTGCCGCGAACTCGGCGTGCCCATCGAGGTCTTCACCAACGTCAACGCCGACGCCTACCTCTACAACGAGAAGGCCGGCATGACCGCGCCGGTCCGCTACCGGGCCGCCAAGGCGGACTACCTCGGCTACCTCTCCGAACTGCTCGCCAAGGCCACCGACAAGGGCGCCCTGGACGGCGAACTCACCGCTGCCGACCGGGAGCTGCTGCTCGACTTCGTCAAGGACTACGGTCAGCTGGGCAGCGACCTCACCTACCGGGGCGGGGCCAACGGCGGCTACACCACCTGGCCCGGCGCGGCCGGTACCCCCGGCGTCCTGCGCACCCCCGCGGCCGGTGCCTCCGAGGTCTTCGCCACCCAGGTCGGCCGGTACTTCGCCTTCGAGTTCGAGTACGACCAGGCGATGCTGATGTTCCAGCCCGTCGGCGGCATGGACGGCATACCCCGCGCCCTCACCAGGGCGATCGGTCCCGGCCGCATCCGCACCGGCGCCGTCGTCACCGGCATCACCGACACCGGCCGCGGCGTCACGGTCACCTACCGCCAGGACGGCCGCACCCGCACCGCGCGCGCCGACTACTGCGTCGCCGCCCTGCCGCCCAACATCCTCGCCAAGGTCCCGCACAACCTCGGCACCGGCGTGCAGAGCGCGCTGGAGGCGATCACCCCCTCCTCGGCCGGCAAGATCGGCCTGGAGTACCGGTCCCGCTGGTGGGAGACCGACCACCGCATCTACGGCGGCATCACCGAGACCGACCAGGACGTCACCCACATCTGGCACCCGTCCTACGGCTTCCACGGCGAGCGCGGCGTCCTCGTCGGCTACTACAACTACGGCACCGACGCCGACTCCTACGCCCGCCTCGCGCCCAGGGCACGGGAGGAGCGGGCGGTGGCCGCCGGCGTGAAGATCTACGGCGCGAAGTACCGCACCGAGCTGGCCTCGTCCTTCTCCCACCACTGGCGCCAGACCCCGCACCTGGAGGCCGCCTGGCACAGCACCCCCGGCGGCCCCGACCACGCCCGCTACCGGCCGCTGACCGAGCCCGCCGGACGCGTCCACTTCGCCGGCGACTGGATCAGCTACATGGACGCCTGGCAGCACGGCGCCCTCACCTCCGCCCGCCGCACGGTCACCGCCCTGCACACGCGCGTGCTCTCCACGTAGGGCGGACAGGGCGCCGGGCGGGAATGCGGAGGTCCCGGCGGGCGTTGTGACGGGTGAACACGAGGAGGGGAGCGGTCACTGTGCTTGATCCGCAGGGTTTGTACGAGTGGGAGCCCAAGGGACTGGCGGTCGTCGACATGGCGCTCGCCCAGGAGTCCGCCGGACTGGTGATGCTCTACCACTTCGACGGCTACATCGACGCCGGCGAGACCGGCGACCAGATCGTGGAGCGGGTGCTCGACGCGCTCCCGCACCAGGTCGTCGCCCGCTTCGACCACGACCGGCTGGTGGACTACCGCGCCCGGCGCCCCCTGCTGACGTTCAAGCGCGACTCCTGGACCGACTACGAGGAGCCCGCCCTGGAGGTGCGGCTCGTCCAGGACGCCACCGGGGCGCCCTTCCTGCTGCTGTCCGGACCCGAGCCGGACGTCGAGTGGGAGCGGTTCGCCGCGGCCGTGCGGCAGATCGTCGAGCGCCTCGGCGTGCGCCTTGCCGTCAACTTCCACGGCATCCCCATGGGCGTCCCGCACACCCGCCCCGTCGGCATCACCCCGCACGGCAACCGCACCGACCTCGTCCCGGGCCACCGCAGCCCCTTCGAGGAGGCGCAGGTCCCCGGCAGCGCCGAGGCCCTGGTGGAGTACCGGCTCATGCAGGCCGGCCACGACGTGCTGGGCGTCGCCGCGCACGTGCCGCACTACATCGCCCGCTCGCCCTACCCGGACGCCGCGCTGACCGTCCTGGAGGCGATCACGGCGGGCACCGGCCTCGTGCTGCCGGGCATCGCGCACTCCCTGCGCACCGAGGCGCACCGCACCCAGACCGAGATCGACCGGCAGGTCCAGGAGGGCGACGAGGAGCTGACCTCGCTCATCCAGGGCCTGGAGCACCAGTACGACGCGGCCGCTGGCTCGGAGACCCGCGGCAACATGCTGGCCGAGCCGGTCGAGATCCCCTCGGCGGACGAGATCGGCCTGGAGTTCGAGCGCTTCCTGGCCGAGCGCGAGGGCGAGGACTGACCCGCCCCAGGGGAGACGCCCCTAGGCTGTCGCTCATGCTGAAGGTGGGCCTGACCGGCGGGATCGGCGCCGGCAAGAGCGAGGTGTCGCGGCTGCTCGTGGAGCACGGCGCCGTGCTGATCGACGCGGACCGGATCGCGCGCGAGGTGGTCGCGCCGGGGACCGAGGGGCTGGCGGCCGTGGTGGCCGCGTTCGGCACCGGGGTGCTCGCCGAGGACGGCGGCCTCGACCGGCCGAAGCTCGGCTCGATCGTCTTCGCCGACCCGGAGAGGCTCGCCGCGCTCAACGCGATCGTGCACCCTCTCGTCGGCGCCCGCTCCCGGGCCCTGGAGGAGGCCGCCGACGCCGGCGCCGTCGTCATCCACGACGTGCCGCTGCTCACCGAGAACGGCCTGGCCCCCCTCTACGACCTGGTCGTCGTCGTGGACGCCGCCCCCGCCACCCAGCTCGACCGGCTGACCCGGCTGCGCGGCATGACCGAGCAGGACGCCCGGGCGCGCATGGCCGCGCAGGCCACCCGCGAGCAGCGCCGGGAGATCGCCGACATCGTCGTCGACAACGACGTACCGCTGGAGCGGTTGCGCGAGCGGGTCGGCGAGGTGTGGGCCGAGCTGGCCGACCGGGCGCGCGCCGGGCGCGGGACGCCGGAATAGCGATCCCCGAGCGGGCGTTGACGCCTCTCAGCAAGGGAAGGAGTGTGCCGTGCCCGAGACCAGCGGTTCCACCGGACGTACTCCGGAGACGGACGTCATCGACTTCCGCGCCGCCGAGCAACTGCTCGCCGCGCGGGACCCGCAGGGCGCGGTGAAGCTCCTGGACGGGGTGATCGGCGCCCACCCGGAGAGCACCGCCGCCCGCCTGCTGCGCGCCCGCGCCTTCTTCGCGGCGGCGCAGCTGCGGCCGGCCGAGCTGGAGTTCACCATCGTCCTGGAGCGCGAGCCGGACAACGCCTTCGCGCACTTCGCGCTGGCCCGCACCTACGAGCGGCGCGGCTGCCCGGACCAGGCCAAGCGGCACTTCCGGCTGGCCGCCGCCCTGGACCCGAACCCGGAGTACCTCCAGCGCGCCCGGTTCGACGACTGAGACCTCTTCCCGAAAAGACACTGAAGGGCCCGCCGCGAACGATGAGTTCCGGCGGGCCCTGCCGTCTACCTCTCCGACAGCAGCCAGCGGCACGGACCGCACGCAGCCCAGGAGAACACCATGACCGAGACCACGGCATCCGCCGCCCCCGCCGTCCACGTCACCGCCCCCACCGGCCGGCGCGGCGCGAGGATCGCCCTGCGCACGGTGCAGGTGGTCCTCGCCCTCTTCTTCGCCGTCGCGAGCGCCGGACCCAAGCTGGTCGCCCACCCCTCGGCCGCGGACTCCTTCGCCGACATGGGCTGGGGCAGCCTCGGCATGTACGCCGTCGGCGTCCTGGAACTGGCCGGCGCGATCGGCCTGCTCGTGCCCGTCCTGCAGTCGGCGGCGGCGACCGGGCTGAGCGCCCTCATGGTGGGCGCGTTCGTCGTGCAGCTCACCTACTTCGACGGGGCCAACGCGGCCACACCGCTGATCCTCATGGTGCCGCTGCTGCTCATCGCCTGGAACCGGCGCGCGCACAACGCGGACCTGCTGCGCCTGGTCCGCCGGCGCGTCTGACCGCCCCCTACTGCTCCCGCTCCCGCGCGGACCGGCTCAGCCCCAGGCTGTCCGGTCCGCGCAGGCGTTCCATCTCGCGCCGGTCGCGCTTGGTCGGCCGGCCGGCGCCGCGGTCCCGGATCCCGGCCGGGGCGACGGCCTCGCGGGGCGGGGGCGGCGGGGAGTTGTCGACGTAGCACTGGACGGCGACCGGGGCGCCGACCCGCTTGCGGATCAGCCGCCTGACCACCACGACCCGCTCCCGGCCCTCGTGCCGCAGCCGCACCTCGTCGCCGACGCGCACCGCGTACGCGGGCTTCACGCGCTCGCCGTTCACCCGCACGTGCCCGCCCTTGCAGGCGGTCGCGCCGAGCGAGCGGGTCTTGATCAGCCGGACCGCCCAGATCCAGCTGTCGACCCGGACGCTCTCGCCGCCCTGCGGCCCGGCCGCCTCGGCGGCGGCGACCGCGGCGGTGGTGCCCGGATCCGGGTTCGGGTCCGGGTTCAGGCCGGGGTTCTGTGTCCGGGGGGCGTGCTCGGCAGCGCGGTCATGCTCGGAGGCCATGGCCCCGACGATAGTCGCCCGGCCTCCCGCCCGGCCCCCGCATTTCGCGGCCCGGCGGCGGCCTACGGTGGTGCCATGGACGATCGACCGGACCTCGGCCTGCGGGAGCTCGACCGGCACGTCACGGAGTGCCGGGCCTGCCCGCGCCTGGTCGCCTGGCGCGAGGAGGTGGCCCGCACCAAGCGGGCCGCCTTCGCCGACTGGACGTACTGGGGCCGGCCGGTGCCGGGTTTCGGGCCGCCGGACGCCCGCCTGCTGATCAGCGGGCTCGCCCCCGCCGCCCACGGCGGCAACCGCACCGGCCGGATGTTCACCGGCGACCGCTCGGGCGACGTGCTGTTCCAGGCCCTGTACGACGTGGGCCTCGCCTCCCAGCCCACGGCCGTCTCCGCCGACGACGGCCTGGAGCTGTACGGCGTGCGCGTCACCTCGCCGGTGCACTGCGCACCGCCCGCGAACAAGCCGACCCCCGGCGAGCGCGACACCTGCCGGTCCTGGCTCGTCCAGGAACTGCGGCTGCTGCGGCCGACGCTGCGCGCGGTGGTCGTGCTCGGCGCCTTCGGCTGGCAGGCCGCGCTGCCCGCGCTCGCCGAGGCCGGCTGGGCGGTGCCGAAGCCGCGGCCGGCCTTCGGGCACGGGCGGCGGGTGTGGCTCGACGGTCCGGACGACCATCCTGGCCTGGACGTCTTCGGCTGCTTCCACGTCAGCCAGCGCAACACCTTCACCGGCCGGCTCACTCCGCCGATGCTCCGCGACGTGCTGCGCACGGCGGCCACGGCGACGGGACTGCCGACGGCGCCGGAACGCTGACGGGGAAGGGGGTCCCGCCCCCGTACCCTGGAAGTTCCGACAAGGCATCCATCCCGGATCCACCCACCCCCCCCGCAGCCCGGTCACCGTCGCCCGGAGGCTCACCCCCGCCCCGGCGCCGGACGATCAGGAGGCCGACCCCCGTGTACCACCCCGCCACCGCTCCGCCGCCCTGGCTCGCCCACGCCCTGCGCGCCCAGCGCGGGCCCGTGCCGTGGAACGCCGTGGCGCGGGGCGCGCTGGCCGGCGGGCCGCTGCTGTGCGCCGCGCTGATGGCCGGGCGGGTCTCGCTCGGCGTCGTCGCCGCCGTCGCCGCCATGCTGGCCGGGATCAACGACCGCCCGGGCAGCCGCCGGGCCTCCGTCCAGCGGATCGGCGTGCCCGCGCTGGCCGGGGCGGCCGGCCTGAGCGCCGGGAGCTGCGCCGGCGCGTACCTCGGGCCCGTCGCGCTCACCCTCGCGCTGGCCTGCCTCGGACTGCTCGCCGGGAGCGTCAGCGCCGCCGGAGGAGTGGCCTCGGCGGCCGGGACGCAGGTGCTGGTCACCGCCGCCGTGGGTGCCGGGATGCCGCTGCCGGGGCCCGCCTGGCAGAACGTGGCCGCCTTCCTCGCCGGCGCCGGGTGGCTGCTCGCGCTGCGGCTGGCGCTGCCCACGCCCGGCTCCCTCGCCGGCGACTTCCGCTTCGACGGCGAGCGGGCCGCCGTGGCCGGCGTGTACGACGCCGTCGCCGCCCTCCTCGAGGCGGCCGGCACCCCCGACGCCGGCGCCCGGCGGGCCGCGCTCACCGCCGCCCTGGACGACGCGCAGGACGCCTTCGCCGGGCCCCGGCTGCGGCCCGGCGCCCTGCCGGCGGCCGAGCGGCGGCTGCGCGCCCAGTACGCCGCCGCGCTGCCGCTGGCCGAGGCCGCGACCGCGCTGGCCTGGGCGGAGCGGCCGGTTGCCGCGCGGGCCGCCGAAGGCCCTCGGCGCCTCGCCGCGGCCGTGCGGGGCAACACCCACACCGGCCCGCTGCCCGCCCCCCACCGCACCGAGCCCGCGCTGCGCGCCCTGGACGACGCCCTCCTCCAGGCGGCCGACACCTTCGACCGGGGACGGGCGAGCGACCTGCACACCCGCCCGCGCGGCGCCCACCCCCTGCTGCGCACCGCCCTCGGCGCCGGCGGCCGGGAGTACGGGCTGCGCGTCGGCCTGTGCTTCGGCACCGCCGTGGCCGCCGCCCAGTTCCTGCACCACCAGCAGTGGTACGGCTCCCACCAGCACTGGTACTGGCTGCCCGCGACCGCCGTCTTCCTCGTCAAGCCCGATCTCGGGCCGCTCGCCTCCCGCGCGCTCAACCGGGCGGCGGGCACCGTCCTCGGCGCCCTGCTCTTCGCCGGGCTCGCCGCGGTGCTGCCCCGCCCGGCGGGTCTGGTCGCGCTCGTCGTGGTCTGCGGCGCCCTGGTGCCCGTCGCGGCCCGGCACTTCGCCGCGCAGACCACGGTCGTGACCGTGCTGGTGCTCGCCCTGGTGATGGCTGGCGGGGAGCCGCAGGCGTCGGCGGGGCGCATCGGCGAGACGCTGCTGGCCTGCGCGATCGTCCTGGTCGTGGGCCATCTGCCGTTGCCGGGGCAGGCCGGGGGCGGGGTCCGGGCCCGCACCGAGGCGGCGACCGGCGCCGCGCAGGCGTATCTCGCGCACGTCCTGAGCGAGTCCGGCGATCGGGCCACCCGGTGGCGGCTTCGCCGCGAGGCGTACCGCACGCTGGCCGAGGCCCGCGCGGCCATCGCCCTGGCCGCCGCCGAGCTGCCGCCGCTGTCCCGGCACGCCCGGGACGCGGACGGGGTCGCGGCGGTGCTGGAACGGCTGGTCGACACGACCACCGCGTGCGCCGTGCACCTCGACGACACCGGCCGGCTCACGCCCCGGCACGCCCGGCGGCTGGCCGAACTGCGCGACGAGCTCGCCGAACGCCGGGGCGGCCCGGCGGGCGGCCTGCGCCTGCCCGAGCTGCCGCACGCGGGGTAGCCGCGGGGTCGTACGGGGAGCGCCGTGGCCGTGCGCGGGGCCGCGCATCCGTCCCGCGGGGTGGCCGCGCATCCGTCCCGCTGGGTGGCCGCGCATCCGTTCCGCCGGTCGCGGCGGAAGTGGTTGCGGCCGTCGCGATGAGTTCCGCCGGGTCCGGCGGTCACCACTTCCACGTATCCCCGGACACGAGGAGCCGGCGCCCATGTCGCTTCCCGAGATCGTCCCGCGCGCGGACTGGCGCGCGGCGCGCGAGGCCCTGCTGGCCAAGGAGAAGGCGGCCACGCGCGCGCGTGACGCGCTGAGCGCCGAGCGGCGGCGGCTGCCCGCGGTGGAGGTCGGCACGGAGTACGTCTTCGAGGGCGGCGACGGCAAGGCCACGCTGCTCGACCTCTTCGAGGGCCGCGACCAGCTCGTCGTGCACCACTTCATGTTCGCCCCCGAGTGGGACGCCGGCTGCCCCGGCTGCTCGGCGTTCCTGGACCAGATCGGGCACCTCGCGCACCTGCGCGCCCGGGGCACGTCGTTCGCGGCCGTGTCCCGGGCGCCGTACCCGCGGATCCTGCCGTTCAAGGCGCGGATGGGCTGGACGCTGCCCTGGTACTCCTCGTACCCCGGCGACTTCGACCGCGACCTCGAGGCGACCGTCGAGCGGGACGGGCAGCCGCTGGACCGGGCCGGGCTGAGCTGCTTCCTGCGCGAGGGCGACCGGGTCCTGCACACCTACTCGGCCTTCGGCCGCGGCCTGGACGGGCTCGGCTCGGCGGACAGCCTCCTGGACCTGACGGCGCTCGGCCGGCGCGACCCCCGGGGCGGCGTCCGCCATCACGACGAGTACGACCTCTGACACCCACGGTCCCGAACAGACCCGAACGGCGCAGGTGAAGCTCACTCTTTACGGTGATCGAGTGTCGACCACGTCTCAGTAGCGTCACGCCGCGAGCCGTTCACTCCATGGTTGTCGTTTAGTTCTACGAGTACAGCGCGACATGGAGGTGCAGGGTGAACGGGCGAACAGTGCTCGAAAGCTTTCCTGCCGGTGGACCCCGCGGATCCTGGCCCGCGGAGGAGTTCGCTCACGCACGCCGCCAGGAGGGCCTGGCCGCGGAGGTCGTCATGGACCTCGTCACGGACATGTTCCTGGTCATCGTCCGTGGGGGCGAGACCGCCGGGGTGGTCCTCGCCTGACGCGTCAGGCGAACTGGTCCGCCTGGAGCGCGTACAGCTCCGCGTAGACGCCGCCCGTGGCCAGCAGCTCCTCCGGTGAGCCGGACTCCACCAGCCGGCCCTGGTCGAGGACGTGCACCAGGTCCGCGTGGCGCACGGACGCCAGCCGGTGGGTGATGAGCACGACCGTCTGGCCGCTGCCCGCCAGGGCGCGGATCTTCTCGAAGACCTCCAGCTCGGCCCGCGCGTCCAGGGCCGCCGTCGGCTCGTCCACGATGAGGATGTCGCCGCCGCGATAGGCGGCCCGGGCGATGCCGATCCGCTGCCACTGCCCGCCGGACAGCTCGTGGCCGCCGCTGAAGTCGCGGGCCAGCAGGGTGTCCAGGCCCCGCGGCAGGTCCGCGACCACCTCGCCGGCGCCCGCCTCGGCGACAGCGGCGGCCACCCGGTCGTCGGCGAGCGGCGCCGAGGAGCGGCCCACCGCGACGTTCACGCGCGCGGTGAACGGCCAGCGCTTGAAGTCCTGCGCCACCATCGCGACGCGCTCGGCGAGCGCCCGCCGGTCCGCCGTCGCCGCGTCCACGCCGTCCCACAGGATCCGCCCGCGGTCCGGCGTGTACAGCCCGGCGAGCAGCTTGACCAGGGTCGTCTTGCCCGAGCCGTTCTCGCCGACGAGCGCCACGATGCGGCCGAGCGGCAGGGTGAGCGTGACGTCGTCGAGCGCCGGGCGGGCGGCGTCGCCCGGGTAGCGGAAGGTGACGTTCTCGAAGCGGATCTCCTTGGGGTCCTCCGGCAGCGCGGCGCCGCCCGCCGGGACCGCCCACTGCGCGGCCTGCACATGCAGGCGGTCCAGGTCCCCGACGAAGAGGGCCTCCTCGTGCAGCGCGTTGACCTCCACGACCAGGCTGCCGAGGCTCTGCGAGCCGGTGCGGATCGCGATCACCGCCGTGCCCGCCACCGACAGCGCCATCGCGCCGCCGAGCAGCAGAGCGCCGAGCGTGGCGTACGTCGCGGCCGCCGCCAGGCCCGTCCACGCCGAGGCGATCAGCCCGGTGCGCGCCGCGAGGCGGGCGAGCCGCGCCTGCTCGCCCTCGGCGGTCTCCGACATCGCGCGGAAGTGCCGCAGCAGGAAGGGGCCCACCCCGTGCACCCGGATCTCGGGCGCGGCGCCCGGCTCGATCAGCAGGCCGGCCAGCAGCCGCCCCGCCCGCGCGTGCTGCACCCAGGCGTGGAACGACTCGTACCGGCGGCGGGCCAGCGTCAGCGCGCTCCAGGCGCTGGGCAGGGTCATCGCCACCATCAGCGGCAGCAGGGCGGGGTGCAGCACGGTCAGCACGCCGGCCGCGGCGACCAGCGAGATCAGCGCGTTCATCACGGCCGCGCCGAGGGAGATCATGCGCCGGGCGGAGGCCGCGCCGTACTGGGCGGTGTCCAGCAGCTTGTGGAAGGCGTGGTCCTCGATGGCGGCCAGCTCCACGGAGGCCGCCCGTTCCAGGTACCGCTCGGTGGCCACCCGCTCCACCTTGGGCTCGAGCCGGCCCGTGGCGTGGGTGGAGGCCGCCCGCAGCAGCGCCCCGGCCAACGTCACGACGGCCAGCACGACCAGCGCGGGAAGGCTGCCGCGCAGCCGCTCGCCGACCGGGCCCGCGGTCATCAGGCCGCCCAGGACGCTGTTGACGGCGAGCAGTCCGACCGCCTGGGCCACGCCCCGGCCGGCCTCGGCGGCCAGCACGGTCCGCGCGGCCCGGGCGTCGGCGCGGCGGGCGAGCGCGAGGCTCGAGACGAGCAGGGCGGGCAGCCGGGTCACCATGGCCCGCAGGCCCAGTTCGAGAAACGCGTCGGAGTGCCGGTTCCAGCCCATGTCGTAGCGCAGCGGCCCGCCGAAGAGCAGCCGCTCGGACTCCGACACCCCGGCCGCCTCCGGGTCGCCGTCCCTCTTCGTCCCGTCGCTCGCTCCGCGCACCCGCAACCGTCGGCCCTCCCCCGATCGTGGACGAACGGCCACTATCGCGGGGCGGGGCGCCCGGTGGCAGGGCGCGAGAGGGGTTGAGAGGGGGCGCGGGGGCGCGCGACGGGAGGCTTCCGCGCCGCTTCACGGCCTCCTCCGGTGCCGTCTGGCAGCCCGCTTCCGAGCTGGGTCTCGGCCCGTGCGCCTCCTAGGCGCTGACCGGCCGGGACCAGGCCGGCGTGGTCCCCGTCAGCCGGCACAGGGCCAGGTAGAGGGGGATGGGCGGGGTGTAGGGGACCGGGCCGTCGGGGCGGTAGAGGAGCTGGGGCGCGTCCGGGGTGTCGGGGACGACCGCGTCGGTGGCGTAGCGGGCGGGCGCGGGCCAGTCCAGGGCGTAGTCGGAGTCGGACGGCACGAGCCACCACCAGCGCCCCCGGTCGGCGTAGACGCAGCCCACGCGGGGCAGCCGGGGCACCAGCTGGGCGCCGAGGGTCGCTGGCGTCGCGACGGCGTCGCAGCCGAGCGGGGCCGTCATGCCCTCCGGCACGGACAGCCGCAGTGGCACGCCCGGGGTGTGCCGGCGGCGCGTGAGGCGGACCAGGGTGTCAAGGGCGAGCGGCAGGGTGCTGCCGGTCGCGGACCTCATAGCCATGCGGTCCCCGTTTCGCGGTGGTGGGCCTCGCGGCCGTGCGCCTCGTCGTGATGGGTGTCGCGGTGGTGGGCGTCGCGGTGGTGGGCCTGCGTGTCGCCGTCGCCCTCGGAGCCGTCGGCGGGGCCGGGCTTCGGGCGGGCGCCCCAGCCGAGGTCGCCGCGGGGTGCGAGGGTGTCCGGCTCGCCGGCCGTGCGCGGCAGGTCGGCCCAGACCAGCAGGCCGGGACCGTGCTCGTGGGCGCCCCAGGCGGCGCACAGGGCGTCGACGAGGACCAGGCCCCTGCCGTGCTCGTCGTCCGGCTGCTGCCCGTCGGCATAGGGCTGGCCGGGCGCGCAGCCCTCGTCACGGACGGCTATGCGCACCAGGTCGTGGCCGTCGTGCAGCTCGCAGACTATGTGTCTGCTCGCGGTGTGCACGATCGCGTTGGTGACCAGCTCCGAGACCACCAGGGCCGCCGTGTCGCAGGTGTCCTCGCACACCGACCAGCCGGTCAGCCGGGCCCGGGTCAGGCGTCTGGCCTGCGCGGGGGAGCCCGGATGCGCGGCCAGCTCGAAGCGGAACCTGCGCCCTGCGGCGGCGGTCCCGGCTCCCATGGCGGCACCGAGACCCGGGCGGGTCGTGGCGGCGTCTGTTCCTAAGGGCGCGGACGGAATCACGCTTGCCACTATCGCCCCGGCGTGAACACTTGGCAAGACTCACTCTGAAATATGCAGAGTGCTGTGTGACGGTCCGGACCGGCGTGGCACACTGCTCGCAACAGCACGTCGAGCGGCGCCACTTCAGATCACCGAAGGTCTGCCAGGACCTTCGAAAAGATCTTCGAATGGCGCCGCCGGGCTTGTCGGGACATTTCGGGAGGCGAAACGGTGAGCGAGCCGCGGTCCGCGCCGACGGTCGGCCAGGTCGTCCTCGGCCGACGCCTGCTGGACCTGCGGGAACGCGCCGGACTCAAGCGCGAGGAGGCCGCCCGCGTCCTGCGCGTCGCCCCCGCCACCGTGCGCCGCATGGAGACGGCCGAGGTCGCCCTCAAGATTCCGTACCTCCAGCTCCTGCTGAGGGCCTACGGCGTCGACGAGGAGGAGGCCGAGGCATTCGTCCGGCTGGCCGAGGACGCCAACCAGCCCGGCTGGTGGCAGCGCTTCCACGACATCCTGCCGGGCTGGTTCTCCATGTACGTCAGCCTGGAGGGCGCCGCCGCCCTGATCCGCTCCTACGAACCGCACTTCGTCCCCGGCCTGCTCCAGACCGAGGACTACGCGCGCGGAGTGCTGCGCTCCGGCGCCGTCGGCCAGACCCGGCCCGACGACATCGAACGCCATGTCGCCCTGCGCACACAGCGCCAGGCCCTGCTCACCCGCGAGGACGCGCCCCGGATGTGGGCCGTCATGGACGAGACCGTGCTGCGCCGCCCGGTCGGCGGCCCGGAGGTGATGCGCGCCCAGATCGACAAGCTGCTCGAGGTCATGGAGCTGCCCCATGTGACGCTCCAGATCGCCCCGTTCGCCGCCGGGCCGCACCCGGGCACCTACGGGCCGTTCGTGCTGTTCCGGTTCGCCATGCCGGAGCTTCCGGACATGGTCTACAGCGAGTACCTGACCGGCGCCGTCTACCTGGACGCGCGCGCCGAGGTGGCCACCCACCTCGAGGTCATGGACCGCATGGCGGCGCAGGCCGCCACGGCACATCGCACGAAGGAGATCCTCCGGGACCTCCGCAAGGAGCTGTGAATGAACCGCATCGACTCCCCGTGGCCCCCGCGCCCGGCAGGCCACCGCTCCGAGCGGATCTACAACGGCATGCCGGCCCGGGAGCTGGGCAGCGAGGGCTGGCACAAGCCGTGGAGCGGCGGCAACGGGGGCAACTGCCTGGAGGCCATGAAACTCGCCGACGGCCGGATAGCCGTCCGCCAGTCCACCGATCCCGACGGGCCCGCGCTGATCTACACCACCGCCGAGATGACCGCGTTCATCGAGGGCGCGAAGGCGGGGGAGGCGGACTTTCTGTTGTCATGACCGCTGATGAACGGCCGTCGACACGTGTCATCGCGGCCGACCCGCTCGAAGGCCACCCGACATCAGTGATCGGACGACGACGCGGCAACGACCGTCAGGCCCTCATCGGGCGGTCGAACGGGCCGATCGGCGCCGGGAGTCGCGTGCTCCCGCCCGACAGGTGACGGTCGACGGCAGCCGCCACCGCCCGGCCCTCCGCGATCGACCACACGATGAGCGACTGCCCGCGCGCGGCGTCCCCGGCCGCGAACACCCCCGGCACACCGGTCGCGAAGTCCCCGTCCCGCGCGATCGTGCCCCGCGGCTCCAGCGTCAGCCCCAGCTGCTCCACCAGCCCGTCCCGCCGGTCGGGACCCGAGAAGCCGAGGGCGAGCAGCACCAGGTCGGCGGGGAGCTCCCGCTCGCTGCCCGACCGCGGCCGGCGCCCCGCGTCCACCCCGACCAGATGCAGCGACCGCACCCGCCCGTCCGCGTCGCCCGAGAAGCGCAGCGTGGACGCCGCGAACAGCCGGGCGTCCGCGTCCGCCGCCGGAGCGGTCCGCAACTGCCCCGCCTCCTCATGGGCGGCCGACAGCCGGTAGAGCTTCGGATACGTCGGCCAGGGCTCCGCCGCCTCGTCGCGCTCCGCGCCCGGCTGCGCGTAGATGTCCAGCTGGGTCACCGACGCGGCGCCCTCCCGCACCGCGGTCCCCAGACAGTCCGCTCCCGTGTCCCCTCCTCCCACGATGACGACGTGCTTCCCGGCCGCCGACAACGGCGAGGCCGACAGATCGCCCTCGCACACCCGGTCGGCCAACGGCAGGTACTCCATGGCCTGGTGGATCCCGGCCAGCTCCCGCCCCGGCACGGCCAGCTCGCGCCAGGCGGTCGCCCCGACGGCCACGATCACCGCGTCGTAACGGCTCCGCAGCCCGGCCGCGTCGACGTCCCGCCCGACCGCGGTCGACGTACGGAACCTCGTCCCCTCCGCCCGCATCTGCTCGATGCGCCGCTCCAGATGCCGCCGCTCCATCTTGAACGCCGGGATGCCGTACCGCATCAGCCCGCCGATCCGGTCGTCACGCTCGAAGACGGCCACCGTGTGACCGGCCCGGGTCAACTGCTGGGCCGCCGCCAGGCCGGTGGGCCCGGAGCCGATCACCGCCGCCGTCCGCCCGGACAGCCGGTCCGGCGGACGCGGCGGCGTGAACCCCTCCTCCCAGGCCCGGTCGGCGATGGCGCACTCGACGTTCTTGATGGTGACGGCCGGCTGGTTGATGGCCAGCACGCAGCCCGCCTCGCACGGCGCGGGACACAGCCGCCCGGTGAACTCCGGGAAGTTGTTCGTCGCGTGCAGCCGCTCGCTCGCCGCCCGCCAGTCCTCCCGGGCGACCAGGTCGTTCCACTCCGGGATCAGGTTCCCGAGCGGACAGGCCTCGTGGCAGAAGGGCACCCCGCAGTCCATGCAGCGATCGGCCTGCCGTCCGACGATCGGGAGCAGGGCACCGGGGACGTACACCTCCTCCCAGTCCCGCACCCGCTCCTCGGCGGGCCTGCGAGGCCACTCCTCGCGAGGAGTGGAGAGGAAACCCTTGGGATCGGCCATGGCCGTCTTCCTAGCGTGGCGGGGGCGGTCCTGGAGTCGTGGAGCCGGGCCTGGACGGGACCCTTCCGGCCACGATACGTCGCGCCCACCGCGTACGCAGTCCACCGGCCGCGCCGCCTGTGCCGCGGTGCCGCCGCCCCATGCCGTCCCGTCAGACCAGGGCCAGCGCGTAGGCCGCCGTCGCCGCGACCGAGGCCGCCGTGCGTATGTGGTTCCACGCGGTCCACTCGCGCACATAGCGACCCCAGTGGCCGGCCGCCTCCGCCGAGCCCGGCTCCCGGCGCAGCAACGTGGCGTTGCGGGGGACGTTCGCCGCCACCGTGACACCGAACGAGCCCACCAGATACAACGCGCTGCCCACCAGCAACAGCACCGCACCCTCCGCCGGCCACACCACGCACGTCACCACGCCGGTGGCCAGCGCGAGGGCCGCCGTCCCGAGGAACAGGAGCATGAAGGGCACTCGCACCGCCGCCGTGTTGATCGCGTTCATGGCCGCGACGCCCTGGGCCGGCGGCAGCGCGGCCAGCCCGCGCATCACGAAGGTGGAGAAGGCGTAGAAGACGCCTGCCGTCATGCCGGTCCCGAGCACGCCCAGCACCGCCAGCACCAAGTACGGTCCGTCGATCATGTCCCCTCGTCTCCCCAGTGTTCATGCTGTCGTTCCGACCGCCGTCGCCGATGATCCAAGTCAACCTGCGCGCGGCCGTGGCGACCATGGCCCAGCCGCGCGGGCCCATGCGCGAGCGTCCAGGCGGGCGGGCCGCCGGTTGACGCATCATGGGCGGGTGCGACTGGAAGCGATCACCTGGGACCGGCTCGGCGACCTGCTCGCCGAGCGCGTGCTCGCCCTGGAGCCCGCCGACGGCGGCCTCCGCCCCCGGATCGCCCTCGACGGCGCCCCGGCCGCCCGGGCCAGCGACCTCGCCGAGCGGGTGTCCGACGCGCTGCGGGTCCGCGGCAGGCCCTCCCTCGTGGTCGGCACGGAGGGCTTCCTGCGGCCCGCCTCAGTGCGCCTGGAGTACGGGCACCACGACGTCGAGTCCTACTACGACGGCTGGCAGGACACCGGCGCCCTGTGGCGCGAGGTCTTCGACCCGCTCGGTCCCGAGGGTGACGGACGGGTCCTGCCCGACCTGTGGGACCCCCGCACCGACCGCGCCACGCGCAGCCCGTACGCCGAGCTGCCCCCGGGCGGCGCACTGCTCCTGCACGGCCCCTTCCTGCTGCGCCACTGGTTCCCCTTCGACCTCACCGTCCATCTCGTCCTGAGCCCCGGCGCCCTGCGCCGCCGCACCCCCGAGTCCGAGCACTGGACCCTGCCCGCCTTCGAGCGCTACGAGACGGAGGCCGACCCGTCCGGCACGGCCGACGTTCTGGTGCGCGCCGACGACCCGCGCCACCCGGCGTGGACCGGCTGACCGGGGCCACTGGCCGGAATCGCCGGCCCGGGCCACCGGCCGGGACCGGCCGGCGAGCCGTCAGAGCCAGCCGTTGCGCCGGAAGCCCCGGTACAGCGACAGGCAGGCGAGGGCTATCACCCCGATGACGAGGCCGTAGCCGTACCGCCAGCGCAGCTCCGGCATGTGCTCGAAGTTCATTCCGTACACCCCGCAGACCATCGTCGGCACGGCGACGATCGCGGCCCAGGAGGTGATCTTGCGCATGTCCTCGTTCTGCGCGACCGTCACCCGGGCGAGGTGGGCCTGGAGGATGGAGTTGAGCAGTTCGTCGAAGGCGGCGAGCTGCTCCGTGGCCCGCAGCAGGTGGTCGGCCACGTCGCGGAAGTAGGCCTGTATCTCCGGGTCGACCGCCCGGAACGGCCGGATGGCCAGCTCCTCCAGCGGCCGGCTCAGCGGCCCCACCGCCCGCTTCAGCTCCAGCAGTTCGCGCTTGAGCTGGTAGATGCGTCCCGCGTCGACCCGTCCGCCGTTCTCCGCGAACACGTCCGTCTCCACCTGGTCGATGTCCGCCTGCACCGCTTCGATGACGGTCAGGAACTCGTCCACCGCCTGGTCCGCGATCGCGTGCAGCACGGCGGACGGGCCCTTGGCGAGCTGGGCGGTGTCCGACTCCAGCTCCTCGCGCAACGGGCCGAGGGAGCCGTGCCGTCCGTGCCGCACGGTGATCACGAAGTCCTCGCCGAGGAACACCATGATCTCGCCGGTGTCCACCACCTCGCTGGTCGCCGTCAATTGCTCGTGCTCGACGTAACAGACCGTCTTGACCACGGCGAACAGCGTCTCGCCGTACCGCTCCACCTTCGGGCGCTGGTGGGCCTCGATCGCGTCCTCGACCGCCAGCGGATGCAGTCCGAACAGCTCCGCCACCCCGGCGAACTCCTGGTCCGTCGGCTCGTGCAGGCCCAGCCAGACGAACCCCTTGCCGTACCCGCGCACCCGCCGCACCGCGGCCACCGGATCGTCGCCCTCGGGGATGCGGATCCCGTCCCGGTAGGTCACGCAGTTCACCACCGAGGAGCCCAGCGGAGAGCGGGCGGGGTGACTCAGGTCCACCCGGGGGCGGCGGCGGGCGAGCCGCGCCACCTTGCGCAGACCGCTCGCCCTGCCCAGGCTCCTGACCTTCCGCAGATTCCCTGCCACCGACATCCGGATCTCCTCGCGTGGGTCCCCTTGCGCCGTGCCTCCCGCGCCTCGGCCGCCAGTCTGCCAAATCCGTGCGAAGCGCGAACGAGCCTGTGGACAGCGCGGATTCCGGTTGGTTCCCGCCTGTGGACGACACGCCGTCGGGGCCCGCCCGCGCCGGAGCGTCGACCGTTCACCACAAGGCGGGCAACTGGGATGATCGCGGCATGACGCGAACCGACGGATACCTCCTCGACAACCGGCAGGACGAGGCGGCGGAGCGCTTCGACGCCTTCGCCGCCCTGTTCGACCCCACGACGTTCCGACACCTCTCGGCCCTCGGTGTCGGACCCGGCTGGCGCTGCTGGGAGGTCGGGGCCGGCGGCACGTCCGTGGTGTCCTGGCTGGCCAAGAAGGTGGGACCCACCGGCCGGGTCGTCGCGAGCGACATCGACACCTCGCGCCTCACCGCGGCAGCCCGCCCGCCGGTCGAGGTGCGGCTGCACAACGTGGGCGCGGACGAACCGCCGGGGGAGGACTTCGACCTGATCCACGCCCGGCTCGTCCTCGTCCATGTCGCGGACCGCGAGAAGGCGTTGCTGTCCATGGTCGCCGCCCTGCGGCCGGGCGGCCGGCTCCTGATCGAGGACGCCGACCCCGCGCTGCAGCCCCTGCTCTGCCCCGAGGACCGCGGCGAGGAACAGCAGCTCGCGAACCGGCTGCGGCACGGCTTCCGCGAACTGCTCGCCCGGCGCGGCGCGGACCTCTCCTACGGCCGCAGGCTTCCCCGGCTGCTCCGGGAGGCCGGCCTGCGCGGCGTGGAGGCCGACGCCTGCTTCCCCGTCACCTCGCCCGCCTGCGCCGCCCTGGAGTCGGCGACGGTGCGTCAGATCCGGGACCGGCTGGTCACCGCGGGCCTCGCCACCGACGAGGACATCGACCGCCATCTCGCCAACGTGGCCTCCGGCGACATGGACCTCGCGACGGCACCCATGATCTCGGCGTGGGGGCGCAAGGCGTAGCGGTCGTGCGGGCCCGGTACGGGCGGTGGCGCAGCGCCTTGTCGCGGGCTGCCGACCGTCGCGTGCGGGGTCGGTGGCCATTGGTGCCGCGTACGGCGCCGGCGGCCGTCGGCGTGCGGCGCCGGCGCCCGAAGGTGTCGCGGGTGGCGCCGGCGTCCGTCGGTGTGGCGCGTGGCATCGGCGTCCAAGAGCGATCGCGTCACCGGCGCCGTCGGTGCTCGCGGGCGGCCCGACCCGCGCCGGTGCTCGGGTGGCCCGGCACCTCACTCGTGCCGCCGCGGGGGCCTCCCGCCCACCCGCGCCACCGCCTCGGCCCCCGCCCGGCACCCTGCCGCCGCGGCGGCCGACGGCTCCGCGCCGGCGATCAGCGCGGCGAGGAACGCGCCGGTGAAGGCGTCACCCGCCCCCGTGCTGTCCAGCGGCGACACCGCGGGGGCGGGCACCCGGGCGGTCACGGCACCGGACCGGGCCACCAGGGCACCCCGCGCCCCGTGGGTCGCGACCACCAGCGGCACGCGCCGGCTCAGCTCGGCCGCCGCGTCCGCCGCCCGGGACCGCCCCGTCAGCAGACACGCCTCGTCCCGGCTGGGCAGCAGGAGGTCCACACCGTCGATCAGGTGGAGGAAGTGGTCCGTGCCGAGCTCCTTGAGGAATCCGGCCGACGCCGGATCGAGGCTGGCCGGAGTGCCACGCGCACGGGCCGCGGCCAGCGCCGCGGCGACCACGGCGCGGCCCGGCTCCGAGAACAGCAGGTAGCCCGACAGGTGCAGCCGAGCGACCCCGTCGAGGAGGGAGTCCGACCAGTCGCCGGGCCCGAGGCGCAGCGACGCCCCGCTGTCCGTGAGGAAGGTCCGCTCGCCCCCGGCGCCGGAGTCGACCAGGCAGATCACCGTGCCGGTCGGCGCGACCGGGTCGACGGTGAGCAGGGGGCGTACTCCGTGGGCCGCCAGCTCCTCTTCGTGCCAGGCCGCCGCGTCCGCGCCGACCCGTCCGAGGAGCCGCACCTCGGGGCAGCCGGACCGGGCCGCCCAGCAGGCGACGTTGGCCCCCGCCCCGCCGGGCAGCCGTCGGATGGCAGCGGTCGTGTCCGTGCCCGTCGCCAGCGGTCCGCGGTGGCGGGCGACGATGTCCGTCACGACGTCGCCGACGACGAGCAGCGCGCCGTCCCCGCCCGCGTTCACCCCGCCGCCCAGGCCGCCGCGACCCGGGCCGCCAGCCGCACGTTGCCCCGCACCGCCGCGAGGTTGGCGCTCAGCGAGGCCCCGTCGGTGTGCCGTACCAGGTGGTCGAGGAGGAACGGCGTGACCGCCTGGCCCGTCACCCCCTCCACCGCGCACGCGTGCAGCGCGTCGGCCAGCACCCGCGCGTGCACGGCCGGGTCCAGTTGCTCCTCCTCCGGCACGGGGTTGGCGAGGACGAGCGCCGCCGGGGGCCCGCCGAGCGCGTCCTGCGCCCGCATGGCCGCCGCCACCGCCTCCGGGGTGTCCAGCTTCCAGTCCACCGGATGCCCCGAGTCGGAGAGGTAGAAGCCGGGGAAGCGGTCCGTGCCGTACCCGGCCACCGCCACGCCGAGGGTCTCCAGCCGTTGCAGGGTCGCCGGCACGTCCAGGATGGACTTCACGCCCGCGCACACCACCGTGATCCGGGTGCGCGCCAGCAGGCCGAGGTCGGCCGACTCGTCCTGGGTCACCGTCCACTCCCGGTGCACCCCGCCGAGCCCGCCGGTCGCGAACACCCGCAGGCCGGCCAGCGCCGCGAGCAGAGCGGTCGCCGACACGGTCGTCGCCCCGCTCACCCCGGCGGCGACGGCGAGCGGCAGGTCGCGGTGGCCCAGCTTGCGGACACCCTCCTCGTTCGCGATCCGCTCCAGCTGCCGCTCGTCCAGGCCGATCAGCGGCCGTCCGTCCAGCACGGCGATCGTCGCCGGCACGGCGCCCTCCCGCCGTACCGCCTCCTCCAGCTCCCGGGCCACCAGCAGGTTGCGCGGTCGCGGCAGTCCGTGCGCGATGATCGTGGACTCCAGCGCCACCACGGGGCGACGCGCGTCGAGCGCCGCACGCACCTCCTCGGACACCACCAGTCGCATGCGTCCGCCTCCCCTCCGTCGGCCCTCTCTCCATCCCTGGCGACCCCGGAGCCCCGCCAAACCCCACGCACCACACCGGTGGTTCCCTTGCGTCATCGAGGCCCGGCGCACAGCCTGGAACCATGACGGACAGCGCAGTACGTCTCGACCATGTCGTGCTCTGGGTGCGGGACCCGGTCGCCGCAGCCGGTTTCTACGAGAAGCTCGTCGGCCTGGAGCCGCTGCGGGTCCCCGAGTACGCCGCGGGGACGGTGAGCTTCCCCTCGGTACGTCTCACCGAGGAGACCATCCTCGATCTCGCCCCGCGTGCCCTGGCCGAGCAGATGCGGATGCTGCCCGGGGCGGAGGGCAGCGCGGGCCACCCCGTCAACCACATCTGCCTGGCCCTGCCGCGTCACGACTTCGACGCCCTGCGGGCCCGGCTCGAGGCGCAGTCCGTCCCCGTCTCCGAGCTGTCCTACGACTCCTCCGGCGCCCGGGGCCCGGCCCGCCGCAGCTTCTACTTCGGCGACCCGGACGGCAACATCATCGAGGCCCGGCACTACGACTGACGTCCCCGGACGCGGCGCAGCCCGCGGGGCGGGCGGGACACTGCGCAACGCCCTCAGAACAGCGGCTGCGGCAGCACGCCCTCCAGGGCGAGCAACTGGCGCTTGGTGTCGAGGCCGCCGCCGAACCCGCCCAGGCCGCCGCTGCTCTCCACCACGCGATGGCAGGGCACCACGACCGGCAGCGGGTTGGCGCCCATCGCCGTGCCCACCGCCTGTGCGGCACCCGGCTGGCCGACCCGGTCGGCGAGGTCGCCGTAGCCCACGACCGAGCCGAAGGGCACGCCGGAGGCCAGCTCCCGCAGCACCTCGCGGTTGAAGCCCGCGATCAGTGACCAGTCCAGCGGCAGCTCGAAGTCGCGCCGGTCGCCCGCGAAGTACGCCTCGACCTGCCGTATCGCCTCGGCCAGCAGCGGTGAGCCGGGCGCCTCGACGGGCTCCGTGCCCAGCCGGGACGCCAGGCGCTCCAGGGCGCGGTCGCGTATCGCGCCGGAGGCGTGGAAGACGACGTTCACCAGGCCGTCGCGGGTCGCGGCGAGCAGCAACGGCCCGATGCCGGTGTCGACCACCGTCCACACCACCTGCTGCGTGTTGCGCCCATGGCTGTCCATGGGCGCAACCGTACGGCCCGCCACTGACAACGGGTGGCGGACCGGGATACGCGCAGGTCAGCGGCGCGCGAAGTCCACCGCCCCGCCCACCGCGTCACGCACCACGTCCGGTTTGTTGGTGATCAGGCCGTCCACCCCGAGTCCGGCGACCTTGCGGGCGGTGGCCGCGTCGTTCACCGTCCAGGCGAGCACCTCCATCGGCCGGCCGTGCGGCCCCGTGAAGGCGTGCACGGAGGAGACGTAGCTGGACGACAGCGTGTCGTACGACGGATTGACCTGGTCGGCGAAGTCGGCGTACCCCGGCAGCGCCGACACCGACGGCGTTCCGAGGATCGCCGTCTTCACGGCCGGCGCGGCGGCGTGCACGGTGCGGATGCTGTCCACGTCGAAGCTCTGCACGATCAGCCGGTCGGTGTCCTGCGGCCGGTCGAGCCAGCCCGCGTCGTCGAGGGCCTTGAGGGTCTGCCGCTCGATGCCCGGGTACAGCTCGCTGTTCTTCAGTTCGAGGAGCAGCTTCTGGTGGTGGCGTGTCACGCGGTCGAGGTACTGCTTCAGCGTCGGCACGCGCGCGCCCGCGTAGGCGGCGGCGAACCAGCGGCCCGCGTCGAGTCGCCGGATCTCGGCGGCCGTGAAGTCCTTCACCTTCCACGGCGCCCGCCCCGGGAAGACCTGCTCGACGTCGGTCGTCCGCGCGAGGCTGTCGTCGTGGATGACGACGAGTTCCCCGTCCTTGGTGCGTTGGACGTCGTTCTCCACCCAGCGGATGCCCAGCTCAGCCGCCTTGTCGACGGCGGCCAGGGTGTTCTCCGGCGCGTACGCGGACGCTCCCCGGTGGGCGATGACCGAGGGCCCCTCGTCGGCGGCGGTCCTGGCATGGGAGAGGGGGGTCGTCAGGGCGAGTCCGAGGAGCGCGGTGGTCGTGACGGCTACTGCGCGCGCGTGCATGCGTACTCCTTGCCTGGGTCGATCACGGACGGTCTCACTGTGACACCGGAAAGTGAGCGGCGGGGGGTCGGGACATGGCCACCGGGCGAAGGAAGTCACCCGACTCCGCCTCGACCCCGCTCACCGCGACCGCACAACTGGGGCAAGGCCGTGATTCTTTGCCGCAGAATCGTTCGACCACTCCGGTGGGGGACATACGCTCTGCCTCGGCCCCGACCGTTCGCCCGGTTCGGGGACGGGACGCAGCACCATGACGTGCCCGGGAGCTACCGGGAACGCGAGCGGGCGGAAAGGCAGCCGCACATGCACGACACGGTCGACGGGTTCCGGTACGGACTCGTCACCCCACTGGTGGCCTACCTCATGGCCTGCCTCGGCGGTGCGCTCGGACTGCGCTGCACCACCAGGTCGCTCTCGGCCGCCCGGCACCGGCGCCCCGCATGGCTCGCCCTCGGGTCCGCGGCCATCGGCTCCGGCATCTGGACCATGCACTTCATCGCGATGATGGGGTTCACGATCGAGAACACGCCGATCCGCTACGACTGGACGATGACCTTCGCCAGCCTCGCCGTCGCCGTCGTCATGGTCGGCGTGGGGATCTTCATGGTGGGCTACCAGGGCGCGCGGGGCACGCCCCTGTTCACCGGCGGGACCATCACCGGTCTCGGCATCGCCTCGATGCACTACCTGGGCATGGCCGGCATGCGTCTGGACGGCCGGCTGGGCTACGACACGCCGACGGTCGCCGTGTCCGTCGTAATAGCCGTGGCCGCCGCGACCGCCGCCCTGTGGGCGGCCGGCCAGATCCGGGGTTTCCTGTGGAGCGTGGGCGCGAGCCTGGTGATGGGCCTCGCCGTCACCGGCATGCACTACACCGGGATGGCCGCCCTCGAGGTCCACGCCCACGGCACCGCCGACCCCGCCACCGGCGGAGCGCCGGCCGAGCTGCTCGGCCCCATGCTGATCGGCCCCCTCGCCTTCCTCGTCCTGGCCGGAGTCGTGGTGCTCTTCGATCCGCTCATGGTCACCGGGAAGCCGGCCACCCGTCCCGGCGGCGAGGACCGGCCTGGTGTGCCCGCCGGCGCCGCGGCCCACCGTCCGCCGGCGCCGCGGTCGCCGGACCGGCAGACCGTCCGGGAAGGCGCCCGGATCCCGTAGAACCGCTGATCGCGGCCGGTTGTCGGTGGTGGGTCGTACCGTTGAGGACATGCGGCCCGTTACCGAGATCGAACGCACGCCGGCGCCCTTCGAGGTCGTCAGCCCCTATCAGCCGAGCGGCGACCAGCCGGCGGCCATCACCGAGCTGGCCCGGCGCGTCGGGGCGGGCGAGAAGGACGTCGTCCTGCTCGGCGCCACCGGCACCGGCAAGTCCGCCACGACCGCGTGGATGATCGAGAAGCTCCAGCGCCCCACGCTCGTGATGGCCCCGAACAAGACGCTCGCCGCCCAGCTGGCGAACGAGTTCCGGGAGCTGCTGCCGAACAACGCGGTCGAGTACTTCGTCTCGTACTACGACTACTACCAGCCCGAGGCCTACGTCCCGCAGTCGGACACCTACATCGAGAAGGACTCCTCCATCAACGAGGAGGTGGAGCGGCTGCGCCACTCCGCGACCAACTCGCTGCTCACCCGGCGGGACGTCGTCGTGGTCGCCTCCGTCTCCTGCATCTACGGCCTGGGCACCCCGCAGGAGTACGTGGACCGCATGGTCCCGCTCCGCGTCGGCGACGAGCTGGACCGGGACGAGCTGCTGCGCCGCTTCGTGGACATCCAGTACACGCGCAACGACCTGGCGTTCACCCGGGGCACCTTCCGGGTGCGCGGCGACACCATCGAGATCTTCCCGGTCTACGAGGAGCTGGCCGTCCGCATCGAGATGTTCGGTGACGAGATCGAGGCCCTGTCCACCCTCCACCCGGTCACCGGCGAGATCATCAGCGACGACGAGCAGCTGTACATCTTCCCGGCCACCCACTACGTCGCCGGCCCCGAGCGCATGGAGCGGGCCGTCAACGACATCGAGAAGGAGCTGGGGGAGCGGCTGGCCGAGCTGGAGAAGCAGGGCAAGCTCCTGGAGGCCCAGCGGCTGCGCATGCGCACCACCTACGACCTGGAGATGCTCCGCCAGATCGGCACCTGCTCTGGCATCGAGAACTACTCGATGCACTTCGACGGCCGCGCGCCGGGCACCGCGCCCAACACCCTCCTGGACTACTTCCCGGAGGACTTCCTCCTCGTCATCGACGAGTCGCACGTGACCGTGCCCCAGATCGGCGCCATGTACGAGGGCGACGCCTCGCGCAAGCGGACCCTGGTCGACCACGGCTTCCGGCTGCCCTCGGCGCTCGACAACCGGCCGCTGAAGTGGGAGGAGTTCCAGGGGCGCATCGGCCAGACCGTGTACCTCTCCGCCACCCCGGGCGCCTACGAGCTGTCCCGCGCGGACGGCGCGGTCGAGCAGATCATCCGCCCCACCGGACTCGTCGACCCGGAGGTCGTCGTCAAGCCCACCGAGGGCCAGATCGACGACCTCGTGCACGAGATCCGCACCCGGACCGAGAAGGACGAGCGCGTCCTGGTCACCACGCTCACCAAGAAGATGGCCGAGGACCTCACCGACTACTTCGTGGAACTGGGCATCCAGGTCCGCTATCTGCACAGCGACGTCGACACCCTCCGCCGCGTCGAGCTGCTGCGCGAGCTGCGCGCCGGTGAGTACGACGTGCTGGTCGGCATCAACCTGCTGCGCGAGGGCCTGGACCTGCCCGAGGTCTCGCTGGTGGCGATCCTCGACGCCGACAAGGAGGGCTTCCTGCGCTCGGGCACCTCCCTGATCCAGACCATCGGCCGCGCGGCGCGCAACGTCTCCGGCCAGGTGCACATGTACGCCGACAAGATCACCCCGGCGATGGAGAAGGCCATCGACGAGACCAACCGCCGCCGGGAGAAGCAGATCGCCTTCAACACGGCGAACGGCGTCGACCCGCAGCCCCTGCGCAAGAAGATCAACGACATCGTCGCGCAGATCGCCCGCGAGGACGTCGACACCGAGCAACTGCTCGGCTCGGGCTACCGCCAGACCAAGGACGGCAAGGGCGCCAAGGCCCCCGTTCCCGCGCTCGGCGGCAAGGCCACGAAGGCCAAGGCGGGCCGGCGCGCGGCGGAGGAGACGGCACCCACCGACCGTCCCGCGGAGGAACTGGCCGGGCAGATCGAGGACCTCACCAACCGCATGCGGGCCGCCGCGGCCGACCTCCAGTTCGAGATCGCCGCCCGGCTGCGCGACGAGGTCTCCGAGATGAAGAAGGAACTGCGCCAGATGCGGGAGGCGGGCCTGGCCTGACGACGGCTGACGGACCGTCCGGACACGCGGTGTGTTGCAAGACCGACACAAAGTGCGACCCAGGGTGGGGCGCTGTCGGTGCCGCTGCGTAGTGTTCTGGTCAACCGCGGGCACCGCGGCAACAGGGGACAGTTCGAGAGGGGAATCAGCGCGTGACCGTCAACATGACCAAGGGTCAGGCCATCAGTCTGCAGAAGAACGACGGCGGCAGCCTGACATCGGTCCGCATGGGTCTCGGCTGGCAGGCGGCTCCCCGGCGCGGCCTGTTCGGCTCGCGCACCCGGGAGATCGACCTGGACGCCTCCGCCGTTCTGTTCGCGGACAAGCAGCCGGTCGACGTCGTCTTCTTCCGGCACCTGGTGAGCGACGACGGCTCGGTCCGGCACACGGGCGACAACCTGGTCGGCGGTGTCGGCCAGGGCGGCGACGACGAGGCGATCCTGGTCGACCTCCAGCGCGTTCCCGTCCACATCGACCAGATCGTCTTCACCGTGAACTCCTTCACGGGCCAGACCTTCCAGGAAGTGCAGAACGCGTTCTGCCGCCTGGTGGACGAGACCAACGGCCAGGAACTGGCCCGGTACACGCTGGCCGGCGGCGGCGCCTTCACGGCGCAGATCATGGCCAAGGTGCACCGCGTGGGTCAGGGCTGGGCGATGACCGCCCTCGGTACGCCCGCCAACGGGCGCACCTTCCAGGACCTGATGCCGGCGATCCTGCCGGCGCTCTAGCTCCTGACGAGGCGGGACGGGGCCCACGGGCGGGCCCCGTCGCGAACGACACGGCGCGAGTGACAGCCAAGTGAATCAGGGGGACAGGCGATGACGGCCGAGCTGGTGCGCGGGCAGAACCACCCGCTGTCCCGGACCCGTCTGGAGATCCGGGTCTCGGCCGGTGCACCGGTCGCGGCCGGTGCCACGACCGGCGACGAGAACGGCACGGTGCACGGAGTGGAGTGGGTCGCCCATCCCGGCTCCCCCACCCTGCCCGGCCTGGAGGTCTCCCGGCAGGCCGCCGCCGACCACCGCCTGGCGGTGGACCTGGACGCCGTGCCGGACGCGGTGCACCGGGTCAGCGTGTTCCTCGCCCTGCCCACCGGGGCGGGGCCCGCCCGGTTCGGCGCCGTCGCCGCCCCGTTCGTCGCCGTCACCGGCCTCGACGGCACGGAGATCGCCAGCTACACCCTCACCGGCCTGGAGGCCGAGACGGCCGTCGTGGCCCTCGAGCTGTACCGGCGGCAGGGCGCCTGGAAGGTGCGCGCCGTCGGCCAGGGGTACGCGGGCGGGCTCGCCGAGCTGCTCGCCGACCAGGGGCTGCCCCAGGCGCACCAGCTCGCCGCCGACATCCAGGCTGCCCTCGCCGGTGGCCTGGCCCGCTCGGTACCGGCCCCGCCGGCCCCCGCGTCCCCGCCTGCCTCTCCGGCGCGGACGCCGGACGGCGAACGCGCGCGCCGCTCCGCCGCAGCGGCGCCGGGACCGGACCACGCGACTCCGGTACCTCAGGGCACCTCCGACCCCCTGCCGCAGACGCCGTACCCGGGTACGGCGGGGGACCCGGGTACGGCAGGGGACCCGGCCGCCCCGGCCCAGCCGTCCGCGCCCACCGGCGGCCCGATCGACTACAGCCACCCGCGCCGACAGCACGCGGCCCCGCCGCCGCCCCCGCCGTCCGCGCCTCCCGCCGAGCCCGGCCGGCCGGCCCAGCCCGTCGCGGGGGACGCCACCGGCTGGTCCATGGAGGAGCGCCTGTACAACCAGGTGTGGGGCATGTTCGAGGACCTCGCCCGCACCACCGCCGCCTACCGCAGCGCCGTCGACTTCGCCGAGTCGCGCATGGAGAAGGAACTCGACCATGTCCTGTCCGACCCGCGCAGCCGGATCGGCGGGCAGGGCGACGCCGCGCGCGAGGCGGCGCGAGCCAAGCACAGCCAACTGGTGGACCAGGCCCGCGAGGTCCTCGACCGGGACGTGGAGCAGCTCGCCGCCGAGGCCGACGTCGTCGAGCCGGCCCTGCCCGCCGCCTTCGCGCGCTGGGACAACCCCGTGTGGCACGCCTACCGCCCGCCCATGGAGATCCCGATGGCCCTGCGCCTGGGCGACCTCCACCTGCCCGAGGCCGAGCGGATACGCATCCCGATGCTGGTCCGGCTGCCGCTGGAGCGGGGCCTGTGGATCGACAGCGGGCGCGCCGGCTCGCTGGACGGCTCCTTCGCCGACTCCCACGAGCTGCGGCGCCTGGGCCTGGAGGCGGCGGTGGCCATCGCGGCGCGGCTGCTGGCCGTCTACCCCGCGGGCGAGTTCACCGTGCACGTCATCGACCCGGCCGGGTCGGGGGCGCAGCCTTTCGCGCCGCTGGTGCGGACCGGCGTGCTCGCCGCTGAGCCGACGCAAGGCGCGGCGGGGGTGGCGGACGTGCTCTCGCGGCTCACTCAGCGCGTGGACCTGGTGCAGATGGCGCTGCGCGGCGGCGCCCCGGACGCGCTTCCGCCGGGGATGGACACTGCCCAGCAGCTCCTGATCGTCAACGACTTCCCGCACGGCTTCGACGACCGCGCGGTGAACCAGTTGCGCTACCTCGCCGACGAAGGGCCCTCCGTCGGCGTCCACCTGATGATGGTGGCCGACCGCGAGGAGTCCGCCGGATACGGGCCGCTCCTGGACCCGCTGTGGCGCTCGCTGCTGCGGCTGACGCCGGTGGCCGACGACCACCTCGCCGACCCGTGGGTCGGGCACGCCTGGACCTACGAGCCGTCGCTCGTGCCGCCCGGCAGCGAGGTGCTCCAGCGGGTACTCAGCCAGGTGGCCGCCGCCCGGCGCTCCTGGAACCGGTGACGGGGGATGTGTCAAGCGTAGGTAAAGCCCATCTGAACTGGCCTTTTGGATTCCCCTTTACCAATCTCTTTACTGTTCCTTGGTGATTGGGGTACCGTTCTCCACACGGAGGGCCAGCCCCTCCGGCAGCGATGACGCTGACATCTGACGTGCCACACTGCCGGAGGTGTAGTGGAAGTCTCGGTGACCCTGTGGGTCCTGACAGTCCTGGGCCTCGCCGCCCTCATCGCGGTCGACTTCTTCATCGGCCGCAAGCCGCACGACGTGTCGATCAAGGAAGCCGGCATCTGGACGGTCGTCTGGATCGCCCTGGCGGGCCTCTTCGGCCTCGGCCTGCTTCTCTTCGGGGGCGGACAGCCCGCCGGTGAGTTCTTCGCGGGCTTCATCACCGAGAAGTCGCTGAGCGTCGACAACCTCTTCGTCTTCGTCCTGATCATGGCGAAGTTCGCGGTGCCCTCGCAGTACCAGCAGCGCGTGCTCCTCATCGGCGTCCTCATAGCCCTGGTCCTCAGGGCCGGCTTCATCGCCGCCGGTGCCGCCATCCTCGCCAGCTTCTCGTGGGTGTTCTTCCTCTTCGGCGCCTTCCTGATCTGGACCGCCTGGAAGCTCGTCCAGGAGGCCCGGGCCGACGAGGAGGACGAGGAGTTCGAGGAGAACAAGCTGCTCAAGGCGGCCGAACGCCGCTTCGGCGTGGCCGACCGCTATCACGGCACCAAGCTGTGGATCCGGGAGAACGGCAAGCGCGTCATGACCCCGATGCTGGTCGTGATGCTCGCGATCGGCACCACCGATGTGCTCTTCGCGCTCGACTCCATACCGGCGATCTTCGGTCTGACCCAGGACCCGTACATCGTCTTCACGGCCAACGCCTTCGCCCTGATGGGCCTGCGGCAGCTGTACTTCCTCATCGGCGGTCTCCTGAAGAAGCTGGTCCACCTCTCCTACGGCCTGTCGATCATCCTGGGCTTCATCGGCGTCAAGCTGGTGCTGCACGCCCTGCACGAGGCGGGGGTGCACGTCCCGGAGATCAGCATCCCGGTCTCGCTCGGCGTGATCTGCGGCGTCCTGATCGTCACCACGATCACCAGCCTGAGGGCCTCCCGCAAGAAGGCGGAGGCAGAGGCGGAGGCGGCGGCAGCCGGCAGCGAAGGGGCCGCCAAGGACAGCGTCGGGGCCTGACCGCGGCCGGCTCGGCCGGCG
The DNA here is from genome assembly GCF_043202555.1 of Streptomyces sp. NPDC048182. NCBI lineage: Bacteria > Bacillati > Actinomycetota > Actinomycetes > Kitasatosporales > Streptomycetaceae > Streptomyces > Streptomyces sp. NPDC048182. The sequence goes on along the minus strand of NZ_JBIDAQ010000011.1, from coordinate 15,976 downwards.
GGGGGCCGCCCGCCGGCCGAGCCGGCCATCTGGAGTGCGAAGACCGTGACCCTCTGCGACGATCGCGACATGACCACTGGACCCAGGGCGCTCCTCGCGCAGTGGACGACCGTCGTGCCGGTGGTCGCGGTCGTCCTGCTGCTCTTCACCTGGGGCCGCGATCTGCCCGGCGTGGTCGTCGCGCTGCTGACCGTCGTCCTCGCGGCGTCCGTGCTGGCCGCGGTGCACCACGCCGAGGTGGTCGCCCACCGGGTCGGGGAGCCCTTCGGCTCGCTGGTCCTGGCCGTGGCGGTCACCGTGATCGAGGTCGCCCTGATCGTGACGCTGATGGCGGACGGCGGCGAAAAGGGCGCCACCCTGGCCCGGGACACGGTCTTCGCGGCCGTGATGATCACCTGCAACGGCGTGGTCGGCATCAGCCTCCTGGTCGCCTCCCTGCGGCACGGCATCGCGGTGTTCAACCCGGAGGGCACCGGCGCCGCCCTCGCCACGGTCGCCACCCTGGCCACGCTCAGCCTGGTGCTGCCGACGTTCACCACCAGCGCGCCCGGACCGGAGTTCTCGCCCGTGCAGCTGACCTTCGCCGCGCTGTCCTCGCTGATCCTCTACGGCCTGTTCATCGCCACCCTCACGGTGCGGCACCGGGACTACTTCCTGCCGATCACCCGGCAGGGGGAGGTGATCACCGTCGAGGAGCACGCCGACGCCCCGTCCGCGCGCCGCGCCCTGATCAGCCTGGGGCTGCTGGGGCTCGCCCTGATCGGCGTGGTCGGACTGGCGAAGGGCGTGTCGCCGACCATCGAGGACGGCGTGGCCGCCGCCGGACTGCACCACGCGGTCGTCGGTGTGATCATCGCCCTGCTGGTGCTGCTCCCGGAGACCATCGCCGCGCTGCGCTCGGCGCGTCGTGACCGGGTGCAGACCAGCCTCAACCTCGCGCTCGGCTCGGCGATGGCCAGCATCGGGCTGACCATCCCGGCGGTCGCCCTCGCCTCCGTGTGGCTCTCCGGGCCGCTCGTCCTGGGCCTCAGCTCGATCCACATGGTGCTGCTCGCCCTGACCGTGGTGGTGGCCTCGCTGACGGTCGTGCCGGGCCGGGCGACACCGCTCCAGGGCGGTGTCCACCTGGTCCTGTTCGCGGCGTACCTGGAGCTGGCCATCAACCCGTGAGGCGGGCGGGGGGAGGGGCCGCGGACGGCTCCGTGATAGACCGGTCCGAGCGGCGGGCGCCTGGTGCCGCCGCACGCCCCGCCCCGACCGGAGGAACCGTGCCCCGCAGCCTGGCCAACGCCCCGATCATGATCCTCAACGGCCCCAACCTGAACCTGCTCGGCCAGCGGCAGCCGGAGATCTACGGCTCGGACACCCTGGCCGACATCGAGGCCCTGTGCGCGAAGGCGGCGGCGGCGCACGGCGGCACGGTGGACTTCCGGCAGTCCAACCACGAGGGCGAACTGGTCGACTGGATCCACGAGGCCCGGCTGCACCACTGTGGGATCGTCATCAACCCGGCGGCCTACTCCCATACGTCCGTGGCGATCCTGGACGCGCTCAACACCTGCGACGGGCTGCCAGTGGTGGAGGTCCACATCTCCAACATCCACCGGCGCGAGGCGTTCCGGCACCACTCCTACGTGTCGCAGCGCGCCGACGGGGTGATCGCCGGGTGCGGGGTGCAGGGGTACGCGTTCGGGGTGGAGCGGATCGCCGCGCTGGCCGGGGAGGGGCGCGCCGAGACCTGAGCCCGGAGCGCGCCTGACGTCACCAGCCGCGCGCGTGCCACGCCGGCAGGTGCGGGCGCTCGGCGCCGAGGGTGGTGTCCTGGCCGTGCCCCGGGTAGACCCAGGTCTCGTCCGGCAGCACGTCGAAGACCTTGGTCTCCACGTCGTGGATCAGGCTGCGGAACGCCGCCGGGTCCTTGTGGGTGTTGCCCACACCGCCGGGGAACAGGCAGTCCCCGGTGAACACGTGCGGGTGCCCATGCGGGTCGTCGTAGACGAGGACGATCGAGCCGGGGGTGTGCCCGACCAGGTGGCGCGCGGTAAGCCGCACGTGGCCGACCGAGATCGTGTCGCCGTCGTCCACCAGGACGTCGGTCGGCACCGTGATGCCCTCGGCGTCGTGGCGGCCGGCGTAGGTGCGGGCGCCGGTGGCGGCGGCGACCTCGGCGAGTGCCTGCCAGTGGTCGCCGTGGCGGTGGGTGGTGACGGCGGAGGTGATCCCGTCGTCACCGATCGTGCCGAGCAGCGTCCGCGCGTCGTTCGCCGCGTCGATCAGCAGCTGCTCGTCGGTGGCCCGGCAGCGCAGCAGATAGGCGTTGTTGTCCATCGGGCCGACCGCGACCTTGGTGATCATCAGGTCCGTGAGCTCGTGCACGTCCGCGGGTCCACCGACCCGCACCGCTCCGCTGTAGGTCATGTCGATCAGCCTAGCGCCGGTCCGACCCCCGCCGGCCCAGGGTCTACAGCGGCGGCAGAGTCGGCAGCGGGCCGCCCTCGGCCGTCAGGGCGTCCGTGCCGGCGGGCCGTCCGGCGAGCCAGCCGAGCAGGTGGGCCGGGGGACCGGTGACGGTCACCTCGGGGGCGTCAGCGGTCCGGCCGGTGTGCCACGTGTGCGTGCCGTCCGTGAGCCGGGTCGCGGGCACGTCCGGGTGGCCGGCGAACCGGGCGGCCAGGAACTCCGTCTCGCGCTCGGTGAACTCCGCGGACAGGTCCGCCAGCTCGTAGCCGATGCCCAGGTCCACGTGGTGCAGCTCCACCTCGATCCACCGCCGGAAAGGCACCCGCGAGGCCGTGTCGGTGACCCCGTTGCGCAGCGCGACTGTGCGCGACCAGTCGGCGGGCGCGGCCCCCGTCTCCTGGAAGCGGGTGCCGCTCTCGCGCAGGTCGGCGAGGTGGACGTCGAGAGGCCGCGGGGCGTCCCGCTCGATGTCGGCGTCGCGGACCTCGGCGGAGGCGTACATGGGGCGTCCTTCGAGGACGTTCACGAGGGCGTCCGCGTTGCGGGCCAGGTGGGCGAGGACGTGGCCGCGACTCCAGCCCGGCAGCCGTGACGACTCCGTCACGGCCGCGTTGTCCAGTGTGCCGACCGCGACGAGCAGTCGCTCGGTAGCGTCACGTACAGAGACCAGGTCATGCGCGTGATCCATCATGCTGCTGACCCTAGACCGCGTCACACCTTCGGGTGAAGCAAGCCGACGACAGCCGTGAATCGAATGCACGTCCTATATGGTCGGAAGCGGCGTCGGGCATGCTGGGGAGTCGGGGTTTGTTGACAACCGGTGAATCGACCGGCGTTGTCAGTGGCTCCCCCTAGTCTGGAAGTGACGGGGGCCCCGCCCCTGTCACTTCTCTCAAGAAAGGTGCGGACCGGCGTGGCCGACCGTCTCATCGTCCGTGGCGCGCGCGAGCACAACCTGAAGAACGTCTCGCTCGACCTGCCTCGTGACGCGCTCATCGTCTTCACGGGCCTGTCCGGGTCGGGCAAGTCCTCCCTGGCCTTCGACACGATCTTCGCCGAGGGCCAGCGGCGCTACGTCGAGTCGCTCTCCTCCTACGCCCGGCAGTTCCTCGGCCAGATGGACAAGCCGGACGTCGATTTCATCGAGGGCCTCTCCCCAGCGGTCTCCATCGACCAGAAGTCCACCTCGCGCAACCCGCGCTCCACGGTCGGCACCATCACCGAGGTGTACGACTACCTGCGTCTGCTCTTCGCCCGCATCGGCAAGCCGCACTGCCCGGAGTGCGGCCGGCCGATCTCGCGCCAGTCCCCGCAGGCCATCGTGGACAAGGTCCTGGAGCTGCCCGAGGGCAGCCGCTTCCAGGTGCTCTCGCCGCTGGTGCGCGAGCGCAAGGGCGAGTTCGTGGACCTCTTCGCCGACCTCCAGACCAAGGGCTACTCCCGCGCGCGGGTGGACGGCGAGACCGTCCAGCTCTCCACCCCGCCCACGCTGAAGAAGCAGGAGAAGCACACCATCGAGGTGGTCATCGACCGCCTCACGGTGAAGGGGTCGGCCAAGCGCCGCCTCACCGACTCGGTGGAGACCGCCCTCGGCCTGTCCGGCGGCATGGTCGTGCTCGACTTCGTCGACCTCCCCGAGGACGACCCCGAGCGCGAGCGCATGTACTCCGAGCACCTGTACTGCCCGTACGACGACCTGTCCTTCGAGGAGCTGGAGCCGCGCTCCTTCTCCTTCAACTCGCCCTTCGGCGCCTGCCCCGACTGCTCCGGCATCGGCACGCGCATGGAAGTCGACCCCGAGCTGATCGTCCCGGACGAGGAGAAGTCCCTCGACGAGGGCGCCATCCACCCCTGGTCGCACGGGCACACCAAGGACTACTTCGCCCGCCTCATCGGCGCCCTCGCCGACGCGCTCGGTTTCCGCACCGACATCCCCTTCGCGGGCCTGCCCCAGCGTGCCCGCAAGGCCCTGCTGTACGGCCACAAGACCCAGGTCGAGGTCCGCTACCGCAACCGGTACGGGCGCGAGCGCCGCTACACCACGGCCTTCGAGGGCGCCATCCCCTTCGTCAAGCGCCGGCACAGCGAGTCCGAGAGCGACGCCAGCCGCGAGCGCTTCGAGGGCTACATGCGCGAGGTCCCCTGCCCCACCTGCCAGGGCACCCGCCTCAAGCCCCTCGTCCTCGCGGTCACGGTCATGGGCAAGTCGATCGCCGAGGTCTCGGCGATGTCCATCAGCGACTGCGCCGACTTCCTGGGCGAGCTGCGGCTCACCGCCCGCGACAAGAAGATCGCCGAGCGCGTGCTCAAGGAGGTCAACGAGCGCCTGCGCTTCCTGGTCGACGTCGGCCTCGACTACCTCTCGCTGAACCGCGCGGCCGGCACGCTCTCCGGCGGCGAGGCCCAGCGCATCCGCCTGGCCACCCAGATCGGCTCCGGCCTCGTCGGCGTGCTGTACGTGCTGGACGAGCCGTCCATCGGCCTCCACCAGCGCGACAACCACCGCCTGATCGAGACCCTGGTCCGGCTCCGCGACATGGGCAACACGCTCATCGTCGTCGAGCACGACGAGGACACCATCAAGGTCGCCGACTGGATCGTGGACATCGGCCCCGGCGCCGGTGAGCACGGCGGCAAGGTGGTGCACAGCGGCGAGCTGAAGGAGCTGCTCGCCAACACCGAGTCGCAGACCGGGCAGTACCTGTCCGGCCGCAAGGCCATCCCGCTGCCCGACGTCCGGCGCCCGCGCGACCCGTCCCGGCAGCTCACCGTGCACGGCGCCCGGGAGAACAACCTCCAGGACATCGACGTCTCCTTCCCCCTTGGCGTGTTCACGGCCGTCACCGGTGTCTCCGGGTCCGGCAAGTCGACGCTGGTCAACGACATCCTGTACACCCACCTGGCCCGCGAGCTGAACGGCGCCCGCAATGTGCCCGGCCGGCACACGCGCGTGGACGGCGACGACCTCGTGGACAAGGTCGTGCACGTCGACCAGTCGCCCATCGGCCGCACCCCGCGGTCGAACCCGGCGACGTACACCGGCGTCTTCGACCACGTCCGCAAGCTGTTCGCCGAGACCACCGAGGCGAAGGTCCGCGGCTATCTGCCGGGCCGCTTCTCCTTCAACGTCAAGGGCGGTCGCTGCGAGAACTGCGCGGGCGACGGCACGATCAAGATCGAGATGAACTTCCTGCCGGACGTCTACGTCCCGTGCGAGGTCTGTCACGGGGCCCGGTACAACCGGGAGACCCTGGAGGTCCACTACAAGGGCAAGTCCATCGCCGACGTGCTGAACATGCCGATCGAGGAGGCCACCGACTTCTTCGAGGCGGTCCCCGGGATCTCCCGGCACCTGAAGACGCTCAAGGACGTCGGCCTCGGCTACGTCCGGCTCGGGCAGTCCGCGACCACGCTGTCCGGCGGTGAGGCCCAGCGCGTGAAGCTCGCCAGCGAGCTCCAGCGCCGCTCCACCGGCCGCACGGTCTACGTCCTGGACGAGCCGACCACCGGCCTCCACTTCGAGGACATCAGCAAGCTGCTGACGGTCCTCGGCGGCCTGGTCGACAAGGGCAACTCGGTCATCGTCATCGAGCACAACCTCGACGTGATCAAGACCGCCGACTGGGTCGTGGACATGGGCCCCGAGGGCGGCGCCGGCGGTGGCCTGGTCGTCGCCGAGGGAACCCCCGAGCAGATCGCCGCTGTGCCGGCCAGCCACACCGGCAAGTTCCTCCAGGACGTCCTCGGCGCCGACCGGATCAGCGAGGCCGCCCCCGTGAAGGCCCCGCGCAAGGCGGCGGCCAGGACCGGCGCCGCCAAGACGACGGCGGCCAGGAAGACCGCCGCCAGGACGGTCAACAGCACGGCCGCCGCCAAGAAGACCGTCGCGAAGACGGCCAAGGCCACCGCGAAGAAGACGGCCCCGGCCCGCAAGGGCTGACCGCACCGACCGGCCGCCCGGGCACGCCGACGCGCCGCGTCCCCCACCCCACGGTGGGACGCGGCGCGTCGGCACATCCCGACGGACGCCCGCTCAGGCGTCCGACGGCTCCACGAACTGCATGTCGAGCTGGATCTTCACCACTTCGCCCAGCAGCCCCGGAGCGAAGTCGAGGCCGAACTCGCTGCGCCGGATCTCACCCGCCGCCTCGAACCCGGCGTGCCGGCCGCCGCCCATGGGCACGTCCACCACACCGCCGAAGTCCACCGCCAGCGTCACCGGACGCGTGACCTCACCGATCGTCAGTTCCCCCGCCATCGTCCAGTCCTCACCCGCCCCCGACACCCCGGTGGAGCGGAACACCATGGTCGGGCGCTTCGCCACATCGAGCAGGTCGGGGGAGAGTACGTGCGCGTCCCGGTCGGCGTTGCCGGTGTCGATGGTGGCCAGGTCGATCGTCGCGGACACCCGGACGTCCTCGACGCGCTCCCCGACGACCAGCTCGGCCGTCACGCCGGTGAAACGGCCCCGGACCTTGGAGATCCCCAGATGCCGGACCTGGAAGTTGGCGTTCGAGTGCAGCGGGTCGAGGGCCCACTGCCCGGGCCTGAGGGGCAACGCGGTGGTGTCGGAGGCGGCGGTGGCGTTGATGTCGTCGGTCGTCATGCCCCCACCCTGCGCCCGGCCCGCCGGACGTGGGAGACCGGCCCGATCCTGGTAGTCGCAGGGCCACCCTTTCCGCCGTCTGGGTGGGTACGGTCCTCGCGTGGGCGACAACGAGTTGGGGACCTTCCTGCGCGGCCGGCGCGAGTCCGTCACCCCGGCGGAGGTGGGGCTGCCCGGCGGCCCCCGCCGCCGCACCCCGGGGCTGCGCCGGGCGGAGCTGGCCACGCTCGCCGGGGTCAGCGTCGAGTACCTCACCAGACTGGAGCAGGGCCGCGATCGCAACCCGTCCGTCCAGGTGCTCGGTGCCCTGGCCGACGCGCTGCTGCTCTCCCTGGCGGACCGGATGCTGCTGCGCCGCCTGACCAAGGAGGCCGACGGCGGCGACCCCCTGGTCTGCGCCGCGGCCCCGCCGCTCAGCCGCACGATCCGGCCCACCGTGCGGGTCCTCCTCGACCGGCTGGAACCGGGCCCCGCCGTCGTCCTGAACTGGATCGGCGACGTCCTCGCCCACACCGAGGGCTACGCCCGGCTGACCCGCCCGCTCGGACTGCTCGACGCCGAGCGGCCCAACCTGGTGCGGCACCTGTTCACCGACCCGCGGGCCCGCGACGCCTTTCCCGACTGGGACCGCGTCGCGGACGACCTGGTCGCCAGGCTGCGGCACGAGGTGCCGCTGCACGACCCCTATGTCACCGAGCTGGCCGACGAACTGGCGGTGACCGCCGGGGCGGAGTTCACCGACCGCTACGCCGAGATCGGGGCGATACCGCGTGGCGTCGGCAGCCGGCTGGTCGATCACCCGGTGGCGGGCCGGCTGAGGCTGCTGCACGAGACGCTGGCCCTGCCCGACGACGGGCAGCGGATGATCGTCCACCTGCCCGCGGACGACGCCACGGCCGCGGCCCTGGACCGCCTGCAGGGCCGCCGCCCCGGCGCGCTGCGGGCGGTGCCCTCGACGGGCTGACGCCTCGCCGGCCGTCAGCCGGCCACCTCGTGGGCGTACGGCGGCTCCGCGCCCGCCCGCGAGCAGGTGACGGCCGCGGCCCGCGCGGCGAAGCCCAGCAGGTCCTCCCAGCCCATGCGGCCCAGCGCCCGCACCTTCCCCGCGTCCAGCGCGTCCCGGACCGCGAGGCCGTGCAGCAGCGCCGCGTTCACCGTGTCGCCGGCGCCGATGGTGTCCACCACCTCGACCCGCTCGCCCGGCACGGCGTACTCGCCGCCGTCCCGGGTGAACACGGTCAGCCCGGCACCGCCCCGGGTGACGACGACGGCCGCCGGACCGGCCGCCAGCCACTCCTCGGGCGTGCCGCCGAGCCACGCGGCGTCCTCGGTGGACAGCTTCAGCAGCGACACCGAGGGCAGCCAGCCGCGGAAGCGGGCCCGGTAGGCGTCCGGGTCGGAGATGAGTCCGGCCCGGATGTTCGGGTCAAGCGCGGTGAACACGCCTCGCGCGGCCGACGCGTGCAGCAATTCCTCGTAGGCGCTCGCCCCCGGTTCCAGGACCAGCGAGCAGGTGCCGAAGGAGACCGCCCGGGTGCCGGGGGGCAGTTCGGCGGGCACGGCGAAGAGCCGGTCCGCGGTGCCTTCCACATAGAAGGAGTACGCGGCGGACCCGCCGGCGTCCACCGTGGCCACGGCGAGGGTGGTCGGCTCGGCGCCGCGCTGCACCGGCGACACGTCCACGCCGGTCTCGCGCAGCCGGTCAAGGAGCGCCTCGCCGAAGAGGTCCCGCGACACGCGGGAGCAGAAGGCGGTCGGGCTGCCGAGGCGGCCCAGCGCGACGGCCGTGTTGTACGGGCCGCCGCCGAGGGCCGGGCGCAGCGCGGCGAGGGCGCCCGTGCCCTGCGGTACCAGGTCGATCAGTGCCTCACCGGCGACGACGATCACGGGGTCCTGCCTTTCACGGATGGCGGTTCGGGGCAGCCGCACGAGGTGCGGTGGACGAAGGAGCAGGGCAGCCGCACGGTGCGGGCGGGCCGGTCCGGCGCGGCGAGGCGCTCCAGGAGCAGCCGTACGGCCGTGGCGCCGAGGTCCCTGCCGGGCTGCGCCACGGCGGTCAGGCGCGGGGTGAGGAGGTCGGCCCAGGGGAAGTCGTCGAAGCAGCACAGGGCGATGTCGGCGGGCACGGACAGGCCGCGGTCGCGCAGGGCGCGCAGCGCGCCGAGGGTCATCGCGTCGTTCGCCGTGACCAGCGCGGTAGGCGGCTCCGCCAGGGCCAGCAGCGCGGCGGTGGCCCGCTCGCCGCCGGCCGCCTCGGAGTCGCCGTGCGCCAGGAGCCCCGCGTCGTACGGCAGTCCCGCCTCGGCCAGGCCGCGCAGATAGCCGTCGACGCGCTCGCGGGTCGTGCTCAGGCCCGCCCGGCCCGCGACCAGGCCGATCCGGCGGTGCCCGAGCCCGGCCAGGTGACCGACCAGCAGCGCCGTCGGTCCGGCGCTCTCGGCGCAGACCTGGTCGATGCGCGGGGCGTCGTCCCCGGCGGCGACGAGCCGGTCGAGGAACACCGCGGGCACCGCGTGCCGCCGCAGGTGGGCCACCAGGCCGCCGGGGTCGGCGGACGGCACGGCGATCACGCCGTCCACCCGCCGCTCGTGCAGCAGCCGGGCGGCCCCGACCTCGCGCCGCGGGTCGTCGTGCGGGTCGGCGACGAGGAGGCTGTAGCCGTGCTCCAGGGCGACGGTCTCCACGCCCTGCAGGATCTCCGTGAAGTAGGGGTTGCCGGTCGTCGGCACCGCGAGGCCGATGGACCGGGTGCGGGAGGTGACCAGGGAGCGGGCCAGGCCGTTCGGGGCGTAGCCGAGCCGTTCGACGGCGTCGAGCACCGCGCGGCGGGTGCCGGGGCGCACCGGTCGGGTGCCGTTGAGGACGTGCGACACGGTGGCCACCGAGACCGCGGCGGCGCGCGCGACATCGGCCATGGTCGCCATCGAAGGTCCCCTTCCTCGTACCGCCCGCGGCGCGGCTCGCCCCGCCGCACCGGCCGGGACCGTATCCCATGACCGGCCTGCACGTAAACGCTTACGTGTCACTCGCGGGCGCCCCCCGCGCCTCCGGTGGCCCTCGCGCCCGATAGCGTGCGTTTCGCACACCCTCGCCCCTTGAACAGCGGAGTCCTCATGGCCGGTCGCCCCCACCCGAGCCGTCGCACCGTCCTGCGGTCGGCGGCGCTCACGCCCGTCGCCGGACTCGGCCTGGCGGCCTGCTCCTCGGGCGAGGACGAGGGTGGCGGCGCGCCCGTGGACCTCGGCGCGGAGACCGAGGTGGCCAAGGGCGGCAGCAAGCTGTACCGCGACGAGAAGGTGGTGGTCAGCCGGGCGGACGACGGCTCCCTGAAGGCCTTCAGCACCATCTGCACCCACGCCCACTGCCCCATCGGCGAGCTGAAGGGTTCCAAGCTGATCTGCAACTGCCACGGCAGTGAGTTCGACGCCCGCACCGGCGAGGTGCTGCAGGCCCCCGCCACCCAGCCGCTGGAAGCACTGCCGGTGAAGGTGAAGGGCGGCCGGATCGTCGCGGGCCCCGCGAGCTGACCCCCGCCGGGACCTGCCCCGACGGTTGTCCACAGCCCCGCCGGAGTGTCCGCCCCCGCCAGTAGGGTGTGAGTCATGGCCGACCCCTCCAGCTACCGCCCCAGGCCGGGAGAGATCCCGGACAGTCCCGGGGTGTACAGGTTCCGCGACGAGCACCGCCGGGTGATCTACGTCGGGAAGGCGAAGAGCCTGCGCCAGCGTCTGGCGAACTACTTCCAGGACGTGGCGCACCTGCACCCCCGCACCCGCTCCATGGTCACCACGGCCGCGTCCGTGGAGTGGACGGTCGTGTCCACGGAGGTCGAGGCCCTTCAGCTGGAGTACTCCTGGATCAAGGAGTACGACCCCCGCTTCAACGTCAAGTACCGCGACGACAAGAGCTACCCCTACCTCGCGGTGACGATGCAGGAGGACTTCCCGCGCGTGCAGGTCATGCGCGGCCACAAGCGGAAGGGCGTGCGCTACTTCGGTCCGTACGCGCACGCGTGGGCGATCCGCGACACCGTCGACCTCCTCCTGCGGGTCTTCCCGGTGCGCACCTGCTCGGCCGGCGTCTTCAAGAACGCGGCCCGCACCGGCCGCCCCTGCCTGCTCGGCTACATCGGCAAGTGCTCCGCGCCCTGCGTCGGCCGGATCACCCCCGACGACCACTGGGACCTGGCCGACGAGTTCTGCGACTTCATGGCCGGCCGCACCGGCACCTATCTGCGCCGCCTGGAGCGGCGGATGACCGAGGCCGCCGAGGAGATGGAGTACGAGCGGGCGGCCAGGCTGCGCGACGACATCGAGGCCCTGAAGAAGGCGATGGAGAAGAACGCGGTCGTGCTCGCCGACGCGACCGACGCCGACCTCATCGCCGTCGCCGAGGACGAGCTGGAGGCGGCCGTCCAGATCTTCCACGTCCGCGGCGGCCGGGTGCGCGGCCAGCGCGGCTGGGTCACCGACAAGGTCGAGGAGATCACCACCGCCGCTCTGGTCGAGCACGCTCTCCAGCAGCTCTACGGCGAGGAGACCGGGGACGCGGTGCCGAAGGAGGTCCTGGTCCCCGCCCTGCCCGAGCCGGTGGAACCGGTCCAAGAGTGGCTCACCGAGCGGCGCGGGTCGGCCGTCTCCCTGCGCATCCCGCAGCGCGGCGACAAGCGGGCCCTGATGGAGACGGTGCAGCGCAACGCCCAGCAGGCCCTCGTCCTGCACAAGACCAAGCGCGCCTCCGACCTGACCACCCGCTCCCGCGCCCTGGAGGAGATCGCCGAGGCCCTCGGCCTGGACAGCGCCCCGCTGCGCGTCGAGTGCTACGACATCTCCCACCTCCAGGGCGACGACGTGGTGGCCTCCATGGTCGTCTTCGAGGACGGACTGGCCCGGAAGAGCGAATACCGCCGGTTCCAGATCAAGGGATTCCGCGGACAGGACGACGTCCGGTCCATGCACGAGGTGATCACCCGCCGCTTCCGCCGCTATCTCGCCGAGAAGGAGCGCACGGGGGAGTGGGCGGACGGCGACGAACCCCCCGGCGACGACGTCGTGGACGACGGCGAGCTGAAGGACGGCGGACTGAAGGACGAGGACGGCCGGCCCAAGCGCTTCGCCTACCCGCCGCAGCTCGTCGTGGTGGACGGCGGGCAGCCGCAGGTCGCGGCGGCCCAGCGGGCCCTGGACGAGCTGGGCATCGACGACATCGCCGTGTGCGGCCTGGCCAAGCGCCTCGAAGAGGTCTGGCTGCCCCGCGAGGACGACCCGGTCGTCCTGCCCCGCACCAGCGAGGGCCTCTACCTGCTCCAGCGGGTCCGCGACGAGGCGCACCGCTTCGCGATCACCTACCAGCGCACCAAGCGCGCCAAGCGCCTGCGCGCCGGCCCCCTGGACGACGTGCCGGGCCTGGGGGAGAGCCGCAAGCAGGCGCTGATCAAGCACTTCGGCTCGGTGAAGAGGCTCCGGTCGGCCACCGTCGACCAGATCTGCGAGGTGCCCGGCATAGGCCGCAAGACGGCCGAGACCGTCGCCGTGGCCCTCGCCGGGGCGACACCGGCCGGACCCGCCGTGAACACGGCGACCGGCGAGATCATGGAAGAACCGGACGGGGCGCCCGCGACGGCGCCGGAGGCCCCGACGGAGCCCGTGGCAGCGGGCGATCCGGAAAGACGACGGGGGCAGGAGCGATGACCGAGCACGAGACACCGAACGCGGCGGCGCGAGAACGCGCCGACGGCGGGACCGACACGGACGACGGAGCACAGGTGGGTACGGCCAAGGAACCAGCCCCGGCGCACGACGCGCCCATCCCCGAGCTGGTGATCATCTCCGGCATGTCCGGGGCCGGCCGGTCCACCGCGGCCAAGTGCCTGGAGGACCTGGGCTGGTTCGTCGTGGACAACCTGCCCCCGGCGCTGATCCCCACCATGGTGGAGCTGGGCGCCCGCTCGCAGGGCAACGTGGCGCGGATCGCGGTCGTCGTGGACGTCCGCGGCCGGCGCTTCTTCGACAACCTGCGCGAGTCCCTCGCCGACCTCGACTCCCGGGGCGTCACCCGGCGGATCGTCTTCCTGGAGTCCTCCGACGAGGCCCTGGTGCGCCGCTTCGAGTCGGTGCGCCGCCCGCACCCCCTCCAGGGCGACGGCCGCATCGTGGACGGCATCGCGGCCGAACGCGAACTCCTGCGCGAGCTGCGCGGCGACGCCGACCTGGTGATCGACACCTCCAGCCTCAACGTGCACGAGCTGCGCGCCAAGATGGACGCCCAGTTCGCCGGCGACGAGGAGCCCGAGCTGCGGGCCACGGTCATGTCGTTCGGCTTCAAGTACGGCCTGCCCGTCGACGCCGACCTGGTCGTGGACATGCGCTTCCTGCCCAATCCGCACTGGGTCCCCGAACTGCGCCCCTTCACCGGCAAGAGCGAGGAGGTGGCGAACTACGTGCTGAACCAGCCCGGCGCCAAGGAGTTCCTCGACCGCTACGCCGAGCTGCTCCAGCTGATCGCCGCGGGCTACCGCCGGGAGGGCAAGCGCTATGTGACCGTGGCCGTCGGCTGCACCGGCGGCAAGCACCGGTCGGTGGCCATGTCGGAGAAGCTCGCCGCCCGGCTCGCCGCCGAGGGCGTGGAGACGGTGGTCGTCCACCGGGACATGGGACGGGAATGACGGGGCGCCCGCCACGGCTGAGCAAGCTGCGCCGGGTGGTGCCCGAGGGCCGGGGCGGCAGGCCCGCCGAGGCCCGCACGGCGCGGCCCGCCGAGGCGCGCGGCGGCCGGCCCCGCCGCCGGGGCGCCCAGCCCAAGGTCGTCGCCCTCGGCGGCGGCATGGGCCTGTCCGCCTCGCTCGCCGCGCTGCGCCGGATCACCGGCGACCTCACCGCGGTGGTCACGGTGGCCGACGACGGCGGCTCCAGCGGCCGGCTCCGCGACGAGCTGGGCGTCCTGCCGCCCGGCGACCTGCGCAAGGCGCTGGCCGCGCTGTGCGGCGACGACGACTGGGGCCAGACCTGGGCCCGGGTCATCCAGCACCGCTTCCAGTCCCAGGGCGCGTTGCACGAGCACGCGGTCGGCAACCTGCTGATCGTCGCCCTGTGGGAGCAGCTCGGCGACCACGTCCAGGCCCTCGACCTGGTCGGCAAGCTGCTCGGCGCGCAGGGGCGGGTGCTGCCCATGTCGGCGGTGCCGCTGGAGTTGCAGGCGCTGGTCAAGGGGCACGACCCGGAGCGGCCCGAGGACGTCGACACCGTGCGGGGGCAGGCGACCGTGGCGCTCACCCCGGGCGAGGTGCAGTCCGTGCACCTGGTGCCGAACGACCCGCCGGCAGTGCCCGAGGCGGTCGACGCGGTGCTGGACGCGGACTGGGTGGTGCTCGGACCCGGCTCCTGGTTCTCCTCGGTCATCCCGCACCTGCTCGTGCCCGATCTGCTGGACGCGCTCGCCGAGACGAAGGCCCGGCGCGTGCTCTCCTTGAACCTCGTGCCGCAGCCCGGAGAAACCGAGGGGTTCTCCCCGCAGCGTCATTTGGAGGTTTTGGGACGACACGCCCCTAAACTCGCCCTGGACGTGGTGCTGGCCGACGAGGCCGCGGTGCCCGACCGCGACTCACTCACCGATGCCGCGAAACGGTTCGGCGCCGCGGTCGAGCTCACCCCGGTCGCCCGGCCCGACGGAACTCCGAGGCACGACCCGGAGCTGCTGGCCGCCGCGTACGACCGTATTTTTCGGATGCATGGAAGGATCGGCCCATGGCGATGACGGCAGCGGTGAAGGATGAGATCTCCCGGCTCCCCGTCACCCGGACCTGCTGCAGGAAGGCGGAGGTCTCGGCCATCCTGCGGTTCGCCGGCGGCCTCCACCTGGTGAGCGGGCGCATCGTGATCGAGGCGGAGCTGGACACCGCGATGGCGGCGCGCCGGCTCAAGCGGGACATCCTGGAGATCTTCGGGCACAGCTCCGAGCTGATCGTGATGGCCCCGGGCGGGCTGCGGCGCGGCTCGCGGTACGTGGTGCGGGTGGTCGCGGGCGGTGACCAGCTGGCCCGGCAGACCGGTCTGGTGGACGGCCGGGGGCGCCCGATCCGCGGTCTGCCGCCGCAGGTGGTCTCGGGGGCCACCTGTGACGCCGAGGCCGCGTGGCGCGGGGCGTTCCTGGCGCACGGGTCGCTGACCGAGCCGGGGCGCTCCTCCTCCCTGGAGGTGACCTGCCCCGGCCCCGAGGCCGCGCTCGCCCTGGTCGGGGCCGCGCGCCGGCTGTCCATCGCGGCCAAGGCCCGCGAGGTGCGCAGCGTGGACCGGGTCGTCGTCCGTGACGGCGACGCGATCGGGGCGCTGCTGACCCGGCTGGGTGCGCACGAGTCGGTGCTGGCCTGGGAGGAGCGCCGGATGCGGCGGGAGGTGCGGGCCACGGCGAATCGTCTTGCCAACTTCGACGACGCGAACCTGCGGCGGTCCGCGCGGGCCGCTGTCGCGGCGGGGGCGCGGGTGCAGCGGGCGCTGGAGATCCTCGCCGACGATGTGCCGGAGCACCTCGCGGCGGCGGGGCGGCTGCGGATGGAGCACAAGCAGGCCTCGCTGGAGGAGCTGGGTGCGCTGGCCGACCCGCCGCTGACGAAGGACGCCGTCGCCGGGCGGATCCGCCGTCTCCTCGCCATGGCCGACAAGCGTGCGTCCGACCTCGGGATCCCGGGCACGGAGGCCAACATCGGCGAGGACGCCGAGGACGTCGAGGAACTGGAAGGCCACCTGGTCGGCTGACGCCGGGCACGAGATGGCCTCAGCTACGGCTGTGACCGTACGGCCGACGTGACTGCACGCCCTTTAGGGGCGCGGGGAACTGCGCGACCAGCCACGACGTGCCCGCACCCGGGATCGTGGCGCAACCCGGCACTACGGGGGGCGTGGCGCAGCCCGGCGC